>CABXCS010000007.1 GCA_902510755.1 uncultured Woeseiaceae bacterium | reverse complement strand
TATGACACCGAAAAGCTTATTAAGAAATAAATCTTCGGTTTCAAGCTTGAAAGAACTAACCGATGGATCTTTTCAACAAATTATAATAGATCAAGCAAATTTAGAAGCCAATGAAGTTCAACGATTAGTATTATGTAGCGGTAAGATATATTTTGAATTAAATGAATACAGAGTTAAAAAACAGATTAAAAATATTGCTATAGTGCGAATTGAGCAATTATATCCATTTCCAGTAAAGCAGTACAATGAGACGATAAAAACGTACCCTAATTTGAAAGAAGTAGTATGGTGTCAAGAGGAGCCACAGAACCAGGGCGCATGGTATCAAATTAGGCATAGATTGCAGCATGCAATAACAGATCAAAAATTAACTTACTCTGGAAGACCAAGTGCAGCAGCTCCAGCAGTAGGTGTTCTGAAGATTCATAATAAACAACAAAAAATGATAATAAACAATACCTTAAAATATAAAGTTAATTAAAAATATTTACTTATAGGATCTATTGATCATGACAATTGAGATAAAAGTACCACCTCTTCCAGAGTCAGTCACTGATGCAACATTGATTAGTTGGCATAAAAATGTTGGCGACAAAGTAACTCGTGATGAGAATTTAGTGGATCTAGAAACTGACAAGGTTGTGCTTGAAGTACCATCACCTAAAACTGGTGTTCTCGATAAAATTTTAGTGGAGGGTAGCTCCATCGTGAAAAGCGGTGACATTCTTGCGATCATGACTGAAGGGCAAATAAATTCAATTCCAGCTCAAGATGCTGGTGATGCTAACAAAAATAATGACATAAAGGTGAGCGCAAAAGATAAAGTGATTATTCAAGATAGCGTAAAAAAAACCAGTCCTGCAGTGAAAAAATTACTCGAAGAGCATGATTTAGAGGCCTCGATGATAAAAAGCAGCAAAAAGAATGGCCGACTTACTAAATCCGATGTCTTGAATTACCTTAGAAGTAAAGATGCTGAGAATTCAACCACAAATGATATTGAAAGACCTATTGACAAGAATAAGAAAGAGAAGGTGGAACAGCATGAATTGGGCGACCAAAGGGTACCAATGACTAGACTGCGCGCAAAGATTGCAGAGCGTATGGTTGAGGCGCAAGCGAATGCGGCTATGCTGACAAGCTTTAATGAAATCGATCTTCATGAAGTGATGGAGTTGAGAAAGAAATACAAAGAATCTTTTTTTGCAGAACATTCTATTAAGCTTGGCTTAATGTCGTTTTTTGGAAAGGCCGTTGTGGAGGCATTGAAGAAGTTTCCAGTAATAAATGCCTCGGTTGAGGGTGAAGATATTATCTACCATGATCGATTTGATATTGGAATCGCGGTATCTTCAGATCGTGGTCTCATGGTCCCAGTCATCAGAAACCTCGATGAATTAAGTTTTGCTGATATTGAAAAATCATTATCAAAGTTAGCAGAAAAAGCAAAAAATGGTTCTATCAATATGGATGATCTGACTAATGGAACCTTTACGATCACAAATGGTGGCACCTTTGGATCATTAATATCTACACCAATAATAAATCCTCCGCAAAGTGCGATATTAGGCATGCATGGTATTAAAGAACGCCCAGTTGTCGTAGATGGGGAAATTGTGATTAGACCAATGATGTATGTAGCACTAACATACGATCATCGTATAATTGATGGTAAGGAAGCAGTATTATTTTTAGTGAGCATAAAAGAGTCGCTTGAAGATCCTGAGCGCTTAATGCTCGAATTATAGTAGATTCCCTATGAAAGCTATTTATGATGTTATCGTTATTGGTGGTGGGCCAGCTGGATATATTGCAGCTATTAGGGCCAGCCAATTTGGTCTGAGCGTGGCATGTATTGATGAGTGGAAAAATCGAGATGGATCATATTCATTTGGAGGAACTTGTTTGAATGCTGGTTGTATACCCTCAAAAGCCTTACTGGAATCATCTGAGTTATTCCACAAAGCAGTTCATGATTTCGATAAACATGGTATCAATATTACTAAACCTACAGTTAATATTACTGCTATGCAGAAACGCAAAAATGGTATAATTAACAATCTTACAAGTGGTGTTTCAGGCCTACTAAAAGTAAATAAAGTTGATGCATTAGTAGGCCATGGTAAATTCCTTGGAGATAAAAAAGTTGAATTTACCAATGATAAAAATGAAGTTTCTATAATTGAAGCAAAGAATATAATTCTAGCGGCCGGATCAATGCCCATTGAATTACCATCAATACCCTTCGATGAACACTTAATTGTTGATTCATGGGGCGCACTAGACTTTGAAAGTATCCCAGATAGTCTTGCTATAATTGGAGCTGGTGTTATTGGATTAGAGCTTGGGAGTGTATGGAGTCGTCTGGGCTCAAAAGTTACAATTTTTGAATCTCTTCCTCAATTTCTTAATGTAGCGGATCGAGATATAGCTGATGAGGCAAGCCGTCAATTTAAAAAACAAGGGCTAGTTATTAATCTTAATTCTATGGTTCACGACGTAGACACAATTGAAGGAAAACCCCATTTAACTTATGAAAAAGGTGCCAAAAAGATAACTGAAATCTTTGATCGTGTTGTTGTTGCTGTTGGGCGAAAACCTTACACTAAAAATTTGTTTTCTGATGAAAGTGGGGTTGTATTAGAGGATGGTGGTTTTATTAGTGTTAATGACAAATGTGAGACTAGCATTCCTGATGTCTATGCAATAGGTGATTGTGTCAGAGGGCCAATGCTGGCACATAAGGGATCCGAAGAAGGAGTTATGGTTGCCGAGCTGATTGCTGGGGAGGTTGCTGATGTTAATTACGAGATTATTCCATCAGTAATATATACTTCGCCAGAAATTGCTTGGGCAGGAAAAAATGAATCCGACTTAAATGATTTAAAAATAGAATTCAAAGTTGGTACTTTCCCGTTTGCAGCGAGTGGTCGAGCTAAAGCAATGGAGCAAACTTCAGGAATGGTAAAAATATTATCCTCTGTTGAGGATGATCAGATATTAGGCGTACATATAATTGGCCCAATGGCAGGTGAGTTAATAGGCGAATTAGTTCTTGCAATGGAATTTCAAGCTAGCACTGAAGATATTCAGAGAACAGTACATGCCCATCCTAGCTTATCTGAAGCTATCCATGAGGCATCATTGGCTGTTGATAATCGGGCATTAAATTTTCCTAATAAACGATAATTTATTGTCTTGTAACTGAGACAATGTTTTTTAATTGCTCAAAACGAACCATCAATCTACTCAAAGAAGGAAGGTTTGGCACCATAATATGGAGCTGTATCTTTACTAGCATTGAGTTTTTGTCAGCGCTGCTATTAATATTACTAACTGAGATTTTTTCTTCTGACAGGATATTACTTATATCTCTAAGTAAATCTCGACGATCATAAGCTATAACTTCAAGATTAATTGGGTAGTTGTTTTTATTTGTTGTTGATGTCCAGTTGACCTCGATAATTCTTTCTGGCGTATTTTTTGCCATATTTAACAGGTTTCTACAATCTTGACGATGAATGCTGATACCTTTCTGAAGAGTGATGTAACCCTGAATCTTCTCTGGCGGTAATGGATTACAGCATTGTGATAAATTATTCATCAATTTCTCGAGGCCTGAAACTGTTATTTGATTTAATGAAAAGTTAGCCTGTTTTTTTGATGGATTTTTACTTAATTTGATAGGGTTTTTTATTTTCTGTAGGGATTGAATAGCATTAGTTATTGCCACGGGACTGATGTCATTGGAGCCAAGCCCAATATATAGAGTGTTTAGATCAGTTATATTCATTTTTTTACATATAACCTCAATAGATATGTTTGAGATATTGGATCTTCGTAATTCATCATTGCAAATTTCCTTACCCTCTTTCAAGTGGATCGCTTTATTCTTAGCTCTAAACCAATTATTTATTTTACTGCGTGTTTTTGGCGATGCAATAAAACCTAGTTGCGGGTTAAGCCAATCTCTTCTTGGGTTTGGCTCACTTCCGGTGATAATATCAACTACATCACCATTGTTAATTTTCTGAGTTAGTTGAGCAATTTTGCCGTTAATTTTTGCACCAATGCAGGAATGACCAACATTTGTATGTATGTGGTAAGCAAAATCTAAAGGTGTAGAATTTTTAGTCATTTCTATAACATCACCCTTAGGACTAACGGCGAAAATTCTCTCATCTGAATCAAGTGCGGTTTCTGATTTATCAGTTTCTATATTTTCATCATCTAGATAATTTCTTATTTCCTCAATATATTTATCGTTAACATTTTTTTGTACATTCTCCTTGTATCGCCAATGTGCAGCTATACCCAGTTCTGCACGATGATGCATTGTATGGGTTCTTATTTGTACTTCAATTGTTTTTCCTTTAGGTCCAATTATTGATGTATGGAGTGATTGATAGTTATTACTCTTAGGGTTGGCTATGTAATCGTTAAAAGTGTTAGGTAAACAGGTCCATAAATTATGAATAGCCCCAAGTGATTGGTAACAAACTGAAATTTCGTCAACACATATCCTGACCGCATGAACATCAAAGATTTTTTCAATTGATACATTTTTTCTCTGTAGTTTTTTCCAAATACTAAAAATATGTTTTGGCCTACCTGTTACTTTAGCTCTAATAGAGTTATCGATTAGTGTTGCACTCACTTCTCTAATTACATCACTTACAAACAATTCTCTTTCGAGTCTTTTTTCATTTAATAGTTTTGCTATATCTTTATATATTACTGGATTAAGAAATCTGAAAGAAAGATCTTCTAATTCCCATTTTAATTGCCATAATCCTAAGCGATTTGCCAGGGGCGAATAGATTTCTCGGGCTGATATAGCAAGCCTTTCTTTTGTTGATTTGTCTTGTTTTTTTGCATTTTTTAACTGATGGAGGTGTATAGCAATTTTCACGAGTATCAATTTCGGATCGTTTGTTATGGATAGGAGCATTTTTTTTAATGATGCTGAGGTTTTGCTTGATAGTTGTTGTTGATCTGAAAATCCATCTGGTAAGGAAAATTTCTCTAAATTAAGAAGATGACTCAGGGGTTCATTTAATTCGTATAAATCATATTCTTGAAGGAGGGTGAGTGATATTATATTTTCACGATAAAATGGAAATAAAAGTGCCACTGAAGTAAATTTATCATCTATTTTTAATGGCTCAAGTATTTCAGTCAGCTGGAGACTTTCCTGTTTAATATGAATCGGCGCTTTTTTGAGCAGCGGCTGCTCAAGAAACAATCTTGTTTGCTCAAGAATTATTTTAAATTTATGTTCTTTCATAATGCAGAGTTTTTTTATCTTAATTATCCACTTTCGTTGATGCTTGCTAGCAATTTAAACGGTATGATAACAACTTATAGAATTATTAAGAAATGGTAATGATTTATGGCGGGTCATAGTAAGTGGGCTAATATTCAGCATAGGAAAGGCGCACAAGATAAAAAAAGAGGTAAGTTGTTCACAAAATTAATTCGTGAAATTACCATTGCTGCTAAGCTTGGTGGCTCTGACTTAAACTCTAATCCAAGATTAAGATTAGCAATCGATAAAGCAAAATCACAAAGCATGCCAAAAGATAACATTTCTAAAGCGATCAAACGTGGTGCAGGTGAACTGGAAGGTATTGATTATTTGGAAATTCGTTATGAAGGTTATGGGCCAGGTGGAGTAGCAGTTCTTGTTGATTGTCTTACTGACAATAAAAATAGAACCGTGGCTGATGTAAGGCATGCATTTTCAAAGTTTGGTGGTAATTTAGGTGCAGACGGTTCAGTGGCATACTTGTTTTCTTCATTGGGTGTTTTGTCATACAGCCAGGATGAAGATGAAGATATTCTAATGGAAACGGCTATCGATGCTGGCGCAGATGATTTTATTGTTGATAATGATGGTTCATTTGAGGTGATAGTTGATCCCAGTAAGTATGAAGTATTTTGTTCAACAATGACTGAAAAAGGTTTCTTGCCTATTCAGCGTGAAATAACAATGCGTTGTTCAACTATTGCCAACTTAGACGAAGGAAATGCTGCTACCATGATAAAACTGACTGGCGCTTTGGAGGATTTGGATGATGTTCAAGCAGTCTTTAGCAATGCGGATATATCAGATGAGATTTTAGCAAAGATATGAAGTAATGAAATACAATGATGAGCGTATATTAGGTATTGATCCGGGATCTAGAATAACTGGTTTTGGGATTATCGATATAGTGGAGGGAAAAACCAAATATATTACTAGTGGCATCATTAATAGCATAAAAGGTGACTTTATAGAGCGATTAAAACTCATTAACGAATCTATTCAAAAGATTATTGATGAATACAAACCCAGCATAATGGTTATTGAGAATGTATTTGTTCATAAGAATCCATCCAGCGCTCTTAAATTAGGGCATGCCAGAGCAGCTGCTATCTGCGCTACTTTTAAGTCAGATATCTCGGTACATGAGTTCTCACCAAGAGAAATCAAAAAAGCTGTTGTTGGGACAGGGGCAGCTACAAAAGAACAAGTGCAACATATGATAGTTTCATTATTGAGTCTTGATGGAGTGCCGTCTGAGGATGCTGCGGATGCCATTGCTGCAGCACTCTGCTATTCCAATCATAGAGCGGTTCAAAACTCACTCAACCAAATTGCTAGTAAGGAGTTGTAATGATTGGGTCAATTAAAGGTAAACTTCTAGCTAAGCATTCTCCTCAGGTATTGGTTGAGGCTTCTGGTATTGGCTACGAAATAGAGTTATCTACTGCAACTTTTGTCGCTCAACCAGAAATAGGGAGTGAAATATTTCTCTATACTCACTTTCAAGTTAGAGAGGATGCTCAGACATTATTTGGCTTTAGTGATATTGATGATCGTCAATTTTTTAGGAATCTTCTTAAAATTAATGGCGTTGGTGCAAAATTAGCACTTGCTATTCTGTCATCAATGACCATCAGTATTTTTGAGCAATATGTTCGAATGGAAGATAGTGATGCACTGGTAAAAATACCTGGAGTTGGAAAAAAAACCGCTGACAGACTTGTCATTGAGATGAGAGATCGACTTATTACGTCAGAAGATGGAGTGATCGAGAGTGTTGATATTACAGAGAAAAATAACGCAAAAAGTGAAGCCTTTGACGCATTAATAGCACTTGGCTATAAAACGGCACAGGTGAAGAAATTAATGTCATCTGTAAAAGGTGATGATTTAACCGCCAGTGATATAATTAGACAGGCGCTAAAAAGAGCCAATGATTAAATGGATAATATTGAACATGACAGATTAATTAGTGGTGATGAATCAAAGGATGATAAGGCATTTGATCGCGCTATAAGACCGCAATCTCTTCAAGAATATGTTGGTCAGAAGAATATGTGCGATCAAATGGAAATATTTATCCAAGCAGCTACAAATAGATCAGAGTCATTAGATCATGTTTTAATTTTTGGACCACCAGGCCTGGGTAAAACGACTTTAGCTCATATTATTGCTAATGAGATGAGCGTAAAACTTAGACAGACATCAGGTCCTGTTCTCGAAAAGCCAGGTGATTTAGCTGCCTTACTAACGAATTTAGAGCCTAATGATGTTTTATTCATCGATGAGATTCATCGCTTAAATCCAGTTGTTGAGGAAGTCTTATACCCAGCAATGGAGGATTTTCAGTTAGATATAATGATTGGGGAAGGTCCAGCTGCGCGATCAATAAAACTAGATTTACCACGATTTACATTGGTTGGCGCAACTACTAGGGCAGGTTTACTGACTTCACCATTAAGGGATAGATTTGGAATTGTTCAAAGATTGAATTTTTATGAAACTAGTGAACTTGCTCAAATTGCAGAACGTTCAGCAGATATTTTGGATCTGTCATTAGATAAGGGTGGAAGTAAGCAGCTATCGAATCGTGCGAGAGGTACGCCCAGGATAGTTAATCGTTTATTGAGAAGGGTTAGGGATTATGCGGAAGTAAAAGCTGATGGAATTGTAACTGAAAAAGTTGCTAAAGACGCGCTCGATATGCTTGAGGTTGATCCAAATGGCTTTGACTCAATGGACAGGAGGCTGCTTCTAGCCGTGATTGAGAAGTTTGATGGCGGGCCAGTTGGTATAGAGAGTCTTGCCGCAGCTGTTGGTGAGGAACGAGGAACCATTGAAGATGTAATAGAGCCATATTTAATTCAACAAGGTTTCATAATGAGAACCTCACGTGGCAGAGTTGCAACAAAAAATGCTTATTTACATTTTGGGCTTAATCCAGTTAGTAAAGATTATGATGCCGATCTTCATGGTAATGGGTAAAATAGGATTAATTAAAATAGAGGTTAGAGTATGACTACTAATATGTCTTTTTTGAATTTAATTCTCAATGCAAGTTTTGTTGTGCAATTAGTTATGTTCTCATTGCTGGTTGCATCAGTGGCTTCATGGAGTATTATTTTTACTAAACAGAAATTGATTAAAAGAATTAAAGCAGCATCAGATTCGTTTGAATCTAATTTCTGGGCGGGAGGCGACTTAACTGCTCTTTATCAAACTTCAAATAAAAATAATGATAATGATTTAGGAATGGCTGCTATTTTTAGATCGGGTTTTCAAGCTTTTAATCGCATCTCAACCAAACCATCTGTTGCAAAAGATAAAGTTGTAGAAGAATGTTCACGTGCGATGCGTGTTGCCCAAATGCGTGAAGTGGACAAATTGGAGCAAAGTCTCGCGACACTAGCTTCTATTGGTTCAATTAGCCCCTATGTAGGGTTATTTGGAACAGTGATAGGGATTATGAATTCATTTCGAGCTCTAGCAGGCGTGCAATCAGCAACCTTAGCTATGGTTGCCCCTGGTATAGCTGAAGCTTTAATTGCTACCGCAATGGGCCTCTTCGCTGCAATACCAGCTGTAGTAGCTTATAACAGATTTGCTGATAAGGTTACACGATTAGAGATACGGTATGATGGTTTTTCGGAAGAGTTTGCAAGCATCCTCCAGCGACATGAATTGCATAAAAGTGAGTAGTAATCGATCGTGTTAAAGAAAAGAAAAGTAATTAGTGAGATTAATGTAGTGCCATACATTGATGTCATGCTTGTTTTATTGATAATTTTCATGGTGACAGCACCGCTACTTACTCAAGGGATAAAAGTTAATTTACCTCAGGCTGGAGCAGAACCAATTGCTGATTCTTCTAGTTTAACTCCGCTTATTTTGAGTATCGATGCACAAGGTGGTTTGTATATTAATGTTGGTGATGACGAAGAAAAACCACAAGATGCTGAATCAATTGTTACGCGAACTAGAGCTGTCTTAAATAGCCAGCCCAGTACAATGGTGTTGGTTAAAGCTGATCGTTCGGTACCTTATGGGAACGTAGTTGGCGCAATGGTTCTATTGCAGCAAGGAGGAGCAAGAAATATTGGTTTTGTAACGGACCCATTAAATACATATCCAATACCAGAGTAATAGAGTGAAGATTTCTATGCATGATAAATATAATATTATCCCAATGACACTGGCTTGCTTTCTTCATATCGTTATTTTCGCAACAATGATATTGGTTTTTAAAGAATCAGATGCAAACATATCAACCAGACCATTAATGATTGAAGCATCATTAATAGATGAAAAAAACCTAATCACTCCCAAAAAAAAACGTGAGCAAGAAAGAAAAGCAGCTGAAGAAAAAAAGCGACTTGCAGATGCTGAGGATGAAAGAATTCGAATCTCAAAGAAGAAAAAAAGAGCACAGGATGATAAAAGGAAAGCTGAGCAAAAACGTCTTAATGACCAAAAGATAGCTGAGGAAAAAAAGATAAAAGAAGCTCAAGCTAAATTAAAAAAAGAACAAGAGCTTGAGAAGCAACGAATTGACGCTGAAAAAGAACGGCAAGATGACATAAAAAGACAGCGAGCTGAGAACGAAAAAAAAAGAAAAGAGTCAGAAGAAGCAGAAAAACAAGCGCAACTGGATAGGGAACTAGCAAATGAGCAAAAACGTCTAGATGCTCTTCGATCAGGAGCATTAACAAGGTATACTTTTGCCTTAGGTAGAAAAATAGAAAATAATTGGATTCAGCCAGCATCAGCAGAGAAAGGAATTAGTTGTATAGTCAGTGTTAGGCAGCTCCCTGGCGGAGAGGTTATAAGTGTCATAGTTGAGCGATGTAATGGGGATGAATCAGTCCGTCGATCTGTTGAAGCTGCTGTTTATAAAGCGTCACCACTTCCGGATCCCGAAGATCCTGCATTATTTGAAAGAAACTTACGTTTTATTTTTGAGCCATATCAATAAGTTCGAAAAGGGAAATAGATGCAAATTAAACGAATAATAACTTTATTTTTAGTTTTAATATCTTGTGAAGGCTTACATGCGGAGCTCACCATAAGAATCACTCAAGGTGTTGGAAAACAAACACCAGTTGCTATTGTTCCGTTTGGGCTCTCAAAAGACATGCCTGAACTGTCCATCGATATTACTGAGATAATATCTAATGACTTAAAGCGAAGTGGTAGATTCTCGACAACGCCAGTTGAAAATATGTTACAAAAACCTACTACTGGCGCTGAAATTGATTTTGATGACTGGTCAATCTTGGGTGTTGAAGCTGTAATTGTAGGTCGAATTACTAAGGCAAAAGGAAATTCATTTAATATACAATTTCAGTTATTTGACATATATAAAGGTGAGCAAATAGTCGGATATCGAATGCCCGCTAACTTAAACACCTTGAGACGATCAGGTCATCGAATCGCAGATATGATTTATGAGGAGTTAACTGGTGTAAGAGGTGTTTTTGATACTAAAGTTGCCTATGTTAAAGCTAATATATCCAAAGATAATACAAATTATTCATTAATAGTTTCAGATTCAGATGGTGAGAATGAGCAAATTATTGTGTCTTCTAAAGATCCGATAATGTCACCAGCTTGGTCGCCAGATAGTCGGCAGCTAGCCTATGTATCTTTCGAAGGCGATGCTGCTTCTATATTTTTACAGACGCTAAGAACAGGCAATCGAAGGAAAATCTCTGAGCGACCTGGTATTAATGGTTCGCCAGCATTTTCTCCTGATGGAAGAAAGTTGGTTCTTACTCTTGGCGGAAAAGATGGAAATTTAGATATATATGTTCTTGATATAGCCACAAGAGAGCTTAAAAGAATTACTTATAATAGATCTATAGATACAGAGGGAACTTGGGCGCCTAGCGGAAAAGAAATCTATTTCACTTCAGATAGGGGTGGTGCACCACAAATATATAAAATTGCACTTGATAGCGATAAAGCTGAAAGAGTGACATTTCAGGGCACTTATAATGCGAGACCAAGGTTATCGTCCGACGGAAAAAAACTTGCAATGGTGCATTTATACCGAGGTGATTATAGAATTGCAGTTTATGATTTAGCAAAAAAGGATCTGTTGGTTCTTTCTTATGGAATGCAAGATGAATCACCAAGTTTTGCCCCAAATAGTGATACACTGATTTATGCGACAAAGATGAGATCAAATGGTGTCTTAGAGACAGTAACTGCGGATGGCCTGGTGAGGCAAAGAATGGCATCGAAAAATGGTGATATAAGAGAACCTGTCTGGTCCCCATTTTTAAAATTATAGTTATATGTTAAATTATGCATATATTAAATTGTTTAAGCTTAAAAAAAGTAAGGAGTTAGAGATGAAGCGGTTGAAATGGTTGTTGGTAGGATCTTTATTATTTACGATGTCGGCGTGTACGCTTTATTCGCCACCAAAGGGCGGATCTGGCGCTAGCTCAACTATGGACAGCGCTTCTAATGATGACACATCTACTTATGGCATGGGTATGGATGGTAGTGATTCATATGAAACTATGTCTGATGACAGTATGTCAGATGATTTGGGGACAATCATATATTTTGATTTCGACCGCTCTGAACTTCGCGCTGAATATGATGACTTAATAGCGGCACATGCAGCTAATATGAATGCAAATACATTAATGACTGTTCGTCTTGAGGGTCATGCTGATGAAAGAGGGTCACGTGAGTATAATGTTGGCTTAGGTGAAAGAAGAGCGCAAACAGTGAGAAGAATGTTATTACTTAATGGTGTGGCGCCAAATCAAATTTCTACAGTTAGTTATGGTGAAGAGCAACCTGTTGAATTTGGAAGTAATGAGTCTTCATATACAAAGAATCGTCGGGTTGAGCTTGTAATAAATTAAAGTTGCTTCAACGATATGTATAGATACTTACTGATTATTATCAGTTTCTTGATGATGGCCGCCTGCGCTGACTTACCTGTGGATAATTCATATGCTAATGACCGTATATCTTCCTCTAATTCATTACCTTCTCAAAGACCAAATGATCAAAGTTTAATCGAAATTGTACGCCAATTAGATGAAATTCAACGTCAAGTTGGTCAGATTCAAGGGCAAACAGAAGATTTAGCTTATCAGTCTCAAGCAACACAGGAGAGACAAAGAGCGCTTTATATCGATCTAGATGATCGTTTACAGGACCTAGAGCGATCCATTAGTGCGCTGAATACGATGAATGTGGTTAATGAAGAGGAAATTGTATTTGGAGAGTTGCCGGTTCCTGGCGGCACAGATGAAGAAAATTATGCAGCTGCTTTTGAGCTCCTCAAAGAACAAAATTACGAATTGGCGTCATTGGCTTTTATTCGATTCATGACAGCCTATCCAGGCAGTAGTCTGATCGATAATGCTCAATATTGGTTATCTGAATCTTATTATGCTTCCAAGCAATATGAGCAAGCATTATTGCAGTTTACAAAAGTTATAAATGAGTACCCCAGATCAAGAAAAATACCAGACGCACTTTTAAAAATTGGATATTGTAATTTTGAACTGGGAAATTTCAGTGAGGCACGACTTGTTCTCATGAGAACGCAAAATAATTACCCTCAATCTACCGCTGCCAAGAATGCTGAGCAACGTATAAAAATAATGGACGATAGGGGTATTTAGGTTAAAATTAACAAAGTAAGCATGAATAGTTTAGAGAGATGCTGATATATAAATTTATTCTCTTGAGATTTGCGTGTGGTTAGGTATCATCCTCGACAAATATTTAAAAAGATTAACTATAACTAACTGGACAATTGGGGCGTTAGCTCAGAGGTAGAGCATTCGGCTTTTAACCGACCGGTCGTAGGTTCGATCCCTACACGCCCCACCATCCCTTGTCCTGCTAACCGAAACAGTTATATCTCTCTGAACTTAGTGTTGATGTTTTTTTACACGAATTAAATTACGACAAAAATTAGATATTTTCTAAGAGAAAGAGAGAAAAAAATGAACCTTGATATTGATTTTGTAAGATCACATTTTCCCGCTTTTCGTGATCCAACCCTACATGGGTGGTCATTTTTTGAAAATGCTGGTGGTTCATATATGTGTCAGCAGGTCATCGATCGATTAATGACTTTTTATACACAAACTAAGGTGCAACCTGGCTATCCCTATCCGGCATCAACTGAAGCCGAGAACAGGATGGAAGAGTCTTATATTCGTTTATCAGCTTATTTGAATATTAATAAAGATGAGCTTAGTTTTGGGCCTTCAACATCACAGAACGTTTATGTTTTAGCTCAAGCATTATACCCAATGTGGCAAGAAGGCGATGAGATCATTATCTCATGCCAAAACCATGAGGCTAACTCTAGCGCCTGGCGACGTTTGAAATATCATAGCATTGTAGTCATTGACTGGCATGTCAATGATAAAACTGGGCAATTAAGCATAGATGACCTTGATGAGCTCATTACAGATCGCACTCGATTAATTGCATTCCCTCATACATCTAATCTTGTTGCGCAAATAAATCCAGTGCGAGAAATCGTCAACAAGGCTCATAAATCTGACATCATAGTTGTTGCTGATGGTGTTTCTTATGCACCTCATGGATTACCTGACATTAAAGAATTGGGCGCAGATATATACTTATTTTCACTCTATAAAACGTGGGGTCCTCACTTGGGAGCAATGTATGTGAAGCGTGAACTGGCTAATAAAATGACTAATCAATCGCATTTTTATTATAATGATGAGCCACATTACCGCTTATATCCGGCTGGACCTGACCATGCTCAGGTAGCTGCTGTAGCGGGAGTAGTTGATTACCTGGATGCAGTCTATGCGCATCATTTTGATGGCAACCCTAAGAGTGCTGTTAAAGGTCAAAAACTCCATCAGTTATTTAAAGATCATGAAATCTCATTACTAACACCATTACTTGATTTTCTAAAAACACGCAAAGATGTTTTGATTATCGGTCCTGATGATCCGACTATTCGTGCATCAACAGTGACTATTTTACCGCTTGTGAAATCTGTCAAATTTGTTGCGACTGAGCTAGAGAAACAAAAACTGATGGTTGCTTACGGCGATTTCGATGCCACCAGGATTTTCAAAGATATGAACATAGAAGAGGATCCAGGTGCTATCAGGTTATCATTTCTCCACTATACAACGCATGAGGATATTAATAAATTAATTAGTGGTTTAAAGATTGCCCTTGGCTGATGAGTGATTATTTTTCGTGATAAAAAGTACTAAAATTATTCCTTTGCCCCCCGTGGATTGGGGTGATGGCATAGAAAAAAATACGACTCTTATAGAATTAACTACTTCAGAAGGCATTACTGGTCTTGGTTCTGCTTATTCGAATGTGGGTCAAATGCATGATGTTCTGGAATTGTATCAACAAGACCCAACTATAATTCACCACCATGATAACAAGATGGCAATCTCAATGAGCGCTATTGATATTGCACTATGGGATATTCGTGGTAAAGAGCAAAATCAACCCATCAGTGAATTATTAGGCGGAAGAAAGCGTGATCGTGTGTTAGCTTATGCGACAGTCCTTTTACCCTTTACGCTAGCCACACCTGGAGATGCATTTGATCTGAGATTGCGTGCAATACTAGCACAAGGCTTTAAAGCCATTAAGTTGAGTATTGATAATTTTGGTCATCGAGGTAGTGACAAAACAGATAGTGAGTGGGACCTTTGTGAAGCCAAATTATTAAAGTTTGCACGCAGTATCGTCGGTGAAAATATTCCTTTAATGCTGGATGTTTTTGGCTCAGATCAAAATTGGATACCTGATTATGATTGGGCTGTTAAAACAACAAAGGTATTAGAAGAGTTAAATTACCTCTGGTTTGAAGAGCCACTCTCACCAGATGCATTTGATGACTATACGAAACTAACAACAGTCAGTCGCGTTGCGATTGCAGGTGCTGAAGATTTTATCTTCTTGCAGGATTTTGAGAAACTAGCAAAGCTAAATGCGATGAATATTATTCAACCTGACTGTACTAGAGTAGGGGGTTTAACAAAGATGCAAGCTATTCGCGCCGTTGCTAATCAATATAAGCTTCATCTGATCCCCCATGGTTGGAATACTGCTATTGGGTTAGCCGCTGATTTGCAATTACAAGCAACATTGACCGATGATAAATTCTGTATGGTTGAATATATGCCGCACAGTATTATTACTGATCTTCTTGAGCATAATCCTTTTGCATTAGATAATGATGGAAAAATAACTCTACCCAAGAAAGCTGGACTAGGGATAGAGTTAAAGGATGAATTTAAATAGTAGATATCAAACACAAAGTGGTTAATCAAAATATATAGAGTGATTTTAGATAAAAATATTGATTTGGATCATTTAAACTAAGTTAAAAAAAATTTATAATCTAAATGAATTTCCTTCAAAGTACGGCTGCTATATTCTATAAAATTACAATCGTGGGTAGAAATGGTTAAATCATACGATAAAAAAACATCAGCAGATGTTATTGCCGCGACACTATTGCAGGAGGGTGGTGTTATTGTTCGTAATTTGGCCTCCAAAAGCGTAATCAATAAAGTTAAAGAAGAATTACGGAAACCATTAGATGCACAAGGTAAAGATTTTGAAAATGATTTTAATGGTTATAAAACCCTCAGGTTAGGGGCGGTATTGATGTCATCCCGTTCATCAGCTGAGTTATTAACTAATCCCACTGCTTTGGGGGTTGCTGATGCTGTACTGAAAAGACATTGTGATAATTATCAGGTTGGCAGTATGACCGCTATTGAAATCCATCCTGGAGAAGAGGCTCAGATATTACATCGCGATGGTGATTTTTATCCTACACATCTTACTAAACCTGGTGTTGAGTTTCAGTTGCAGTCAATGTGGGCACTAACTGATTTTACCGAAGAAAATGGTGCTACCCGTGTTGTGAATGACCCAGAGGTTCTTAAGGGAGTCAAGAATAAAGATACTGAGGCATTTAGAAACATTGATGATGCCAAGGTATCTAAAGCTATTATGCCAAAAGGGTCGGTATTGTTTTGGTTGCAATCAACAATCCATGGTGGTGGAGCAAACTCTTCTGCGACACCACGCATGGGTTTATTTATCTCCTATGCTCTGGGCTGGGTTCGTCAGGAAGATAATCAATATTTACTTATGCCAAGAGAAGTTGCGGAAAGCTATCCAGAGCAGGTTAGTAGGCTACTAGGTTATCAAGCACATGGTAATTTTTTGGGAATTTATCCCGGTGATCCTGATGGGCTTTGGTGGGAAGGGTAACGATAAACTAATAGCGGTGCGGCACTTTAGATTAGATCATACTGGAGAAAAATGACAATCAGTTGAGGTAAGCGCCTCTATTTTATCTTGCCTTTACTTTTTGAAGTTTTCGATAAATAAAATAAGCTGCAATTAGGCCAATCAAGTTTAAGAAGGAAATGATTAGAAACAAGTATTGATAACCAATAGCACCCGGATAAGTATCCAAAATAATACCTCCTATAGTGGGCATAAATATATCTGGTGTATACGCAGTCACTGAAATGATACCTGTTGCGGTGCCTGTGATTGCCAGTGGCACGTTACTTTGCTCCAAGAGAGAAAAATAAGTTCCCCTAAGAGCGTAAACAGCAGCTGTGAGAGCGGCAACATTAATAATCAAAAAAGGTAAAAGTTTTGGCGACCCAGGAATAAGGGTAAAAATTAAGAAGCCAATAGTCATTACAGTACAAAACCCTAGAATAGCTTTTGCGGGTCCAATTTTATCAGCAAAATAACCAGCTGCAATGGCTGCAAAAGGTGTGACCCAATATTTACCTACACCTATAGCGCCACCACCAACTTCACCTAATTCATATACTTCAGTCGCATAAGGTGTAAAAAAAAGCGTTCCCCACATTGCGGTATTGGTGGCCATTATTATGAGCGCGATCAGCCAAATGACAGGTAATTTTAAGATATAAATGATTTCATTTATGGTCACTTTTGGCTGTTTTTTGTCGTTAGATATATCATCTCTCATGGTTCGCCAAACAAAAAATGCCAGAACCAAAATATAAAAAGATATCATTATGATGATTTCGGAAACAGCTTTTTCAACACTACTGCTATATGCAAAAATTGCTAACAAAATCGTTGTTGATATCACATCTGAAATACTTCTACCTCCTTCAAGTATACCGTATGTTTTTCCTTGTTCTTCTTTTCTACCCCAGCAACGTGCTGCCTTGATCATTGCTGACCATAATATACCTGCGCTAGTTATTCCCCAGATCGCGAACAATATCAGGCAGATTTCAAAAGAGGGTAATGTCGAAAAAATAAATCCTGCGAATGCAGTAATTAAAAGCGCAATAGTAATAAGTTTACGAGGTGAAAATCGATCTGCTAGCCATCCTCCAGGAAAGTAAGCCAGAAGAGATACAGCTCCGAATGTGCTTAAGAGAATTCCCATTTGTGTTTTTGTAAACCCAAAAGCATTTTGCATAGGAATATAGAAGATGTCTGAGAATAAAGGTAACCAAAATATAACACTGCCAGATAGGCATAATAAAACCATCGTTAGCCATTTCTCAGTAATTGTCATTAATACCCTTTTTTTTTGCAAAAAATAATTTTAATCGATCGAGGTGGTTAAATTAATTTAACCATAATTTCTTTAATTTAATTAAACAATAAAACTATATTAAACTTATTATAACCATTAAATTGTCTTAGATAATTAAATATCACTTACCTACGAAAAAAGTTGTAATTTTAAATAGAATTAACCTATTTGAAATAGAAGGACCATGTCTCCTTTTAAATTTTTTATTATAATAATCATGTATAATCTTTTTTGCTTAATAGGGTGGTCCTGAATATATAACAAGAAAAAATTCAAAAATATGAATATTCCAAAAAAAGAAATATGCAAAGTATTCAAATTTGGCGGCTCAAGCCTTGCTGACACTGCTTGCTTTGTGAGAGTTTCTAAAATCATATTAGATTCGTATTATGCTAATAAAGAAATACGTTATGGCATAATTGTGTCTGCAATGGGGGGTTTTACCGACCTATTAATTAAGTTATCAGAAAATTATTCAGCCTCATCATTGTCAGTATCAAATGAATATAGATCTATCATGGATAGAATTTCATTAATTTCAAGCGAATTGCTAGATGAAGAAGAATCAAATAAATATTTAAAAAAAGTAACTGAAGATTTTATAGAAATTCAAAAAATTCTTGAACTATCTGATGGTAAAGATCATTCAGAGGTTCAAGGTCGAAGTGATATCATAGCGGGGTTTGGAGAGCTTTGGTCAGCTCAGTTATTAAGTGCTTATCTAAACAAATTAATCAGCTCAAATGAATCAAATTTTATAGATAGTAGAGAAATTTTATACCTAAATGAAAAAAATTTAGGTGATAGTGTTGATTGGATCAAATCTAGAGAAAAATTTAGTTCTTTAATTGCCTCTTCACCATCCAGTATTTATGTAATAACAGGTTTTATCGCATCTAAGTACGATGGATTGCCAACTAATCTTGGTAGAAATGGTAGTGATTATTCTGCAGCAATTTTTGCTTCTTTATTCAATGCAAAAGAACTTGTTATATGGACAGATGTAGATGGTGTTTTGAGTGCTGATCCGAATATGGTAAAGAGTGCCAGATTAATATCAAATCTATCTTATAATGAGGCAATGGAACTTGCATATTTTGGAGCCAAAGTTATACATCCTAAAACATTTAGTCCTCTAGTGGATCAAGAAATACCAATTTATATCAAGAATACATTCTCACCTAACAATAGAGGTACTAAAATTTCATCTAAAGTTGATGCTAATAGAGAAATAAAGGGTATTACTGTTATCGAGTCTATGGCATTAATCAATGTTGAGGGTACTGGGATGCTTGGTGTGCCCGGGACTGCGGATAAACTATTTGCCTCACTTAAAGATGAAAATATTTCCGTATCTCTTATTTCTCAAGCAAGCTCTGAACATTCAATATGCATAGCTATAGAAGAGTCATTAACTGAGCTAGCTTTTAAGCAAATAAATAATGCATTTTCTGAAGAAATTGATTCTGGTTTAATCACTAATATTGATATTACTAAAAATTTATCAGTATTAGCGGTTGTTGGCGACAATATGGTTGGTCAGCATGGCATTGCAGGTAAATTTTTTAGCACTTTAGGTAAATCTAGTATAAACGTTAGAGCAATAGCACAAGGATCATCAGAAAGAAATATTTCTGCGGTTATAGATTCAGCTGATGTTGAGCAAGCATTAAATGATCTGCATGCTATCTTTTTTGGACAAGAATACTCACTTTCGATTGGATTAATTGGGCCAGGTTTGGTTGGCAGCGAACTGCTTAATCAAATTAACAACCATCTAGTTGCCCGACAAGATATTTTTGGTTTAGATATTAGTGTTAAAGGAATAGCTTCATCTAGAGTAATGTTACTTAATGATGGTAATTTGGGTATAACTGATTGGATTGATTGTCAGAAAGAAAAACCCTTAGATTTTGATTTAGAGATTTTTTCATCGCATATAAAAAACTCTTCCATAAATGGTCATGCATTAATCATAGATTGTACTTCTAGCGATATAATTGCGGCGAAATATAAGGAATGGTTAGGGCAGGGGATTAATGTAATAACTCCTAATAAAAAAGCATTTAGCAGTGAGCAAACTTATTATCAGGCTATAAAAACACAAATTCAGAAAAGTGAATCACTGTGCCTCTATGAGACAACCGTTGCTGCTGGATTACCAGTCATTGGAACTATTCAAAATTTAATTGCGACTGGGGATGTAATCCACTCTATTGAGGGAATTTTTTCAGGTACATTAGCTTATTTGTTTAATGTATATGATGGCACAAAACCTTTTTCACAAATCGTTATTGAGGCCAAAGAAAGTGGTTATACCGAGCCAGACCCAAGAGATGATCTCGGAGGCATGGATGTTGCTAGGAAATTAACCATTTTATCACGAGAAATTGGTAGAAAAATTGAAATTAATGATTTTTCAATTGAAAGTCTATTTCCTGATTCACTAGCTAAACTTAGTGTTGATGAATTTCTTGAAAGATTTTCAGATTTTGATGCTGTGATGCATGAGCGTTATCTGACAGCAAGAAATAAAAATATGACGTTGAGATATGTTGCATCAATCGATAAAGAAGGTAATGTTTTCATAGGTATCAAAGAGTTTGCTGATGACCACGCCTTTAGTAATATCCAGTTAACTGACAATATAGTCAAAATACAGTCAGATAGATATGCTGATAATCCTATGATCATACAAGGTCCAGGCGCTGGTGCAGGAGTCACTGCTGCTGGTATTTCAGCAAATATTGTCGATTTAGTAAAAAGTATAAAATAGAAAAATGAGTGAAAAATACATAACTGCATTTGCTCCTGCATCAATAGGTAATATTGCTGTCGGTTTTGACATGCTGGGACTAGCGATAAGTGGAGTAGGTGATCGAGTCTCAGCAAGAAGGGTCGAAGAAGAGGGCGTGATGATCAAAGAAATATATGATTTAAATAATAATCCTCATGAAGATTTATCAAAAAACGCATCTCAAAATACAGCCTCTATTGCAGCTGGCACCTTATGGAGAGCAGAAAAACAATCTGGCGGGTTGGAGATTGTTATTCATAAGGGTATTCCGCTACAGTCAGGAATGGGAAGTTCAGCCGCCTCTGCAGTAGCTGGTGCAGTTGCTGCCAATGCCCTGCTAAGCAAACCTTTACCTTTATCAGGGCTTCTTTCAGCCGCACTTGAGGGTGAGAAATTTGCTAGTGGTGGCATCCATGCGGATAATATTGCACCAAGTTTAATTGGTGGGATGGTGTTTTGTCCTTCATCATCCCTTCCAGGGATGGTGTCCATTGATACACCAACCAATATTAGTTCAGTGCTAGTTCATCCTGATATGATTGTAAATACAGCGGAAAGTAGAGGTTCTTTATCAGAAAATTATTCCATGAGTCAATGGTTGGAGCAGCAAGGTTGTTTAGCTGGATTTTTAATTGGCCTTCAAAAAAATGACTTAGCCTTAATAAGGCATAATTTAAAAGATGTTATCATAGAACCTCAACGCTCTCATTCTGTGGCGCACTTTGATGAGGTAAAAAAAGCTGCTATCGATGGAGGCGCCTTAGGATGTTCATTATCAGGTAGCGGACCAAGTATTTTTGCATTATGTGAGGATAGGCTTGCTGAAGATATAAAAATAGCAATGATGGATATTTTCAGTCAACATAAAATTAATTCTCAAGGTTGGGTAAGTCCGTTAAACTCAATTGGCGCTCATCTGGAAGAGTGATTGTGGATTTCGTAAGCACACGTGGCACAAAAGATTATAGAATTGAAGAAGTGCTGACAAAGGGAATTGCTGACGATGGTGGTCTATTTATACCAACAGAACTCCCAAGTTTTACTTATAACGACCTTAGCGATACGCAATCTCTTCAAGATATGGCACTGCGTTTCCTGCAACCATTTTTTAAAAGTTCATTATTAGAAGAGAGTTTGAGTGAGATAGTGAATGAAGCATTTTCTTTTGCAATACCTACAGAAACTATCTCACCAGGATATTCGATTATGGAGCTTTTTCATGGTCCTACTGCTGCATTTAAAGATGTCGGTGCGAGATTCTTAGCCTCATGTATGAGCCGTTTAAACGCAAAACAATTACGTCCATTAGTTGTATTAGTGGCAACATCAGGTGACACTGGAGGAGCAGTAGCTGCTGCTTTTAATGACCTACCAAATGCCAAGGTTGTTGTGTTATTCCCTGAAGGGAAAGTCTCAAAAAGACAGGAAAAGCAACTAACATGCTGGGGTAATAATATATTATCCCTCTCAGTTAAAGGAACATTTGATGATTGTCAAAAAATTGTAAAAAAAGCTTTTCTTGATGACGAGCTCTCTACTAATTATCGCTTCTCATCAGCGAACAGTATTAATCTAGGTCGTTTATTGCCGCAGAGCGTATATTACGCATATTCGAGTATGAGCCATTATAGATCGAGTGGTATTAAACCCAGTTATATTATTCCAACTGGCAATCTAGGTAATGGACTTGCTTGTGTTATGGCTAGAGATATGGGCCTGCCTATCGGAAATATTATTCTTGCGGTAAATGAAAATAAATTGATTGTCGACTATTTAAATGGGGCAGAATGGGAACCTAGGAGAAGTATAGAGACATTAGCTAATGCTATGGATGTTGGGAGTCCAAGCAATATGGAGCGTCTAAGTAGTTTTTATGGTGATATCAATAGTCTGAATGATTGCATATCAGCAATTACTATTAGTGACAATATGATTGAGCGTGAGATCAAACGTAGTTATAGTGAAGATCATATAATTTTGTGCCCTCATACAGCGACTGCATCACATACTTATCATGAGCTTGGCAGTGACCTTAAGAAAGATAATGAATGGATAGTTGTAGCAACAGCACATCCTGCCAAATTTGAAACAATTGTTGAGCCTCTCATTGGCCAAGATATTCCTATTCCACCTGAGTTAGCCTCCATACTAGACAAGCCCAGCTCAATGCATAGTATTAATGCCTGTATGGACGAATTTAAAGATATTTTAAATAAAAATATACATTAGATAGTAATCATAAATCATTGTTAAATATCGGTAAATTAAATAATCTATTTGCATTCTTTGTGCTTTGATTGATAATTTCAGTACTACTGTAATCTGTATTTAAAGCAATCATTTTAACAATTTCATGTAAAAATTTAGGCTCATTACGTCTTGATTTTGGTTTTGGTTTCAATGTGCGCGGGAGCAGATAAGGGCAATCTGTTTCAATCATAATTTTATCAAGCGGAATTTGGTTTACAATTTTTTGTAATTCAACACCGCGTCTCTCATCACATATCCAACCTGTTATACCAATGTATAAGCCCATCTCTAAATACTCAGCTAACATTTCCTTGGTCCCAGTAAAACAGTGAGCAACACCTTTGATTGATTGATCATAATGATCTTCCATTATTTTTACAAAATCATTATGAGCATCGCGTTGATGCAGGAATAGTGGTAATTCGACAGTTTTAGCTATTTCTATTTGATTTATAAATGCATTTATTTGCGAATCTTTAGAAGAAAAATTACGAAAGTAATCTAGCCCACACTCGCCAATTGCAACCACTGAATTTCTTGTAGCAAGATCATAAATTACTTTTTCAGTTTCTTGGTCGTAAGTATCAGCATAATGCGGGTGAACACCTGCAGTACAGAACAAGTTATCTGTACGAGACAATGTTAATTCGTGAGCTTTAATACTCTCTTCTTTAGTAGCGCCAGTGATAATAAGTGTCTTGATATTGCAGTTTAAAGCATTATCTATGACTGCGTTAAGATCATTTTCATAGTCGCTGTGAGTTAGGTTAGCGCCAATATCTATCAAGTAATCTGACATTGCTTAATTTGATTGCTATTTGCTACTTACAATTTGCCTAAGAACGAATTGCAAGATGCCACCATGCTCAAAATAGTCTCTCTCCTTAGGTGTATCAATCCTGATTTGAGTTTCAAATTCTTTTATTTCCCCAGAAGGGCTTTTTGCTGTAACGACTGCCATTTTATTATTTGGGTCAATATGGTCTGACACAGTATATTCCTCCGTACCATTTAAACCATGGAATTCAGCATCTTCATTATTTTTGAATTGTAATGGTAGAACACCCATGCCAATTAAATTAGATCTATGAATTCGCTCATAACTTTTCGCAATGACAGCTTTTACACCAAGTAAGAGGGTACCTTTTGCTGCCCAATCTCGAGATGAGCCGGTACCATACTCACTTCCAGCTAAAATTATTAATGGAATTTGATCTTTTTTATATTGATTGGCTGCCTCAAAAATTGTCATCTTTTGATTGCTTGGCTGATGATTTGTCCATCCACCTTCTGTGCCAGGAGCCAGCTTATTGCGTAACCGAATATTTGCAAATGTACCTCGCATCATCACCTCGTGATTACCTCGTCGAGATCCATAAGAGTTAAAATCTTGCTCATGTATACCTTGGTTACGAAGGTAATCGGCAGCAGGGCTGTCTTTTGCGATACCACCAGCTGGTGAAATATGATCAGTCGTAACAGAATCACCCAACAAAGCAAGCACTCTTGCGCTCTTGATATCATTGATTGGGTCAGGAATTAATGTCATTCCTTCAAAATAAGGTGGGTGCTTTACATAAGTCGATGTTTCATCCCAACTATAAATTTCACCGGTAGAAGTATTAATATTATTCCAGTTTTCATCACCATCAAAAACAGAATTATAACTAGATGAAAACATATCAGAATTGATAGACGACATCAGTGTGTCACTCACATCTTTTTGAGTTGGCCAGATATCCTTTAAATATACGTCATTACCTTTCTGATCCTTACCTAATGGCTCTTCTGTTAAGTTATGCTGCATATTTCCAGCTATAGCATAAGCAACCACCAAAGGAGGGGAGGCTAAAAAATTCATTTGAACTTGAGGATGTATCCTACCTTCAAAATTTCTATTTCCGGATAGGATACTGCAACCGATTAATTCGGAATCATGAACACCTTTACTGACTTCGGTCATTAATGGGCCAGAATTCCCAATACAAGTAGTGCAGCCATAGCCAACTGTCTGAAAACCAAGTTGGTCAAGCGCCTCATTAAGTTTAGCTTTTTTAAGATAATCAGTTACAACCTTGGATCCTGGAGCTAAACTAGTTTTAACCCAGGGTTTGGTTTTGAGACCTGATTTTATTGCATTATTGGCAAGTAAGCCGGCTGCAATCATAACGGCAGGGTTAGATGTATTTGTGCAGCTAGTTATTGCAGCAATTAATAACGCACCATCCTTCATTAAAAAAGCATCATTTTCGATATTAATATCTATCTTTCCATCACTTTCACGGTCTTTAATTGCAGATTTTAGGTGCTGCTCAAAAGTTAAGTGAGCTTCTTTGAGCGGTATTCGATCTTGCGGTCTTTTTGGGCCAGCAATACTTGGTTCCACGCTACTCATATCTAGCTCTACCAAGTCACTATAATTGGCATCAGGTTGATCCTTGTCTCTCCATAACCCCTGTGCTTTTGAGTAGGTTTTTATTAGTTCAATATGTTCTTTATCACGACCAGATAATTCCAAATAACGAAGTGTTTCATCATCAATGGGAAATATTGCGCATGTACTACCAAATTCTGGAGACATATTGCCAAGAGTAGCTCTATCTGCCAGTGGAAGCTCGTCAAGACCATTGCCAAAGAATTCGACAAATTTACCTACTACACCTTTTTCACGTAAAATCTCAGTTACAGTTAATACTAAATCGGTAGCAGTTGTGCCTTCACGTAACTTACCAGTTAATTTAAATCCAATCACTTGGGGGATCAGCATGGTAATTGGCTGACCTAACATCGCAGCTTCGGCTTCAATACCACCAACTCCCCAACCAAGGATCCCAAGTCCATTAATCATTGTGGTATGAGAATCTGTTCCAACCACTGTGTCAGGGTAGATTACATGCCTATCATCTATTTTTTTATCAAAAGTTACCCGGCTTAGGTACTCGAGATTAACTTGATGTACGATACCTGTATTGGGTGGAACAACTTTGAAGTTTTCAAAGGCATTTTGCCCCCATTTTAAAAATGAATACCTTTCTTCATTACGATTAAATTCGATTTCGTTATTCAACGTCAATGCATCAGATTTGGCATAATTATCAACTTGAACGGAGTGATCAATGACAAGCTCTGCTGGTGACAATGGGTTGATGCTATTTGCTTCTCCACCAAGATTGATAACTGCATTTCGCATAGCAGCAAGATCAACAACAGCTGGAACACCAGTGAAATCCTGTAAAATTACACGAGCCGGAGTAAATGATATTTCTTTACTGGGCTTAGCTTTTGGTTCCCAATTAACTACAGCAAGAATATCTTCTTTAGTGATATTTATTCCATCTTCAAAACGCAGTAAATTTTCGAGTAAAATTTTTAACGAATAGGGCAGCAACTTGACTTTATCATTATCAATTGCATCAAGTTTATAGTATTCATAGTTTTTATTATTTAATTCTAGGACTGAGTGAGAGCCAAAGCTGTTTTCCATAGTGGACATCCAAAATTACGGTTAATGAATAAATAAATTTATAATTGGGGCTGAATTATAGCCGATGTTTGATTTAATTTGGGAGATTCTGTGAATTATTTATTATTTTTAACTAACAATTTCATCGACGAAACCACCACCTAGGCAACGATCATTAGAGTATAAAACGGTTGCTTGCCCAGTCGCCAATGCGCGCTGCTTTTCTTTAAATATTATTTTTACTTTTTGGTTATTTAGCATATGAACTTCACAAGCTTGATCTGCTTGCCGATATCTAATTTTCCCATGACATAGGAATTTTTTATCTCTTTGAACAAGATTGTTTGCATTACCTAACCAGGAGAATTTATTGATCACTACACCTTGCTTATATAAATTAGAGTCGTCACCTTGTGCGACAATTAAGTTATTTTTTTCAATATCTTTTTCAATGACATAAAAGGGCGCACCATTTCCATCTTTCTGACCACCAATATTTAATCCTTGCCGTTGTCCTATGGTGTAATACATTAACCCATTATGCTGTCCCATTAAATTGCCTGTTTTATCATAAATAGAACCTGGTTTTTCCGGTAAGTAATTTTTTAAAAACTCTTGAAAAGGTCTCTCACCTATAAAGCAAATACCAGTACTATCTTTTTTGTTAAAATTCAATAAACCATTCATTTTTGCGATTTCTCTAACTTCTTCTTTAGTTAGATCACCTAAAGGAAATAATGTATTTTTAAAAGCATCAGAGTCAACTGCATGTAGAAAATATGTTTGATCCTTGTTTGAATCTTTTGCTTTTACTAGCTCTACTGAATTATTTGATTTTCGTAATTTTGCATAATGTCCAGTGGCAATGTAATCGCCACCAAGTCTCGATGCATAGTCTTTGAAAACACCAAATTTGATTTCACGATTACACAAAATATCTGGGTTTGGCGTTCTTCCAATTTTATACTCATGTAGGAAATCTTTGAATACCAGGTCCATATACTCTTTAGCAAAATTAACGTGATGTAACGGTATAGATAAACTTTTACAAACTTTTTTTGCTTCTTGTAAATCTTCAGCGGCACCACAGTAACCGTCCTCATCATTCCAATTGGTCATATGTAACGCTTGAACATTGGCACCTTTTTGTTGGAGAAGAAGCGCAGTAACAGCAGAGTCAACGCCACCCGATAAACCAACAATAACTTTCTTATTAGTAATTTTATCTACTGATGTATCCATTTTCCTGAGTAACGCTTATATTAAATAGTTAGTTTTATCTGATCAACTTAGAGGCTAGTCCTGTATATTTTGATGGTGTTAGCTCAAGTAATTCTTGCTTTGCATCTTGGGGTATATCTAACAATTGTATAAAGTCCGCCAAAATAGATTCATTAATATCGTTACCGCGCGTAAGTGCCTTTAGTTTTTCGTAAGGCTCTGGAATACCATACCTTCGCATGACTGTTTGAATGGCTTCAGCTAAGACTTCCCATCTATTTTCAATATCGTTACTAATGATAGTTTCATCGATTTCTAATTTGTTGATTCCCTTGAGAAGAGATTTGATAGCAATTATGCTATGCCCAATAGCAACGCCTAGATTTCTTTGCACAGTTGAATCGGTTAAGTCTCTCTGAAAGCGTGAAATAGGTAATTTCTCTGCAAAATGACCGAGTAAGGCATTTGCGATACCAAGATTACCCTCAGCATTTTCAAAATCAATTGGATTAATCTTATGTGGCATCGTAGATGAGCCAACCTCATCTCTCTCTAATCGTTGTTTGAAATATCCTAGTGATATATAACCCCAAATATCTCTACATAGATCTATTAGAACAACATTATAACGTATAAGGTTGTGGCAATAATTTGCCATCCAGTCATGAGGTTCAATTTGGGTGGTGAGCGAGTTCGGTTTCAATTGGAGGGAGTTTATGAAATCAGAGCTAATTTTGGGCCAGTCGCAATCTGGGTAAGCAATATGATGAGCATTGAAATTACCTACAGCACCATTAAACTTTCCATAAATATCAATTACTGAAAATTGTTTTTCAAGTCTGTTTAATCTCGCAAACACATTAGCAAATTCCTTACCCACAGTGGTGGGACTAGCTGTTTGACCATGCGTTCTAGAGAGCATTGGTATAGTGGCATAGTTATTAGCAAAAGCCTTTATTTTGCTTTGTAGCTCATGCATGAAAGGTGTGATTACATTTTTTCGTGCCTCATTTAGCATCATTGCATAAGCAAGGTTATTTATATCTTCAGAGGTGCAACCAAAGTGAAGAAAATCATTAATACTTTTATTGTTTTTAAATTGTTCACCTATAAAGTATTCAATCGCCTTAACATCATGATTAGTTTTACTTTCAATTTCTTTGACTCTACGTGCTGCATTGATATCAAAATTCGAGACAATCTCATTTAATTGCTTATTAGTTGTTTCGTCAAAGTTAGCAAGTTCTTTAATATCATTGTGCTTCGAAAGCGTCTGCAGCCAACGGACTTCAATCTCCACTCTGAAACGAATCAGCCCATATTCACTGAAAATATTAATCAATTCCCCTGTTTTATCTGAATACCGCCCATCTAATGGCGAAATTGAGGTTAACTGGTCACGTTTCATATTGGTAATCACTTCCATATCAAAAGAAGAATCATACACTAATAGAACTAAAAGATATCGATTTGCTGTATGATTAGACGAAAGAGATATGATAACGGAGCGATATTCATGGGTAAGGAAAAATACAGAAAAGTTGCTGATAGCATGGGTGAATTAGAGGTGCCACAGAGCGCTCTATGGGGTGCACAAACCCAGCGGGCAGTTAATAATTTTCCAATCAGTGGGATCTGTATTCCTCGACAATTTATTGCGGCACTTGGTCTCATCAAATGGTCGGCAGCACAAGTGAATAATGACTTAGGCTTACTCTCAAAAGAAAAAACTAATGCCATTATGATTGCCTGTGAGGCTATCATCGAAGGTCAGCACGATGGGCAATTTCCTATAGATATTTTTCAAACAGGCTCTGGAACCAGTTCCAATATGAATGCAAATGAAGTTATTGCGAATTTAGCAACTTCTGTTAAAGGCACAAGTGTTCATCCTAATGATGATGTGAATATGGGGCAAAGTAGTAATGATGTTATCCCAACGGCAATTCATATTGCAGCTGCGATTGCAATTGATGGTGATTTATTGCCAGCACTTAGTCAATTGGATAAGGAATTGGAAAGTAAGGCACATGAATATCAAGATGTGGTTAAAACTGGTCGAACGCATCTAATGGATGCAATGCCCATTACACTGAGCCAAGAGATAACTGGTTGGCGCTCACAACTCCAGCGAACTTCTGAGCGAATTAATGATTCAATGTCACGATTAATGAGGTTAGCGCAGGGTGGAACTGCTGTAGGGACAGGGATTAATGCGCACCCAGATTTCGGTAATAAATTTGCTGAACTGCTCGCTAAAAAAACGAATATACCGTTTACCTCTTCGGATTCATTCTTTGAATCAATTTCAACTCAAGACACAGCAATTGAGGTATCAGGTCATTTAAAAGTATTAGCAGTTAATTTGATAAAAATTTCGAACGATCTACGCTGGATGAACTCTGGCCCATTGGCTGGATTAGGTGAGATTAAACTTCCAGAACTACAACCAGGATCAAGTATTATGCCAGGGAAAGTAAATCCAGTTATCCCAGAAGCAGTTGCCATGGTTGGAGCCCAAGTCATTGGTAATGATTCGGCAATTACGATTGCTGGTCAATCTGGAAACTTTCAATTGAATGTTATGCTACCTGTGATTGCACATAATCTTATTCAGAGTATCAGCATACTTTCAAATGCAATGAAAGTAATGGCTGAAAAAGCAATTTGTGGTTTTACTGTAAATGAAGAAAATATTAAAGAGATGTTGGACCGTAATCCGATTTTAGTAACCGCACTTAATTCTGTAATTGGGTATGAGTTGGGTGCAAAAATTGCTAAAAAAGCATACCAAGAGGGAAGAGCGGTAAAGGATGTTGCAGCTGAGCTAACGGATCTGAGTGAAGCTGATTTGGATCGCTTATTAGATCCTAAAGATCTGACAAAAGGTGGAATAAAAGAATAATATTTTTTTATTCATTGGAATAATTAAATTGAATATTGAAGCAAAACTGGATGCACTTCGAGCTAATCCTCTCGCACCTATTAGCGTGGGTGCAAATCATCAAGAAGCATTAAGTAAATATAATACCGCAGGAAAAATGAGAACTGCTGCCGTTATGGTTCCGATTATTAAAAATAATTATCGTTATGAATTATTGCTGACAAAGCGGGCCCAACATTTAAAAGATCACGCTGGTGAAATATGCTTTCCTGGTGGAAGTATGGAGCAAACTGATGGTGATTATTTAGAGGCTGCTTTACGTGAAACGAGAGAGGAGGTAGGTATAAATTCAACTGAAATTGAAATTATTGGCACCCTCCCTTCAATACCAACCTTGACTGGCTTTATGATACATCCAGTAATTGGATTGGTTGATAAAGCTATAAATATAGTGATTGCTCCTTCTGAAGTCGAGAGCTATCTTACTGTCCCATTTTTGTATTTTTTAAATGACGACAATAAACAAGAGAGTATGCATAGTTTTAAAAATACAGAAATAACAATGATTGAATATCATTACAACGGAGCTAGAATATGGGGAGCAACTGCTATGATTATTTCATCATTATGTAAAAAATTAAAAGAGGAATCCATGTGAACCCTAAATTTTCAATTATGGATGATCTGCCTAATGAGAATTCAGCTATAAGTATTGCCAGAATAGTGGGTGATCGAGCATCTGATGTTGGTTTTGATTGGCATGAGATAAGCGAGGTTTGGGAGAAAATATATGAGGAGATTTCTGAACTTAAAGATGCAATAACTCATTCACCAAGGGATATTGAGGAAGAGTTAGGTGATTTGTTATTTTCAGTGGTTAACCTAGCTCGACATCTTGACCTTGATCCAGAAAGAGCTTTATCTAGATCTAGTAAGAAATTTATCACTCGCTTTAAAGCTTTAGAATATAATCTCGCCATTAAAGAAAAACTAGTATCTGAATGTGATATAGCGGAGCTTGAGCAACTTTGGAAAGCTCAAAAGTAGAACTATATAAGCATATCTCTCTTAAACGTCGAAGTTAACTCCTTGTGCCAATGGCAGTTCACTACTCCAGTTAATGGTATTAGTTTGACGTCGCATATAAGCTTTCCATGAATCAGAGCCAGCCTCACGGCCACCACCAGTTTCTTTCTCTCCACCAAACGCACCACCAATTTCTGCTCCAGAAGTTCCAATATTAACATTAGCAATGCCGCAGTCCGATCCTAAGTTGGAGAGGAAGCGTTCGGCATTTTGAAGATTGTTGGTAAATATTGCTGATGAAAGCCCTTGTTTTACATCATTTTGTTTAGCTATTGCATCATCAAGTGATTTACATGGAATTAAATACAATAATGGACCAAATGTTTCATCCTGAACAATATCCCATTCATTTTCAGCGGTTGCAATGATGGGTGAGATAAAATGACCTTTGCTACCAACTCTTTCACCACCACAGAGAATTTCACCACCAGATTCACGAACTTTATTAACAGCGGCTTCAACATTTTGTACAGATTTTTCATCAATTAAAGGCCCCATGAGTGTTTTTTGATCTAATGGGTCACCTATAGGTATTTGTTGATAAGCGTGCACTAATTTTTCTTTTAATTCTGTAAAGCGAGATTCATGTACCAGTACACGTCTTGTAGTAGTGCATCTCTGACCAGCAGTTCCCACTGAACCGAAGACAATTCCGGGAACGGTAATATCAAAGTTAGCAGATTCATCTACTATGATGGCATTGTTGCCGCCAAGTTCGAGAAGAAATTTACCCATTCTTGCCGCTACATTCTTACCTACTTTTTTGCCTACCTCACAAGAACCAGTAAATGAAAGTAAGTCTATACGCCTATCATCGACTAGTTTTTGGGAGAGTATATTTGATTCATCATTAATTAAATGGAAGATATCTGGTAAACCTTGATCTTTGAGCGCTTGATTGCAAATTTTTTGCACAGCTACTCCACATAAAGGAGTCTTTGGTGATGGCTTCCAGATACTGACATTACCGCAAATTGTTGCGATAAAGGCATTCCATGACCATACCGCAACTGGGAAGTTAAATGCTGATATAATGCCAACAAGACCCAATGGATGCCATTGCTCATACATTCGATGCATTGGCCGCTCTGAGTGCGTAGTCATTCCGTATAGCATCCTTGATTGTCCAACCGCAAGATCTGCCATATCAATCATTTCTTGGACCTCACCATCACCTTCTGCTTTAATCTTGCCCATTTCTAAGCTAACTAAACTACCTAGTGCATCTTTATTCTCTCTGAGCGCTGCGCCAACTCTTCTGATTGCATCACCTCTAACTGGAGCTGGTATTTGCCGCCATTCTAGAAAAGCCTCTTGAGCAGCGGTAAGTATTTGCTCGTACTCTTCAGTGGTGGTGTTTTTAACACTACCTATTAACTCACCTGTAGTCGGATTAATTGATTCAATTAATTTACCATCATTAGCTTGAATAGGTGTGCCACCACTCCAACTTCCAGCATTAATTGAATTTAGATCGAGGCGTTCTAGTATACTCATTCCAACTTACTCCTAAAAAGGTCATTACTAGCTATAAGATTTATTTATAGTGTATTTTGCCTATCCTTTGATGTTCTTTCCAGTCATGATTGAGTAGTTTGAAGTAGAAATTTATAGATTATGACTATAGGTAAGTAATAATTATTTCACATATATCCTGTAAGCTTATGATTGCAATAATAAGTTTAGCCATGCACAATCTCTTTCAAGTATATTTTTTAGAGTTTAATAGAGGTAATAAAAATGCAAAATATTTCATGGGAACCGACTAGTTGGCAGGCATTAAATGCAGCGCAACAAGCAAACTATCCTGATGAAAAGCATTTAGCAGAGGTTGTCGCTGAACTTAAAAAATTACCACCTATTGTAACTTCATGGGAAGTAGATAAATTAAGTGAGCACATTGCGGCGGCTCAAAGAGGTGAGGTCTTCATACTCCAGGGTGGTGATTGTGCTGAGAGTTTTAGTGATTGCTCTTCTGAAAGTATCGTTGCTAAACTAAAGATATTACTACAAATGAGTACTGTGATGCAGTACGGCCTAAAAAAACCAGTTGTTCGTGTTGGGAGAATGGCAGGGCAATATGCAAAACCAAGATCAGCTGATCTAGAGTCAAAAAACGGTCAAGAATTACCAAGTTATCGTGGCGATATTATAAATCGGAGCCCTTTCACCAGTGATGATAGAGTACCTGATCCAAAATTAATCTTACGTGGTTATGAGCGTGCTGCATTAACTATGAACTTTGTTCGTTCATTGATAGATGGGGGTTTTGTAGATTTACATCATCCAGAATATTGGGATTTGGATTGGTTGGGTCATTCTGAAATGGCTGATCGTTACAATAAAATTATTAGTACAATTACTGAATCAATAGACTTTATTGAATCCACATCAGGGCGCCCTTTATTTCTCTCACAAAAAGCTGAAATATATGCCGCTCATGAAGGTCTGCATTTACCATATGAGCAATCGCAAACTAGATACATTGAGCGTACTGGAAATTGGTATAACTTGACCACACATTTTCCATGGATTGGTATGCGAACAGCTGAACTTGAGGGCGCTCATGTAGAATATTTCCGAGGTGTAGCTAATCCAATGGGTATAAAAATAGGCCCCGGGATGACATCTGAATGGTTGCAAGGGTTACTGACAATCCTCAATCCCGATAAGCTCCCAGGCAGAATAACATTAATCCATCGCTTTGGTGCCAACACTATAGAGAAGCACCTTCCTGGATTAATAGAAGCTGTTAATAATATTAAATCTCCAGTTCTTTGGGTCTGTGATCCAATGCATGGCAACACAGAGTCTACTGCTGATGGTACTAAAACAAGACGCTTTGAAAATATTTCCTCGGAATTAGAATCCGCATTCAAAGTACATAAAAAAATGGGAACGTATCTAGGTGGTGTCCATCTTGAACTTACTGGTGAGAATGTTACTGAATGTACCGGTGGTGCGAGAGGTTTGAGCGACAAAGACCTATCAAAAGCTTACAAATCTCAAGTTGATCCAAGATTAAATTATGAACAAGCAATGGAGATAGCTTTGGGTATTTCTGGTATGCAAGCAAAAGCTAATAATGATTGACCATAGACCAGGCTATTTTGTTTGTCATAACAATAGCATCACCCAATTTTAAATCATTTATTTCCCAGGGACCAACTTGCCATCTTATTAATCTTAAAACGGGTAGATTAACAGCTGCTAACATTCGTCGAATTTGATGCTTTCGACCTTCATTGATTGCAATTTTGACCCACGCAGTCGGAATTTTTTCCCTGTGTCTGATAGGTGGAATTCTTTCCCAGAGTTTCTCTGGGCAATCTGATAACGATGCGATTTGAGCCTGTGCTGGACCATCTTTAAGCATTAGCCCGTTTTTTAATGTGTTTATTTGCTCGGTATTAGGAGCTCCTTCGACTTGGGCAAAATAATATTTTAATAATTTCTTTTGTGGTTCACAGATTCTTGCTTGGAGTCGACCATCATTGGTAAGTATCAAAAGACCTTCACTTTTTTTATCTAGGCGACCTGCGGGATAAACCGACTTATCATCAATAAATGATGTTAGTGTATTTTTGTCGCCGCTAAATTGACTCACAATTCCGTAAGGCTTATTAAATAAAATAAAAGGCATAATTAAAGTATTTGATGCTCAAAAATCAGATACATATTATACTAATGGGGGTTAAATAAAGAAGCACTTATTAGACATGCTTGAATCCTATAATCCGCATTGTCAGAAATGTGAAAGACTTGGTAATTTCCTAGGCAAGGTTAAGAAAGAAAATGCGTCTTATTTCTGTAAACCAGTTCCTGCATTTGGAGATAAAGGTGGTCAACTATTAATCGTAGGTTTAGCACCAGGAATGCATGGTGCAAATCGAACTGGTCGACCATTTACCGGAGATTATGCAGGTGTTTCCTTATATGAAAATTTATATAAATATGGCTTTAGCAATCAAGCTGAATCAACCTCAATGAAAGATGACCTGAAATTAATTAACTGTCAGATTACAAATGCTGTTAAGTGCTTACCTCCCCAAAATAAGCCAATTGGCAGTGAAATAAATAATTGTAATGTTTATTTGAAAAATGAAATAACAGCGCTTAAAACAAATTCAATTATCTTAACACTAGGCGGGATAGCGCATCGTGCAGTTATCAAATCACTGAATTTACGGCAAGCAGATTATAAATTTGGCCATGGGAATGAATTTAGTATTGATAATTTTAGGTTGATAAATTCTTATCATTGCAGCCGCTATAATTTAAATACAAAACGCCTTACATTACCGATGTTTGAAGATATATTTAAGCGTATAAGTTATCTTTTAAAATAAGAAAATGTCAGAAAATTTTAAAAATGCAAAGAAATTTCTTCGTGAATTACCAAATAAACCGGGTGTTTATTGTATGTTAGGCGCTAAAGATAATGTTTTATATGTGGGTAAGGCTAAAAATTTACGAAAACGATTACCAAACTATTTTCAAAATGAACTGAGAGACTCAAAATCTAATTTATTAATGTCAAAAGTTTTTAATATTGATATTACGATCACGCATACAGAAGCAGAAGCATTAATTCTTGAATATAACTTAATTAAGAAAAACAAGCCTCGTTACAATGTTGTTCTGAGGGATGATAAGAGCTATCCATACATTTATATATCGACTGAGCATCCTTTTCCTAGAATTGAGTTTAAGCGGCGGGCTAATAACTTGAGGGGTAAGTTTTTTGGTCCTTATCCGAATGTTACCGCAGTTAGAGAAACGCTAACAGAGCTACAGAAGGTTTTTCTGGTTAGGCAATGTAAGGATAGTTATTTTAGGAATAGATCAAGAGCTTGTTTGCAATATCAGATTAAGAGATGCTCAGCTCCATGCGTTGGAGCGATCAGTAAAGATAGCTATGCAAATGATGTAAGATCTACTATGCAATTTCTGGCAGGTAATAATAAATCTATCGTTAATGCATTGGTCAGACAAATGGAATCATGTTCAGAGGAGCAGGAATATGAAGAAGCTTCTAAATATCGCGATCAAATAAGCCGATTGAAAGAAATTCAAGCTAAACAATTAGTAGCAACTAACAAGAAGTCAGATATAGATATTCTGGGAATTGCTTCTGACGGGTTTGTGCATTGTATTACAATTATATCGGTAAGAATGGGGGCAGTAATAGAGAGTAAGAATCATTTTTTTAAATTAAATGGCAATGTCACCAAGCAAGATATCCAGCATGGCTTTCTTACGCAATATTATTTAGGTGCAAAGCCACCAAGTGAAATTATTGTTCCTGTAGAGGCTCTTGGTTCTGATGTTCTAGTTAATGTATTGTCAAAAAAAGCCTCCAAAAAAATAAGAATAAGCAATAAAGTTCGTGGCGATCGATTGGGTTGGCTTAAAATGGCAGATAAAAATGCAATCTATGGGCTTGAATGCAAGGTTTCTAGCGAAGCTTCTATGAAGGCCCAATTAAATGCACTGGGTGAACTATTTATGTCTGGAAAAACACCAGAAAGAATAGAATGTTTCGATGTTAGTCATATTTCCGGAGAAGCCACCGTAGCATCATGCGTGGTTTTTAACCAAACGGGACCAATAAAGAGTGATTACAGGCGTTTTAATATAAAATCTGCTGTTGCAGGTGATGATTATGCGGCCTTATCTGAGGCCGTTGGGAGGCGTTACAAGAGAATAAAAAATGGTGAGGAATTACTTCCCGATATATTATTCTTGGATGGTGGAAAAGGGCAATTATCAAAATGTCTATCTATACTTAACGAGATAAAGATCACAAATATAGTTGTTATTGCCGTTGCTAAGGGTAAAAGCCGAAAACCTGGTCACGAGCAGTTATTCTTAACTACGCAGGATCAGCCAATCAATCTTGCATCTGACTCTCCAGCTTTGCATTTAATCCAACGTATCAGGGATGAAGCACATCGCTTCGCCATCACAGGGCATCGCCAAAGAAGAAGCAAAAATAGAAAGCAATCACGATTGGATGGCATCGAGGGCTTGGGTCCAATTAAGCGCCGTGACTTATTAAAACAATTTGGTGGGATACATGGAGTCATGAAGGCGGGCATTGATGATTTAGTTAAAATTAATGGTATTAGTAAATCACTATCAATTAGAATTTTTAATAATTTGCATAATCATAGCTGAGCTTTATGATATAGACATGAAAATTACATTTGCTAATTTACTAACCATGCTTCGTATTGCTGCAATTCCTGTTGTTGTAATTTGTTTCTACATCCAAAATGAAAGTGCTCGACCGATTGCAGGTATTATTTTTGGAGTAGCAGCAATTACAGATTTATTAGATGGTTATGTAGCAAGAAATTTTGGACAAATGTCACGTTTTGGGGCATTTCTGGACCCCGTTGCGGACAAATTGATGGTTGCGATCGTGCTTGTTTTACTTGTTCAGTCTGATCCAGGTTGGTATGTTGATATCATAGCTGTGATCATTATTGGTCGCGAAATTACCATATCTGCATTAAGGGAGTGGATGGCAACCATCGGTGATAGGGGTAAAGTGGCGGTATCATGGTCAGGTAAATTGAAGACCACATTACAAATGTTTGGTATTGGTTTTATGGTTTACCTGCAACCAATCTTGGGCATTGATGTTTATGCGCTTGGATTCACATTTCTACTGTTGTCCGCAGGCATGACTTTGTGGTCAATGTTCAAATACCTTGAAGCTGCATGGCCATCTATGCAGAAAGAGTCATAAATTATTTATTAAGCTTTATAACTGCCTATGAATTTAAATATTCTCAATAAATTATCCTTACTGCTAATTATATTATTGGCGTCATGTGCGACTCTCAAAGAGCAAAATCCATACCTACTTGTTTATCCAAACCTAGAGGGCGACTATAGATATGGTGAAGTTGTTCTAGAGAATGAAAATGTAATCTTACAAAAATTAATTGTTGGTGCAGGACAATGGGAAGGAATACATTCGCACCCAGGTAATCAGCTCTATGTTCACATTCGTGGTGGTGAGTGGTCAGGAAAGCTTGATGGCGAATTTGAGTATTATGGAGAAATTGATCAAGATGGGTCAGTTGGTTGGATGGATGCCATTCCAGAATCAGCAGGCCATAATTCAGGAAATACTGGTGATAATGACATTGAATTAATTTATGTAACCTTAAAAAAAGATACCCCTTTATATCCTCAGAATAAAAAAAATACATATTCCTCTATCAATCAATCATTAGAGCTACTCTTTGAGAATGAGCGCCTTATTGCGCACAGGCAGAAACTTGAGCCGGATCAATGGCACAATACCCATAATCTTCCTGGAGATCAGCTATATATTTTTATCAAAGGAGGGCAGTGGGCATTTAAAAAAAAAGGAGAGCTATATAATTCTCAGTTATATAAAGCTGGATCAGCAGGGCTGATGAAGAAAAATACATCAGAAGAAAGTTTTAAGTATGGAAATACTGGCAGTTTGCCCATAGAGGTCGTTTGGGTGACCTTAAAATAAACAATGAAGTATTTAAATTATATGAATACGAACCATTTAAAAAATATCATCTTATTGGGCCTACTTTTTTGTTCTTTATCTGGATGTGGTACCACACAGAGAATAGAGGCATTGGAAAATTATATAGGTCAAAATATAGATAACATCGTGCTTACAAAGGGTGTGGCAACATCAACTTTTCAAACTTCAACAGGCAGTAAAATATATGAGTGGAAAAAAGTTTATGGAATTATTGGTAAAAATTGCTGGGCAGAAAGATTGGTTGTAGATAAAAAGGGTATTGTGACGCAATATGCCTTATCAGTATTGTTATGCTGATTTGACAGTACTTTTGAAGATTTATTTTCTATTATTGTAATTTAAGCAACTAAACCAGCGCTATATCCTGAGGACCAAGCCCATTGGAAGTTATAACCGCCAAGATGGCCGGTTACATCGACAACTTCACCTATAAAAAATAATCCAGAGTGACTCTTAATTTCCATTGTTTTGGAGTCTACAGCATCTGTATTTACACCGCCCAAGGTCACCTCAGCGGTTCGATAACCCTCAGTTGATGCAGGTTTTATTTTCCAAACATTTAGTTTGTAACCAAGCTTTTTTAGATCATCATTACTTATTTCAAGGAATGCTCGATCTCTAATAGGTTGCCACCAGAGAGTTTCTAGATTGGTAACTAATGCTTTTGGAAGTAGGGTGGTAAGATATTTTTTAAGAGTCGATTTTTCCATATTTTGTTTTTGAGATAACAAAACTTCAATTGCATTAATATTTGGCAGTAAATTAATAGTAATCTCACCACCAGGACTCCAATAATTGGAAATTTGAAGGATAGCTGGACCACTCAACCCTCTATGGGTAAATAACATCGACTCTTCAAAAACTTTATTATTACTCTCGATTGCCACTGGTAAAGAGATGCCTGATAAATTTTCACATAGATTTTTTATTTCACCAGTAAACATAAAAGGAACAAGACTAGCTCTTCGTGTAACTAACGGAAGACCAAATTGTTGAGCTAACTCATAACCAAAACCACTTCCACCTAATTTGGGTATTGAAAGGGCGCCTGTGGCAACAACTAAGGACTTGCATTGCACTGTATGTTTATGAGTTGAGTTAGTTATTACCTTCAGTTGATAAGGAAAAAGTGTACCCTCATTTTTATTATTGGATACCTCCTTTATGTCTGTGTGTGTTTCGATAAGAACATCCATCTCACGGCATTCTTTAAGCAGCATATTGAGTATATCTTTTGAGGATTTTTCACAGAATAATTCGTGGTGATTTTTTTCCACGTAGTTAATATTATGTTTTTCGACCATGGTTATAAAATCATATGGCGTATATTTATTCAGAGCAGACTTACAGAAATGAGGATTGTTTGATAAGAAATGATCTGCCTCAACAAAAAGATTTGTAAAATTACATCGCCCACCACCAGACATAAGTATTTTTTTCCCTACTTTATTGGATTTTTCAAGAATTAAAATACTTTTATTTCTTTTGGCAGCAGTTATGGCACACATAAGACCAGCGGCACCTGCACCTAGAATTATTATATCGAAATTTTTATTGATGTGAGTTCAGCTATTTAGTGTAGATTATAAAACAATACTAGCTGACTTAAGCTAGAAAAAACATAAGTAAAATGTAGCATTGTGAATTCATAACGCTGTGCTGAAATAGCCGCTCAGTTGCTAGAGCGCAACCTTGCCAAGACTCTGCTCTACAAGCTAAACAATCAATTAAATAAAGGCTTTACAAGGTGCATAAATACCTTTTTTCATACATATGAGTAAATTTTGTGTATTATCTATCGGGATTAATCACTGGATACCCTTTTATGCTGAAGCTTTCTGATAGAAAATATTGGATCATTATCAGTTTATTTATTACTGCTTGTGGTGATACAATATCTACATACTCCGTAGCTCCAATTATGGAAGCTCCAGTAACCTCAACCTCAACCTCAACCTCAACCTCAACCTTAACCTCAACCTCAACCTCAACGCCTCTAGTGGATTCGGTTGCGTTATCTTCTGTGGCTTCGAATCTAACTATTAATTTATCTTCCTCGCCGGGCAGTCAAGAACTTGATTATTATGTCAGTTTGAGTTGGTCTTCATCTGATGCAACGTCATGTTTAGCATCAGGGGCATGGCTAGGTACAAAATCAACTACCGGCTCTGAATATGTGCTTATTAATGAAGTGGGTCTTAATAACTTCACTCTAACTTGTAATAGTGGCAGTGACTCAATAACAGCTACAGTTAATGTCGATGGTTATAGAGCAGATAGTGGTAACACATCAGATGCTTATAACTCAGAATTAAGTAGTGATGATCCTGCTAATAATCCTGTTAATGCTCCTAGTAATACAAATGAAAATACAACTACCTCGACAAGTGAAAATACGAATACATCAGGTAACAATTATACATCACCAGTATATGTTTGCACTTCCCAGTGTTTATATGTTGATCAAAGCGCAATAAGTCAGTACAACCAAAATAACTACGCCCATTTTAATTCCTATAATTTTACTGGTGAATATCAAGGCAACACTGCTAA
>CABXCS010000006.1 GCA_902510755.1 uncultured Woeseiaceae bacterium | reverse complement strand
AGCGTAATAGCTCACTGGTCTAGTCGGCCCGCGCGGAAGATTTAACGGGGCTCAAGCTATACACCGAAGCTGCGGATGCATGCTTGCATGCATGGTAGAGGAGCGTTCTGTAAGCCTGTGAAGGTGTGTCGTGAGGCATGCTGGAGGTATCAGAAGTGCGAATGCTGACATGAGTAACGATAATGCGAGTGAAAAACTCGCACGCCGAAAACCCAAGGGTTCCTGCGCAACGTTAATCGGCGCAGGGTGAGTCGGCCCCTAAGGCGAGACCGAAAGGTGTAGTCGATGGGAAACTGGTTAATATTCCAGTACTTTGTATTACTGCGATGAGAGGACGGAGAAGGCTAAATCTACCGGGCGATGGTTGTCCCGGAGAAAGTATGTAGGCAGAAAGCTTAGGAAAATCCGGGCTTTTATTAATGCTGAGATACGATGACAACTGGCCTATGTGCCGGAAAGTGGTTGATGCCATGCTTCCAAGAAAAGTCTCTAAGCTTCAGGTAATACAGAACCGTACCGCAAACCGACACAGGTGGGTGGGGAGAGAATCCTAAGGCGCTTGAGAAAACTCTGGTGAAGGAACTAGGCAAATTGGTACCGTAACTTCGGGAGAAGGTACGCCTCTAATGGTGATGAAACTTGCTTTCTAAGCTGATGGAGGTCGAAGATACCAGGTGGCTGCGACTGTTTACTAAAAACACAGCACTCTGCAAACACGTAAGTGGAAGTATAGGGTGTGACGCCTGCCCGGTGCCGGAAGGTTAATTGATGGGGTTAGCTTCGGCGAAGCTCTTGATCGAAGCCCCGGTAAACGGCGGCCGTAACTATAACGGTCCTAAGGTAGCGAAATTCCTTGTCGGGTAAGTTCCGACCTGCACGAATGGCGTAACGATGGCCACACTGTCTCCACCAGAGACTCAGTGAAATTGAAATCGCTGTTAAGATGCAGCGTACCCGCGGCTAGACGGAAAGACCCCGTGCACCTTTACTACAGCTTTACACTGAATTTTGAATATATTTGTGTAGGATAGGTGGGAGGCTTTGAAGCGTGAACGCTAGTTCATGTGGAGCCAACCTTGAAATACCACCCTGATATCTTTGGAGTTCTAACCTAGGTCCGTTATCCGGATCGGGGACCGTGTATGGTGGGTAGTTTGACTGGGGCGGTCTCCTCCTAAAGAGTAACGGAGGAGTACAAAGGTACTCTCAGTACGGTCGGACATCGTACGTTGCGTATAATGGCATAAGAGTGCTTGACTGCGAGACAGACACGTCGAGCAGGGGCGAAAGCCGGTCATAGTGATCCGGTGGTTCTGTATGGAAGGGCCATCGCTCAACGGATAAAAGGTACGCCGGGGATAACAGGCTGATTCCTCCCAAGAGTCCACATCGACGGAGGAGTTTGGCACCTCGATGTCGGCTCATCACATCCTGGGGCTGTAGCAGGTCCCAAGGGTATGGCTGTTCGCCATTTAAAGTGGTACGCGAGCTGGGTTTAGAACGTCGTGAGACAGTTCGGTCCCTATCTGCCGTGGGCGTTGGAAATTTGAGAAGAGCTGCTCCTAGTACGAGAGGACCGGAGTGGACGTATCTCTGGTGTTCCGGTTGTCACGCCAGTGGCATTGCCGGGTAGCTAAATACGGACAGGATAACCGCTGAAAGCATCTAAGCGGGAAGCCCCCTTCAAGATCAGATTTCCCTGGAACCTTGAGTTCCCTGAAGAGCCCTCGAAGACTACGAGGTTGATAGGCTGGGTGTGGAAGTTCAGTAATGAATGAAGCTAACCAGTACTAATTGCTCGAGAGGCTTGGCCATATAACGCCAAAATGCTTTATAAATAAATATGTTAAGTAACATGTGTGCGACACGATGATGTCAGAAATTTTCAAATTGCTAAAGGCAATACCAGTTTGCCTGGCAGCATTAGCGAGTGGGAACCACCCGATTCCATTTCGAACTCGGAAGTGAAAACGCTCAGCGCCGATGGTAGTGTGGGGTCTCCCCATGTGAGAGTAGGACACCGCCAGGCATTTAAATTGAAAACCATTTTCAGAAATTCTGAAAATGGTTTTTTTTTATCTTTAAAATCTCTTAAACTAATCATTATTAATTATTAAGATTAAGGAATGAGATGAGAGCAGCATGGTTTGAAGCCTTTGGAGAGGCAAAGCAAGTAATAAAGATTGGGGATCAACCAGATCTGGAGGTTATGGCTGGAGAGGTTTTAGTAAAGATAGTTACTACTGGAATTAATCCCTCTGATGTAAAAAAAAGAGCTGGTGCATTTCCAGGTTTATTAGATCAGGGATTTGTGATTCCTCACAGTGATGGCGCAGGTGAAATTATTGCTGTTGGAACTGGCGTATCAAAAAATCGGATTGGCGAAAGAGTTTGGATTTATCAAGCCCAATATGAGCGAAGATTCGGTACCGCTGCATCCTTAATCAGTATTGATGCAAGGCGAGCGGTAATTTTGCCACAAGAAACCTCTTTTGAGATAGGTGCTTGTCTGGGTATCCCAGCTATGACAGCTCATCGTTGTGTTTTTTCTGACGGTATAGTTGACGCTCAACATATATTGATTACGGGTGGAGCGGGACGTGTCGGTGGTTATGCTATTCAATGGGCTAAACTTGCAGGTGCTAAGGTAATTTCAACTGCAAGTAATGAGCAAGATAAAAAAGTATGTGAGGATTTAGGTGCTGATATCGTAATAAACCATCGCGATGAAAATTGGGATATTGATCTCTTGGATGCAACTAAGGGCACTAAAATTGATCGGGTGGTAGACGTTGAATTTGGAAAAAATTTACCTACATTATTAAATGTTATAAAAGTAGGAGCGACTATCGCTACCTATTCTTCAACACAAATTCCCGAACCAAAAATTCCATTCTTACGTATGATGTATATGGATCTATCTATTAGGCTAGTTATTGTTTATGCGATGCCAGAAAAGGCAAAATCAGATGCGGTTAGAGATATCACTGCAGCCCTTGAGAAAGATCAATTATCCCACCGGATCGCACATACCCTTCCACTTGATAGTATTGCTCATGGTCATGAATTGATTGAATCTGGGAACACTTGTGGCTGTGTTGTAGTAAACATAGCTTGAATCATCTATCATAATGTTGATTTACTGTGAAATGTATATAGGGTGTTTGTATGAATATTGAGGTACCTCTTCGAGAGCTTGGCCCCGTTGATAATAAGACTCTTGGTGAAGCTGTATTGGGTTTAGAAGATTCTGTTTGGAAAGAAAATCTCAAACGACAAGAAGAATATGAAGTGCATCGAGCTACCGAATCGATTGTAATGATTTTTGTTAATTTAGATCGATGGCCTGAGATTGAAATTACCAAAGAGGCAGGATGGGATCATTTGGCTGATGCAGCATTACCATTAATGAATAATATTATTGAAAGATGTTATCCCCCAGGTGGAACAGTTATTCGTGCCATGGCGGCAAAATTACTTGCGGGAAATAAGATTATTCAGCACTGGGACAAACATCCCTCATTTCATTGTGGCCACCGTATCCATGTGCCAATTACAACTAATCCGCGGGTTCGTTTTATGATTGATGGGCAACCTTACCAATTTAAACTAGGTGAGGCTTATGAAATAAATAATCAACTTAATCATTCGGTAATGAATAAAGGGCGAGAAGATCGAATTACCTTTATCTTTGATTATGTTCCCAAGGAACAACTCGAAAAACTATCCGCAAATGGTTGAGTTAGATAGGCTGGTAGATCCCGGATTTTTCAACTGCCTCAGGAATATTAAGCACACTATTTGAAGCTATGATATGAGCACCAGAGACTCCTGGTATTTGCGCTAGTGCATTAAGTTGTTCGGCACAAATATCAATACCCTCTTGGTTTGGATCAGAAGCTTCTTCCAGCCTTGTCACTATACTGGCTGGAATATTTACATTAGGTCTATTCTCTCTAAACCATCTCGCATCTTCAGCTGTCTTAAGAATGGCGATGCCAACAATCAAGTGCATGCGTCTTAATAGTTGAGTCTCAACTAACCTCTTCATATAGTTTTTCAAAAGATCAAGATCTAGACAGGTATGGGTAATTACGAATTGAGCTCCTGCATCAATTTTTTCGGCCAAGTTTTTCGCTGGCCAACCAGATTTTGGCGCAAATGGGGTAACCACTCCTCCCATTAGAAATTGATTATTGGTCCGTAACTTTTCGTCTTGTTTAATATTATTTGCTAAGGTAATTAATTCAGTGGCATTAACATCCATGATTGCTTTTGGCCTGGGATTAAATTCCAGCGGCACTCGGTCACCTCGAGTTAACATTAGGTTGGTAATGCCAAGTGCTGTACATCCAAGAAGATCACTTAAGAGTGAGATACGATTTCGGTTTCTACAACTGAGTTGCACAATAGGGTCGATGTCGGCTTTTTTTAGTAAAATTCCTGCTGAAAGGCTCGACATATGTAATTGGCCAGATTGGTTATCTGTTACTAAGATGGCATCTACAGATTTTCTCAGAGTATCAGCTTGAACGCGAATAGCTTCCTCGTCCGTATCAGGTCTCAGAAATATTTCTGAGGTGATAGTGAAATCTTGATTATTTAATGCGTTATCAAAAGTTTTCAATATTATTTACTATTTTGTTGTTTAATAAATTAATGTCTAATAATTTTATCTTAATAAACTGCATTGAGCGAATTTGAGTCTGGGTGTTATTATATAATCAAGTACATGCAGTTAATCTTATTAATGGGGAAATTACAATTCCAAATTCTTTGAAACCAGAAGACCTGTTCAAACAAGCATTTGTCTATTTAAAAAATGGAGATGCTCGACTATGCTCCAATGCATGCAAAGCAGCACTCATTGAGCATCCTGAGGATGTAAATTTATTGTGTCTACTGGCACGTGCTTCTATTGCTTTAAAATTATTTAAAAATGCTCAAGGTTACTTGAATGAGGCCACTAAGTTAGCTCCCAAATCTTCTATTGCTAGAGAAACATACGGTGATTTATTAATGGTTCAGAGTCGACCAACTGAAGCATTAAGGGAGTATAGATTCGTTCAACAGCTCAATTCACAGCACAAACAAATAGAGCAAAAAATTAATCATGCTAACAATCTTGCTTCACACCTAAAGGATCAAAATGCCACTTCAATTAAAAATGAAAATAGTGATATTGAAACTCAAAAAACTGCATTTGAAGAAGAAATTTCTCAGGGATTAGAGCATCAAGCTGCTGGTAGAACGGATAATGCGGAAGATATATATCGTAGCATCTTAAAAGAAAATCCTGACCATGTCGAAGCAGCTAGATTACTTGCAGGTATTGCTATGGAGCATGAAAAGTATCGCGATGCGGAAATATTTCTTTCACGCGTGGTTAAAAATGCTCCAGATTATTCTCGGGCTTGGGCTGATTTAGTGAAGGCACAAAGAGAGCAAGATAAATTTTCGGTAGCTATAAGCAGTGCGGAAAAACTCATTCAGTTGGATCCTAAGATCGCTGAATCATATATGGTTAAAGCGAGCGCTGAAGGGATGGCAGGTCAAAATCAAGCTGCCATTGAGAGCTATGAAACAGCGCTGAAGTTAGCACCAAATAAAGCGGGTGCTTTCTGTAGTATGGCGCATCATTTAAAAACTATTGGCAAACAAGATGAGGCAGTTACCGCATATCGAAAGGCGATTAATATTAAACCTGATCATACTGAATCCTATTGGAGCTTGGCTAATCTTAAAACCTTTAGCTTTTTAGATGAAGAGATAAGTGCCATGAAGGCGCTAATATCCAACAAAGAATTATCTGATCTTGGAAGAGTGCATCTTTTCAATGCGCTAGGTCTGGAATATGAAGGTCGAAAAAATTATGATTTAGCTTTTGAAAATATGAGTTCGTGCAATGCCGTTCGGCGTAAGTCTGAATCTTATGACCCGGTTGAATTTGAGACCATGATCGACACAATAATTGAGATTATGTCGGAAGAAGAAATGCGATTAATGCCGGTACAAAAAGCAGATGTAACTCCTATTTTTATAGTTGGTCTACCCAGGTCAGGTTCAACGTTAATTGAGCAAATATTGGCCAGTCATAGCGCAGTAGAGGGTACACATGAACTTCATGAGTTTACTTTGGCGATGCAAACTACTCGTGATAGATACAATATTAAAAAGAGATTTCCTGAAGCATTAAGTTTTTTTGAGGATGAACAATGGAAAATGCTGGGTCAAGAGTATCTTATAACTTCAGAGAAATACCGTACTAATAAATTATTTTTTATTGATAAAAATCCTAATAATTTTACTTTTATTGGGGCGATAAAATTAGCCATACCAAACGCAAAAATTATCAATGCGCGACGTCATCCATTGGATAGTTGTTACGGCTCCTTTAAGCAATTGTTTGCCTCGGGTCAGCCTTTTAGTTATGACTTGGTAGAGTTAGGTGAGTATTATCTGGAATATGATCGTGTTATGAATCATTGGCATTCTGTTTGCCCTGACTTTGTGTTAGATGTGAATTACGAAGAAGTAGTCTCCAACCTAGATGCCCAAGTCAAAAGGATACTAGAATTTTGTGAGCTACCATTCGAGGAAAGTTGTCTGAAATTTCATGAGACAGATCGGGCAGTCAAAACAGCAAGTTCCGAGCAAGTCAGAAAACCAATATATTCAAGCTCAGTCAATTTATGGCGCAATTATGAACATAAGTTAGAGGATTTGATAGAAACTCTAGCACCGTTGCTTGAAAGACTTCCCAAAAAAGATCAACCAAAATTATTATAAAAAATCCAATCGTATGATCTGGATTTATTAACAACAATAATCAGGGATATAATTAATTGATTTAATTGATAATTTTTATATTAAATGAAATTAAACGAGAAAGCTAAGAATGTGCAGGTATATTTTTCTGTTGCAAAAAAACAACATAGATTTAAAAGGAGCAATAGATACCTCACAATATGCAACAAAAAGTTGTAGTTTTGATCCAACTAATTTACATTTAGTTACAAGTACTATAAGTAAACTCTATTTATCGAAAAACCTCGGGGGAATCGAGCATGGAAGAACAGAAGTATAAAATTGGATTAACTCCTATTGCAGGAGCAGTAGCTGCAGCTTTGGCACCATCACATCAAGTGATAGCCCAAGACTCTGACTTTGCTCTTGAGGAAATAATCGTAACCGCAACAAAAAGAACCTTAAGCGTTCAAGATATACCTGCTTCAGTCCAAGCAATTGGTCAAGAAGCACTTGCGGACATGGGGGCAGCTACAGCAGAAGATTTTGCTCGATTTATGCCAGGAATAAATATCGTGTCTTATGGCGCAACCAGTAGTACGGTCGTCTTTCGTGGAGCGATAACTGGCTCAGGTTACATTGCAGCGTCTACTTCATCGGTTTATTTAGATGAGATGTCACTTACAACAACGGGCTCACAGCCAACATTACGTATGGTTGATGTGGCGCGTGTAGAAGCCTTGGCTGGACCTCAAGGAACACTCTATGGTTCAGATGCTCAAGCTGGTACTCTTCGAATCATTACCAATAAGCCGAAGATGAATGAATTTGAAGCGGTATTTGATGGTGAGTTAGAAGGCGGTGGTGAGAGTGATGCCAGTTATCGTGGTTCATTGGTATTTAATGTACCAATCGTTGATGACAAGTTAGCGCTGAGGGTAGCCGCATACAGTGATCATGAGGGTGGTTATATTGATAACGTGCTCGGTTACACAGCAGATGCAAATGCTTTCTCTGGCACGAAATATGTGCAAAAGCATGGTGAATTAAGCAATGCACATGCTGTCGAGGATAACTGGAACACCGCAGATACTAATGGCTTTAGGGCTAAATTAAGATGGGATATGAATGATAGTTGGTCAATGACTTTTGGTGCGATGATGCAGCATGTTGATACTGAAGGTTTTGGAAACCAATATAATCCATTGGTTGGCGATCTAAAAACAGTAAAATTCTTCGATGATTGGTATAAGCAAAACTTCAAAGCTTATGACATTTTAATCGAGGGTGATTTAGGGTTTGCTGATCTAGTAGCCTCAACTAACTATTATAAGTACAGATCAAGAGGTAGTAGTGATATTACAGATTATGCGCATTATTGGTCACATAACTATTGTTTTGATTCTTACTATAGTGCAGCAGCTTATTCTTCGGCTAAGCCATATTACTACACAAACTCAGCAACTGGGTATTTAACACTTTATCCAAGATATTGCCAAGGCGTAGATCAGGATTCTGATTTCTACTCAATCACCAAGAACACCTCAGGGGTGAAAAAAGTGTCACAAGAAATTCGCTTGCAGTCACAAGGTGATCGAATTGATTGGATTATGGGTTTATATTTAGAGGATACTGTTGATGAATGGACAGCACCTTTCGCGGTTCCAGTAAATGGTTTGAATGATACCAGTACTTTCCAGGATTCATTCTCTGCTAAATACTATAAATTCGTCCAAGGAGATGCTTTCCCAACAGAAGCTGAAGCAAGTTGGTATTCGGATCAAAGAACGCTTTGGGATCAAACGGCACTCTTTGGAGAAGTAGCTTGGCGCATGACGGATGACTTAACGTTGACATTGGGACTGAGAAATTATAAGCGGGACAATAGTAGTGCTTATTATGTGGATCACCCAGGAACAACCCATTCGCGTGGAATGGTGCCAAAAGGATATCCAGACTCATCTGATAAAGCATACCGTTTGGCTAATAATGGCTTACCGCCTGCAAGAGCAGGTTCGGATAAAGTAACGATTCCAAAAATCAGTTTAAAGTATAACCTGAATGAGGATACGATGGCTTATGCACTCTTTACCCGTGGTAAGCGCCCGGGTGGTGTAAACCGAAGTAGAGGTGAACCATTCTTTCCGAATGCTTATAATCCAGACATCATGGATAACCATGAAGCAGGCATAAGATCAACATTTGGTGATGGCAGAGGACGATTTAATTTGACCGCCTACTACATGAAATGGGATCAATATCAATTAGAGCAAGTAGATCCATCATCAACACCATGTGATGCCAATGGTGCACCATCAGCATCATCAGGCTTAGCCGCGGATTCAAGTGTGAAAACAGCCGGTGTTTGTGGCCAACCTTGGCAGAACTTAGTAGCCAACGTTGGGCAAGCACATATTGGTGGAGTAAATGTTGATGTTGAATATGCTTTGACAGAAAACTTAACTTTCGGTATGAACTACGAAAGAATGGAAGCACAGACTGACAGTGAGCATAACCTAGATAGAGATGAAACTACGATGGAGCTCAAGAAAGGTAAACGACTTCCATTGGTTCCGGAAAACAAAGGTTCACTCTGGGCAACATGGAGCACACCAGCTAACATTATGGGAGCAGAATATAAATATGTTCGTTTCCAAGCTTCTACCCAAGGCGGTATTATTACCAAACTGGAAGAAGATTCATTGAATAGCAGTGCAAACCCACAGCATAGAGTGCCAGGTTATGCCATTATGGACATCAGAGCCGGATTACAAGGCGAAGATTGGGAAGTGGCAGCTTACATCAATAACTTAACTGATGAGAGAGCTCAATACACTTGGTATACAGGTCATTATGGCTGGGCTATGCAATCAACAAATGCGGTAGGAAAACGAGCGCATAACGTTGATGTTGCTACCAACAGACCGCGAGAGATCGGAATACGCTATATGAGACGTTGGGGTGAGTAAACGTTAAATGTAGATAGATCGAAAAAGAACCGAGCGAAAGCTCGGTTTTTTTTGTCCAGAATTAATAAGGCCAGACTTCAAGACCATGGATAGCATTACGAATATCCATGGATAAGTTGACAGAACCAACTAATTGTTGTGATTTAAGATCATATAAGGTAATTGTGGATGGAGATGAACCGACCGCCACAAATCGATCATCAATTGTACATAAGCCTCTTGCAAAACCTTGGCGCGCAACATTCGAATCATCAATACCAGCAAATTCAATGTCACTCTCTTTATAAGTAATGATTTGATAAGCTTGCTCTTTACCTTCTCTGGGTACAAAGCGTAGACAGTCATTCGCGGTATCATTGAAGAGCACCCCATTATTCCATAGTTGTGGATTGTGAGTGCCACCTGGAAGTTCACAGACAATTTGAATTGTATTTTGTGGTGACAGATAGAGTAAGCCACTAGTTTTTAAACCGCTAAGAAAGATACCATCATCGTTGACATGGACCATATTGATATGAAAGTCATTCACTGGACGCGGTCCAGTATTTCGTGATGGGTCATATGTACCACCAGACCATTGCCCGTATTCTTTTCTTAAATGAAATCCCCAATCAAATTGTTTCGTATCAAGATTGAATGCGAGTAAACTATCAAAACCTGTCGAGCTTAAAAAGATACGACGCTCCATGCGGCAAATTTCATGCGCATGTTTAAGATAACGATTTTTATAAGAACTCTTTAAGTTAAATTCTTGGTCATAACAAAATAACTCATCACTCGCGGCAATATAAATATCATCACCATCAAAGGCAATCCCTCGCAACCCTCGATCAGCACCTCTACCTTCAAAATCAATCTTACTAGTATTCCAATCAACATGTTGTTGACCTTCCTGATTGTCAAAGTCAATCGTATAGATGCCTCCATGACTCTCGCCTTGCACGCTACCTCGAACAACAGAGGTCGCAATTAATTTAGGTAATTTCATGGTCATAATAGTTACGTTATCTGTAATATGCGGTTAATATTGATATGGTTTTTATTATAATGAATTATTCATTATATAAGGATATTTATTTTATCAATAAGTCAAAGGGTAGTTATGAATAGACATTTATCAAGCATTAAATTTAATGGCATTATTTGTTTTTTATTGTTTGTTATTGTTGGCTGTAAATCTGCTGATAATCCTGAATCACCACTGGGCGCAGATATGATCCTTGAAAATGGAATTATCTACACCGTTAATGAAGCCCAGCCATGGGCTCAAGCTATCGCAATAAAGGATGGAAAAATCACTTTTGTTGGCTCTAATGATGAGGTTAGAGAATTTATTGGCAGTAATACAAAAATACTGAATGTAGATAAAAAAATGATAATACCCGGTATGCAGGATGCGCATATACACCCAATCTCAGGTGGTATATTGGCAGCTGCTTGTGACCTTAATGGATTATCGAATATTGCTGAATATCGAATTGCAATTAGCAATTACGCTAATGCTAATCCTGATTTAGATTGGATTACTGGAGGTGGCTGGGCGATGTCTGTGTTTGGTGCTGGTGGCAAGCCCAGTCGTAAAATTATTGATGAATTAGTATCGGACCGTCCAGTTTATTTAACTTCTACTGATGGTCACTCAGGCTGGGCTAACTCACTAGCTCTAGAAATGGCAGGAATTACAAAAGACACTCCTAATCCAGTGGATGGCATTATTGATCGAGATCCAGAAACTGGTGAATTAATTGGGAGTCTGCAAGAAGGCGCGATGACTTTGATGGAGAAAATTATTCCACCAGATAGCCTTGAAAGTAAACTGGCTGGATTGCGTTATAGTATAAAAATGTTGAACGGTTATGGTATTACTGCGATTCAGGACGCCATAGTTAGAGAGCCTGATTTAAAAACCTATCAACACCTCGAGGAGAACAATGAGTTGTCACTGAGGGTCGTAGCTTCCCAGTGGTGGGAACGGTCAGAGGGCTTAGAGCAACTTAAGCGCTTTAATCTGTTACGGGATAAATATACTAGCCGTTTAATTAACCCAAGCACCATAAAAATTATGCAAGACGGCTTGGTTGAAAACTACACGGCTGTATTGGTTGATCATTATCATAATGTTCCAGGGCCAACCAAAGGAATTCCGATGGTAGAACCAGAATTTCTTAAAGAGGTGGTAACGGCGGTTGATGCAGCTGGCTTTCAGGTGCATTTTCATGCTCTTGGTGATGGTGCAGCAAGGCAATCACTTGATGCCGTGGAAGAAGCAATATATGAAAATGGACAACTAGGCAACCGTCATCATATCTCTCATTTGCAACTCATTCATCCAGATGATTTTTCAAGATTTGCTGAATTGGATGTAGTGGCTAATTTTCAACCATTATGGGCTTATTCAGGTGACTATTTGACAGAATTGGCTGCGCCGTTTGTTGGTCGAGAAAGATTGCGTTGGTCATATGCAATAAAAACACTCGAGGATACTGGCGCTAAAATTGCTTTTGGCAGTGACTGGAGCGTCACTTCCGCAAACCCTTTTCATCAAATTGAAACTTCAATTACGCGACAGAGTGCTACCAACGTGACTGCTTTAGAGAATAAACTTGTGGATCCAGAACAAGATGTTCCATTATTTATTGAAGAAAGTATCTCACTTGAGGTGGCAATTAAAGCATTTACTCTAAATGCCGCGTTCGTTAATAAAATAGAATCAACAACCGGTTCTTTAGAGGTAGGAAAGTTAGCGGATCTGGTTATTTTAGATCAAAATCTATTTGAAATTGAACCGCAGGCTATTTCTGAAACAAATGCACTAATCACACTTTTCGAAGGTAAAGTGGTGCATGGTGATTGGGCAAAATTATGATTAGATTATTAACTTGGTGCATTTTTTTGGCTTCACAGACAATAAGTTTTTCTGTGCATGCAGAAAATGTGAGATATATTCGATGCGGACAATTAATTGATGGTATTTCTAATGAGGTACGTAATGATCAACTTATCATCATTAATAATGAACGAATTGAAGCTGTTGAAGAATTCAATGAAACCTTAAATATAGATTTTAAGCTGATTAATTTAAAAGATTATACGTGTCTACCTGGTTTGATAGATACGCATACGCATATTACTGAAAAAGCAGGTGACACTGCAGATCTGAGTATTTATTTTACAATGACAAGAGATGAGGCAAGAAGAATATCAGAAAAGAATGCATTGACTACGCTAAATGCTGGATTTACTTCAGTAAGAAATGTTGGCGCTTATATTGCATGGTCTGCACGTGATTTACGTGATCGTATAAATAAAGGTTTTATTGTTGGCCCGAGAATTCAAACCGCAGGATTTTATCTAACAGTTCCTGGAGGTGGAGGAGATCTTTTACTGCCAAATTTTCCGGAGGAAAAAATTCCAGCTTATCTCAGAGAGGGTGTCTCAAAGAATGCACATGAATTCAGAGAGAACGCAGAAAAAGCGGTAGAAGGTGGTGCAGATTTTTTAAAAATATTAGCTTCAGGTGCGGTATTGGCATTTGATGGTATTCCAGGCGCTCCTGAAATGACACAAGAAGAAATTGCAGCAGTTGTCTCTGTGGCAAGAAAAGCAGGAGTAAAGGTCACGGCTCACGCCCATGGCGCTCAATCAATAAAAGAGGCAGTTTTGGCCGGTGTTGATTCCATTGAACATGCCTCCTTAGCAGATCAAGAAGCCATAGAATTGGCTGCAAGTCATGATGTTGCTTTTTCAATGGATGTTTATAATGGTGACCATATAAGAGCTGTTGGAGAGGAGGAAGGCTGGCCTGAGGAATTTATAAGAAAAAATAATGAGACCACAGATGCTCAGCGTGATGTTTTTAGTCGGGCTTTGGCTGCTGGAGTACCAATAACATTTGGAACCGATGCCGCTGTCTATCCTCATGGGGATAATGCTAGACAATTCTCAATAATGGTCAGGCATGGTATGTCACCTATGCAAGCAATCAAATCTGCAACATCGGTTGCAGCTAAATATATTGGCTGGGAAGATAGGGTAGGATCAATTAAACAAGGTTTATTTGCCGATATAATTGCTGTAAAAGGTGATCCACTGACAGATATTACTCTTTTGCAAGATGTGCAAGTAGTCGTTAAGGGTGGAGCATTGATAAAATTGGAGAGAATTAATAAATGATCAGCGCTCCAATCAAAAAGTATCGTGCAAAAAAATTATTAAAATGGATAAAAGGCAAGGTACTCACTCAGAATTTTTTAACTAAACAATTAGTTAGGAAATGGCAAAAAATAGATGTTCCACCAAATAAAAAATCTTCATTATCATTAAATATTAATGATCATGAATACAGTCTTTTTTCGCAAAATGGTGAAGATGGAATATTGCGTTATATATTTTCGATAATTGGCTTCGAGAGTCGCTACTTCGTGGAATTTGGTTTTGGTGCACATCAATGTAATTCATTGAGATTGGTGTTGCATGAAGATTTTCGTGGACTATTTATGGATGGTTCTCAGGAGCAATGCGATATATTTAATCAGGCCTATCAAAAGACCAGTAAAACTGGTGCAATTGCTATGAATGCGTTTATTAATAGGGATAATTTAGAATCCTTAATTAGTTTAAGTAGGATTCCAACAGAAATCGACTTTCTTTCTATTGATGTCGATGGCAATGATTATTGGCTTTGGGAGGTGATTAATTGTGTCTGTCCAAGGGTGGTATGCATTGAATATAACTCTGGTATTGGTAATAAATTAGCTTGGAGTATTCCATATAAACCTGATTTTGAGCGTTTCACATATCATCCGAGCGGCTTTTTTGCTGGCGCTTCTTTAAAAGCCTTGGAAGAACTTGGGATGAAAAAAGGATACAGACTCATTGGTTGTGATAAAACTGGCACCAATGCATTTTTTCTTAGAGATGATTTGGGTTTAGGTAGAATAAAAACATTATCGTGTGAAGAAGCTTTTCACCCACATTCAAACTGGTTAAGGCGCGGTATCTCTCAAGAGCAACAATTAGAGATTATGCGATCAATGCCATATGAAGAGGTTTGATATTTTTTTAGGTAATTATATTATTCATTGTTTATAATCCTACCGCACGGTTATTCTATTATTGGTCAAATTTTAAACCATAAATATAAAAAGGATTTTTATGTATCAGAAGCTCACTTTAACATTGATTTATGTTTCGTTAAGTTGCTTCCTCTCTTTAGACGTATTAGCTCAAAATGTTGAATTAGATGAGATTCAAGTTACTGCAACTAGACTAAATACCTCACTCAGAGACAGTGCGCGCTCTGTATCAATTATAGACCAAGAGCAAATTCAGAATGCGACCCAAAAGTTAGCTTTAGATGAAGTTTTGGCTGGAGTCCCAGGATTATATATGCAGAATCGTTATAATTTTGCACAAGATTTAAGAATTTCTTTACGTGGTTTTGGTGCTCGTTCTGCTTTTGGCATTAGAGGCGTTAAAGTAATTGTTGATGGTATTCCAGAAACACTTCCAGATGGGCAAGCGGGAGTTGATAGCATTGATTTAGGGTCAGCGAGACGTATTGAGGTCATTCGCGGTCCAGCTTCATCTCATTATGGAAATGCGGCTGGTGGAGTCATTGCGATAGAAAGTGAGTCAGGGAGAGCACCTGCCTTTATTCAAACAAATATTTCAGGCGGTGATTTAGGTTATAAAAAACTTCAGCTAAAAACAGGTGGAAAAAGTCAGAACATAGATTATCTACTTAACCTTGCCCAGCAGGATTTAGCTGGATTTCGAAAACATTCAAAGTCTGAGGGGACAGTCTTGAACGGGAAATTTGGCTTACAAATTAACCCATCAGATCGATTAAATATATCTATAAATTATACCGATCAACCACAAGCACAAGATCCAGGTGGAGTTAATTATGCTCAAGCCATCACTGATAGAAGCTCTGCGAGAGATAGAAATGTCAGTTATGATGCGGGAGAAGCACTAAGTCAATCACGCTTGGGTATGGTGTATGAGCAGGAACGTACAAAAGGTAATCTTGTCGTCAGAAACTATTATGTAACGCGAGATTTTTCGAATAAACTGCCTTTCAAGAATGGTGGTTCAGTAAATATTGATCGTTTTTTTTACGGGCTTGGTGTCCAATACGAATTTAAAGAGCTGTTGCCAGAAGACTTTTCTTTCACAGTGGGTATGGATTTCGATCGACAAGAAGATAAAAGGAAACGTTTTGATAATAACTCCGGTACTCTGGGTGCATTGACTTTTGATCAAGAAGAGCATGTGAGTAGTGATGGATTCTTTGCTCAAGGCAGATACGATAAAAACAAATGGTCAATATCAACAGGTATTCGTTACGATAGAGTTACTTTTGATACACAAGATCGTTATCTGGCTAATGGTGATGATTCAGGTAAATTAGATTTCGATGCGGTAAGTCCCTCAGTTGGTGTTAATTATGAACTTGATACAGGTATATTATTTGGCAATATAAGCAGTTCTTTCGAAACCCCAACAACAACTGAGCTGGCCAACCCAGATTCTTCAGGAGGGTTTAATGCGTTATTAAAACCCCAAAAAGCGAATAATATGGAAATAGGTTATAAGGCAAATTATGAAAATCTCTATTATGAATTTGCCATATTTGAGATAGATCTCAAAGATGAATTAACTCCTTACGAATTGGAAGCATCACCGGGACGAACTTTTTATTCAAATGTTGGTAGATCGTCAAGAAGTGGTATCGAGTCTGCATTTACCTGGAATGTTAAATCTAATTTGTTGGTTGATTTTTCTTATACTTGGTCAGATTTTAAATTTGATCAATTTATTGATCAAAACGGTAAAGATTTTGCTGGTTCAAGGTTGCCTGGATTGCCTGAATCATTTGCGTATTTGAGTTTCCGTTATAAGACTGAGGATAATCTTAATATTAATTTTAATATGAACTATGTTGGTGATTTATTTGCTAACAATGCTAATTCAGTTAAGGTAAAAAATTACACAGTTTCAAACTTTCGGGCGAGTTATATTTTCAGTCGCAATGATTGGTGGTTTCGACCATACCTTGGTGTGAATAATATTTTTGATCAACATTTTAATAGTAATATCCGAATTAATGCATATGGCGGAAGATATTATGAGCCAGCTCCAGGCAGAAATGCGTATGCTGGAGTGACTGTTAATTACAATTTCTAAAAAATGAGTAAAAAAATACCAGGTAGAACCTGGTATTTTTTTGATAAATAACTAATTATAATTATTTTGGTTTAGCAAGAACCATCTCAATTTCAACGAACCATCCACCAGCTAAAGCTTCAATTTGAACTGCTGAACGCGCTGGTTTGTTGGGCTGTTCTTCAGTACCGAAGAACTTACTGTATGATTTCATAAAGCCACCAAAATCCATTCGACCATCCAATTCTGGATCACCAACTAAGAATACGGTCAATTTAACAGCATCTCCAAAATCAACTCCCAGTGATTTAAAAGAATTTTCAAACTTCTTTAATACACTCATTGTTTGTGCTTCTGTATCACCTCTCCATTCTCGAGATCCTCTTTCTGCATCTGGATTTGCTGGTGAAGGAAGTTGGCCGCTATGATAAATAATGGTTGTGTCTGGAGTCACTTCAACCGCCCTTGAGATCGGAAAAGTTGAGTTGTTTGGTAATGCATGTCTTGTGACTTCTGCATAGGAGTTAATACTCATAAATAGAGTAAATAAGAATATAATTTTTTTCATGGCTTTTCTCTCTTCGTTTAAAATATAAATGTTATTATAATATATTATATATTAGTTGTTGCTGGTAACGTTGACAAGATTACCAGACTCAGTTTGCTTCACTGATAAGAAATAGGTCTGTTAGGAGGGCACGTAGGTGAATTGAAGCGTTAAGATTATCTACCATCTCAGAGCTGATATCCTTTTGAGCTAGGACAAGTTCAATAGCAGCATGAGCTTTTTTTGCATCATCAATAATCACCCAAGAAAAACTTATTGGATCTTTTTCATGCTCTTTAATTAAAAGTAAAGTTGTATCGGCCATATTTGAGAGTGTTGTTCTTACCTCAGAGATACTGTCTCCAATTCTATCGGACTCTTTACCTTGAGCAGCATAGGCAAGCAAATACTCATAGCCAGCTTCAATAATTTCAATTTGTTGATTCACGTTTAATTTACTTAGTGATTTGGTTAGTTTTTTGTGACCCATTTTTCTTGATCATGATTCTCATCTTTTTCATACTCTGAGATCCAGCCTTTGATCATGGAGCGAGTATAGAATAATTTTTCAGGACGTAAGCCAAAATAGATATGTAGTGAGGTAATTGCCACTAAAGCTAAGGCTGCCAAGCCATGAAGTAAGAATACCCATCCTAGAAGATTTTCAGGCAGGGCGTTAGTTCGCTCCCACCATGGTGTATCGATCAGAGCAAACATAATGATACCTGTTACTATAATGACGAGAGTAAGCACAGTGACGGAAGCATGCATGCTTTTTTGAGCCAAAGAATATTTTCCTGGTTTGATACTTTGATCGAAAGGTTCTTTTAAATCTTTTACACCAATCCACATATCCATAAAATTCTGCCAGAAAATTGAGCGTATGATATGAAAAACAGTAATAACTGTTAATAAAATGCCGGCAACCCAGTGAATGGTTAGCCATGCGAATTCGATACCAATCTTTGGGAATATTCCAGTTATAAGCAGAACAAACATACTGGCCGCCATCACCCAATGGAAGATTCGGTCAATTCTTTCGTGTCTTTCAATACGTTCTCCAGCAGCCGAAGGCATGGCTTTCTTTTTTTGTGCTGCTGCAATTATGGCGTGTATAGCTATCCCAACAAAAGTTACAGCTAAGAGTACCCATAGAAGATCCCATGAAGCCCCAAGTATTACTTCTCGGCCCCATACATCTTGTTTGAAAGTTGCTAGTTCCAAATGATTAACTCCGTAATGCTCGTTTAACTAAATTTTCCATCAAAGGAATTTTAAAATGATTGTAATTAAGAGTTTTAGCTCCTCTTGCAGCAAGTTTTGCTGCCGCATTTATAACTTCCTCAGATAATTCATTACCTGATAGATATTGCTCCACTTCATCAAGTCGATAAGGAGTACAGGCAACACCACCACAAACCATGCGACTTTCTTGGATACTGTTCTCTGATTTTTTTACTACCATCGCAATACTAACGAGCGCAAAATCCCAGACATCACGATCTGCTATTTTCTCAAAATAATATTCAGAGTTAGCCCATGTATTTGGAATCTTTATACTGGTTAGAATCTCTCCGGGTTCAAGTGCTGTCATTCTGGTTATATGCGTATCAGGGCCTACAAAAAAATCTTCAGCAGTCATTTCATGCTCACCATCCACATTATTAATTACCATAGTAGCATCAAGTGCTACGAGCGCGGTTGCTGTATCAGAAGGTGAGACAGCTACACATCGACTGGCATTGAATAAGGCATGCTCTCTATTCATTCCTTCAGGACTGTCAGCGTAGCATAGATTCCCTCCAGCCCTGTAGCATGCGAGTCCACGCCGATAGTACCAGCAACGCGTATCTTGGATAAGGTTGCCACCAAGTGTCCCTACATTGCGTATTTGTGGACTAGCAACTCGTTTAGCTGCTTTTACTAGCACTTCATAACTTTCATTAATAAGAGGGCTTTTAATGATATCTCTCAAAGTGGTAAGTGCCCCAATCTCAATTCCAGTTGAAGTTGATTTAATTCCTTTGAAAGCGTCAATATCATTTAAATCGATGAGTGCCGATGGATTCTTAGCACGATCTTTTAGCCAGCCATAAGTATCTTGACCACCACCGAGTAACCAACCTTGCTTTCGATATTTATCGGCTAAGTTGAGGGCGTCATCAGCATCTTTGGGCTGATATAATTGGACCTCTGGCATTACGTCATATGAAGGCATATTAATCTCAGAAATTATTTGTTTGTAAAGGTTTAAAGGATTGATTGTTCCCAGTTACGTAGTTGAGAATCATATCATTGCTGATTGGTGTTCGACCAAAATTATACCCGTCTAGAGCGTCTGATATAGCTGATGTAAGCGCTGCTACAGCGCATCCCATTGCTGGCTCACCGATTCCTCTGGCGCCAAAGGGATTTTGCGGGTCTGGTATGTCAACGGCACTAGTTTTTGTTACCGAAGGAACATCAAGGTAAGTGGGGATTTTGCATTGATGGTAGCCAATATTTGCTGGCAAGCCATTTTGTGAATCAAATACGTGCCGCTCGAGACCTGCCATACCCATTCCCCAAACAGCCCCACCTTTCATTTGTGCGGCTAACCCTTGAGGGTGGACAACAGTTCCACATTCAGCAATTCCAACATAATCAAGTATTTCATATTTACCAGTCTCTAAGTCTAGCTCAATTTCAACAAAGGCAGCTGCTAGTCCGGGGATAATTCCTTGCTGTGGTAATTTATCTTTCGCTACACCAACCAAACCTGTTCCAGCAATATTTTGTACCGAGCGTTTAGTTATATCATGGATATCATCCGGATATTCAATTCCTGAAAATTCGCCACCAAGATCAATGGCTGCCTGGGCAATCTCTCCATATGTAGAGCTTTTGTTATTGGTTTTATGGTGAACATTTCGACCATCAATATCATAATCATCTGCATTCCCACCATGAATCCTGGCCGCAATATTTTTCATTTTACGCACTGCATCCACCGCGGCCACATAATTAGTTCTAGTTTGGGCATAAGTTGATACGCTGCCAGCCTGATAGGAACTCCATGGAAGATTGTTGTCTGTTCTTCCATTGTGAATAATGCAATCTTCCCAATTACACTTTAATACTTCCGCCGCGGCTCTGGTGGTTGAAGCATATGAATAGGTTCCTAAATTTCCCACTCCTGAATGGAGATGTACTTTTCCATCAGAGGCGATTCTGAGTAAACCATCAAAACCTTTTGCACCTGCTGAATGATAACCTTGACCAATTCCTACGCCACGAACTTTTGTAGCATCATCACTCTTTCTAGAATGTTTCTTTTGCCATTCGAAAATGTCAGCACCTTTCTCTAAGGCTTCTTTCATATAGGCGCTGGTTAGAGGTCGCTGATCTTTATATGCAGTTGTATCACTGTTTACAGCATTAATCTTTCTAATCTCGAGTCGATCTATTTGTAATGATTTAGCAGCTTGATCCATCAACGGTGCCATGACCGCAGCAATTTGGTTTTGTCCAGGCCCTCTTTGTGCTCCTCTTGGAGTTGTATTAGTTAAAACAGGTACTCCTCTGAAACGCATTGACTCTGGATCATAGAGTAATGAAATAGCATCTCCAGCGGATGATCCATCTCCACCCGTGGCGTTCGGGCCAATGTCTTCGATAATATAAACATCACCGGCAGTCATTTTTCCATTTTTTGCAAAACCCAATTTAATCCAGCCTTGAAAACCGACTCTGGCTGAACCAATGTAATATTCTTGCTCACGAGTAATTCTGAGCTGAACTGGACGACCCAGTTTCTTTGAGAAATAACCGGGGAGAGCAGCTGCAGGATAGGCTCCAATTTTTGAACCAAAACCTCCACCTGTATTCTCACTAATTAATACTACTTTATCTTGTTCGACACCTAAAAGTCTGGCTAATCCAGGCAACCAAAAACTTTGACTTTGAGCAGATCCATAGACATAGCAGGTTCCATTCTCCCAATATGCCATTGCTGTTCTTGGTTCCATGCTCATATGAGCATAACCAGTAGTAACAAACGGTTGCTCGATAATTAAAGCTGCCTCATTAAAGCCTTTTTCTGGGTCACCATATACCCACTCAGATGCATGTTCACCAGTAGGTTCTTTACCTGCTCTGAATTCATCAACCTGCTTCTTTGTCCATTTTATACGTTTAAATCCGGAGCCTTCTCTGGATCGCGCAAAGACATTACCTTCTTCTCTTGCGTCTGGACCTCCTTCTACTAAACTATCTAGAGGGTCTACAGCAAATGGAAGAGTTTCTATCTGTACTTTGATTTTATTTAAAGCATCTTCCGCTATTTGTTCATCCGTTGCAGCCACAGCGAGAATAGGATCACCAATAAAAGCTGGGCTATTAGTCAGAATGGCCGCATTCGGTGCTTCAACTGAAGGAACATCATCTGCTGTGAGAATACCTACCACACCTTCCATATTATCGATCGCAGAAGTATCAATATTAGTAACTCGCCCATGAGCGACTGGGCTGGTATACATTCTCGCAAAGACCATACCCTCTGCACGAAAATCTTCCGCATATTTTGCTTTCCCGGTTATTTTGCCGTAAATATCCGGCGGCACAAAGTCTTTGCCTATGTGCTTATAATTACTCATCACTTTGTCCTGATGCTCGCATTACTCCATTTAAATAATGATCGTAAGCTCCACATCGACAAATGTTTCCAGAAAGTGCTTGCCTTGCTTCTTCACGGCTCGGTTTAGGGTTTTCGTTTAACAAAGCGACAGCGCTCATAACTTGCCCCGGTGTACAAAAGCCACATTGCGGGCTTAACTCTTCGATAAAAGCTTCTTGAATAGGATGGAGAGTTCCATCGGCCTCAGCGACTCCTTCGATAGATTGTACCTGCCGTTTTCTGACGCTATGGGATAAAGTAGAACACGAATAATTAGGAACTCCATCAATCAAGACAGTACAGGCACCACATTCACCTCTGTTGCAACCAATTTTAGTTCCAGTTAGGCCCAATTTATATCTTAATGTATTAGCAAGAGTTTCCTGGGGGAGCACGTCTACCCGCCGTGTTTTGCCATTAATATCCAGTGCAATAAGCCGCTCTACTGAACTCTTTGCATTTAAGTCCTTAGCGTTGAGCTGGCAACCAGCCTGTGTCGCAACCGCACTAGAGGCAATCACTGCTTTAATAAAACGCCTTCTTGTTAAGTTAACTTTCACTTAAATTAGACCCCCTCTTGAATCTTATTCAGCAATTCTAATATTTTTTTATCTTCTTTTATATGCCATGTACAAATATTTACAAATTTATGCAGGAAATTATCTTTTATCAGCTGGCCATGGTGTTCCTTGATCCATGACAGTAACTGGCTTCATTCCCATATAAGTAAATTTCTGAACTCTCTTACCTTCATAGGTTTCTGTGGTGTAGATATTTCCTTTCGAATCAGTTGCAATATTATGCACCGCAAAAAACTGCCCTGGATTTCTTCCACCATCACCGAAGTTAGTTAAGATTTCCATGTTCTCACGTTCTATTATGAAGATCTTTCTATTAGTTCCATCGGCAAGATAGATAAAGCGTTGTTCAGCATCATTAGAGAAGGAGATATCCCAGACAGAGCCGTCTCCTAAACTGTTGGGCTTGACAAATAATTCTTGAACATATGTACCATCACTCTTAAATACTTGCAGACGATTATTAACGCGATCACACACATATACTAAACCATCCATGGAAGGTTCAGCGCAATGCACTGGATTACGGAATTGTTGAGCAGGTTCTTCACCGACTTTAAATGGACCAAGATTGGTATCATCTGGAGCATTTCCATAGGCACCCCAGTATCTTTTTAAGGCTCCAGTATCTGCATCTAATACTGCAATTCGTTTATTAGTGTAACCATCTGCCACATATGCCTCATTAGCAGCGGCATCGAAAGCCACCTCAGCAACACGGCCAAAATTCTCTTTGCTATGACTGTCAACTGGTGCTCCAGCTGTACCATATTGAGCTAGGAATTGACCATTGCGAGTAAATTTTAAAATATGTGAATCGCCACGCCCATTTCCTCCGATCCATATATTGTCTTTGTGATCTATGCTAATACCATGGTTGGAATTTGGCCAATCATAGCCCTCTCCAGGACCTCCCCATGAGTTGACAAGATTTCCAGCTGGATCAAATTCTAAAACATTTGGTGCAGGGATGCAGCAATCAGCTAACTTGGGATCAGAGGCAGCACCAATTTCAGTCCTCTCGTTAAAACTATTTCTTCTGTGAATAATAAATACATGATCTTTTGAATCTACAGCCAACCCAATAGTTGAACCCAGTATCCAATGATTAGGCAGGGGTTTTGGCCAAAAAGGATCAACTTCAAAGCTCGGAGCTTCTTTACCTTGTGCCTGAACTGAGTTTGATTGCTGGTCACAAGCAGTCAATGACAGCATTGCGAATAAAATAATAAAAGCATGTATGTAATTTTTCATCATAATTTACCTTCTTAGACCTGTGATTAGTTTGTCTTTATTTTCTTAATGATATGAATTTTAATTATACAAACACTACTGCCACTTATTATACTATGCAACTATATTTGTATATTGTGAAAGCTAAATAATTTGTTATGAGGAACGAAAATCATTAAAAGTTATTCACTGAAAGGCTTCCTGCGACCGATATGTTGGCACATGATGGTGTTAATTGTTGCAGGAATAGTTCATTTACCAGAACAACTAAAGGCACATGAGATTCCTAATGATATTATTGTGCAGGCTTATTTAAAGGCCGATGGCGCTGTAGCTAATTTGGCTATTAGGGTGCCGTTAGAAGCGATGCGTGATATGAATTTTCCTGTTCATGGGCCAGGTTATTTAGAACTGGATCAGATCTCAGAATTGACACTAGATGCTGCTGAGATTTGGCTGGCCAATTTTATTGATGTGTACGAAGGGCAAAGAAAGATTGAGGACTGGAGAATTGCAGACACAAGAATATCTTTGCCGTCCGATCGTTCTTTTGGCAACTATCAAACTGCATTACATAGTTTTTCATTACCTGATTTGGCGAAAGATTCTTTATTGCATTACGAGCAAGCATTATTAGATGTATTAATTGAATATCCAATTCAAAGTAACGGGCAGAATTTTTCAATTGATTTGAATTTGGGGGGTTTAAGTCTTAATACTGCGACTGTATTAACTTATGTTACTCCTGATGGGACTTCGAGGCTGTATGAGTTTAGAGGCAGTCCTGGTTTGGTTGAGCTGGATCCAACCTGGTATGAATCGTTTTTGCGGTTTGTTATTTCAGGATTTGATCATATTCTTGGCGGCCTGGATCATCTGTTATTTATTTTTTGCTTGGTATTGCCTTGCCGGCAATTACGTCCTTTAATAATAACTATTACTGCGTTTACTTGTGCGCATTCAATAACATTAATGGCGGCTGCATTCGGAATGGTTCCTAAGGTTTTATGGTTTCCTCCATTGATTGAGATGCTAATTGCATTATCTATTGTGTACATGGCACTCGAGAATATTTTGCGAAACAACTTCCAGGAGCGCTGGCCAATTGCTTTTGCCTTTGGCTTGATTCATGGGTTTGGTTTTTCTTTTGCACTAACTGAAACCCTTCAGTTTGCTGGACAGCACCTTATTACTTCTTTATTAGGATTTAATCTTGGCGTTGAAATTGGTCAGCTATTCATGATTATTATTGCTGTACCGATATTAAATTATTTATTCCACTTAGGAATTTCAGAAAAATTAGGCATATTGGTCCTCTCTATATTATTGGCACATACCGCCTGGCATTGGATGTTGGATCGCTACGAAATTTTGAGCGCTTATCAAGTTACAAATTTTTCTTTGGGAGCGATGACTGCAGAAGAATACCTCAGTTGGTTTGGCTTGGTAATAATTATCAGTTTGATGTTATTGACCCTTAAAAAAGGATTCAAAGTTTTTCAAAATAAGGGCTAAATAAGAATTCCTTGGTTCTTTATTAAAAATTAACTTCAGGGTAAGCTTTAGATCAAATTAATTAAAAACTAACCGCACAAATACGTTAAATGGATCTTAGATAAGGAGAAAACAATGCAGTCATTGATGATAGTTTTACTTGGTTTAGCAGGGATGACTTTTGGTTGGTTCGTGTATTCAAAATTCATAGCGACTAAAATCTATCAGCTGGACCCAGATTTTGTCACACCAGCTAACGAGTTCAATGATGGCGTTGATTATGTGCCAACAAATAAATACGTCCTATGGGGACATCATTTTACGTCAGTTGCTGGAGCGGCACCAATTGTTGGTCCTGCGATTGCAGTTTATTGGGGCTGGGTACCGGCTGTTTTGTGGGTCACTATTGGCACAGTATTCTTTGCTGGAGTTCATGATTTTGGGGCCCTCTGGGCCAGCTCAAGGCATAAAGGTAAGTCAATTGGGGCACTTTCTGAGGATGTTATTGGTAAGCGTACCCGAGCACTTTTCATGGTAGTTATTTTTTTGGTGTTATTAATGGTGAACGCAGTATTTGGAGTGGTCATTGCCGGTGCATTCGTAAATACACCTAATGCGGTTTTCCCAGCATGGTCGGCTATTGTGGTTGCCTTGATTATTGGTCAATTATTGCATCGCAATGTAAATCTAACGTTACTGAGTGTATTGGGTGTTATGGCGTTATATTTCTCAATTTACGTTGGGAGTGTTATGCCAATTGAATTGCCAACAGGGCTTTTCGGGTTAACTTCAAACGCGAATTGGATCATAATTTTATTTATCTATGCTGCGATTGCCTCCATGTTGCCTGTGTGGGTTTTGTTGCAACCTCGAGATTTCATCAATGGTATGCAGTTATTTGTTGGTTTGTTTTTGCTTTACAGTGCGGTATTGCTCTCCTTACCCGATATTTCAGCACCCGCTTTTAATAATAGTATGACTGAAGACGCACCCTCATTAGTGCCGCTGCTATTTGTAACTATTGCCTGTGGTGCAGTATCTGGTTTTCATGGCATCGTTTCATCTGGAACCAGTTCAAAGCAACTGGATAAAGAGACTGATGCTCGTTTTGTTGGCTATTTTGCTGCACTAGGAGAAAGCTCTCTCGCGTTAATCACGATTGTAGCAGTGAGTGGAGCAGCATTAGCCGCTACACCAGAAATTTGGCATGAAATATATGATAAATATGGCTCAGCTGGAGCTGGCACATTTATTCAAGGTGGTGCTCAATTGATTACTAACGGATGGGGTATTCCAGTTGGTATTTCAACTACTTTGTTGGCTACCATGGTGGCTTTGTTTGCTGGTACCACAATGGATTCAGGTGTCCGACTACAGCGTTATATTATCCAAGAGTGGGGTGATATTTATGATATCGCGTTATTTAAAAAAGGTATTTTTGCTACTCTGTTGGCAGTGACTTGTTGCTTATTATTAGCGTTTGGAGCGGGAGGTGCCTCTGGATCTGGTGGCCTAAGTATTTGGCCGTTGTTTGGTTCGACTAATCAAATTCTCGCTGCCATGACCTTGCTGGTTATTTCTGTCATGTTAATCAAAATGGGACGTCCCGCAAGATACACTATGGTTCCAATGATCTTTGTGCTGGTTACATCTTGCTGGGCTGCCGTATTGAAATTAATGGAATTCTGGGCGGCTGGCAATTGGTTGTTAGTAACTATTGATATCGTCGTGCTAGTGACCAGCTTGATGGTTATCTTAGAGGCCATTTCTGTGATTGCTAAATTCCGGCAACAGAACTCTTGATAGAGAGATATAAATTTGCGGATTTTTAAGTACGAAAACACAAAAAATTCAGATAATCATCAGATTAAAAATTTATTATTTCTTTGTTTTACTTTGAATGTAATTTAACAAGTCAGCGTGGTATATAAATACATAAAAAATGTGTTGCGCCTTCACCACTATGGTACACCTAGCTTTCAGGGTAGATCATGAAGCCTTATAGTTTATAAGGTTTTACAGGGATTGATATTTGTTGTATAAAAACAACAAATGAATTACAAGAAATTGTTAAAAACCCCACTTTTTTTCTTTAAAAAGCTTTATTTTTAATGGCATCTTTGGTTCAATCTTATGTAACTGCCTTCAAGGTAGTGGTTGTTATGGGTGCATTTGCATCAACAGCGATCATCTATTTTGGGTGGTAATGACTTAAGCTATGGCGATTTATTTGTAGTTTAGATGAATCAAAATTGCTTTTAATGAATCGGGAAACTGATTCGCAACTCAATCGTTGGGGGAACTTAAACGATGAAAAACTATACCGGGCCGGCTTGGCTGGCTATAACTTCGGTACTACTAGCACTTGGTTCATTACCTGCCAGTGTTTCTGCACAAGGTGCAGATGAAGCAGTTGAGGAGATCGTAACGATCGGTACTCGACGTGCTGGACGTACTGCTCTCGACACCGCTGTGCCGATTGACGTATTTAATCAGGAAGATTTAGATTCAGTATCTTCATCTGACTTGATTGACGTTATCAAAACTTTGGTGCCTTCTTTTAACGTAGGCCGTGTGCCCATCGGTGACGGAGCGACTATGGTTCGTCCTCCTCAGTTGCGTGGACTAGATGCTGATAAAACTTTGGTATTAATCAATGGTAAGCGCCGTCATCGTGCTGCTCTTGTAAACCTAGGTGGATTCGGTGCGCATGGACCTGACTTAGCTACGATTCCAGCGATTTCGTTGAAATCAGTTGAGGTTCTTCGTGATGGTGCATCAGCTCTTTATGGATCTGACGCGATTGCCGGTGTGATGAACTTTAATTTGAAAGATAATGCTGAAGGCGGAGAACTCCGTTTACAGTATGGTGTCTATTCAGATACAGCTGGTGGTCCTGGCGGTTTAGGAATTGGTCGTCGTGGTTCACTTAATGGACAAGGCGGAGAGAAAGACTACAAAGTAGCTCTTAACTTCGGCATGCCTTTAACTGAAGATGGCTTCATCAACGTGAGTTCAGAATTATATAGCGCTAACGGCACAAGCCGTGGTGGACGTTATGAGTTCTCAATTCCAGGTCCTGAAACTGCACGTCCTTCAGAAGCAGCCGACAGAGTTGGCGCAATGTTTGATCACGATGGTGATACAACAACTGCTGAAGTATTCCGTGCTGGTCCTGATGCGTTAACACACGTTTATTCTGACGGTACTGATGGAAATGCTAAAGGTACTCTACTTACTATCAGAAATGGTGGTGATGGAATTCCTGATGATCCAGACTATCGTTACAGAGATAACATTTGTAACGCTGAAATCGGTGCAGGCGACTGTAACGAAATGACTTGGGGTGAACCAGTACGTGATGGTATCCGAGTATTTGTTAACTCAGGTATTACACTTTCAGATTCGTCTGAAGCGTATGCTTTCTTTAACTACTCAGACACTAATGCTGACGGTTCTTTCTACCATCGTCGTCCAGGTATCGCACAGTTCAAATTGAGCCGTGACGCTACAGGTCGAATTCACAATCCTCGTGACCAGTATCCAGGTGGTTTTACACCTAGATTCCACGGTAACGTGATTGATGAAGGTTTAACTGCGGGTATCCGTGGTGACATGAATGGTTGGAACTATGACTTCAGTACACGTTATGGTGTGAATGAAATTCGCTACATTCTAGATAACACTAGAAACCCATCAATGGGTGCGAACTCACCAAGTAAATTCCGTCCAGGTAACCTCGTCAATGATGAAGTTGCTGTTAACATGGATTTCTCGAAAGAGTTTGACGTGGGTATGGCGAATGACATGAACGTGGCATTTGGATTGGAGTGGCGTGAAGAAGGTTACGAAGTTGTGAAAGGTGATACACCTTCATGGACTATCGGACCATATGCCGGTAAAGATCCGCATAACTTTGATGTAACTGCAGCAGAAGCAACAGCAGCACTTGCTGGTGGAGCAACTGCCGGATCAGCTGGCACAGTAGCCGGTTGTTACATTCCTGGTCTAGCCGCAACTCCTGGCACACAATGTGATGCTGAAGATCCTATCTTCAACGCATTACCAGTGGGTTCAAACGGTTTCCCTGGGTATCCTGCCGCTTATTCTGGCAAATACTCACGTGATTCAGTTGCAGCTTATGCTGACTTTGAAGTAGATGTTACTGATGAGTTCTTGATCAACGTAGCTGGTCGTTACGAAGACTTCTCTGATTTCGGAGATAACTTTAGTGCGAAAGCAGCTGCACGTTACACAGTTAGCGATAACGTTACTGTACGTGCATCAGCTGGTACGGGTTTCCGTGCACCAACTCCAGGTCAAATCTCGACTAAGAACGTATCTACTCGTATTGATCCAAATGGTGAGCCAGTAGCAGAGGGTATTTTCCCAGCGACTAATCCATTGACTGCGTACCTTGGTGCGAAGCCATTAGATGCTGAGACTTCTACACAGTTTACAGTTGGTGTGAGTGCTACACCTACTGAGAACCTCGTAGTAACTCTTGACTACTACTTCATTGAGTTAGAAGATCGAATCGTATTGTCATCAGACTTTAAAGTTACTGCTGCCGTACAAGCCGATCTTACTGCTAAAAACATTCCATTCCAGTCTGATATTGCTCAAGTTAGTTACTTTACTAACGACTTGACAACTGAGACAAGTGGTATCGATTTAGTTGCTACTTACAACATGGACTGGTCGGGTGGTAATACTATCCTTTCAGCCGCTGGTAACTGGAACTCAACTAAGATCAAAGATCGTGTTAACCGAGGAACTACAGCTAGTCCTGTATACTTCATTAACGACGAAAGTAAGTACGACAACGAGAATGGTAATCCAGAATATCGGATGAACGTATCAGCTCGTCATACTATGAACAACGACGTAACAGTTAGTGTTCGTGGTAACCTCTATGGACCATACAAGAATGCTTCTAACAGCACTCTTGCTACAATCCAAGAGTACGGTCGTGTTACACAATGGGATGCTGACGTATCTTGGGATTTATCAGAAGCGTATCGTTTAACACTTGGTGTTAACAACGTATTTGATACAATGCCAGACATCGATGAAGTTGGCGAATCATGTTGTGGACGTACTTACCGATCTGATTCAGTTCAAGATTGGCAAGGTACTTACTACTATGTACGTGGTCAAATTTCTTTCTAAGAATAATGACCTAAGAAATAATTGGATATAAGCTTGAATCAAGCACATATCTGATGATTAAAACCCCGCATTTGCGGGGTTTTTTTTTTGATTAAAAAAATAGAATCAGCAGAACTGATTAATTGGGTTTATTAGTAATGCTTTTGACTGCTTTTTGAGTTCTTTGTAACCATTTCTTTTGAGCTTGCCGATAATGTAATGGAGCAACCTCAGCTGTATTGAGAATATCTCTATAAATAATCAATGCTTTATCTTGGTCTTCCGAAGCTAATAAATTAGCATATCGATAACTTGCCTCAGCACCCGTGAAATATTTAACTAAAGCTTTATATTCATGTATGGCTTCGTCTTTTTTGTCAGTAAGCTCCAGTGCTCTGGCGTAGATTAAATGCCCGTTAGCTGAGGTGTAGTGTGGATTTTTTTCCCGCAATAAGTCTAATGTACTGAGAGCTGCAGTGTAAGCTTTAGTGGCAAATTGAGCATCAGCTAGTCCGAGTAACAGGTCTGCATCATACTCATAAATACCAGTCAAAATATTTTTATAATGCGTGACTGCTTCAGCCGCACGATTATTTTCAATGAGTGTATTAGCAAGATGCCGAGTAGCATCGATACTCCCAGTGAATTCCTGATGTTGCTTGAGCTGTTGAAGATCGGCTTTATGATTGAGTGTCTTGCGCGCTGTTCGAAAGACTTTTCTACTACTTGGTCGACCCATTAATTCAGGTAAAATTTCAAAGATAAAATAGATTATGGCACCTAATGTGCCAGATATTAGGATCACAAAGACCCAATATTTAGGCCGATTTGTACGGAAGATGTGCGTTACAATAATAAAGGTTAAAAAGATATTTAAATAAAGATAGAATTCCCCAGTCATTTGTATATTTACCGTCCAAGCCCTTCTTAAGGGTCAATTGTTATTTTATTTGTGCTAGATTATTCTTCTTTTTATATCATAAGCATTAATTAAGATGAACAAAAAGTAATTAATGAAGAGTATTCTATGATTAAGCATAATAATTCCCAAGCAGCTAATGCAGTTTTAATGATTCGTCCGTATGCTTTTTTCAGTAATCCATTAACTGCTGAATCCAATCGTTTTCAAGGTCAAACAAATTTATCCAAAGATGAGCAGCAAGCTCTCGCCTTGAGAGAATTTGATGATTTTGTCCTAATATTGAAAACTGCTGGTGTTGAAGTTATTCAATGTCTTGATACGCCACTACCTCTCACACCTGATGCCATTTTCCCAAATAATTGGATTTCTTTTCATCATGATGGATCAGTCATCTTGTATCCAATGGAGGCTGAGAATCGCCGCACTGAAAGACGCAGAGATATTATTGATCATCTGAGCGAGAAGAATAATTATCTAGTAAGCAAGATAATTGATTTGAGCCACCATGAGAAGCAAGGTCGATATTTAGAGGGAACAGGCAGTATGGTAATGGATCACCAGAATCAAATTATCTATGCTTGCCGCTCTTCAAGAACTGATCTTAGTGTGCTGAATGAGTTTGCTAAAGTGATAAATTATTCTACTATTGCATTCGATGCGACTGATCAAAATGGGGATTTAATTTATCATACTAACGTTATGATGAGTATCGGTAACACTCTATCCATAGTCTGTCTTGAAGCGATTGCTGCAATTGAACAAAGAGAGATGGTAGTCAATAGCTTGCAAACTAATAACCGTGAGTTACTGGAACTAACGTTAGAACAAATGGAAGCATTTGCCGGCAATATGCTCGAAGTGAGATCCTCGAGTGGAGTAAAATTATTGGTGATGTCAAAACAAGCCAGGCATTCATTAACGAGGGAACAAGTCAAAATAATTGAGAGCCATGTTAAAATCATTTCGGCACCATTGAATAATATAGAGGCATCTGCTGGCGGAAGTGCGCGTTGCATGTTGGCAGAAATTTATTTACCAAAAAAAGAGAAGAATGTATGAGTGAGTCAAAGAATAATATATTAATGTGTCCACCAGACTATTTTTCAGTTGATTACGTTATTAATCCTTGGATGGCAGGGCAAGAAGGCCCCCCCAGTAAGGAATTGGCTCATCAACAGTGGGAGCATTTGCGAGACGAAATTGCCAAGTCTGCTGATATTACTATCATTCCACCGCAACCTGATTTACCTGATATGGTTTTTACGGCAAACGCTGGGGTAGTGGCTGGAGATAGAGCAATTGCCAGCCATTTTATGCCGCATGAGCGTCGGCCTGAGGAAGCGCATTTTAAAAAATGGTTCAAGAATAATGGATTTGAATTACTGGATCTAGATGAAAAAATTGGCTTTGAAGGTGCGGGTGATTGTTTGTTTGACCGAGGTGGCCCGTGGCTTTGGACTGGACATGGCTTTCGAACTGAAATTGAGGCACATCGTGAAATCGCTGAGTACTTTAATGTTGAGGTAGTCCCGATTCGACTGGTAGATTCGCGTTTTTATCATATCGATACCTGTTTTTGTCCACTGCAAGGTGGTTTTGTGATGTATCATCCACCTGCGTTTGATTTTGACTCGCGTATGGCGATTGAATCCCGAATCCCACCAGAAAAACGAATTATTGTGGATACAGAGGATGCAGGTAATTTTGCCTGTAATGCCGTGAATATTAATAACAAAATTATATTGAATGCCACATCTAATCATTTGCAAAAGGAATTAGAAAAAAATAACTTCGAGGTGGTTAAAATTGATCTCTCAGAATTCCTGAAAGCTGGAGGGTCAGCTAAATGTCTTACTTTGAAATTGATAGACACTGTCGTTAGTGTCCCAGATAACGATTGATTAAACTTTTTGCCAAACCACGTATACGCCTCTTCATGGGGGCTTTTATGATTAGCTTTTCGCCAGTCTTTGTAAGTTTGGTGAATGTCTCACCAACTACGAGTGGTTTTTATCGGGTCTTTTTTGGTGGAGTAGCTTTGACTACTTTTATTTTTTTATCAGGCCGAAGATTATCATTTAATAAATCCATCTGGATTGCTTTGCTGTTTTCTGCAGTTTTTTTTACTGCTGATTTGTGGTTCTGGCATCGCAGTATTTTGTATGTGGGCCCAGGGTTATCTACCTTACTGGCAAATTTTCAAGTATTTTTTATGCTGTTAGCCAGTATTATGTTGTTTAAACAACAACCTACCAAGATGCAAATTATTGCTATTCCAATAGCTTTATTAGGGTTAGTAGCTATTGTTGGCATTGATTGGAATCAGTTACATAGCGACTATCGCTTAGGGGTTATCTTCGGTTTATTAACAGCAGTGAGCTACACCGGCTACATGTTATTTATGCGTCAAGCACAAATAGATTCAAAACATGTTTTGCCAGTAAGAGAAATTGCAATTATGTCCTTATTGGTAGCACTATCACTTGGGGTGATCGCCCAAGTGGAAGGCGAGTCTCTTACTATCAATTCGCTGCAGGACCTAAGTTTATTACTTGCTTATGGCCTCTTTTCGCATGCAACAGGCCTGATACTTATAGCCAGTGCGCTCGCTAAAGTTACTACTGCAGAAGTTGGCATTGTGCTCTTATTGCAACCATCATTGAGCTTTATTTGGGATGTTCTATTATTTAATCGTTCTTTCACTCTGGTTGAATTTATTGGGGTGTCGATGGTGCTTATTGCTATATATATGAGTTCAAAACGGACAGAATAATTAATTTATTATTGAGCTAAATTACTTACTAATTTTAGTTGATGATAGACTTAAATCAAAAAAAGGAAGGGATGTAATGTTTGAATTAGGTATCAAATTTTTACTGAGTTATTTTTTGGGTTCAATTATGGGCGCCCTTACGATGGGTAAATTAAATGGTGGGGTTGATATACGAAATATGGGTAGTGGTAATGCGGGGGGGACGAATGCATTGCGAACTCAAGGTAAGGTCTTTGCTTTGGGTGTAATAATTATTGATATCGGAAAAGGTGTTGTTGCTACCTTATCAATTCCTTTCTTGGCCTTACCATTAGTGATTCAGGAGCCACAGATCTCACGTGAAATATTGATCCTTTGCTGTGCTTTTGCTTCTGTAATGGGTCATGTATGGCCATTATGGTATCAATTTAAAGGTGGTAAAGGAGCTGCCACTTTGATAGGTACTTTGCTTGTCATTTCACCTTTTCTCGTGGTCGTGATGTTAGCTACTTTTATAATAATTCTGGTCATGTTTGGTTATGTTGGTTTAGCTACAATGCTTGCTACTGCTTCAATCACAATTTATTTACTGATAACAGAATCTGCTTCAAATAACCCTGTATTAGTTTATTCTTTGCTGATGTCGTTATATTTAATCTATACGCATCGTTCAAATATACAAAGAATGTTAGCAGGAAGAGAAACGAAGAATAAAAAAGTAATGATTTTTTCTAAACGATAATTATTATGCTCGAGCTTGATGCCACAGAAATTTTCTCAGCCATTAATTTGAATGAGCCTAAAAAGTTGATTGGGATTAAATTATTTGATGAGATTAATTCGACTAATGATTATTTAAAAAAGAATAACCTTGCTGGTCAACAGCCATTCCAAGTAGTAATAGCCGAGCATCAGACAGCTGGCCGAGGCCAATATGGTAAAAAATGGGTCTCAGAAAAAAATAAAGGTTTATGGATGTCATTGGCATTCAATATAAAAAAGGAGCCTAGATTGACTCAACTGTCATTATTGGTAGGCCATATAGTGGCAAAAAAACTTCTTGCACTTGGTGTAAAGAACATCGGTTTAAAGTGGCCAAATGATCTGATTATTGAGGGTCAAAAACTAGGTGGTATCCTGATTGATTCTGTGGCTTATAAACGCGATTATTTAAAAGTAATTATTGGACTGGGTATTAATATTAGTCTGCCAAGTAAAACTAATGAGGTATTTTCTGGGAATGATTTGAAGCCAATTGCTCTTGGTACTGTGATGAACAAAGTACCAGCGTTAAATTTTCTTGCAGCCCAATGCATTGAGTCAATGTATCACGCAATAGAAGAATTTCAGCAGAAAAATTTCTCTATCCTCTCAAAAGAGTGGGCTGAATTTGATTTATTGTATGGCCAACAAGTAATAGTTAAGACATTAAATGAAAAGCTTGAAGGTTTAGCTCAAGGTATTAGTTCAGAGGGGGAATTACTTGTGCTAAATACTGAAGGACTCCATCATGTAGCTTCAGGTTCGGTTAGAAAGTTAAATAACAAGGCAATTACATGCTGAAGAAAAAATACTTATTACTTGATATTGGTAACACATTTATAAAATGGGGGTTACTAGAAAATCATGAATTAATCTTCAATGGGATAATGCAAAATACTCAGCCATTATCTACAGAATTTTCTCATTTAGCTAAAGAGATCGTTAAAGATATTGATCTGATACTTATTGCTAGCGTCAAGTCAGACGATTGGAATACTCGTTGCGCTAAAATCATTAGCGAGAGCTTTTCTTGTGATGTTGATTTTGTATATAGTGAATCCTGTGCTTTTGATGTGCAAAATAGTTATGGTGATCCTCAACAATTGGGGGTGGATAGGTGGGTAGCAATGATTGCCGCATATCATGAATTACAGTCTGATGTCATGGTTGTTGATCTGGGGACGGCTATTACAATAGATGCTGTTGATAAGCATGGTCATCATCTTGGGGGACAAATAATACCCGGAATACAATTGATGTTGCGATGCTTAGATAAAGAGACAGATCGTATCAAACTGCCCAACATGACTCTTGATTCGATAACTAAATGCACTGGTATGTTGGCGACCAATACTGATGATGCCCTAGTTCATGGAACTTTCAATGCAATCTGCGGGGCGATTGAACGGATGATCAATGATCTCAATAAAAATAATTATCAGCCCAAAGTCTTAGTTACTGGTGGCGATGCCAGGTTATTGCTAGATATTTTGGATGAGAGTTATCACTACAGACCAAATTTAGTATTAGAGGGGTTAGCTATAATGGCAATCGACAGAGAAAGAGATTTATAAACCCTTAGAATGGTAAGTTTGAGCAATACGCTCAATGGATACAAGATAGGCGGCTAATCTTAAGTCACTTACATCGTCTCTGGAGTGCCATACCTCGCGTATAGATTGATAGGCATTTACCATCGTGTCATCAAGACCGGAGCGCACTAATTCAATTTCACCCGCTCCCTCACTGTATTTCTGGATGAAGTCATCTGACAGCTTGGTATTTAAGCCGCTTTCACTCACAATTCTTTTTAGTTCATTAACCAACAGTTGGTTTCGGCTTTCCTCTTGACGACGACGCATACGACCGAATCGTATATGGCTAAGATTTTTAACCCATTCGAAGTATGAAACGGTCACCCCGCCAGCATTGGCATACATATCAGGAATAATAACAGTTCCTTTCTTTAGGAGTATTTCATCAGCACCCGCGGTTATTGGCCCATTTGCTGCTTCGATAATAAGTGCGGCCTTGATTCGGTCTGCATTTTCAAGATTGATTACACTTTCTATTGCTGCAGGAATTAGGATGTCACAGTCTTCCTCCAGAGTGGCTGCTGAGTTCTCATTAAATTTCCCAATTGGGCATTCATTCAAATTACCAAATTCCATCAAGTGTTGATGAACTCTCTCTACATCTAAGCCTCTTTCATCACTCAACGAGCCACCTCTTTCTATAATATGAGTAATAATGGCACCATCTTCGGCTGAAAGGAATAATGCGGCATGATATCCAACGTTACCAAGTCCTTGCACTATAATTCGTTTTCCCTCTAGCGTATCTTTTAAATTAGCTTTAGCGACATCTTCGGGGTGCCTAAAAAATTCTCTTAGTGCGTACTGTATTCCTCTGCCAGTAGCTTCAACACGACCAGCAATACCTCCAGCATTGAGCGGTTTTCCCGTGACACAGGCACGACTGTTTATTTCAGTTGTATTCATCCTGTTATATTGATCGGCAATCCAAGCCATTTCTCTTTCTCCAGTACCCATATCAGGAGCTGGAACATTTTGCGATGGATGAATTAGATCCCTTTTTGCAAGCTCATAAGCAAACCGTCTAGTAATGGTTTCTAATTCGTTATCATCATATTCTCTTGGGTCAATGCAAAGACCACCTTTTGATCCACCAAATGGTATCTCAACTACGGCACATTTATAGGTCATAAGTGCAGCGAGAGCCTCAACTTCATCTTGGTTCACCGCTTTTGAAAAACGGATACCCCCCTTAACTGGTTCGATATGCTCGGAATGCACAGATCTATAACCAACAAAGGTCTGAATTTTTCCTTTTAGTCTCACTCCAAAGCGGACCGTATAGGTCGCATTACAAACTTTAATTTTTTCTTCGAGTCCTGGAGCAAGATCAATAAGGCTGGAAGCCCGATTAAACATCAAATCTACATTTTCACGAAAGCTAGGTTCTATTATTTTATTCATTATTATTTATTTATATTCATAATCTAGCTTATAATGATAACTGTTTAATTTGCACAGTAAATTAAAAAATAAAATAACCACCCTTAAGATGTTTTTTGTGTGCCGGTATAGCTCAGTTGGTAGAGCAACTGACTTGTAATCAGTAGGTCCCGAGTTCGACTCTTGGTGCCGGCACCATTTTTTGCTTTTATAAGCTTTTCAATGAGAGCTGGGGTTTTTAGCGGAGAAGTGAGCAATGAATATCAATATATCTGATAAAGAGCTACTTAAAACTGGTGCATTTATCAATGGGGAATGGATTGATAGTGATGATCATTCATTTTATTCGGTCACTAATCCAGCTACAGGAGAAATTATTGCTGATGTAGCTCGATGCGGAGAAAAAGAAACAAACCGCGCAATTGAAGCTGCTGAAGCTGCGAGAGATAGTTGGAGCAAATTAACCATCAAAGAACGCGCAAGCATTCTACGAAAATGGTTTAATTTAATGATGGACGCGCAAGAAGATTTAGCGCAAATTTTAACCGCAGAGCAAGGCAAGCCGCTAGCAGAAGCCAGAGGGGAAATTGCTTATGGGGCAAATTTCATTGAATGGTTCGCCGAAGAAGGTAAGCGTAATTACGGGGATATTATTCCACCACCGGCTAATGATAAAAGAGTAGTAGTTATAAAGCAGCCAATCGGAGTTGTAGCATGCATTACCCCTTGGAACTTTCCAAATGCTATGTTGACTAGAAAGATTGCTCCAGCCCTGGCGGCTGGTTGTACAGTAGTCTGTAAGCCTGCTAATGCAACACCCTTATCTGCTTTAGCTATTACTGAATTGGCTGTGCGTGCCGGAATACCAAAAGGGGTAATAAACATTGTATCGGGCATTACTTCTGAAATCGGTGATGCATTAACTACCAGTCCAATCGTACGAAAATTAACCTTTACAGGCTCCACACCAGTTGGAAAAAAATTAATGTCTGACTGTGCAACGACCATGAAAAGAACCTCCATGGAATTAGGTGGTAATGCACCATTTATCGTTTTTGATGATGCTGATCTTGATGCGGCAGTTATGGGAGCAATGATTTGTAAATTTAGAAATGCTGGGCAAACTTGTGTTTGTGCAAATCGAATTTATGTTCAAGAGAGTATCTTTGAGGAATTTACTGCCCGTCTTAAAAAGGCAGTTGAAGATCTAATTATTGGTAATGGAACAAAAGAAGGCATCACCGTGGGACCATTGATCACTGAAAGAGCTGCAACTGATGTTATGAGCTTTATTGATGATGCGATTTTAAAGGGTGCTAGCGCCATTACAGGGGGGAAGCGAAGCGAGCATGGCGAGTGCTTTATTGAACCAACCATTCTAACCTCTGTGACCAATGATATGCGTGTTTTTCAGGAAGAAATTTTCGGTCCAGTAGCACCTCTATTCTCATTTAAAACTGAAGATGAAGTAATAAAGATGGCAAATGACACAGAATTCGGTTTGGCTTGTTATTTTTATTCGCGTGATATTGGGCGTATTTGGCGAGTTGGTGAAGCGTTGGAGTATGGAATCGTGGGGATCAATGAGGGGATTATATCAAATGAAATGGCGCCATTTGGAGGTGTTAAAGAATCAGGCCAAGGACGTGAAGGCTCCAAATATGGCATGGATGATTACCTCGAAATAAAATATTTATGTATGGGCGGAATTGATCAATAATATGCGTATCACCCATTATACCCTGATGGATTCTCCCATAGGTGAGCTACTTTTAGCTGGAGGTAATCAGGGTTTAAGTTTGATTGCCTTTGCAGAGAAAAATAAAACCCATAACATTGAATCTTATTGGCTACAATCTGACACTCATTTCACTGAGGCAGTTAATCAACTGGAACAATATTTTAATGGACAACGGCAATCATTTTCTATTTCAACTCATATGCTTGGCACTAAATTTCAGATGAAAGTGATTAAAGAGCTCACTCAGATACCTTATGGTAAAACTTGTTCATATGCAGAGCTTGCAGTCAGAGTTGGTCATCCGCGTGCTTATCGTGCTGTTGGAAGTGCTAATGGTAAAAATCCACTCCCAATCATTTATCCCTGTCATAGAGTAATTGCGAGCAATGGAAGTTTGGGCGGTTACAGCGGAGGTTTGAGGATAAAAACTGCCTTATTGACATTAGAATCTAGAGTATAATTTTTTTCTAATATTTCTTATTTTCTAGCTTTTTGATGGTTTCAGAAGGCTGGACATCATCGAGAAGATGGTTGTCGTTTTGTAGCCTACCAGTTTTCATCGTAATGGGCAGAGTACCTGCCCAGACGGCAAGTTTATAATCTTCCGTTTCATCTTCAATAGGTCCTGCAGAGATCTTTGCTGAAGCATCTTCAATTGTTAATTCGATAACACCAGTCATTTTTACTTCATTAAGATGAGAATCTCTAACTTCTGACCATCTTCCTGGCATGGAATGCTCACCAATTATTTTCATGGCCGATAACTTTTTTTCATTATCAATAACAATGCTTGGTTTCCCAAAAATAGTCACGGAGCGATAATTCATGGATGAGTTGAAAGTGGATCTGGCAAATACGATCCCATCAACTAAGGTTACGTTAAGTGATGCTCTTTCTGTATTTTCAAGTAAACGAATAATTCTCGCTTTTCTTGCTCCATGTAAATAAATTGTGTCATCTTTTCTGCCGTAAATCATCGGGACAACAACTGGCCCATCAGCTTGATTAAAAGCTACATGAGCGACTAGACCAGCATCGAGTATTTTATATACTGATTGTTTATCGTATTTGGCTTTTTTCTTAAGTTGTCTTATTTTATTTGATTTTTTTACTTCATATTTGATTGACATAGTCATTACCCTAAAAAGTATGGAGCCAGAGTCAGAGATACTAGTGAGACCACTATAATTCCGATAAGATTAAGCACCAGTCCTGCTCGAATCATTTTTGGAATATTCAATAAACCAGAGCCAAACACAATTGCATTTGGTGGAGTGGCTACGGGTAGCATAAAAGCACAACTCGCTGCTAAGGTAACTGGCGCGGCTAATATAATTGGATTGATATCCATTTCAATTGCGATGGCACCTATCACTGGGAGGAACGTTGCAGTAGTAGCAACATTACTAGTTAGTTCGGTTAAAAAAATAATCATTACAGCAATGATAATTACCAGAAGTGTGGTTGGTAGGTCACTTATTAATGAGAGGTTAGATCCTAACCAGGCAGCCAGTCCTGAGTTACTGACAGCGGCCGCTAGAGATAATCCACCACCAAAGAGGAGGAGTATACTCCAAGGTAACTTCTCGAGATGTATCCAGCGCAAAAGAACGGGATCAGTCTTATCCCCACTCGGTATCATAAATAACGAGATTGCACCTGCCATCGCAATACTGGAATCGTCGAGTGCGCTTAAACCAGGAAGCGTAATCAGAATTGGTCGTGTGATCCAAGCGATTGCTAATAATAAAAATATAATGCCTACTCTGATTTCTGGTGTGGAGATTAAACCTAAATCATCATTCATTTTTTTTAAAGCTAATCTACCTGTATCATTTGTTGCAAAATCTACTTTGAAAGTCCATCTTGTCAGAGCTACCCATGCCAGTGGGGCCATAACTAGACTCAAGGGAATACCTACTAACATCCATTTTGAGAAACTCAGGTCCGTATCATAAGTTTCCAGCATAAATGCAGCAAGCATTGCATTGGGTGCGGTGCCAACAAGTGTTGACATACCACCTATAGTTGCGGCATAAGCAATACCAAGAAGGAGTGCGTATTGAAAATCTTGTTTTTGTTTTTCATTTAAGTGTTCCACAGTACCGTGGATAACGGTGATTACTGAGATGGCAATTGGTAATAGCATCATAGTTGTCGATGTATTCATTACCCACATGCTCAGTGAGGCACTGACAAGCATAAAGCCACCAACTAGTGACCTTCCATTCCCTCCAACATATTGAAGTATAGTCAGGGCAATTCTTCGGTGTAGATTCCAACGTTGCATTGCGAAGGCTACGATAAAGCCACCTAAAAAAAGATAAATAACTTTATTGGCGAATGGTGTTGCTGCCTCTTGAATTGAAGAAATACCCAGAAGAGGAAAAAAAACGAGTGGTAACAGAGCTGTAATTGCAATTGGTATAGCTTCTGTTGCCCACCAAATAGCCATTAGTGAGCCCATAGCCGCAACGCTCCACGCTTCATTTGATAAGCCATCTGGAGCAGGTGCAAGTAGCATATAAATTGCGATTATAGGGCCAATGTAGAGCCCAATGGTTTGATGTTTAGCTTGATAATTAGGTATTGTTGAACTCATAAATTTTATTACATATAAATTCTGTAAGTTGTTTATTTGCCTACAAGTTTCGTAATAGCATTACCGAGGCTCATAATCTTTTGCAATGTTGCATTTGATATAGATTTTATTTTTTCGTACCAATTATTTATTGAGGTGACAAAGGAATACATGTTATGAATGCGATCACGAGTAACCTGATGCGCTCTATCTTCCTCTTCAATTGCTATAGAACACTCTTTTAACATTTTAAGTGTAGGGCTCAATTCTTTTTGTTTTCTCTGTTCAATAATAACGCGAAATAGTTCCCAAACATCATGTATGGATTCAAAATAGTCATTTCTGTCACCAGCAAGGTGAGTCATGGTGACCACACCATAATTTTGCAATTCTCTCAAACTTGTACTGACATGCGATTGGGCAACTGATAGCAAGATTGAGATTTCTTCTGAGCTCAGAGGTTTCGGCGAAAGATAGAGAAGCGCTTGAATTTGAGCGACTGTTCTATTTGTTCCCCAACGAATGCCCATTTCACCCCAGTGATTAATATATCTCTCTATTACAGGAGTTAGTTTCATTGAATGACTCATGCGGTTTATTATTGACAAGCTTAATTTATATTAAAAATATCATATCACTTGATTTAAGTATTTATTTATTTTTTGCATCTGATAATTATTCTATGAGGAGCTGGAAATCCCTCGATAGTCAATTTTGAATTATCTGGATCCAGAGCATTTGATAATGAATAAGAGGTCATCCAATCAGTACTTCTTTGTTCAGTTACGGTAGTTATATTAATTCGACCTTTTTCGATATTTTTAAAACCAACTTTGGTCAGCCATGAGCACAGTTCTTTTATATTCGGAAGGCACCAAACATTCCGCATTTGTGCATACCGATCAGCCTTATTTTTATTATAGGTATCAAGCCCAGGATATATTATGGTCTCTAAGATCAATTCACCCTTATTATTCAAGGTATTATAAAGTTGATGTAGGTGATTTAGGGGTGATCGCTGGTGATAGAGTACACCCATCGAAAATACAGTATCGAAGATAGGAGAAGATTCTGGCAGCTCATCCAATTTTAATGGCAGTAAAAATACTGGAATCGATTTCATAAAATGTGTGATAGCTTCAAACTGCTTCATGAACAATAATGAAGGATCAATTCCAACTACTAATTTGGCCCCATCACCGAGCATTCTGAGCGAGTAGTAACCATTACCACACCCTACATCAAGTATTGTTTTACCCTCTAATGAGTCAATCAGTTCATTAACACGAGACCATTTTAGATTTGATTGCCATTCAGAATCGATAAAAATATCATCAATAAGAAAGGGTCCTTTTCGCCAAGGCGATAATGATTTTAGAGCTTGCTCTGTTGTTGTTTTTTCTTGCTCTGTAAAATTAATATTATTGATGGAGATTGTTGCTTCATTGAGACTAGGATTTTGATGAGTTTTGTTTGGAAGTAACTCAAGTGCTTTATTCCATTTTGGTAAATGACCATTAACCATATTAGCTTCTTTGTGAGAAATAATTTGCTGTACTTTAGTTGCCCACTCCCTCTGATTTTTTGAAGTTAATGATGATAAAAAACGATCCATATCAAATATCTTTACTTTATTGCAACATAAGATATGAAATTAAAATGTTGTAACCATAAGTCATAATTTGTAAAACCAGCACTCTTTAATCTTTCGTTATGTGTTGGTATATCATCACAAATGAGTACTTTTTCTAACGCAATTCTTTTTTGACTGATCTCTAAGTGACTGTATGAGTTTCTGAATTTATGCTCATGATGAAGCTCTATTAGAAGATTATCTATCATTTTATTGCCGTTACTTGTCTTTTCCGAGAGGATAAACAATCCACCAGGCTTTAAACCATTATATATCTTATTAAGTATTGTCTGTCGTAAGTCAATATCTATAAATTGCAGGGTATAGTTCATAACAACAATAGAAGCATTACTAATGTTGAGATTGATAATGTCATCATTAACAATAGTTATTGGTGTAGATACTGTCTTATTGTTCAATTTTTTTTGACATTTTTTTGTCATTGAGGATGATTTATCGATAGCGATGATTTTACAACCCTCAACAGTTATCCCCTCTTCTATGGCAAATGCAGCCTCACCCAGTGAGCATCCCAAATCATAACAATTGCTGTTCGGTTGGATAAATTTTTTAGTGAGTGACTTTATGGTTTGAATAGTTAATGGATAGCCTGGTATAGAGCGATGGAGCATATCAGTAAAGACTTTAGCAACCTCGTCATTAAATTCAAAAGGATTGATAGTTGGGGTTTTTTTGGCGAATATCTTATCTTTATGCATGATTACGTCTTTATCGATATAGTAAATAAATCTATTGACTTGTATTTTGAAAATTAATTATAGAATATCTTTATTTAAAGAGATTGGTAATAGAAAATGTTAAACAAACACCAAATAAAAGCATATAAACGACTCGGCATTTCCATTGATTATGGAATCAAAAAAAAATTACCCTTTTATGATGATGCAGAAGATCTTATATCTATTGGGCCTAATATTTTTGGTATAGAGCAGCGTTTGTCTGAAAAAACTGGTATTTCATGGATGAAGTTAGTTGAATCAGCCAGTAAAGATAATATATCAATTCTAAGTATTTCTGGTTTTAGGAGTTTTGCTTACCAGGAAGAACTCATTTTTAATAAATTAAAAAAAGGTATGTTGATTGATAATATTCTGAAAGTTAATGCGCCTCCGGGCTATAGTCAACATCATGCTGGGATTGCTATAGATATTGCAACAACTGGAGCTCCTCCATTGACAGAAGCATTTGAAATTACAGAAGCGTTTCAGTGGCTGGAGCGTTTTGCTTTAGATTTCAATTTTTCAATGCCATATGTAAAGAATAATATTTATGGGTTTATTTATGAGCCCTGGCATTGGTCAGTTAACGAGTAATATTATTTTATTTAATTCATGAATTTAAGTGAATTTTATGAGATCAAAAATAATTAATGAAATTGGTATTGACTCTTAGGCCATACGATTAGACAATAGCCGGCTTGTCCTCGCGGAGGGGTACTCAAGCGGTCAACGAGGGCAGACTGTAAATCTGCTGGCTATGCCTACGTAGGTTCGAATCCTACCCCCTCCACCAGAAGACTATGAGAAAGTCTGAAGAGCAGTAGATGTATAGGGTTATAGAGGCTTTGTAAGAAAAATTTTATTTGTTAAAAATGTATAATTAAAGGTTGGAAAAGAATAATAGAAATGTGCAAAAAGATTTTTTATTAAACAAAACAAAATGTCTAATTTTGCGCATTATTAAGGAGCACCACAAGATATTTGAAAATTAAGAGTTAAAAGTAAAGGGTTGCGGGTGTAGTTCAACGGTAGAACCTCAGCCTTCCAAGCTGATGATGTGGGTTCGATTCCCATCACCCGCTCCAAATAAAAGGAAGGTTTAATCAAGGTTTTAGAGAGTTGGAAATCGCCCACATAGCTCAGGGGCAGAGCACTTCCTTGGTAAGGAAGAGGTCCCCGGTTCAATTCCGGGTGTGGGCTCCAAAATAAATTAAGATTTAAAGGTAGTTAGAGAGTAAAATTGTTAGTAATTAAATTTAACTGAAGAGAGTAAGGAACATGTCTAAAGAAAAGTTTGAACGTAATAAACCGCATGTAAACGTGGGTACAATTGGTCACGTAGATCATGGTAAGACTACATTAACTGCGGCTTTAACAAAGTGTATGGCAGAAATCCATGGTGGTGAAGTACAGGATTATTCGCAAATTGATAATGCTCCTGAAGAAAGAGAGCGAGGAATTACAATTGCAACAGCTCATGTTGAGTATGAAAGTGCTAATCGTCATTATGCTCATGTTGATTGCCCTGGACACGCTGATTATGTAAAAAACATGATTACTGGTGCCGCTCAAATGGATGGAGCAATTCTAGTTTGTAGTGCTGCTGATGGTCCAATGCCTCAAACACGTGAGCACATCCTATTGGCTCGCCAAGTAGGCGTACCTTATATCGTGGTCTATCTCAATAAAGCTGATCAGGTCGATGATGAGGAATTGCTTGAATTGGTTGAAATGGAAGTTAGAGATTTGCTATCAACCTATGAATTTCCGGGCGATGATACACCGATAGTAACTGGTTCAGCACTGAAGGCATTTGAAGGGGATACATCAGATATTGGTATACCATCGATTGTAAAATTAGTTGAAGAAATGGACAGTTATATTCCACAACCAGAAAGAGCCATTGATGGTGATTTCCTGATGCCTGTGGAAGATGTGTTTTCAATCTCAGGTAGAGGAACGGTTGTAACTGGCCGAATCGAGAGAGGAATCGTTAACGTTAATGATGAAATTGAAATCGTTGGCGTTAAAGATACAGAAAAAACTACATGTACTGGTGTTGAAATGTTCCGTAAGTTATTGGATCAGGGTCAAGCTGGAGATAATGTTGGCGTATTACTTCGAGGAACTAAACGTGAAGAAGTAGAGCGTGGCCAAGTATTGTGTAAGCCTGGCTCGATCAAACCACATACTAAATTTGAAGCTGAGATTTATATTCTTAATAAAGAAGAAGGTGGGCGTCATACACCTTTCTTTAAAGGGTATCGTCCTCAGTTCTATTTTAGAACAACGGATGTTACTGGCGCATGTGAGTTACCTGAAGGTACTGAAATGGTAATGCCAGGTGATAACGTAAAAATGGCTGTTGATTTAATAGCTCCAATTGCAATGGAAGAAGGTTTACGTTTTGCGATTCGTGAGGGTGGACGGACTGTTGGTGCTGGAGTAGTTGCTAAAATTATTCAGTAATCAATAGAGAAGAAATGATAGGCCAGTAGCTCAATTGGCAGAGCGGCGGTCTCCAAAACCGCAGGTTGGGGGTTCGATTCCCTCCTGGCCTGCCATCAACAAAAAGCTCCACGAACATTATGGAGCATTCGGTCACTGCGGTTTTAATATTTGGGGTTTAGTTTTGGATAATGTGACAACACAATCAGATCAATCATCTTTATTGGATATTATAAAGTTGTTAGCAGCTGCTGGTCTTTTGATCGGTGGTTTGTTTGGTTACTATTATTATCTTGAATTAAGCCTCCCGTTACGTGCTTTAATGGTATTAGGTGGCTTTGGTGCAGGTATTGCGATGGCAATGACTAGTCTCCAAGGAAAAAGATTGTGGGCTTTTATACAAGGATCTCGTATTGAGATTCGTAAAGTAGTGTGGCCAACACAACAGGAAACAACTCAAACAGCTATAGCTGTTTTTGTTTTCACTTTAGTAATGGCTTTATTTTTCTGGGGATTGGATTCGCTCCTTCTCTGGCTCACAAGAACATTAGTCGGCTCTGCCGGTTAAATAATAGTTAATAAAGGAATAATAAATTGACCTTACGTTGGTACATCGTTCATGCCTACTCAAATTATGAGTATAAGGTTAAAAGCTCATTGGAAGAGCGAGTTAAACTTATGGGATTAGAAGACAAGTTCGGTGAAATACTAATACCAACAGAAGAAGTAGTGGAAATGAAAGAAGGTGCAAAACGTTCAACGGAGAGAAAGTTTTTCCCAGGATATGTTTTAGTTCAAATGGAAATGAATGATGAGACTTGGCATTTAGTTAAAGAGGTGCCAAAGGTATTAGGATTTATCGGAGGCTCAAGTGATCGCCCTGCACCAATTACTGAAGTTGAGGCTAATAGGATTTTACAACGTGTAGAAGAGGGCGTCGATAAGCCACAACCAAAAGTATTATTTGAGCCTGGCGAACTTGTTCGAGTTACTGATGGGCCATTTAATGATTTTTCAGGAGTGGTAGAAAAAGTAAATTACGAAAAAAATCGATTGCAGGTAGCAGTGCAGATTTTAGGTAGATCAACTCCAGTTGAATTAGATTTTGGTCAAGTAGAAAAAGGTTAGGTTGTTAAGTTATACAAATTAATTATAAATCATTAAAATTGAGGAGCTTTTTAAAAAAGCGTTCGCACTCAACAAGGTAAATAATAATGGCAAAGAAAGTCACTAGTTATATAAAGTTGCAAGTTCCTGCAGGTCAAGCTAATCCGAGCCCACCTGTAGGTCCTGCTCTGGGTCAGCATGGTGTAAACATCATGGAGTTTTGTAAAGCATTTAATGCAGCAACACAATCAACCGAAGCGGGCCTTCCGATACCAGTTGTGATTACAGTTTACAGTGATAGAAGTTTCACATTTATCACTAAAACACCTCCAGCAGCCATTTTATTGCAAAAAGCAGCAGGCCTTAAAAAAGGCTCGGGAACTCCTAATACAGAAAAGGTTGGCAAAGTTAATCGCGCTCAACTTGAAGAAATTGCAACAGCTAAAATGCCTGATCTAACTGCCGCAGATATGGATGCAGCTGTAAGAACCATAGCTGGTACTGCTAGAAGTATGGGTATTGAAGTGGAGGGTGT
>CABXCS010000005.1 GCA_902510755.1 uncultured Woeseiaceae bacterium | reverse complement strand
GTTAGTTGAATTTTCTGCCCAAGAAAATGTTGCTATGCCACTATTAATAAGAGGTATAGATAAAAATCAAGCAATGGATGCTGCCGCAATCCTATTAGAGAGAGTTGGATTGGGTAGGAGATTGAGTCATCGCCCCCCAAAACTCTCCGGTGGAGAAAGGCAAAGAGCTGCTATTGCAAGGGCCTTAATTACCAAGCCAAAGCTATTATTGGCTGATGAGCCAACTGGGAACCTTGATCTTGAAAATGGTCGCTATGTTATGGAATTGATGTTGGAGCTTCATCAAGAATTTGCCACTAGCCTTGTTGTTGTGACGCATGATGAACTTATTACAAAGAAAATGGATCGTATTTTAGAATTAAAAGATGGATGTATTTTGGCTAGATAGATCGATTCTTTCTTTTTTTTAAATACTTGGCAAGACCTAATTTCCAAATTATATCGGCGGCAAAAAAGCATAAAAAAGCTGATGATAAACCTAATATGAAAGTCCCAAATAATAGTGGTTGCCAAACATTTTCAAAGCTATTTTGTAACCAAGTTAAGCTGAATGAAAAATTAAAGTTTTGCTCTTCCAGTCCCAAGGCGGCAATCCCTAATCGATATGAGAAATAAAACATTGGTCCTATTGTGAGAGGATTGCATATCAGCGTACCAAGTATTGTTACCGGGAGATTTAAATTTAATCGGCTGGCACTAAGTATTGCCATTATTGTATGTACTGGGAATGGGATAAATGCGATAAAGGCACCAACAGCAAGACCAGACCTTATGGTTTTTAATTTAAAGACCCATAATTGCCTTTTAGTCAGTAATTTATTAAGAGGCCTTAAATACCACTTACCCTCCAAGTAATCTTTTTTAATAAGATATTTCTTTTTCATTGAAGGTTCGGTTTAAGTTTATAATTTTTTATAAACTAGTTGACCATTAAAATATGTTTCAAGAACTTTCGTTTCATTGATTTCTGAATAAGGGATATCAAAAAGATTTTGATCCAGAACAATAAAATCGGCTTGTTTGTTAATTTCGATAGAGCCAACTTTTTTATCAAGAAAATTAACATAAGCACCATTAAGGGTATAAGCTTTAATTGCCGTAGCAAGATCGATTTCTTCATTATCACCTAACGGGATTGTTGTTAATCCATTAGGCTCAAGTCTAGTTACAGCAGCCTCTATCCCATCTAAAGGGTTTGCAGAAGTAACATACCAATCACTCCCAAAACCAATTGTCGCACCAGCTCGGTGCACACTACCTATTGGATAGAGCCATTGACTTCTCTCGTTACCAATTTTCGGATGAGTATGCTCTGTAATGTACTCATCTCGAATTCCCCATAAGGGCTGGAAGTTTGCAATTACATTTAGGCTCTTGAACCTATTTATGTCTTCTTCTCGAAAAACCTCAATATGAGAAATATGATGACGACTATCCCTTAAACCATTGTAATATAGTGCTTTTTCAAGTGAATCGAATGCTATTTTAATTGCTCTATCACCAATAGCATGAAAATGAATCTGAAAACCTTCTTTATCAAGCGCAGTTACCGCTGTATTTAGTTCATCTGGTGAATTTTGCAGTTCACCACGATAATTATCTTCTCGATCACTATAGGCTTCAAGCATCGCTGCAGTATAAGTTTCTATAACTCCATCCTGCCATATTTTTATAGAAGTGGCATGTATTAGGGCGCTCTCTGATTGTTGCTTTCTTGTCTCAATAAATCTTTCAATTTGTGGTTCTAGAGGTTGCCCATTTTTCCAGAACATGGCGGTTATGATATGAAGTTGTAACTCATCTTGTGATTCTAAGAAATTGTAAGCATCTAAGCCATAATATGGATCACCTGGATCTAATTTTAATATTGCATCCTGCACCCCTGTGATACCATAACTATGGAATAAATTCTGTGCATAACGTAACCCATCAACTAACTCTTCACTGGTTAACTTTGGTTGATGTTTCATGACAAGCATCATTGCACTATCTTCATGTAATAGACCAGATGGTTCATCCGAGGTTATATATCTCTCGATTTTCCCATTGTCAGGATCAAGTGTTCCAGAGTTTATTTTTGCTATTTCAAGAGCCTTGGAATTTACCCATAAGGAGTGACCATCTGATGATTTTAGTGAAATAGGAATAGTATTGGTTATCGAGTCGAGTAATTTTTTGTCAGGTAAATTTTCTGCGGAAAATATATCAATCGACCAACCTCCACCAACCACCCATTCATTAGTTGTCCTATCTGTGACACATGACTTAATTTTTGTTAAAAGTTCACTAATTTTACGTATATTATTTAAGTTACATTGTAGGTGTGTGACACCTCCATGAACCGGATGAATATGGATATCATGAAAACCAGGTAATATCATTTTTCTTTGCATGTTCTTAATAAGGGTATTTTTATTTTTATATTGAAGAGCGTCTTGGTTGCTTCCAACAAAAATAATTTTTCCATCTTTTACTGCCATCGCCTCTGCCCATGGTTGTTTATCATTAACAGTATAGATATTGGCATGCGTGACGATAAAGTCAGATGGCTTATCAGCGCTTACTTTAGTCGATATGACTAATGTCAAAAAATATATAATAAGCAATTTGTAGGTAATAATTTTTTGCATAAGCCTTTCTTCTTTTAATGTTTAATTAGTATAAACTCATTATAGGATTTACTTAATCATATAAGAGTAGGCTTGGTATGAGTAGAATATATATTATTTTTTATGTGCTATTGCTAGGAAACATTAGCTTCGCTGAAGTTTTTCACCTGCAACCTGGCGAAGATGCTCAACAACGAATTCAAGAAGCCATGATTTTGGCTAAACCTGGAGATACTATTCAATTAGATGAAGGAGTTTATAGGTTAACGGATGGCTTATCTTTGGCTCAAAATGAGGTAACGGTTAAAGGTAAGGGTATGGAAACCACAATCCTGGATTTTTCTAATCAATTATCTGGCGCACAAGGGATATTGGTTAGCTCTGATGAGGTAATTTTGAGAGATTTCGCTGTAATTAATGCTAGTGGCGATGCCATTAAGGTCGTAGATGTTGATGGGATTTACATGATAAATTTGAGAGTTGAGTGGACCAATGGGCCGGCCACTGAGAATGGCGCTTACGGTCTCTATCCAGTACAGTCTAAGAATGTTTATATAGAGGGTTGTATCGCCATTGGCGCGTCTGATGCTGGGATTTATGTTGGACAATCTGAGAACATAATTGTAAAAAATAACTCAGCTATGTTTAATGTCGCTGGAATAGAAATTGAAAATTCCTATTATGCTGATGTTTTTGGCAATACTGTCACAAGAAATACAGGCGGTATCTTAGTATTTGATTTACCTGATTTACCTCAACAGGGCGGTCATCATATACGTGTTTATAATAATAAGTCCTTTGATAATAATACTGATAACTTTGCACCAGAGGGAAATATCGTTGCCACGGTACCTAGGGGTACTGGTATGTTAATTTTAGCAAATTCAATAATTGAGGTTTTTAATAACGATTTTTTTGAAAATGATACGGTCAATTTAGCGATTGTCAGTTATTTTCAGGATACTACTGATAAGAATTACTACCCTCATCCTCGTTCAGTATATATCCACAATAATAGATTTAAAAAATCAGGTGCAAGTCCTGATATTGAAAGTAATGAGCTCGCTAGAATGCTTTTCCAATTAGCTGAGAATGATATGCCAGATATATTCTGGGACGGATTGATGCCAATCGAAGATTTGATTTTTGGCCAACCTGATGAAGAGAGAATTATGCTTGGTGATAATGGGGATGCTTCTTTAATCGTGCTTGATCCATTCGGATATTACCTACCTTTTATTGACCCTATTAATCGAAATTATCAGGATTACTATCAAGATAAGGAATTAATTATTCCAGAGATAGAAATTAATTTACCTCGGGACCATTAATACTAACTTTATTGCTCTTTTATGAAAAATTTTATTTATTGGGGGTTCTTTCTAATTATTTTTTGCTCTCTTGGGCAGGCAGCAGACGGTGTTCGTGATGAATATATAATAGCTAAAAAGTTTCCCGAAAGATTGTCTGATTTTCAATTCTTTCAGGACATGAGCTCACAGCTTCCAGCTGAGAATGTGATCCCTTATGAATTAATTTCATCTTTATTCTCAGATTACACATTAAAAGAGAGATTCATATATATTCCAGATAAATTAGTGGCAAGATATTCAAAAGATTCAACTTATGAATTCCCTGTTGGTTCTGCTTTGATAAAAACATTTTACTATAAAAAGGATGAGCGAAATACAGGAACTGAAGTACAACTCCTAGAGACACGATTGCTACTAAAAAAATTCACTGGCTGGGATGCAGCTAGTTATGTTTGGAATGATGATCAAGATGAAGCACTTCTCAGAGTAGCAGGCGCAACAATTAACACATCATGGATTGATCAAAGTGGCAAGCAAATGAGTGTGCGTTATAGAGTGCCTAACAAAAATCAATGTCAGGAGTGCCATGAATCAAATAATGACATTAAACCAATTGGACCAAAAGCCATAAATCTCAATAAAAATATTCGGCATCCAGTTTCTAGTGAAGCGGTTAATCAATTAGATTATTTGTTAGAGAGTGGCATGATAGATCATTATCCAGAAACAATGGAATCTGTTGTTAATTGGAAGGATGAGAATAATGATCTGGATGCGCGTGCGCGCTCATATTTGGCAATTAATTGCGGTCATTGTCATATTGCAACGGGCAATGGAGCATCTAGTGGACTTTATTTGAATTTTGCTGAAAATCGACCAAAACAACTCGGGATATATAAGAAACCAGTAGCAGCAGGGAGAGGCAGTGGGGGCAATTTATATTCAATTATGCCAGGCAAAGCAGATGAATCAATTTTGCTCTACAGAATGCGTTCGATTGATCCAGGTATAATGATGCCTGAGTCCGGAAGATCATTAATCCACGAGGAGGGCGTGCACCTGATTCAGCAATGGATCGAAGAGATGTAAATAAGATTAATGCTTAAAATGAAAATTCTTTCCTGAATAACCCAGATTTAAATCCTGATCTATAATGACACCATTTTCTTTTTCGTATTCATCCCATAGAGCTATCATTTCTTTTAACTTTGCTGGATTTGTGGTTGCTAAATCGTACTCTTCGAGCGGATCATTTTCGAGATCATAAAGAACCCACCGACCTTTACCGTATGGTTTTTCAATCCAGGTAATTTTCCAAGAGCCAGCTCTAACCGCTCTCCGGTTAAATAATTCCCATCCAGTTATTCGGTTGTTTGAGAGTTCAGGTTTATTGTCATTAATTAACATCGGTAATATTGATTGCCCTTTAATTGGATGAATATTTCTTCCACTATATTTATTTTGTGGATGTTCAACGTTTGCTATATCTAAAATAGTCGGAGCAATATCCATTACTGAGGCGAATTGCCTTATAACTGAATCACCTTTGAACTCTTTATATGAAATTATGGCAGGTGATAAAAGGCCACCTTCTGATGGGAATCCCTTAAAACCCTTAAATGGAGTTGAGCTTACCTCTGCCCATTTCGGACCATAGGAGATATGTGAATTTGATCTCCCCATGTTTTTAATACTGTTATCAAAGTTTGCTGGTATCCAAGAAGCATTCTCCAAAATTACACTTGGATCATTTCCCTCAGCTCCATTATCAGACATGAATATGATGATAGTATTATCAAATAGATTCGCATCTTTCAAATAAGTGATCATTCTCCCAATATGGTAATCTAATGCCTCAACCATACCGGCATATACTTCCATCCTCTTTGCTTCTTTATTTTGTGTCTTAAGATCAAGCTCATTCCATTGCGGCCAGAGTTCAGATATAGGTGCTTTAGGGATATTAATTAACCCCAATTTATTTAATTTTTCTAGTCTTAACCTTCTTATTTCTCCGTAACCAGAATCATACTTACCTTTGTATTTTTCAATAAATTTATCAGGTGCTTGAAGTGGCCAATGTGGAGCGGAGTATGCCGCATAAGCAAAAAATGGTTGATTGATATCTTCACGAAGCTGGTGATTTTTTATATAAGAAATGAGTTTATCTGTATATAGCTCAGATGAGTAGAAGGGTTCTTTTAAGTCAATTGATTTACCGTGCTCGCGATAAGGCGCTTTTGTGATAACGTTAATTTCAAAACCAACAATTCTCTCCTGCTTGAAGTGATTACTGATGCCATTAGCAATGACAAAAACATCCTGAAATCCACGAGATTCTGGCCCTTTCTCTAAACTAGCACCAAGGTGCCATTTTCCAGCCATCATAGTTCTGTATCCAGAGTCTTTTAATAATGTTGCAAACGTAACAACATCATTATTAAGATATCCCTCATAACCCTTTTCGCCAATTTGATTTGGCCCCAACTCTTCTTCCATATTACCTAAACCAGCAAGATGACTATCTGTGCCAGTTAGAAGCATTGATCTAGTTGGAGAGCAGGTTGGTGCGGTATGGAAATTTGTTAATCGGATTCCAGAATACGCTAGAGTATCAAGGTTTGGTGTGGTTATCTCTCCACCAAATGAGCCCAAATCAGACCAACCTAGGTCGTCAGCAACAATTAATAAAATGTTGGGTTTAGTCTGGTTTCTATCTATCTCAGTGGCACATATATTCTTAAATAGAAATATAAAAACAATTGAAATAGTTAGGATATACCTGAGGATGTAAATGATAGAGATCATATTTTATTATTATTTATTAATAAATTACTGACAATAAAAATAGCAAACTGTTAGCATTTTAACAAAATTTATTATTTTACGTGATCTATATTCAATTATTACTTGAATATTAAGGGAGAGCCTTTAAATGGCAGAAATCAAAAGCTCAAAGATTGATGGTATCGAAACTTTCAGCACTGAGATTGACGGTGAAAAAATAGAATGGGATACCGAATTAACCTATAACTCTCACCTGCAAACAAAGCGTTTACTCTCATCTCAAGTTGGTGTTTCAGGTGAGCCAGATGAAACTTTATTTATTGTCGTGCACCAGACCATGGAGTTATGGATAAAGCTTTGCTTACATGAATTAAGAATAGCTATTAAATGCATTCAAGATGATCAATTATCAAGGTCATTTAAAACATTTGATAGGATCGCCTCAATACAAAGGCATATGATTCAATCATGGGAAATTTTAGCAACATTAACGCCGCATGACTTTCTAACATTTAGAGGTTATTTGAGAAAAGCTTCTGGGTTCCAATCACACCAATATCGGGAACTCGAGTTTATGCTGGGAAATAAAAACAAAGATTTAATTGCAGTTCATCAAAATGAAAAAGAAATACATAATGCATTAACAAAAATCCTCAATGAACCATCATTATATGATGAGGCGTTGCGATTATTAGCTAAAAAAGGATTCGAAATACCTTCGGCAGCTTTGAAAAGAGATTGGTCAAAAAAATACCAAGCATCTCCTGAGATTGAGAGAGCATGGAAGATAATTTATGAGGATACTGAGAAGTATTGGGAGTTATACATGTTAGCCGAGCGGATTACTTCGCTTGAATATTATTTCCAGGAATGGAGGTTTAAGCATATGAAAACAGTTTCTCGAGTAATTGGTCATAGTCCTGGTACAGCTGGTTCGTCTGGTGTTGAGTATTTAAGGAAGGCTCTAAATATAAGCTTCTTTCCTGAATTATGGTCGATGCGAACAAAATTGAGCGCTGAAAGACAAGAGAATTTCAATGAGTGTCCGTTGTAAAAATCAATGGTATAAAAGCATATATGATTGATAAAAATACACTGCTTGATTTGGATAAGAATGATGCTTTGAAATCATTCAGGGAAGAGTTTCAGATCCCAGACAATACTTTATATTTTGATGGTAATTCATTGGGATTAGCTCCTCAAATAACACAAAAAAAAATGAGTAGCGTAATTTCTTCTGAATGGGGTCAGGGTGGAATAAGATCATGGATCAATCATGATTGGGGTATTTCACCACAAAGAATTGGGAATAAGATCGCTAAATTGATAGGTGCAGGTAATGGGGAGGTCATTGCCACTGATTCTACCTCTATAAATATATTTAAAGCCATAGTTGCTGCACTTCAAGTCAACCATGAGCGCAAGATTATATTGACTGTAGAGGAAAATTTTCCTACTGATATATATATGATGCAAGGCCTTGAGACTTTTGCACCATCAAAAATTACCCCAAAAATAGTTCCATCTTCAAGCTTAATTGAATCACTTGATGAATCGGTGGCAGCTCTATTATTGACAGAGGTAAATTACAAGACAGGTGAAATTTCAGATATGAGAGAAATTACTAGGCAAGCACATCAAAGAGGAATTCTAGTGATTTGGGATCTGAGTCATAGTGTGGGTTCGATTCCGGTGGATTTGAATGGTTGTAATGTTGATTTCGCGGTGGGTTGTGGTTATAAATTTCTGAATGGGGGTCCTGGTGCACCCGCATTTATATATACTGCAAAACGTCATCAATCTCTGATTGACCCTATTTTATCTGGTTGGTTTGGTCATGCGAATCCTTTTGCTTTTAATCTGCAGTATGAGCCCGCAAAAAATATCAATCGTTTTATGTGTGGTACTCCACCCTTATTAGGATTGATTGCTTTAGAATGTGGGGTAGATATATCATTGAAAGCTGATATCAAGCTATTAAGGAAGAAGGCAAAAAAGCTTGGTGCGATATTCATAGAGTTAATGAGGGATAAGTTTAAATCTAAAGAATTTGAACTTGCAAGTCCATTGGACGATGAGAAAAGGGGCGGTCATGTCTCATTTAGGCATCTGCATGGGTTCGCTTTAAGTCGAGCTCTGGTTGAGAATGGCTTGGTATGTGATTTTCGCTCCCCAGATATCATTCGATTTGGAATAACACCGCTATATATGCGGTATCAAGATCTTTATGATGCGGTTGAGCTCATTGCTGATGTTACTGAATCTACAAACTGGGAAGAGAAGGAAGAGACCATTGCTTTGTACACATGATTTGAAGTGGCTTTTTAATTAAGCTAATAGGATAAATTATTATGTCTTTACCAATTTTTAAAGCGGCTGCGGTTCAGGCGTCACCAATATACCTGAATGCAGAATTGACGGTTAAGAAGGCATGTGACTTAATTAAAGAGGTAGCCAGTAATGGTGCGCGTTTAGTAGCTTTCCCTGAAGTCTTTATTCCTGCCTATCCATATTGGAGCTGGATAATGAGCCCAACTGAGGGATCAACTTTTTTTGAGCGACTTTATCATAACAGCATTGATATAGATGGGCCTGAGGTTCAAGCACTTAGTCGAGCAGCTAGGTTAAACGATTGCTTTGTTGTAATTGGTGTAAATGAGCGTGGACCAAAAAAACTGGGAACTTTGTATAATACAAATCTGACAATTAGTCCTACTGGAGAGATTCTTGGTTGTCATCGCAAATTAGTTCCAACGTGGGCAGAAAAATTAACATGGAGTGGGGGCGATGGCTCAACATTAACAGTGCATGATACTGAGATTGGTGTACTTGGAACACTAGCCTGTGGAGAAAATACAAATCCATTAGCACGCTTTACTCTGATGGCTCAGGGTGAACAAGTGCATGTCGCTAATTATATTGGCCTGCCAACAGCACCAAGTGATTATAATATGGCTGAAGCAATTAAATTACGCGGTATGACTCATTCATTTGAAGGTAAAATATTCACTATTATTTCATGTTCAGCAGTTTCTGAGGAGATTATTCAAGAAATGGAGCGGTTTGTCCCTAACGCAAGAGAGTTACTGACTAGAGAGAGTGGTGCTTTTTCTGGGGTGATAGGTCCAGATGGAAATCTTGTAGGCGAGGGCCTAATTGATGATGAAGGGATAGTTTATGCGGAAATTGATCTTAATAGATGCATACAGCCCAAACAAATGCATGATATCTTGGGGCATTATAATCGCTTTGATATATTTGATTTAAGGGTCAACCGAACAGTCCAGACACCATTGACTTTTGTGAATGAGGTGTACAGTGAAGATTCATATAATCAAAGTTTGAAGACAAGTAGGAATGAGGATGACTGAAACTAAAATAACTGATCCTCGTGATAAATTACGAGGTAGATCTAACGTTAAGGATAATCCTGAACTAATTGATTTTTATGATAAATTAGAAAAAAAATCTACAACAGCTTTCTGGAGAAGAGCGAATGAAATAGAGCCCTGGGAGCCTATTACTAGATACAATCCAACGCTGTGGCGTTATGGGGGATTGCGAGATTTAGTTTTACAATCAGCTGAATTAGTTAAGCCTGAAGAGGCTGGAAGACGAGTAATTGTATTAATGAATGATTCCGATGCTGGGAGAGAGCATACAGCTTGCGTTGGATGGTTATTTAGTGGTTTGCAAGTTATGAAACCTGGTGAGATTACACCTGCCCATAAACATACGGCATCCGCTCAGCGTTTTATTATGGAGGGCGGTGGTGCATATACAGTCGTAGATGGGCATCAAGTTACTCTGAATAAAAATGATTATGTCCTAACTCCGAATGGCTGTTGGCATGATCATGGGGTTTTTGATGATGGCAAGGTATCTATCTGGCAAGATGGTCTTGATATTCCATTGATGAACTCATTGGAAACAAATTTTTATAGTGTCTACCCAGAAGAAACGCAAAAAGCTGAGTATAATATTGATGACTCACCATTAAGTTATGGTGCTCCCGGTTTGATCCCAGCAGGAAGAAAGCCATGGGATAAACCTTATTCACCACTTTTGGTTTATCGTTGGGAGGATACAAAGAAAGCCTTATATAATTTAGAAAAAGCAGGTGATGGTTGCCCTTATGATGGTTATATACTTCGCTATTCTAATCCTATTGATGGTGGTTGGGCGATGAAAACCATGGGGGCACATATGCAAATGTTGAGGCCAAATCAACATACAAAAGCTCATCGTCATACTGGGAATGTTATGTATAACTGTGCTGGTGGAAAAGGTTATAGCATAATTGGTGGTCAAAGATATGATTGGCAAGAGCATGACATATTCTGCATCCCATCCTGGGTCTGGCATGAGCATGTCAATACCAGCAAGAATGAAGAGGCATTCTTGTATTCATTTAATGATTTCCCTGTAATGGAGGCTTTGAATCTTTATATTGAAGAGCCCTTAGATGATAATAATGGCTATCAAGTAATAATAAGTTAATTTAAAAGGATTATAGATTATGAAATTAGTGACATATCGAGTGGCTGATGAGGCTTCAAGATTGGGAGTAATATGGGATGAATTGATTGTTGATGTCGAGGATTTTGGGTTTGAGGTTGGCCTTGATTTTCCAAGTAACATGCTTGATTTTATTGATCTTGGCTCAATTGCAGTATCAGCTCTATCTGAAGCGCTAAACCAGGCTGAAACAAGGGATTTATTGGGAACCTCAATACCAGCAACGAATGCTGAGTTATTGGCACCAATTCCTCGTCCTAGAAAGAATATATTTGGAATTGGATTGAATTATACTGAGCATGTTGCAGAAGCAGCTCGCTCACTTGATACCTCGTCGGAATTACCACAAGAACCTGTAATATTCACAAAACTACCAACTGCTGTGATAGGTGATGGTGATTCAATTTGTCATAATAAAAATATCACTCAGCAATTGGACTGGGAGGCGGAATTAGCTGTAATTATTGGTAAAAAATGCCATCGTGTTAATAAAGATGAAGCGCTTAATTATGTCTTTGGGTATACGGTAATTAATGATATTAGTGCTCGTGATTGTAGACGAGCAGGTCAATGGGTTGTATCAAAGTCACAATATTCTTTTGCTCCTATGGGTCCTTGTATAGTGACCGCAGATGAAATTAAGGATCCACATAATCTTAATATTCAATGTCATGTTAATGGTATTGAAAAGCAGAACTCTAGTACAAAGTATATGCTTTTCAACATTAATGATTTAATTGAAGATATTAGTCAGGGATTACTTCTTGAGCCAGGTGATATAATTGCAACTGGGACACCGGCAGGTGTTGGTGCAGGAAGAGATCCTCAGGAGTTTATGTGGCCAGGCGATGTTCTGGAAACCAGTATCGAAGGTATTGGCAAAATTCGCAATTCAGTGATTGCAGTTTAAGGTATCTAGATAAATTACAATGAAAGAATTATTTAGAATAGGTCAGATTGTTCCTAGCTCAAACATCACCATGGAAACAGAGATTCCAGCAATGTTGAGGGCGCGTGAGTCTATTTTTCCAGAGCGCTTCACATTTCATTCAAGTCGAATGAGGATGAAAAGTGTTACTGAATCAGAATTAAAAAAGATGGATTCTGAATCAGATCGATGTGCTGATGAATTGTCAGATGCTGATGTTGATATCATTGGCTATGCTTGTTTGGTTGCTATTATGAGTATGGGCAAGGGATATCATAGGGAATCTGAAAAACGTCTCGGTAAACGAACTTCTGAAAATAATGCCAGCGCACCTATAGTTACCAGCGCAGGATCACTAATTGATGGTTTGACGGCTCTTAGAGTAAAAAATGTGACTCTTTTGTCGCCTTATATGAAGCCTTTAGCAAAGATGGTTGTTTCATATATTGAAAATGAAGGTTTCAAAGTCCTCGACTGGCATACACTGGAGATACCAAATAATCTTGAAGTAGCGGCACAAGACCCCAGGAATCTGAGAGAGCATGCGCTAAACCTTAATCTCGATGGCGCTGATGCCCTAATTGTTTCCGCGTGTGTTCAAATGCCCTCTCTTCCTGTTATTAAAACTATCGAGGATGAGATCGGGATACCAGTTGTTTCAGCTGCTGTATGTACTACTTACTGCATTCTGAAAAAGCTTGGGCTGGAGGCGAAAGTACCAAATGCTGGCTCGTTATTATCAGGTGATTATTGAATAGCTTTCAATACTCTCTGTGATAAATATTCGATACTTGGTCTATCTTTATCAAAAATATTCCAACCATTAAAAACTACAATTAACTCAAACTCTGGAATAATAAGTAAATATTGGCCTCCATAGCCACTCCCACTTAAGATAAATTTTTCATCGTTGTTTTCATAAGGGACTAACCACCATTGATAACCGTATTTCCTTGAGCTGTCTGAAATATTAGTATCAGGCGCCATAGTATCCTCCACCCATTTCTTTTTTAGTAACTGAAGGTTGTTTACTTGACCTTCATTTAAGTACAAGTGTCCTATTTTAGCAAAATCACGTGTCGACAGGTAAAGACCTCCCTCAGTATCAGTAAGACCCAAAGGAGTTTTTTTCCAGTAGAAATTTTCTATTCCTAATGGATTGAATAGATATTTTTTTGCATATGCATCGACATGCATACCAGTGGCTTCATACAATATATGAGAGAGCAGTATTGTTATTCCGCTGTTATAAACAAATTTCTTACCAGGAACATCACTCATTGGTAAAGATAGTATGTAACTCAACCAATTTTGGCTGTTCTCCATAGTCGCAGCATTATTTAATGGATCCGTATAAAGAAAACTACTCTCATCCCATTTTATGCCAGCTGTCATTGTTAACAGATCATGAATGGTAATAGATTGTTTTAATGGATCATTGAAATAGTCACTATATTCAGGAAAATAACTGCTAATCTTAGAATTTATACTAGGGATTTCATTTCGATCTATAGCGATACCTATCAATGCAGACGTTACACTTTTGCTAACTGATTGAATCGTATGCAGGTCTGTATTTCTGTAGTAAGGATGCCACTCAGGATCATAATAGTTATAAATATCACGAGTATTATCGCCATAATTTTCCTGCATGATTATATTTTGTTCAAGGCGTCGATTTTTTGTTAAATCGTCGTAGTTATTTTTATAGTATCTTTCATATATCAATTGATTATTTCTAATTATCAAGAAGCTGTCTATGTAACCATGCTGACCATCTTTGAATTCCTCATGAAGCTCTTCTATGATTTTCGCATTGACACTCTGGGAGCCTGGTTGTTTAATCTCCCAATTAATAGTTTGGGCTTGAGATGCTGTTAATAGGAACAAGTAGGTGATAGGTGCTGCAATTAACATTTCTTTAAGTTTATTCATGAGTGAGATCATTTGATCATTAATTAAGTTGTTTATAGATTTTGCCATCTTTCATTACAAAAGTGATAGTCTCGAATGTTGTTATATCTTCTAGTGGATTTTTACTTACTGCAATAATATCAGCAAGATAACCTGGTTTGATTTGTCCAATTTTTAAAGAAGAATCCAATAATTCAGCAGCAATAATAGTTGCCGAACGTATTGCTTGAATTGGAGTCATCCCATACTCAACCATTATTGGGAATTGTTTTGCATTGTCACCGTGAGGATAAACACCAGAATCTGTAGCATAGACTAGATTAACATTATTTTCGACGGCTATTTTGAAGCTATTCCTCTGGCTGTCTCCTGTTTCACGGTCTTTTATTAGGTTGGCTTCGGGCACTCCATTTTTTCTCCCATGTTCTTGGGTATAGTCAGTATTGTATATATCCATGGCCAACGTCACATTATTTTCTCTAGCGAGTATCGCAGTTTCTTTATCCAAGAAAGTAGCATGTTCGATTGAATCAACACCCGCGAGTATGGCGTATCTTATTCCTTCAGTGCCATGTGCATGAGCTGCAACTTTTCTATCTCTATCATGCGCCTCACCAATTATTGCTTTCATTTCTTCCAGTGTGTATTGTCTCAAACCAACCTTAGTCCCATGCGAAAAGACACCTCCAGTAGCACAGAATTTAATTAAATCTACACCATATTTAACATTATTCCGTACTTTTTTTCTGATCTCCCAAGGACCATCTGCAACTCCATCGCTATATTGCTCAAAAGAGTGGTTTAGGTAGTTATTATCGCAATGCCCGCCAGTTATTCCAATAGAGGGCCCTGAAACTCTCATTCTCGGACCTGGAATCTCACCTGCATCAATTGCATTCCTCAATGCAACATCCATAAAATCCGGTGCACCAACATTTCTCACTGAAGTGAATCCTGCCAACAGCGTTGTTTTTGCGTTTGCAACGCCACCAATCATGGCTCTGTGAGGAGACTGAAAAAGACTTGAGAAATAACTTTTTTCAAGTACACCTACTAAATGTGTATGCATATCAATCAGACCAGGTAAAATATAGCTCTCCGATAGGTCAATTAATCGTGCATCATTGGGTACAATTCTTGAGATATCCGTGATTTTGCCATCCTCAATAATAATATTATGCTTCGTAAGAATGCTGCCATTATTAACATCCAAAATGAACCCAGCTTTGAGTACTATTTTTTCTGCAGAACAAACTCCAAAAGTAAGTAATATTCCAAGAAAAATGAATATTTTTTGTTTAATAAATCGACCTTGATTCATAGGGGGCTCCTCTTTTTTGCAAAACAATCTATTTCCTTAGCATTGAAACTAACATATTTAGGACTTGTAAATAATAATATTAACTAGATGCTCCCATTAAGAAATATTAAATACTATTTTGACTGCCATTAAAATTTTAATATATGTGCTTGATTGCTTGTAACAATATTCCTCGAATGATGCTTAAACTCTTACTATTCTGGCACAAGAATATTTGAGTTACTGGAGCTTAATTTACTTATTTCTTTCTTCGCTTGTAAAAATTCCCTAGGTGAATTTATCGCATCTAAAGCAACTATCTGATCATTTTTGATGTATGAGACTGTAAATTTATGACTTTCTTCATCACCATCTAGAATCACCCTATCATAATCAATTGCTAGACCGACACTTTGTAATTTAATGTCATATTGATCAGACCAAAACCACGGAACCTGATCATAAGGTTGCTGGCTACCACAAATAAATTTTGCAGCAGTTTTAGCCTGAGCTAGTGCGTTTGGGACAGATTCAAGACGAATCCTTTTCTGGTATATGAAGCTTGGATGGTTACTGCAATCACCAATGGCATGAATATCACTATCAGAGGTTTGTGTGAATTCATTAACCATTATCCCATTATTACACTCAAGGTTAGCATCCTCTGCAATTTCAATATTTGGTATAACACCTATACCAACTACAGCCCAATCAAATACGCATTGATCCCCATTTTCAAAGTTTGCAAAATTGACATTTTGTGAAGATCCGAATTCTGCTACAGCACTATTAAGATGGATTTTAACTCCCCTAGTTGCATGTAGTTTATGATAGAAGCTTGAAATTGCTGTTCCGGTGACTCTGCTCAACACACGATCTGCGGACTCTATTACTGTGACATTTGCTTTTCTCATGATGGCTGAAGCAGCCACTTCTAAACCAATATAGCCTGCCCCTATTATTAGTAAGTTTGTATTTTGTGTAATTTTGTTTTTCAGAAAATTAACGTCATCAATTGTGCGAAGATAGCGGATCTGAGGCATTGTACTCCCTGGTATCTCCAGTTTTCTTGGTCTTGTTCCTGTGGCAAGTATCAATTTATGATAATTAATAGTTTCTTTACTATTTAGTTCTATGAAATTTCTCTTCCTATTGATTTTTATAACCTTATGCCCGAGAAGCATTCTAACGTTATGCTTTTCATAAAAATTTGGATTTCGTAGTAATAATTTCTCATTACCTACCTCACCTTTTAAATAACCTTTTGAGAGGGGAGGGCGCTGATAAGGATAGGCATCTTCGTCACCGATAAGAACAATATTACCATTCCATCCAAATTTACGAAGACATGAGATCGCTTCAATTGCGGCGTGGCTTGCACCAACTATGATAATATTTTTCAATCCAAAAGCTCTCTAACATTCAATAATATTTACCGGAACCTCAAGCACATTGGTTGCTAAACCGCCTCTTGAGGTCTCTTTGTATTTCAGGTGCATATCTTGGCCAGTTTTCCGCATCGTTTCAATCACTTTATCTAATGAGACGAAATGACTTCCATCACCTTTCAGCGCCATCCGAGCAGCATGAATAGCTTTTATAGAGGCCATTGCATTACGCTCAATGCAGGGAATTTGAACTAAACCACCCACCGGATCACAGGTCAGCCCCAGATTATGTTCCATAGCAATTTCTGCTGCATTTTCTATTTGAGTGGAGGATCCACCAAGCACTTCAGCTAGTGCTCCAGCTGCCATTGAACAGGCTGAACCTACCTCACCCTGGCAACCAACCTCAGCACCACTGATAGATGCATTTTTTTTATAAAGAATACCAATTGCGGCTGCAGTAAGTAGATAACGAATTATACCGTTATCGTTAGCACCAGGAATAAAATTCACATAATAACTCAAAACTGCTGGAATAATTCCAGCTGCACCGTTGGTTGGCGCTGTTACAATACGTCCTCCTGCAGCATTTTCTTCGTTAATTGCTAGGGCATACAGAGTGACCCAATCTAATACAGACAATGGATCATCTTTAGAGCTCTTAGATGCTTTAATTAATTGCTGGTGTAACCCATATGCACGCCTAGAAACATTAAGGCCTCCCGGGAGAACACCATTTGTGTTTATTCCATTTTGGATGCATTCTTGCATTACAGACCATAATGAGAGGATTTTTGTTTTGATCTCTTTCTCATTACGCCAGGCTTTTTCGTTTTCAAGCATAATATCGGAGATCTTAAGATTATTATCTTTACTATATTCGAGAAGTTCAGCAGCGGTGCTAAAAGGATATTTAAGTGAGGTTTTATTTTCAATGATGACGTTCTCATTTTTATTTTTATCATCTACAACAAAACCGCCACCAACCGAAAAATAGGTCTTTTTAGATAGCTCTTCATGCTCTGAATTAAATGCTGTAAAAACCATACCATTAGGGTGGAATGGGAGTGCTTTTCTTCGAAAGAGTTTCAAATCACGATCATGATTATAATTTATGAGGTGACGTCCAAGTATATTTAATTGATTATCCTGCTTAATTTTTTCAATTCTAGTTAGGATCTTTGAGACATCGATAGAATGGGGCTCTTCTCCTTCAAGCCCCAGTATAATGGCCTTGGGTGCCCCATGAGCTTTTCCTGTAGCTCCAAGTGATCCAAATAACTCCACAGAGACTTGACTCACTTCTGTTATGATATTTTCAGTTTTGAGGCTTTCAGCAAATTTTTTAGCCGCTACCATTGGCCCTACTGTGTGAGAGCTAGATGGTCCAATGCCAACTTTAAAAAGATCGAATATGCTGATTGCCATAATTATTTCCTGTTATTATTTGCAGGCAATAGTAACTTTTTAGAATCTAACCATAAACGAATGATTTTGTATGTAGTTATTTTAAAGTCCATACGTAATCCTTAAAAAATAGAAAATGTGTGACAAAGTGACTCCAATTAAAAGCTATAGAGATAAGGACCCCATAAAAACGGGGTTATCTATAGATGGTGGAGGCGGCGGGAATCGAACCCGCGTCCGCAAGCCCTCCGCACCAAGGTCTACATGCTTATTCCGTTAATAATCTTATATCAAGCTACCTAACGGAAGCGGAAAACTTGATACCAGTTTAGTAAAGTTTTAGTGAATTAAATCCTAAACACATTCAAATCACGATTCTGTATAAGTGACTCCTGTGATCCGGACGTACAGACACTAACCGGGCAGAAGGCGCTAGGCTGGTTATTAAGCAGCTAGTGCGTAGTTGTCTTCGTTGGCAACTATAAGTTTTACAGATGGATTTACGAGGTAGCCTGTTCCTCGGCATGCACTCAGAGTTTCGCGACCCACGTCGAAGCCATGTCGCCCCCAATTTGTTAGTTTAGCGACGTTTTATAAAAAAATAAAAGAATGACCAAGTATTTAGATTCAAATAATTAATTAAATTGTATAAATTTAGTTAATATTTTAACAAATTAATCGATAAAATACTTTATATTACTTATTTAAATTATTGATTAACTTAGTTTAATATTTTTCATCACTCTAGATTTTTGCCTGGACCAATCCTTTTCTTTTAAGCTTTGGCGTTTATCATGCTGCTGCTTGCCTTTTCCATAACCAATTTCTAATTTTACTTTTCCGCGTTTCCAATAGAGTTTTAATGGAACAATGGTATAACCTTTCCGATCCACTGATCCTATCATCCTATTTATTTCATATTTGTTAAGTAATAATTTTCTATTTCGTTTGGGGTCTGGGCTGTAATGTGTTGACACTGTCTTAAGTGGTGAGATGTGCGTACCAATCAACCACGCTTCTCCATTTTTTATGTTGACATAACCATCCCTCAATTGAGTGTTAGCTTCTCTTAGACTCTTCACTTCCCAGCCTTCAAGCTGCATCCCAGCTTCTATAGTCTCTTCGATAAGATAGTCATGTCGCGCACGTTTATTTTGAGCAATTAAAGACGTCTGCTTTTTTGATTTCTTGTTCTTGTCCATATCTTACCGCCTAGTATAAGCTTAAATTACAATAAATGTGATTAATTGGTATTGTAAGCTTCAAACAATTAATTCAAACTTCATGATTACTTATTTAGAAAAGGAATTACAAATGCTAGATAACAATAATGGTAATGGGGAGCGACAATCACTTCATGGTAATTGGTCCTCAAGGTTAGCTTTTATTATGGCAGTTACTGGTTCCGCTGTTGGCCTAGGTAATATTTGGAAATTTCCGTATATGGCTGGTCAAAATGGTGGTGGTGCTTTTGTTTTAGTTTATTTGTTATTTGTTTTTTTGATTGGAATGCCGGTAATGATGTCTGAAATACTGATCGGCAGAAGGGGTCGTAGAAATCCAGTATCCACAATGTCCTTGCTTGGAGAAGAGGAGGGTCGCTCAACACAATGGAAATGGGTAGGTGCACTTGGTGTCATTGCAGCGATGCTTATTTTGTCTTACTACAGCGTCATTGCTGGTTGGACCCTAACATATGTCCCAAAAGCATTCCTTGGACAGTTTGCTGGAGCTGATGCTGCAACCATTGCTAATTTATTCGATGATTTTGTCGGCAGTCCATTGGCCGTGATTACCGCACATTCAATATTTATGTTTCTAAATTTTTTCATAATAGCTGCAGGTGTTAAGGGCCTGGAAAGGGCGGTAAAATTCCTAATGCCAGCATTATTATTTTTATTAGTGGTCCTATTTTTTTACTCTCTTACGTCAGGTTCATTTGGTGCTGGAGTAGCATTTATGTTTACACCAAATTTCGCCGCGTTGGATTGGGATGGTGTTCTCACTGCAATGGGACTAGCATGCTTTACGCTGAGTATTGGAATGGGCGCTATAATGGCATATGGCGCATACCTTCCTCAGGAAACTTCAATAACTAATGCTACTGTATCTGTCGTCTTGGCGGATACTGGTATAGCAATGCTAGCTGGACTAGTGATTTTTCCGCTCGTATTTGCTAATGGACTAAATCCAGGTGAGGGTCCTGATTTGGTATTTAAAACACTGCCACTTGTTTTTGGTCAGATGCAAGCAGGAACATTTTTAGCTACAATATTTTTTGTACTTTTAGCTTTTGCTGCATTAACCTCTGCATTAGGGCTGATGGAGCCTGCTGTAGCTTGGATGGTAGAGAGTACTGACTTCAGTAGAAGACAATCTGCAGCAACAATCGCATTTATAATTTGGTTTTTTGGTTTGGGCACAGCTTTATCATTTAATGTGTTATCTGAGTTTACTTTCTATCAAGGAACTATTTACGAGAATGTTGATTTTATTACAAGTAATATAATGTTACCAATGAGCGCGGTATTCATTACTATTTTTGCAGCCTGGGTTATGAGTCAAAACTCAACTTCAGATGAACTTAATGGTCATGGTTTTGTTTATCGAGTTTGGCAGGTACTAGCTCGTTATTTCGCTCCAATAGCTATCTTGATTATTTTTATGCAGGCCATTGGATGGATATAGCTAAGGTCTGTATCGATTGAGAGATAAGCATGCGGCAAGTTAAAAAGAATGCTTATGTTAATTTCAGTGCCGAACAAATGTTTGTTTTGGTAGATGATATCAAATCCTATCCTGAATTTTTGCCATGGTGCACCAGAACCATAATTCATGATAGAGCTGAAAATTCAGTTAGCGCCACTATCGAATTCAAAAAAGGTGGTATTAATTCTAAATTTACCACTTCAAATAGTATGATTAAATTTCAGAAAATTGATTTGTCACTAGAGGATGGGCCTTTCAGTTATTTTAGAGGTGGTTGGGATTTTATAGATTTGGAAGATCAAGGTAGTAAGGTAGAATTTAATCTCAAATTCAAATTCAAAAACCCTTTATTGAACGCAACGATGGGCTCTATCTTCGAGTCTATCTGTGATGATCAAGTGAATGCATTTGTACTTAGGGCGCAGGAAATTTATGAGCAATCAGAATAATATTAAGGTCGAAGTCGTGTTTGCCCTCAAAGACAAGCAAGAACTTATAACCATCAGTTTATCTGCTTTCTCCACTGTATTTGATGCAATCAAAAAATCTAAAATTCAAGAAAAATATCCAGATTTTGATTTTGACTCATGTGCTGTAGGAATTTGGAGCCAGGTAGAACAGCTGACTTCGATCTTAAAAGATGGTGATCGAGTTGAGATATACCGTGACTTGGAGGATGACCCTAAAGAAAAAAGAAGACGACTTGCGTTATCTGGAAAGTCAATGTCGTTAAAAAAGTGATTATAAGTTTGGATTGAGCTCCAAGTCTTTATCGATTCTAAGGACTTTGTTATCCTGAAAAGAAATAGATACCCATTTCTTTATAGCAGCTTTATTTCTTCCAATATTCAAATAATAGATATAGTCCCAACGGTTTTCATGGAAAGGATCATCTATCATTGGTGTACCCAATAAAAATCGAACTTGATTTCTGGTCATTCCTATCTCAACCTGATCTAAATATTTGTCTTCTATGAAATTACCCTGAGCTACATTTGCCTGATATACGCAAGCTGAGGCAAAAAAAAGCCAACTAGTTATTAAAATGCTTTTTATAATCATCATATGTGTGAGATTAACTGAAAAGGTAATTACAGACTAGTCAAAATTTATTTTTTTAGCGCTTAATTGAAATATTATTTTTGGAGTAAAATAGATGGTATTATATCTAGGAATTATTTTTTACCTCATTCTTTCAACCACAATTAGGTTAATATAAATGGAACAACGCCAAGAACTAAAAAAAGCTGGACTGAAAGTAACATTACCTCGCTTAAAGATACTCGAAATTTTAGAAAAAAATTCTGATAGGCATATGAGTGCAGAAGATATATATAAAGAGACTCTCGATTCTGGAGAAGATATTGGGCTGGCAACAGTTTATCGTGTATTAACTCAATTTGAATCGGCGGGTCTTATTATTCGTCATAATTTTGAAGGTGGGCACTCAGTTTTTGAAATCAATGAAGGTTCACATCACGACCATATGGTCTGTGTCGAAACTGGCAAGATTATTGAGTTTACAAATGATGAAATTGAGCGCCTGCAGCATGAGATAGCAGCAAACCATAAGTATGAATTAATTGATCATAATCTTGTGCTTTATGTAAAACCAATTAAATAAATATATTTTTAATAGTGCTATTTTTCTCTGTAACTAGCTTTTAACCTTGAGCATTTCAGCGGCATGCTCTCGAGTGCGTCTAGTTACCTCTATACCACCTAACATTCTTGCAATTTCCTCAATACGCGAATCCTGTGTCAATTTCGTAAGGTGGACTTTAGTGGACTTTCCATCTGTCATTTTATTAATTCTTATGTGACTTTTTGCTTGACTGGCCACTTGCGGCAGGTGAGTAACGCAAAGAACTTGACGTTTTTCACCAAGTTCACTGAGTCTTAATCCAACCATTTCCGCTACTGCACCACCTACACCACTGTCAACCTCATCAAAAACCATGGTTGGTATATAATTTCCTTCACTGGCAATAACTTGTATCGCTAGACTCATTCGAGATAACTCTCCTCCTGACGCAATTTTAGAAATCGATTGAGGTACTTGACCAGGATTAGCACTTATTAAAAAGTTAATATCGTCCATTCCATGATCTGAGATCGATTCATTGGAGTTAATACTTATATTAAACTTGCCATTTGGCATACCCAAGCTTGTCATTGCTTTTGTGACCGCCTCGGATAATTTGTTTGCACTTTTTTTCCTCTGGTCACTCAAATTAGCTGCTAATTTTGTATAGTCACATTTTGCCTGCTCGGTTTGCACAATGAGCTTGTTTTGATCGATTGCATTATTTTTTATTTTACCAAGTTCATTTTTTATATTTTCTTGGATAGCATGAAGTTCATTTGGTTCCACACGATGTTTTCTGGCGATAGTTTTAATAGTATTGATACGTTCGTCCAGTTGTTGAGATCTTTCTGGGTTGAATTCTATTTTAGATTGATATCGCTTTAAAAAATCAACAGCTTCTGATGAATGAATTGCAGCTTCATCAAGCAAAGCTTTTGCTTCAATTAAACTATCATCAAACTCAATGAGAGAGTTCAGTGATTTCACTGAGTTCGATATTAAGCTATAGGCATTGGTAATCTCGGAATCATGAAGACTATCTATGATTTGACTTATACCAGCAGTTATTTTTTCTGTATTGTGTAACTTGCTATATTCGATAATGCTTTTATCATATTCGTTTTCGTCTAATGCTAGGCCCTCTAATTCTTCATATTGAAATTCCAAAAGATCAAGTTTGGCTTCTCTATTTTTATCAAATATCTCACTATCAGCTAGTTTTTTTGATAATGTGCGCCAGTTATTGTATTTTGTTTTTATGTCATTTCTTAATGGAATTAGTTGGCCAAAATGATCAATTAACTCTCTTTGAATATTCTGCTTACCAAGAGATTGATGGAAATGTTGACCATGGATATCCACTAGCAGTTCCCCAAGCTGTTTGAGGGATTGAAGATTTACTTGATTACCATTAATGAAAGCCCTAGAGCGTCCATCAGGAGAAATAATTCGCCTAAGGACACAATCTTGCTCATCATCCAGCGAATTCTCATTAAGCCATAATTTAGCATTCGAATTGCAACTTAAATCAAAATCGGCGGTAAATTCAGCACGTTTTTCTTTATCTCTAATTAAGGTCGAATTACCTCTCTCGCCAACCACTAAGCTAAGGGCGTCAATCAGAATAGATTTACCAGCACCAGTTTCTCCGGTTAAAACAGTCATTCCATTATTGAAGTTAATTTCAATTTCATCAATGATAGTAAAATTCTTTGCTTGTAATGAGCGGATCAAATTACTTTTCCTTTGCCAGTGTTTTTCGCACTCTGTTATCTTGACCCCAATGTAATTTTGATCGAAGTACCTCGAAATAATCATAGCCAGGTGGATGAATAAGCAATGTTTTTTTAGGTGCTTTTTTTATATTTATAGTGTCATTTGGCACGATTTCACAAAGTTTTCTCCCATCGATTGTGACATCCGCCTTACTATCGATTTTACCAATTAAATGAATTTCAATATCTTTATTAGCTGGTAATACCAATGGACGAACACTTAAGGTGTGAGGACATATCGGAACCATTACATATGAATCAAGATTTGGTTCGATTATGGGGCCACCACAACTCAGTGAGTAAGCGGTTGAGCCAGTTGGTGTTGCAATTATTAATCCGTCTCCTGAATAGCTATTAATGTACTGTGATGCAATGGAGGTATTGAAATCTAACATTCTGCCTGTGTCGCTTCTTTGGATTACTACATCGTTTAGAGCCAAATTAACATGGGTAATAGTTTTTTCCTTTACTATTGTCGCTTCAAGCATCATTCTTGATTCTTCGGTGTAATCTCCCATTAAAACCGCCTTTATTGCATCTTGGATCTCATTGGGGAGAATATCTGCTAAAAAACCAAGTTTACCTCTATTTATTCCCAACAACGGAACATCATGGTGTTGAGCCAGATTAGCGGCATGAAGGATTGTTCCATCCCCGCCAACTGCGATTATTAAATCGACCAGAGAGGCAATTTCAGTTTCCGCTACTTTATTTTTATTTGGAAGTGGATTTTGCTCGGTAAGAAATACGCAGCGTTTATTTTTAACCAGATAGTCACTGAGCTGTTTGATAGTATCAGTCATGAGAGGATCATGATTGCGACTAACTATACCTATGTTTTTGAAATTCATTTTTTTGATCTATAAATTTTGTTATATTAAACCTAGCAAGAAGTACGTATTGCGGATAATATTTCAATGGTTTAAAAAACTTGACCATCAGCCTGACCATTGATAGCTTCATCTCGTACATTAACATATTAATATTCGACACTGTATGTGATTAGGTAATTTATTTTGACTGAATTGAGAGTTGCACCAACTGAACGTGCTCAGTATCTTCTCAAGATACTTATTCAAAAGTATATCAATGAAGGTAATCCAATTGGATCGAGAAATTTACTTGAGGACTCTGGTCTCAATCTCAGCCCTGCAACAGTAAGACATGTAATGTCAGATCTGGAGGAACTGGGCTTGATAAAAGCACCGCACACCTCATCCGGGCGAATTCCCACTGCTAGGGGCTACAGGATGTTCGTTGATACCTTGGTCCGTTATCAAAGCCCCGAGAGTTCTCAAGTAGATACTATACAATCTCAGATTGAAAAAGATAATTACAATACTGGGAAATTAATTAAAAAAGTCTCGAGTACGCTTTCTAAAATAACCAGTTTGGCTGGAGTGGTAACTGTACCAAAAGTTAAAAATACCACACTAAGGCAGATTGAGTTTCTACCTCTTTCCAACCAGAGGATTTTGGTAATATTAGTTTTGAATAATCGTGAAGTCCAAAATCGAATACTGCATACAAAAGTTAAACACTCAGCATCTGAGCTGCAGCGTGCGGCAAACTTTATAAATAAAAATTATGCGAACCAGTCTCTTGATATGATAAGAAATAATCTATTGCACGCAATGGAAGAAACACGAGAATCTATGAATCAGGCAATGCAGGATATTATTACCACCGCCCAAGTTGCTATTGATGGAGCTGATAATTTAAGTGAGGAATTTGTATTAGCTGGTGAGAGAAATCTTATGGATTTCGCAGAGTTATCCAATGTAAATACACTAAAGCAGTTATTTGATGCTTTTGCGAAAAAACGCATGATGATTGATTTATTGGATAGAAGTATTAGTGCGAGTGGAGTACAGATATTTATTGGTTCAGAATCAGGTTATAGTTTGCTTGATGATTGCAGTATCGTTACTGCACCTTATCAGCTTAATGATAATCAAATTGGAGTGCTCGGAGTCATTGGGCCAAAAAGAATGGCTTATGACAGAGTTGTTCCAATTGTTGATCTAACTGCAAAGATGTTAGGTGCCGCGATTGAGAATAAATAATGCTCTGGTCTTGATATTTCATCACTGAACCCCAAATAGTCCATGTAAGATAACGTGTGATTTAAGAATAATTGCCACTAAATAATTTTTTATATGACATTGGCTTGATGGAGTCTGAATAAATGAGCAAAAAACCAACACCAAAAGCAAAATCAAAACCTATATCAAAAGAATCGCCTGATGACGCAGTTACAAATGATCAAGATGAAAATGATGCACAAAGTGCAGAATTGTCATTGGATGAGCAACTCGAATTAATGCAGGAAAAAGCTGATGTGAATTGGGATAAGTATCTCAGAGCTGTAGCTGAATTGGAGAATGTTCGAAAACGCGCCTCAAGAGATGTGGAAAATGCTCGCAAATATGCATTGGAGGGCTTTGCCCGGGAATTTCTTGTGGTTAATGATAGTTTGGAGCTCGCTGCTAACTCTGAAGAATCAAATTTAGAATCTTTACAATCTGGACTCAAAGCGACTTTGAGTTTGATGTTAACTACTATGGAGCAATTTGGTTTTGAAGTAATAGATCCTCATGGAGAACCTTTTGATGCTGAGTATCATGAAGCGATGTCAATGCAGCCCTCTGATGACGTTGAGCCTGGTTCAGTATTAACGGTATTTCAAAAAGGATATATGTTAAATAATCGTTTACTAAGACCTGCAAGGGTAATTGTCGCAGCTGACCCTGAGTGATATTAAAGAGAAAAAAATCTGAATTAAATTATTAGTGCGTCTTGAAAGCTAAATATTAGACCCCATCAAGGGTCTATATAAAATACAATATAAATAATATATATAAAGTCGGAGTTATAAAGTTATGGGTAAAATTATCGGAATCGATCTAGGGACAACTAATTCATGTGTTGCCGTGATGGAAGGCGATACACCAAAGGTTATAGAAAATAGTGAAGGTGATAGAACAACACCATCTATTGTAGCCTTCGTCAAAGATGATGAGGTGATTGTTGGGCAATCAGCAAAAAGACAATCTGTAACTAATCCTGCAAATACGTTATTTGCTGTTAAACGTCTTATCGGTAGGCGTTTTGATGATGAGGTCGTGAAAAGAGATATTGACATGGTCTCATACAATATCGTTAAAGCAGACAACGGCGATGCATGGGTTGAAGGATTAGGTAAACCAATGGCGCCACCTGAGATATCAGCAAGAGTTTTGATGAAAATGAAGAAAACTGCTGAGGATTATCTAGGTGAGGAAGTTACCGAAGCGGTGGTAACTGTTCCTGCATATTTCAATGATTCTCAAAGACAAGCAACCAAAGATGCAGGTAAAATTGCCGGGCTTGATGTGAAACGAATTATTAATGAGCCGACTGCAGCAGCTCTAGCATATGGGATGGATAAAAAGCGTGGTGATAAAAAGATTGTTGTTTATGATCTAGGGGGAGGAACATTCGATGTTTCTGTTATAGAGATAGCAGAGGTTGATGGAGAGCATCAATTTGAAGTCTTAGCCACTAATGGTGATACCTTTTTAGGAGGCGAAGATTTTGATCTAAAAATTATTCAGTATCTAGCTAAGGAATTTGAGCGTGATAGCGGAGTAGACATTACTGGTGATCCTTTAGCAATGCAGCGACTCAGAGAAGCTGGAGAAAAAGCTAAAATTGAGTTATCAAGTAGTCAACAAACTGAAGTTAATTTACCTTATATCACAGCAGATGCAAGTGGACCAAAACATCTCAATATTAAACTTACAAGAGCAAAATTAGAATCATTAGTTGAAGATCTGGTTTCAAGAACTATCGCTCCATGCAAAACCGCGTTAAAAGATGCTGATTTAAAGGTCAATGAAATACATGATGTAATTCTAGTTGGCGGTCAAACAAGAATGCCTAAGGTTCAAGAAGAAGTTCAAAATTTCTTTGGTAAAGAGCCAAAAAGAGATGTGAATCCTGATGAGGCGGTTGCCTTAGGTGCTGCAATACAAGGTGGCGTTCTTGCCGGTGATGTTACTGACGTTCTATTGTTGGATGTTACTCCCTTATCACTGGGGATTGAAACACTTGGTGGCGTTATGACTAAGCTGATAGAAAAAAATACCACTATTCCAGCCAATGCAGAACAAGTCTTTTCTACTGCTGATGATAATCAGACTGCTGTAACGATACATGTCCTTCAAGGCGAAAGGGAGCGTGGTCAGGACAATAAGTCCCTAGGTAGGTTTGATCTGACCGACATACCACCGGCTCCAAGAGGTATGCCACAAATTGAAGTTACATTTGATATTGATGCGAATGGTATACTTAATGTGTCCGCGAAAGATAAAGCTACTGGAAAAAGTCAAAATATCATAATAAAAGCTTCAAGCGGGCTTGATGATAGTGAAATTGAACGGATGGTTTCAGATGCCGCCAGTCATGCTGAAGAAGATAAGAAATTCCGTGAATTGATAGATGTTCGAAATCAAGCAGATAGTCTCATTCATGGCTCAGAAAAAACACTTGGTGAATTAGGTGAAAAAGTTTCAAGTGATGAGCGATTAAAAATTGAGAATGCAGTATCTGATTTAAAGGTTGCGCTTGAAGGTGAGGATAAAGAGGCGATAGAGGCGAAATCAAAAATACTTGCAGAAGCGTCTGCTGAGATTGCTCAAAAACTATATGCAGAACAAGCTGCTTCTTCAGCAGAAGGTGAGTCATCAGAGGGTAAAGAAAAAGATGATATTGTGGATGCAGAATTCGAAGAGGTTGATGAAGAAAAAGCAGATAAGTAAAGCTATTTGCTAGAAGAAAAAACAAGATCATAAGGTGGTTTTGACCACCTTATATTTTTTTAGCTCGGCTAATAAATAAACTAAGTTCAATACTATGGCTAAACGCGATTATTATGACGTATTAAACGTCAACAAAAATGCTTCAAAAGATGATATAAAAAAATCTTATCGTCGCTTAGCTATGAAATTTCATCCAGATAGAAATAAAAACGATGCTGGTGCTGAAAAAAAATTCAAAGAAGCGAAAGAAGCATATGAAGTTCTGAGTGATAGTTCTAAAAAAGAGACATATGATCGTTTTGGCCATGATGGATTGAATAGAAGTGCAGGAAATTCTGGTGCAGAAGGTTTTGGGGATATCTTTGGTGATGTCTTTGGGGATATTTTTGGCGGAGGTAGGTCTAATAGAAGCCAGGTTTTTCGTGGTGCGGATCTTGGGTATGAGCTAAATTTAGATCTTGAGAAAGCAATATCTGGTGATTCAATTACTATTGAAATCCCCACGCAAGTGAGTTGCGATGATTGCTCTGGAAGTGGCGCTAAAAAAGGCTCTCAGCCTACAAAATGTGGAACATGTGAGGGTGTTGGGCAAGTTAGAATGCAACAAGGTTTTTTTTCAATCCAGCAGCCATGTCCAAAATGCCAAGGAAATGGAACGGTTATTACTGACCCATGCATAAATTGTCATGGAAGAGGGCGTACCGCTAAAACAAAAACTTTATCTGTCAAAGTCCCACCTGGCGTAGATACAGGTGATCGTATTCGTCTCTCAGGCGAAGGAGAAGCAGGAAAGAGTGGAGGGCCATCAGGCGATCTTTATGTAGAAGTAAAGGTTAATTCTCATAAAATATTTGAACGAGATGGCTCAAATATAATCTGTGAAGTACCAGTGTCTATTTTGACAGCAACTCTTGGTGGTGATGTCACTTTACCTACATTAAATGGAAGCGTTTCTGTAAAAATTCCATCGGGCACCCAATCAGGGAAAGTTTTGAGATTGCGTGGCAAAGGCGTTATGACAGCAAGGGACCCAAGAGTCGGAGACTTGTTTGCAACCGTAGCTGTTGAAACTCCAGTCAACTTAACTAAAAAGCAAGCTGATACTCTCAGAGATTTATATGTCTCTATTGAAAAAGGTGGAACTAAGCACAGCCCAAGGGCGGGAGGCTGGCTTGAGTCGGTCAAGAGTTTCTTTGATCGTATTGCATCGTAATTTTAAAAAAAAATAATTTTTTTTTGTAATTTTCTGGCGTACATAGCTCACCTTAAGTAAACTTTACAATTATCTTATGGGGAGAAATCTTCACAAAAGATATAACGACTCATTTTGTTTTATCTAATCAAGGTAATTTTGATGATTATTAGCTTAATCAACAGGAGAGATTGTTGAGCGAACCCGCAATATTAGTATTAGAAGATGGTTCATTATTTCATGGAATCTCTATTGGTGCTCAAGGATCCACAGTTGGTGAAGTAGTTTTTAATACCTCAATGACAGGCTATCAAGAAATTCTTAGTGACCCCTCTTATTCACAACAGATTGTTACTCTAACGTATCCTCACATTGGTAATACTGGAGCTAACAGTGAAGATATGGAGTCGGATAAAATTCATGCGGCAGGTCTAATAGTTCGGAATACCTCAATGACTGCTTCCAGTTGGCGTTCTGAATTAAGCCTTGAAGAATTTCTCAAAGAAAATAAATTAGTTGCGATTGCAGATATTGATACTCGTAGATTAACGTCAATTCTTCGTAGGAGTGGTGCTCAATCTGGATGCATAATGACTGGTAACATTGATCCGGACTTGGCCCTTAATAATGCCAGAGGTTTCCCTGGCCTATCAGGTATGGATCTTGCTAGTGTTGTGAGTGTAAAAGAGCCTTATGAGTGGAGTGGCGGTTCGAGTTTCACCAATCGTCTAAGTTCCATGAAGCAAAAAGATTTGATCTATAATGTGGTGGCCCTTGACTATGGGGTTAAACGTAATATCCTTAAACTTTTAGTCGATCTTGGCTGTAATGTTACTGTCCTGCCAGCAAGATCTAGCGCTGATAAAATATTATCATATAACCCTGATGGGGTATTTTTATCTAATGGCCCGGGTGATCCTAGCGCTTGTGATTATGCAATAACGGCAATAAAAAAGTTACTAGAGACTACGATTCCTTTATTTGGAATATGCCTGGGATATCAATTATTGGCACTTGCGGCTAATGCGAAAACATTAAAAATGAAGTTTGGACATCATGGCGCTAATCACCCCGTGCTTGAGCAATCATCAGGTAAAGTAATTATCACTAGTCAAAATCATGGCTTTGCAGTTGATGAAAAAACTCTTCCGTCAGCATTGAATATAACGCACACCTCATTATTCGATGGAACCCTTCAAGGAGTTGAAATAAAAAATAAGAATGTTTATGGCTTTCAAGGTCACCCAGAAGCTAGTCCTGGTCCGCATGATTTAATGTATATATTTGAAAAGTTTATCGAAAACATGAAAACATATAAAAAACAATAATATATTGTCTAAATTTAAAGTGAATAATAGAATATGCCAAAGCGCAACGATATAAAAAGTATACTTATTATTGGGGCAGGTCCTATCGTAATTGGCCAAGCTTGCGAATTCGATTATTCAGGTACTCAAGCATGTAAAGCCCTGAAAGAAGAGGGTTATAAGGTTATTTTAGTTAACTCAAATCCTGCAACTATAATGACCGATCCTGAAATGGCTGATGTTGTTTATATTGAGCCGGTGCATTGGACTGCAGTTAAGAAAATCATACAAAAAGAAAAACCAAACGCTTTATTACCTACTATGGGTGGTCAGACAGCACTAAATTGTGCCCTAGATCTTGTTAGAGAAGGTGTATTAGACGAGTATGGTGTTGAGTTAATAGCTGCATCTCAAAAAGCCATTGATATGGCCGAGGATCGTGAACAGTTTCGTAAAGCGATGTCTGAAATTAATTTAGAAAGCCCAAAAGCTGAAATTGCACACTCATTGCCAGAGGCCGTTGAGAAACAAAAAATTGTTGGTTTTCCAACAATTATTCGTCCATCTTTTACGATGGGTGGTAGTGGTGGTGGAATCGCCTACAACAAGGAAGAATTTGAGTTAATCGTAAGTCATGGTCTTGAAATGTCACCCACTACGGAGGTTTTGCTTGAAGAGTCCGTGATAGGATGGAAAGAATTCGAAATGGAGGTTGTTCGAGACAAGAACGATAACTGCATTATAATTTGTTCGATTGAAAACTTTGATCCTATGGGTGTTCATACCGGCGATTCGATAACCGTTGCACCAGCACAAACCCTCACTGACAAAGAATACCAGCGAATGAGAAATGCTTCATTTGACGTCTTGCGTAAAATTGGTGTTGAGACAGGTGGCTCAAATGTGCAGTTTGCACTCAATCCAGCTGATGGTAGGCTGCTAATCATCGAAATGAACCCAAGAGTTTCTCGATCTTCTGCTCTGGCATCTAAGGCAACCGGTTTCCCAATAGCAAAAATTGCTGCAAAACTTGCTGTTGGCTATACATTGGACGAGTTAAAAAATGAGATTACTGGTGGAGCAACGCCAGCATCATTTGAACCGTCAATTGATTATGTTGTTACAAAAATACCAAGATTTACATTTGAAAAATTTCCTGGCACAAATAATCGTTTAACCACACAAATGAAATCTGTTGGTGAGGTGATGGCATTTGGACGTAACTTTCAAGAATCTTTTCAGAAAGCTCTCAGAGGCCTCGAAATAGGTGCAGATGGTTTGGATGAACTATTAAATGAAATGCCTGTAGACATGGATGAATATGAACTCAGAGAGGAATTAAAGTTTCCTGGAGCGGAACGACTGTGGCATCTAGCCAATGCAATTAGACTAGGATTGGGGGTTCAGGAAATAAACGCAATTACAGGAATAGACCCATGGTTTTTAGTGCAAATCTTTGATCTTGTGAGCGAAGAGAACTTACTGAAAGATAAAAAATATAATGACTTAGAAAAAATTGAACTATTAAGATTAAAAAGAAAAGGATTTTCTGATTCTAGATTGGCCACTCTTATGAACACTGAAGAGCATCTCATACGATCACATAGAATCAAAAATCATATAAGGCCAGTATTCAAAAGAGTTGATACATGCGCTGCTGAATTTGCAACTAATACGGCATATTTATATTCAACTTACGAAGAAGAGTGTGAGGCTGATGCTAGTAACAATAAGAAAATCATCATATTAGGTGGCGGACCAAACCGAATAGGCCAAGGAATAGAATTCGATTACTGCTGTGTTCATGCCTCAATGGCATTAAAGGAAGCTGGCTATGAAACGATTATGATCAATTGTAATCCCGAGACTGTCTCTACTGATTTTGATATTTCCGATCGACTGTATTTTGAGTCATTAACTTACGAAGATGTAATGGAGATTATCGATCTAGAGCAGCCACAAGGTGTCATAGTTCAGTACGGAGGGCAAACTCCACTTAAATTAGCTCGAGCACTTGAAGCTTCAGGTGCTCCTATAATTGGAACATCACCAGATTCAATTGATCTCGCAGAAGATCGAGAGCGATTCCAAAAATTAATTGAAGATTTGTATCTAATGCAGCCCCCAAATAGGACTGCTACAGATAAAGAAATAGCAGTTGAAATGGGCGCTGAAGTTGGTTTTCCTTTGGTTGTTAGGCCGTCTTATGTTCTTGGTGGGAGGGCAATGGAAATTGTTCATAACGAAAAAGATCTAGGCGATTATATGGACAAAGCTGTTAGTGTCTCGAACGATAGTCCGGTGCTTCTGGATAGATTTTTGGATTTAGCAATTGAGGTGGATGTTGATATTATATGTGATGGCAAAAATGTGTTGGTAGGTGGAATAATGGAACATATCGAACAAGCTGGGGTCCATTCTGGTGATTCTGGTTGTTCATTGCCGCCTTTTAGCTTAAGCAATGAGATTCAAGAAAAGTTGGTAGATCAGGTTAAAAAAATGGCCCATGGTCTGAATGTTATAGGCCTCATGAATACGCAATTTGCAATTCAAAATAATGATATTTACATACTTGAGGTAAACCCAAGGGCTTCAAGAACAGTACCTTTTGTCTCAAAAGCGACCGGTATCCCTTTGGCGAAAATTGCGGCTCGAGTGATGGTTGGTGAAAGTTTGCAACAGATAGGCATCAATGATCAAGTCATACCACCTTATTATTCAGTTAAAGAAGCGGTTTTCCCATTTATAAAATTTCCTGGTGCAGATCCGATTTTGGGACCTGAAATGAAATCAACTGGAGAGGTAATGGGAGTAGGGGAAACCTTTGGTGAAGCTTATGCAAAGGCTCAGTTAGCAGAAAGTGTTATATTACCTCTTAATGGAACTGCATTAATGAGCGTTAGAAATCGTGACAAGAAAGAAGTCATTAAATTAGGTAAGATATTAGTTCAGAGAGGTTTTTCGCTAGTAGCTACGCATGGAACAGCAAAAAGTTTGGCTGAAGCAGGAATAGAGTGCAAGAGGGTTAATAAGGTTAGAGAAGGGAGACCGCACATCGTTGATATGATAAAAAATGCTGAGATAGATTTAATTGTTAACACCACAGAGGGGAAAAGAGCGATCCTTGAATCTTCATCTATACGGGCAGAGGCAGTAAAGAAACAAGTGACATATTACACGACACTTGGTGCTGCAATCGCAACATGCGAAGCATTAGAGCATGTTAATGATAGTGATGTTAATCGATTGCAAGATTTACATATGGAGCTAGTCTAATGAGCAAGGTTCCAATGACGATCCATGGCGCTCAATTACTTCGCGATGAATTAAAAAATCTAAAATCAGTAGAGCGACCAAATGTCATAGCCGCAATATCAGAAGCTCGAGCCCATGGTGATCTTAAAGAGAATGCGGAATATCATGCAGCTAAAGAGCAGCAAGGATTCATTGAGGGTAGAATCAAAGAGATTGAAGGTAAGATCGCAAATGCACAAGAAGTTGACATCACCATTATAAATGCCCAAGGAAAAGTGGTATTTGGTTCAACAGTAGAGGTCATTGATTTACATAACGATCAAGAGATAACATATAAAATAGTGGGTGAAGACGAATCTGATATTAAATTAGGGCTAATTTCATATACTTCACCGATAGCCAGAGCGTTAATTGGGAAATCCGAAGGTGATGAAATTATTTTTCAGGCACCAGGCGGTGAGAGAGAGTATGAAATACTCGCAGTGCATTATATTTAGTGCTAGTTCTTTGGTAGTGTGATTTTTTGATTATCGTTATTTGTTTTATAAATTAAGGCTATATTACCGATAGTACCAATAAGATGCGTTTCAGTCTTTAAGCATAAATCTTCAATTATTGCATCTCTATCATTTTTTGTATGATTTCGAACTCGAATCTTAATCAATTCATGATGATTTATTGTTGATAAAAATTCATTCATTAGCGGTGCTGATAAGCCACGATTGCTTATTGTGATAATAGGTTTGAGCTTATGGCCTATGCCGCGTAAGTATGTGATTTGTGATTTACTTAATTTCATCAGATACAAATTGTAACAGCATTTTGGTGATATTATTCTATATTAGTAAGAGGTATTTTTTTATCATGAGTAAAAGCAGTAGAGATTGGCATAACAGGCAAATTCGTGACCCATATGTTAAGAAGGCAAAGCAAGATGGATGGAGGTCTCGCGCGATATATAAGTTAGAGGAAATTAATAATAAAGGGAGGATAATTTTTCCTGGTATGACGTGTATCGACTTGGGGTCAGCACCAGGGAGCTGGAGTCAGTATGTAAGCATAAAACTTAAAGAGCGGGTAGAAATTATTGCGCTGGACATTTTGCCGATGGATTATTTGCCTGCTGTAAATTTTATTCAAGGTGATTTTTTAGAGGAAGAAACAAATAAGAAAATCAAAACATTATTAAAAAATAAGAAAGTAGACCTTGTAATGAGTGATATGGCACCCAATATAAGTGGTATAAAAGTAAGTGATCAAGCGAAATCAATGTATTTAGTTGAATTAGCATTTGATACAACGCAACAATTTTTAAAGAAAAAAGGTGATTTTGTTTGTAAGCTTTTTCAGGGCCAAGGTGCTGATGAATATATAAGATTAGTGAGAAGGTATTTCGAAAAAGTAAGTGTATTTAAACCAAAATCATCTCGATCCGATAGCAGAGAAGTTTATTTGATTGCAAAAAGATATCTCGGGTAGTTTGGTGTATATTTATAACTAATAGTTAGTGAAAGTTTTATTGGAGAAAAACGTATTGTGAGTGATTTAACAAAAAATTTATTGGTATTTGTTGTTGTGGCGGTTGTATTGATGTCCGTATTCCAGAATTTAAGTGGAATTAATGGGATTAATGTTCAAAGGCAAGATTATTCAGATTTCTTAAATCAAATTCGTTCAGGGCAAGTCCAGAGAGTTGAATTTCAGGGTGATAAGATTACTTATGGTGATCGAGAGCCACTTTCTTTTTATACGATAAGTCCAGAAACAGATAATAATGCATTAATAGGTTTACTTGAGGACAATAATGTTCGATTTACTGCTGAAGAGCCAGAAACTCAGAGTCTAATCGGTCAACTCCTTATTAGTTCTTTTCCAATCCTTTTACTAATTGGTGTTTGGATCTACTTTATGAGACAAATGCAAGGCGGCGGTCGTGGTGGAGCAATGTCTTTTGGTAAGAGTAAGGCAAAGTTACTTAGCGAAGATAATATAAATATTACATTTGTTGATGTTGCCGGTATCGATGAAGCTAAGCAAGAATTATCTGAAGTGGTTGATTTTTTGAGAGACCCAACAAAGTTTCAGCGGCTGGGCGGAAAGATACCTAGAGGAGTTTTGACTGTAGGGCCACCGGGAACCGGTAAAACACTATTAGCAAAAGCTATCGCTGGTGAAGCAAAGGTACCTTTTTTTACAATCTCAGGTTCTGATTTTGTTGAAATGTTTGTTGGTGTTGGGGCCTCACGAGTTCGTGATATGTTCGAACAAGCTAAAAAACAAGCACCATGTATTATATTTATTGATGAATTAGATGCGGTTGGTCGTCACCGAGGAGCTGGATTAGGTGGTGGTCACGATGAGAGAGAGCAGACACTCAACCAAATGCTGGTAGAAATGGATGGTTTTGAAGGTAATGAGGGCGTGATTGTAATCGCTGCTACTAATAGACCTGATGTTCTTGATCCCGCATTGCTCAGACCAGGTCGATTTGACCGTCAAGTGGTTGTCCCATTACCGGATATACGTGGAAGAGAAGCTATTTTGAAAGTACACATGCGCAAGGTTCCGCTAGCTGATGATGTCGAGCCATCAATAATCGCAAGAGGTACACCAGGTTTCTCTGGCGCAGATTTGGCTAATCTAATTAATGAAGCTGCTTTATTTGCTGCTAGAGAGAGCAGTCGTGTAGTTACCATGGACGAATTTGAAAAAGCAAAAGATAAAATCATGATGGGTGCAGAGCGTCGATCAATGGTTATGAGTGATAAAGAAAAGCTCAATACAGCTTATCATGAAGCTGGTCACGCGATTGTTGGTTACATTGTCCCTGATCACGATCCAGTTCATAAAGTAACCATAATCCCGAGAGGAAGAGCGTTGGGTGTGACTATGTATCTTCCCGAGGAGGATAAGTACAGTATATCCAAAGAAAAATTAGAGAGTAATATTTCATCACTTTATGGAGGTAGGCTCGCTGAAGAAATGACTTTAGGACCAAATGGCGTAACAACTGGTGCTTCGAATGATATTGAGAGAGCTACAGAAATAGCAAGAAACATGGTAACAAAATGGGGCCTATCAGATAAAATGGGACCTCTTACATACAGTGAAGATGAGGGTGAGGTGTTTCTTGGTAGATCTGTGACTCAACAAAAAAATGTATCTCCAGAAACTGCTCAAGCAATAGATCATGAAGTTAGGCAGATTATTGATAGGAATTATAAACGTGCCAAGATGATTCTTAAGAAACATGCTAAGCAACTTGACGCTATGGCCGAGGCCTTAATGAGATATGAAACTATAGATCGTGCACAAATTATCGATATTATGGAGGGTAAGGTACCTAGTCCACCAGATGGATGGGTTGATCAAGGTGGTTCTGAAGCATCAGTAAATAAGAATAAAAAAATAAAGAAAACTACTGTGCCACCCGTTTTAGGCGGTCCTGCAAGCGAGCATTAAAGTCCTAAACATAGCTTATGCTATTAAATTTTGGTCAACGAAGTATTGATTTATCAACACCAAAAATAATGGGTGTTGTTAATATGACTCCTGATTCCTTCTCAGATGGAGGAAAAATTCAATCATTGAGTGATGCGCTAAAAATTTCTCTTGATATGGAGAGAAATGGTGCTGCAATAATTGATATTGGTGGTGAATCAACTAGACCTGGCTCACACGAAGTATCCTCAGAAATTCAAATTAGTCGTGTAATACCACTAATTAAAGCGTTAAGAGAAAGCTCTGATGTTATTATTTCTATAGATACAGGTAATCCAGAAGTTATGAATGCAGCCGTTGAGAGTGGCGCTGATCTAATTAATGATGTCTACGCCCTAAAAAAAGAGGGGGCCATGCAAGTGGCCATAGATTCAGGAAAAATAGTCTGCTTGATGCATATGCAAAATCTACCTCATGACATGCAAGATGCCCCTTCATATAAAAAGTTGCCAGAAGACATCTTATCCTTTTTTAAAGATAGAATAGACGCTTGTATTGCTGCAGGCCTCTCGAAGGATAAGTTGATTATTGATCCTGGATTTGGCTTTGGGAAGGATATGCATCATAATTTACTCTTATTACAGAAGTTGAGTTCTTTTAAGCAATTTGACATTCCGATTTGTGTAGGTATCTCTCGAAAAAAATTAATAGGTGATATTATCGGAAAACCACTTAATAAAAGGTTAATTGGTGGCTTGTCAGCCGGAATATTTGCTGCTATGCATGGGGCTAATATTATAAGAACTCATGATGTTATGGAAACTAAAGAGGCGCTTGATGTTTTACATGCAATTCAAGGTAAGCATAAAGAATAAGCAAATGTAGGAATCCTAAAGATATGAAATACTTTGGTACAGACGGAATAAGAGGAAAAGTTGGTCACAACACAATGACGGCTGAATTTGCACTTCGTATTGCTAATGCTGCTGCACAAGTATTAGCTCCTGATGGAGGAACTGTATTAATTGGAAAGGATACTAGGATTTCTGGTTATATGTTTGAATCAGCACTCGAAGCAGGGTTCGTATCTGCTGGTATGGATGTAAAATTACTCGGTCCTATACCAACTCCAGCGATCGCACATCTCATTAAGAGATACAAAGCAGATCTTGGGATTGTCATAAGTGCCTCTCACAATTCTTTCGCAGATAATGGGATAAAGTTTTTTAATAACTTGGGAACGAAACTCAATGATGAGGTTGAGTTAGAAATTGAGAAATTTCTTGAGAAACCCAATATGACCAAAAATTCTATTGATTTAGGGCGCGCATCCATTGATTCACTAGCCAGAGAGCGATATCAAGAGTTTTGCATTTCAACCTATGGAGGTGAAAAAGACCTTAGTTCTTTGAAAATTGTTTTTGATGCTGCAAATGGCTCAGGTTATAAAGTAGGACCCAGGATTTTTAATGATCTTGGGGCTCAAATATTGTCAATTGGATGCTCTCCGAATGGGAAGAACATAAATGAGAATTGTGGCTCAACTCATCCAGCTCTTTTACAGCAAACAGTAAAAGCTATTGGTGCTGACCTCGGAATTGCACTTGATGGTGATGGTGATCGAGTGTTGATGGTTGATGAGGATGGTGCATTATTGGATGGTGATCAATTATTGTATATTTTAGCTTTAGATTTAAAGGCTCACAAAAAACTAAAAGGACCAGTAGTGGGAACTGTCATGAGTAATATGGGGTTGGAATTTGCGCTAAAAGACAAAGGAATCTCTTTCAAACGGTCAAATGTAGGTGACCGATATGTATTAGAGATGTTAAGAGATCAAGGAGGTAATCTTGGTGGTGAAACTTCTGGTCATATGCTCTGTATGGACCATGCTGAAACTGGAGATGGTTTGATTACTGCTTTGCAGATATTATCGGTAATGACGCGTACTGGAAAGTCATTAAAAGAATTATCTAAGAACTTTAAGAAATTTCCTCAAATAACTGAAAATATTAAGTTAAATAGCAAAAAAGATTTCAAATTATCATCTGGAATTAATGCTGCAATAAAAGACACTGAGAAACAGCTTATCGGAGGTGGGAGGGTAATTTTAAGACCTTCAGGCACCGAACCACTTATTAGGATAACTGTGGAAGGTAAAGATTTAAGTAATGTAAAAGAATTAACATTAAATTTAGTTAACAAAGTTAGTGCAATTATTAACTAATTGTGGCGGCCATGGATTGCTTTGATAATCCTAGCTCTGTATCCTTGCGAGCCATTGATGGTATTTAAAGGTTTCACTCATGCGTAACCATTTGGTTGCTGGAAATTGGAAGATGAATGGTGATTTGATTATGTCTTCTAATTTAATTAAAGAACTGGTCGAGAACCTCGAAAATCTCGATGAGCATACTCTGGTGGTGTGCCCGCCATTTCCCATGCTCAGCTCTGTAAGTCAGCAAATACAGAATACTTCATTATTGCTAGGATCTCAGAATTTATCTGAATATACATGTGGAGCCTATACGGGCGAGATCTCAGCATTAATGTTAAAAGACGTAGGTTGTCATTATGTAATCATTGGCCACTCTGAAAGAAGAGTTATTATGCAAGAAAGCAATGAGATGGTAGCTGCGAAATTTATAGCTGCTGTTGATAATGATTTAATACCTATTATTTGTATTGGTGAGACTCTGGAAGAAAAAGAGCAAGGGCTAACAAAGCAGGTTATTCAAGAACAGTTAAATCTGATTGTTAATAATGATAATATTGCACAGCTTGAAAGATCTGTAGTAGCTTACGAACCGGTTTGGGCGATTGGAAGTGGTTTGAGTGCCACCCCTGGTGAAGCTCAAGATATACATGCCTTTATTAGAAGTATAATTTCATCAAAGTCTGAAGAAATTGCTGCTAAAATACAAATTATATATGGTGGTAGTGTCACGAAAAGAAATGCAAGCGAACTTTTCTCAATGCCTGATATTGATGGCGGTTTAATTGGGGGGGCATCGCTTGATGCTTCTGAATTTTTATCCATTGCAAAAGCAATAAATAAATAGGTTTCATATGAGTACAATTCAAACAATAGTATTAATTGCGCATACATTGATTGCGCTTCTAATTATAGTTCTTGTCTTACTACAAAGAGGCAAGGGTGCAGATGCGGGAGCGGCATTTGGCTCTGGGTCATCAGGTACAGTTTTTGGCGCACAGGGCTCATCTAATTTCTTTTCAAGAACAACCGCGATATTAGCTGCTGCATTTTTTGTATCGAGTTTATCGCTAGCCTACCTTAGCAGCCAACAGGCGGACATTCCTGATAGCCTGATTGAAACTGTCGTTGATAATGATGCTGAAAGTAGTGATGATGATGGCTTGGTTGAGATACCACAGATTGTTAATGAGGACGATGCAACATTAGAAATTATGCCTTCCATTGAGGCAGTAGAGATAAATACTGAGACTGAGCAATAATTTATTGATTGATGTTTGCGCAGTTAAAATGCATTTTGCCGATGTGGTGGAATTGGTAGACACGCTGTCTTGAGGGGGCAGTAGCGAGAGCTGTGCCGGTTCGAGTCCGGCCATCGGCACCAGATATAGAATTAATTTCGTAGAAATTTTGAGCGCTCTTAGCGTTGTGAAATATTTCAGCAGAAAATAATCAAATTCATGATTAAAATACTGTTATATCCCCTCATCACACTGGTATAATATTGTTAAATCAGAGGGAAAACAAACGCAATGCTTGAAAATTATTTACCGGTATTTATATTTTTAGCTGTGGCGACAGCAATTGGACTTGTTTTACTCGGTCTTGGATTTCTTTTTGGCGGCGGCGATAAAGATAAGGAAAAATTATCTCCATATGAGTGTGGTTTTGAACCTTTTGAAGAATCAAGAATGAAGTTCGACGTCCGTTATTATCTTGTAGCTATTCTGTTTATCATATTTGATCTTGAGATCGCATTTTTGTTTCCATGGGCGGTATCTCTGGATGTGATTGGTACTTTTGGTTTGATCGCTATGGCAATTTTCTTAGCTATCTTAGTGGTTGGATTTGTTTATGAATGGAAGAAGGGGGCTCTAGAGTGGGATTAACTAAGTCAGACGCTTCAATTGTGACGCATGATGACATTCTTGCATCCAATGATGATTTTCAAGAAAAGGGATTCATGGTAACTAGTATGGATTCATTAATTAATTGGGCAAGAACCGGGTCGATGTGGCCAATGACTTTTGGGCTAGCTTGTTGTGCGGTGGAAATGATGCATGCAGGTGCTGCCAGATATGATTTAGATCGATTTGGTATTATTTTTAGACCAAGCCCGCGTCAATCAGATGTGATGATTGTTGCTGGAACATTGGTTAATAAGATGGCTCCTGCCTTAAGAAAAGTTTACGATCAAATGCCTGAACCACGCTGGGTTATTTCAATGGGTTCATGTGCCAATGGTGGTGGGTACTATCATTACTCTTATTCGGTTGTTAGGGGCTGTGATCGAATTGTTCCAGTTGATGTGTATGTTCCTGGTTGTCCACCTACCGCTGAAGCGTTACTTTATGGACTAATTCAGTTGCAAAAAAAGATTCATAAAAATTCAATAATCAAGAGATAAGTAAAATAACTATGACAGTAATTAACGAGAATATGGATGCTCGTATTAATACCTACTTTGAGGCTAAAGTATCTCGCATTGATTCAGAATATGATGAGTTGACTTATCAAATTAATCATTCAGATTTACTAGATATTGCGCAAGCGTTACATGATCATACCGATTTTAAGTTTACTCAATTAATAGATCTATGCGGTGTTGATTATTTAACTTTCGGGGTAGACGAATGGACTACTCATGCTGCAACCAGCAGTGGTTTTAGTCGCGGAGTTACACGCAAACCTGTCATTTTGGATGATGCGGATACTTTTGATCCAGAGCGGTTTGCGGTTATTTATCACCTTTTGTCGATAGAGCACAACGTCAGACTCCGTTTAAAAGTTTTTACTGGTGAGAATAATCCACCAATCATACCGTCAGTTAGCCTTATCTGGAACGCAGCAAACTGGTTTGAGCGCGAAGCTTTTGATTTATTTGGTATCTTATTTGATGGGCACCCCGATCTAAGAAGAATTCTTACCGATTATGGCTTTATTGGGCATCCATTTCGCAAAGATTTTCCATTATCGGGTAATGTTGAGGTGCAATATGATGAGACTCAGAAAAAAGTCACATATCAGCCTGTGTCTATTGAACCAAGAACGCTGGTACCAAAAGTGATTCGTCAAGATAATCGCTATGCAGAAGGAATAAAGGATAATCAAGATGGCTGATATTCAAAATTACACAATGAATTTCGGTCCTCAACATCCTGCTGCACATGGCGTTCTGCGACTTGTGCTGGAGATGAATGGCGAAGTTATACAAAGCGCTGATCCACATATTGGGCTTTTGCATAGAGGCACTGAAAAGCTAGCAGAAACTAAACCATTTAATCAGAGTATTGGTTACATGGATCGTTTGGATTATGTCTCAATGATGTGCAATGAGCATGGTTATGTATTAGCGATAGAGAAGCTCCTAAAACTAACGCCACCAAAAAGAGCGCTTTATATTCGTGTTTTGTTTGATGAGATTACCAGAATATTAAATCATTTGATGTGGTTAGGTACACATGGATTGGATGTTGGCGCAATGACCATGTTTTTGTATTGTTTCCGTGAGCGTGAAGATTTAATGGATTGTTACGAAGCGGTATCAGGTACTAGGATGCATGCTACTTATTATCGACCAGGCGGGGTTTACCGAGATTTACCAAGTAAGATGCCCAGATATGAGATGCAAAATAATAAGAATAAAAAAAATCTTGAACGATTAAATTATAATCGTGAAGGCTCATTATTAGATTTTATAGAGTCCTTTGCGGAGCGCTTTCCAGCCTGCATTGATGAATATGAAACGTTGCTCACTGATAATCGAATCTGGAAGCAACGAACCGTTAATATTGCAGTTATTTCACCTGAGCGAGCGATTAATCTTGGATATACAGGTCCAATGCTAAGAGGGTCAGGGGTAGAATGGGATCTACGCAAAAAACAACCATACGCCGTATATGATGAATTGGATTTTGATATTCCGGTTGGTCTAAATGGTGACTGTTATGATAGATACCTGGTTCGCGTGGAAGAGATGAGGCAGTCAAATCGTATAATCAAACAATGCGTCAAATGGCTTAGAGAGAACCCTGGTCCAGTTATGACTGATGATAAAAAAATCGCACCGCCACAAAGAATGGGTATGAAAGATGATATGGAGTCATTAATCCATCATTTTAAATTATTTACAGAGGGCTATTCTGTTCCAAAAGGCGAGGTTTATACTGCTGTCGAGGCACCAAAGGGCGAGTTTGGTGTTTATTTAATATCTGATGGCGCTAACAAACCTTACAGGGTAAAAATTAGAGCACCTGGTTTTGCGCATTTAGCCTCTATGTCCGAAATGGTAGTAGGACATATGTTAGCGGATGTGGTGGCTGTCATGGGGACTCAAGATATTGTATTTGGCGAGATTGATCGATGATTGAACTTTCAAAAAAAATTAAAGATAAAATAGATTTATTGTGTGAACGATTTCCTGATGATCGAAAACGCTCTGCAGTTATCGGTGCATTACATTTGGTACAGCATGAAAACAAAGGTTACTTAACTGCTGAATTAATGAATGAGGTGGCGGAACATTTATCTCTACCTACAATGCATGTCTATGAAGTTGCCACATTTTATTCAATGTTTAATACAAAGCCTGTGGGTCGACATGATGTCGCCATATGTACCAATATCTCATGCATGTTAAGAGGAGCTGAAGAGCTTGTTTCTTATGTGGAAAAAAAATTAGATATTAAGCTTGGTGAAAGTACAGCTGATGGCAAAATTTTTCTCAAAAAAGAAGAAGAATGCCTAGCAGCATGTTGTGGCGCTCCGATGATGATGGTTGATCATCATTACCATGAAAATTTAACTAAAGAGAAGATTGATAAAATCTTAGGGGACTTGGATTGAAGGATATCAAAAAAAATCTGGTTTGTTTTAACACCTTTGATGCGAAAGAATCATGGACTTATAAGACCTACAGAGAATATGGTGGTTATGAGGCTTGGGAGAAAATCATCAGAGGTGAGCTTTCCCCAGAAGAGATTATCGAAGAAGTCAAAGCATCTGGCTTAAGAGGCCGAGGTGGCGCCGGTTTTCCAACCGGGCTCAAATGGAGCTTTATGCCGCGCACAGTAGAAGGTCAAAAATATCTAGTATGTAATTCTGATGAGAGTGAGCCGGGCACCTGTCATGATAGAGAGGTATTAAGAAATAATCCACACACCCTAGTTGAGGGTATGGCTATTGCTGCCTATGCAATGGGCGCTACCGTTGCTTACAATTATATTCGCGGTGAGTTTATAGAGGAACCTGTACCGCGTTTTGAAGCAGCTGTAAAAGAAGCTTATAAGCATGGCTTATTGGGCAAAAACATCAGAGAATCAAATATTGATTTTGATTTGCATACATTCGTTGGAGCTGGTGCTTATATATGTGGTGAAGAAACAGCCTTATTGGAATCGTTAGAAGGTAAACAAGGTAAACCAAGATTTAAGCCTCCTTTTCCAGCAAATTATGGACTCTATGGTAAGCCAACTACCATCAATAACACTCAAAGCTTGGCAAGCGTCCCGAGTATAATTCGAAATGGTGCAGAATGGTTTAAAAATATTGGGGTTGAAAATGCTGGTGGGACAGCTCAATTCTCTGTTTCTGGGCATGTTGAAAAACCAGGAAATTATGAATTACCCATGGGCACATCATTTAAGGACTTGTTGGAAATTTGTGGTGGTGTTTTGGGTGGTCGCAAACTTAAAGCAGTGATCCCTGGTGGATCGTCTGTTCCGGTAATGCCAGCTGCTAATATCATGGATTGCACAATGGATTATGATTCATTGCAAAAAGCTGGTTCATCTTTTGGCACCGGTGCGGTTATCGTGATGGATGAATCAACATGCATGGTTAATGTTTTACGCAGAATTTCACGCTTCTATATGGCTGAATCTTGTGGACAATGCACACCTTGCAGAGAAGGAACAGGTTGGTTGTATCGTATGCTCACCAGAATAGTCGCAGGCCAAGGTGAAATGGAAGACATTACAAAATTAGTAGAAGTAGCTAATAAAATTGAAGGTCATACCATTTGTGCTCTAGGTGATGCTGCTGCTTGGCCAGTACAAAGTTTTTTGAAGCACTTTCATCATGAATTTGAATATATGGTAAAGAATAAAGGTGAAAGCATCGTGTCAGTTAAAAATGAGGTGGCTGCATGAGCGATGATGTGATTCAAATTGAGATTGATGGGAAAGAGCATCAGGCTAAGAGGGGACAGATGATTATAGAAGCCACGGATGCGGCAAAATCATATGTACCTCGCTTTTGTTATCATACAAAATTAAGCGTTGCCGCTAATTGTAGGATGTGTTTGGTTGAAGTGGAAAAAGCACCAAAACCGCTACCTGCCTGTGCCACACCAGTGGCTGAAGGGATGAAGATATTCACACGTTCTCCGTATGCAATAGCAGCACAAAAAGCCACCATGGAATTCCTGTTAATCAATCATCCGCTGGATTGTCCAATATGTGACCAAGGTGGTGAATGTGAGTTACAGGATATAGCGATGGGGTATGGGCGTGGTGTGTCTCGCTATAATGACAATAAGCGAGTAGTTAAAGACAAGGATATTGGACCATTAGTCTCAACAGATATGACTCGCTGTATCCATTGCACAAGATGCGTAAGATTTGGTGAAGAAGTCACGGGTGTTCAAGATTTAGGTACGGTTATGCGTGGTGAAAACATGAGAATTGATACTTATGTGGAAAAAAGTATCGATCATGAGCTTTCCGCCAATATTATTGATTTATGTCCTGTTGGTGCCTTAAATAATAAACCTTACAGGTATAGCGCAAGATCGTGGGAAATGGTCCAGCATGAGACTATTGCGGCACATGATTGCGTGGGGAGCAATCTTTATGCTCATGTCCTGAGAGGGAAAATTAAAAGAATCGTGCCGCGTGAGAATGAATTAATTAATGAAACATGGATTTCTGATCGTGATCGTTTTAGTTATGAGGGTATATATAGTGAGAATAGACTTACCACCCCAATGATCAAGAAAGCAGGTCAATGGGAAGCAATCTCCTGGGAAGAGGGTCTTCTAGAGACTGTTAAGCAAATAAAATTAGCCAAGCAGTCAGCAACCGCTTTTTTAGCCTCACCAAGCTCCACCATCGAGGAATGTTACTTAATCTCCAAGTTGGCGGCGGAACAAGGAATTAATAATCTTGATCATAGGCTCAGAATGAAAGATTTTACCGATCAGATAAACGACCCAAATGAGTCCTTATTGGGGATGGAGATAGCTGCTATCGAGCAATGTGAGCAGATTATCTTAATTGGGTCAGATGTTCGTAGAGAAGCTCCCATACTTGGACATCGTGTCAGGAAAGCGGCGCTATCGGGTGCTAATGTATGTATTATTGATGAGAATGAGCATCAGTATTATTTTGACTTGCAAGCTTATCTTTCTGGAAGTTTAATTAAAAATCTGGCCGCCATCATTTTAGCTTTAGGTGGTCAATTACCTGCGAGTCTTAACTCTCTCACTAGCAAGATAAAGTTAACGGATGAGCAGCAAAAAATAGCAGAGACTTTAAAAAAGACCGATAAAAAACATTTAATCCTAGGCCATGCTGCAATTAATCATCCTTATGCTTCGATTATCAAGCTATTAACCACAGAAATAGCTAATTTAAGCAATGCCAGTTATGGTTATATTACGCAGGGCGCCAATACAGCTGGAGCAAATCTCATGGGTATCCAGCCCACCAGAGACTTTGCAGGTAACCCTAGAGCAGAAATTGGTAGAAATACCCAGGAGATAGTCTCTGCTGCAAATGACTTATTGTTGTTACTTAATGCTGAGCCAGTAAGAGATATCCCAGAACTTGATGCTGCTTCAAATAAGAGTAAATTTGTGATTGCCTTAACGACTCATGCTACTGAAAATCATAAAGAAGTAGCTGATTTATTATTACCCATTGGTTCATTTGCTGAAACCTCAGGTACTTATATCAATTGTGAAGGTCGCTGGCAAAGCTTCGGAGGAGTCGCAAATCCGGTGGGAGAATCCAGACCTGCATGGAAAGTACTTAGAGCAATTGGTTCTCTATTAGAACTAAAGGACTTCGAGTATGATTCATCGGAATCAATCTTAGATGAGGTAAATGTAAAATTACAGAATGTAACTCCATGTGATGCAGCAACTAAATTTTCAATTCAGGCGAAACACGGTAAACAAGATATTCTTGGTGAGCAGATGGTCAAAGCTGTGCCAATGTATGAAACAGATATGATTCTTAGGCATGCATCCTCTCTTCAATTAACACCAGAAGCAATTCGTTCCAGCTCAAAATGAATTTTACTAACTTCATACCTACTCTTCTCACTGATCAATGGAGCTTGATGCCTCTGTATTTGCAGAATCTTATCGTTATCACAATTCAGATTCTTGCTGTTACCATTTGTGTAATTCTGACCGTGGCATTTACTACTTACTTTGAAAGAAAAGTTATCGGTTATATGCAGGGCAGAATAGGGCCAAATAGGGTGGGTATAAAGGGTCTAGGCCAACCATTCGCCGATGTCATTAAATTATTAATTAAAGAAGTGGTTATTCCTTCAAAATCTAATCGGTATTTGTTTGTTATAGCCCCTCTATTGTCACTTATTCCTGCACTAGCAACCTGGGCAGTTATACCTTTAACTGATGGGTTTGTGATTGCAGATATCAATGCTGGATTGCTGTATGTCTTGGCTCTCACATCTGTGGGTGTTTATGGTGTCTTATTGGCAGGTTGGGCTACTAATTCAAAGTATGCATTTTTAGGGGCAATGCGGTCAGCGGCACAGATTGTTGCTTATGAGATTGCTATGGGGTTTGCCTTGGTCGGTGTGCTGATGGCGAGCGGCAGTCTTAATTTAGGAGATATAATAACTTCTCAATCGGGAGGTTTTAGTAGTTGGTTTGTGATTCCATTGTTCCCTTTATTCGTGGTCTATTTTATTTCAGGGGTAGCAGAGACAAACCGCGCACCTTTTGATGTTGCTGAAGGAGAATCTGAGATCGTTGCCGGTTTTCATGTTGAATATTCTGGTGTTGCTTTTGCGGTATTTTTTCTTGCTGAATATGCCAATATCATTTTGATAGCCGCACTCACGTCCATCTTGTTTTTTGCTGGCTGGTCGTCACCATTTGAGGGTTGGACTTTTTTGGGTGAGACAAATATTCTCAGGGAACCCAGTTTCTTCTGGTTGGCGCTAAAAATATGTTTTTTCATCTTTGTGTTTTTCTGGATAAGAGCAACATTTCCAAGATATCGTTATGACCAAATCATGCGCTTGGGATGGAAAATATTTATACCGGTGACCATAGTATGGATCGCCGTTGAAGGGGTAATGGTTTGGATGCAAGTAGGTCCTTGGTCAATTTAGATAGGTTAATCATGCAAAAGTTAAAAAATTACATAAAAACATTTTTACTTTGGGAGTTATGGCAAGGGTTAAGCGTTACGTTGCGTAATTTCTTTAGACCCACTACGACCATTCAATATCCAGAGGAGAAAACTCCAAAATCACCTCGTTTTCGAGGTTTGCATGCGTTAAGACGATATCCTAATGGAGAGGAACGTTGCATCGCATGCAAGCTATGTGAAGCTGTTTGTCCTGCACTGGCGATCACTATTGAGTCGGACGTGAGTGATGATGGTACCAGACGTACTTCACGTTATGACATTGATTTATTCAAGTGTATTTATTGTGGGTTCTGCGAAGAGG
>CABXCS010000004.1 GCA_902510755.1 uncultured Woeseiaceae bacterium | reverse complement strand
GAAAATTTAGATCAAAAGATTCTTCTGAAGTTACTTAAGCAAGCACAAAAATATGCCCAACCAGAGCAATTAACAAAAAGCGAAATTGAAGCCAATAGTACGCATACTCTAGCTAATTTATTTTATGAGCCCAGCACCAGAACACGCGCCTCGTTTCAGATAGCTGCTAAGCGACTTGGCTTTAATGTTATAAATTTTGATATAGAAAACTCTTCGGGAAAAAAAGGAGAAACTATATTTGATACTGCGATGACTCTAAAATCACTAGGTGTAAATACATTAGTCATTAGACATAATGAAATTGGACTTCATAACAAATTAGTTCAAAAGTTAGGGAATGAATGTGTCATCGTTAATGCAGGTGAGGGGCATATTTCCCATCCGACACAGGGATTGCTTGATCTACTTACAATAGAGCAAACAAAACAATCGTTTGAAAACCTTATTGTTACAATAGTTGGCGATATTGCTCATTCGAGAGTAGCTCGCTCAACAGCACATGGACTCACTATAATGGGAGTCAAAGAATTAAGATTAGTTTCACCTAAGGAATTTGCACCTCATGAAAATATTACCCCTATCGCTAAACATTATACTGATTTACATAGTGGCATAGAAGGCGCTGACGTTGTTATGGCACTCCGCATTCAACATGAAAGAATTAATGATGCGAATAATCTGAATCTTGAAGACTATATAGAAAATTATAGATTGACAGATAAGAATATGAATATTGCAGCACCTGATGCCATTATAATGCATCCGGGTCCGATGAATAGAGATGTTGAGATTGAGTCATCTCTTGCAGATGGCAAACAGTCTGTAATTTTAAGACAAGTATCAAATGGTGTTGCCGTAAGAATGGCTTTATTAAATGAATTGGCAAAAAACTATGGTACCTAATATTAATAAAGCCCAGTCTCAACGAGGTACTATTTTTATTGAAGAGGCAAAAGTTGAATCATTATTAGCTTATCCGAATCATCAATTTATAATGCGCCTCCACTCCCCAAAATGTGCGAGAAAAGCACTACCTGGAAGTTTCGTTCATATTCAATGTGATAAAGAAATCCTTATGCGTAGACCTCTATCTATTATGAGAGTGAATGCGAACAAAGGATGGATTGAGATTTTATTCAAAATAGTCGGGAATGGCTTAAATGCCCTTAGTGAGAAGAAAAACGGAGACTTGGTAAGTTCCATCGGCCCAATAGGAAATGGTTTTATTCCAAACAAAGATAAATCGAAACCTATCCTTATTGGAGGGGGAGTAGGAATACCTCCAATAGTTTTTCTTGCCGAAACATTGAAGCAGAAAAATGATTTCGAGCCACTTGTAATTATGGGGTCAGAAATTCCTTTTCCATTTGATCTTATTAAAAGAAACATTGAAATACCTTGGCTCGAAAATAATATAGATAGTTCGATGCCTCTTATGGAGGAATGGCAATTACCTTGCGTACTTTGCAGTCTTAATAAAATTAATGGCACTTTCAATGGATATGTAACTCAAGCTGCGGACCATTATTTAAACTCTTTAAATCAGAATGAATTGAATAAAGTTGAAATCTTCGCTTGTGGACCAATGCCTATGTTGGAAGCTGTCTCAAAAATTGCAAGAAAATATACAGTGCCCTGCCAAATTTCTATAGAGGAATATATGGCATGTGCGATTGGAGGTTGTGCTGGCTGTACCATCCCAATAAAAACTAGAGACGGTATTGCAATGAAAAGAGTTTGTGTCGATGGTCCGGTATTTAACGCTAATGATGTATTCTAACTGACAGTATCATGGAAAAAATAAAACACAATCTGTCAACGCTTAATAAGCAAATTATAAATGCTGAGAAGAAATACAATCGCAAACCTGGATCAGTTTCTTTGTTGGCTGTCAGCAAGAAACACTCTATTGAATTAATAAAAATAGCTCAATCTTTAGGTCAAAAGCATTTTGGTGAGAATTTTGTTCAAGAAGGGGTTGAAAAGATTCATGCGCTCAGATCAAAAGAATTATGCTGGCATTTTATTGGGCATGTTCAAAGTAACAAAACTCGCATCATTGCTGAAAATTTCGATTGGGTGCATACAGTTGATCGATTAAAAGTAGCTGAGAGATTGAGTAAGCAACGTCCAGAAACTGCAAAAGATCTAAATATCTGTGTTCAGGTAAATATAGACTGTGAAGATGCAAAATCAGGAGTTTATATTGAGGAATTAAAACCCATCTGTGACGCCATCAGAGAATTGCCAAAATTAAAGTTACGGGGTCTGATGTGTATCCCGATTGTAAAAAAAGAGCATAACGATCAAAGGAGGTCATTTGCTGAGCTTTCTAGACTGAAAAAATCAATTAATCATGGTGCATGTGATATTGACACCCTGTCAATGGGAATGACCAATGACTATATGGCGGCAATTCAGGAAGGTGCAACAATCATTAGGATAGGCACTGCACTTTTTGGTGCACGATGATATATTGAACCTACAAGAAACATATAAATTAAGACCTCGCTAATATGAGATCATTAACTACTTATATATGGCTAAGCTATATTAGATTGGATTAAATTAAAATGACGCCTGCGATATATTTTTTAACTAAAACAATAGGTGATCTTGCTCTATTTATCTTCGTATTAAGATTTTGGTTACCTTTATTTCGTGCGGATTTTCGAAATCCTATCTCACAAAGTATCAACAAATTTACTTCACCTATTACAAATACAGCACGAAGATTCATTCCCTCAATTGGTAGATTAGATATTGCCACCTTATTAGTAACTTTTTTTTTACAATACTCACTCATACAATTACTTCTTCTTATAAAACAACAGAATATCAGTTTAATCACTGTTCTGATAAGTACCTTTTTCAAGCTATGTTTAACAAGTGCCGATCTATTCTTTTTTGCGATCATTATTCATATAATATTTAGCTGGATTGCTCCAATATCATCAAGCCCAATAAAGAATTTGAGCGAAAATATCGCGGAACCGATTCTAAGACCTTATAGAAAGTTTTTTCAACCAATGGGTGGTATGGATTTATCTCCAATATTCGCCATAATTGCTATTCAGGCAATTATTATTTTTCTACGGAATACGTCTCCTTTGCTTATATAATTTATCTTCAATCCTCAAAAGCTGCTATTCATGATTGCAATATCAAAAAAAATACTCACATATGTAACAGTTCTTTCTTTATTTGCATGTGGAGGAGGAATGGAAAAAATACCAGAAGCAGAGATCGCGCTTGACAGTAGTTTTGCAATAGGTGATGACTATACCGCATACCTCAGTACCAATAAAACAAGCGATCTCTCAGACGAAATGGCAAAAAAATATAGCCTGGAAAGAAAAGAAAATCTGGCTATGTTGAATATCTCTATATTAAGAAATTCAGATTGGAAATCTATTGATGGCATAATAGAGATTCGAGTGAAGAATTTAATTGGACAAAGTAAGAAAATTGATAAGTATACCATTAAAGAAAATGGTGCAATTTCTAATAGCTTTATTTCTCCGATATCGAATCAAGAGACTTTACTTTATTCAGTTTCAATTTCAGTCCAAGGACAAAGCAATGGAAAAATTGAATATCGTAAGAAATATTATTTTGAGTAAATTCAATTAGTTGCTCACCTGCTAAATTTCTTATATTTTTAAATATAAATTTTGGTATTCTATGATTAGTTTTTAATTTGAGTAACCAAATAGATGAAGGTTTTTATCAATGGCTAAAGTTAATAATTCAATAAAAATTATTCCAAAACAATTGACAAAATCGTCAATTTTTAGCCAGATCGCAAATGAAACTGGTTTAACAAAAAAAGATATCGCTGCTGTATTTGATTCGCTAGCCAATATAATAAAAAAAAATCTTTCTGGTAGAAAAGCCCCCGGGATCTTCACTCTGCCGGGCCTAGTTAAAATAAAAGTTATGAAAAAAGCAGCTACAAAGGCGAGGAAAGGAACAAATCCATTCAATGGTAAAGCTATGATCATCAAAGCCAAGCCCGCTACTAAAGTAATTAAAGTAGCAGCATTAAAACGTCTAAAAGATATGATCTAAATATTCTGCTCAATGAATGTTTCGATTTCTGCCCTCAAAACAACCAAACAACCATGAAAAAAATGTGTTGCTTCATCAACAATTACAATCTTAGGTATAACTTCAAGTTTTTTATGCCAATCTATCAAATCCTGAACCTTAATGAGCTCATCCTTATTGCCATGAATTATTAACCAGGGGCATATCGGCTCATCCTTTATTAGAAAATTACTCTTAAATACTGATGGCGCAATTGTAATTAATGCTTTTAACTTAATAACACTAGCTACTCTTATCGCGATACCACCGCCAAATGAAAAACCACCCAACCAAATAGGAATTCTTGGATATTGATTCTGAATATAATTTATCACACAAATCAAATCATCATATTCACCAATACCCTCATCAAAGCAACCCTGACTCGATCCTACTCCCCTAAAATTAAATCTTATAACCATTATTTTTTTATTCAAACAAGCTCTTGCTATTGTATGGACCACTTTATTCTGCATGTTGCCGCCATATAGTGGATGAGGGTGACAAATTATAATGACACCACGTGGTTCTAGTTTTGGATATTTCTCTAAAGTTGCCTCAATGTGACCCGCTGGACCGTCGATAAGTATATTTTCAGTTAACATCATGCCGCTCATTTTTAAGCACCTTTTATCATAATTTTATTTTGAACTAAAAATCATTTTAATTTGTGAGATTATCTTTTCGTCTATATAGTCATAATATGAATCTTATAAATTTTATTTATCTTAATTCAATATCATTTATATATGTACTTACAGGTTGTTTGCTAACTGTTCTTATCTTACTTTTGAAATCACAACTAAAACTAAAACAGAAAAATCGACACCTAAAAAAGATTAATCGTAATTATGCCTTTTTAAATAATCAACTAAGAGTGTTATCAACTAAAATCAAAATAAAAAAGAAGCTCAATAAGAAAAAAGATACTTTAGCGAGAAATCATCAACACCCTAGCTCAGCAGCAGATAAACAATTAAAAATTTTATCAAAAGAATTAAATCAATGGAAACAAAGAGTCCCGCCTCTGATAGATCGTTATAAAAATCTATCATTAAAATATAAAAATCTGGAAAATGAGTTACGTGAAGCAAAACGTATCATTGCCCTTAGTGAGGTTATGAATTCAGCGGATAAAACAAAAACAGTAATAAATCTTAATAACTATAGATCTAGAGATAATTTACAAAAGATTCGAGGTATTGGACCATCAATAGAGAAGACCTTAAATCAGTTTGATATTTTTCGTTTTAACCAGATTGCATCTATGACCGATTTAGAGATTGAAACTATTGCGAGAGACATAAAGGGTCTCAGAAGTCAGATATATCGTGAAGATTGGATGGGACAAGCTGAAATTCTATTACAAAAAAATCTCTCAGAGAAAAAAACGAAATAATTTTTTCGAATAAAAAGGCTGCACAAGTTGCATATGAATTATTTTTCAGTTTCTTTAATACTAAAATTCAAGGAAGCTGAATTAATACAATATCTTAATCCTGACGGCTGGGGCCCATCTTCAAATACATGGCCCAAATGAGAATCGCACTCACTACAGACAACTTCGAGGCCTGAATATGTCCCATCAGCTCTTCTATGATTTTCATCTTTAACTGTTTTTATACGATCCTTTGCCAAAACCAGAAAAAAACTTGGCCATCCGGTACCAGAGTCAAATTTATGGTCAGAAGAAAATAATTCACTCTCGCAACATACACAAATATAGATACCATTCCTTTTTTCTTTTAGAAGTTGACCAGTAAAAGGCATCTCTGTCCCTTTTTTTTGGGTAATAAAATACTGTTCATCAGTTAGTTTATTTCTTAGGTCATTTTTTGGCATTTTACAATCTCAATTAATTAATCTATTTATTTTTATTATTTAGCTGTAGTTTTCTTCTTGGAGATTTTTTTCTTAGACGTTTTTTTCTTTGCAGTAGTCTTATTTGATTTATTTGTAGCTCCAAGCAATAAATTATTTATACGTTTCACATAATCAGCAGGATTTTGAAGTTGCTCTCCATCTGCAATCAAAGCATGATCTAAAATTATATTGGATAAAGAATTAAATTGATCACCTTTAGTTACTGACAGTTTTTGAATTAAAGCATGCTTTGGATTAATTTCAAGTATAGGCTTGGCTTCAGGCAACTGTTGCCCAGAAGCTTCCATCATACGTCTCATTTGTGGCGGAATATCCTGCTCACTAGCAACCACACAAGCTGCTGATTCAACTAGACGCTGACTAACATTAATTTTTTCAATACGCCCTTCTAATATGGTATTCATCTTATTAATTAGCTCATCATGCCGACTATTAATAGTATCCTGATCTAATTTATTCTCATCATCAGAGAGATCTATATTACCGCGACCTACATCCTGAAATACTTTTCCTTCATATTCTGGCAAATGCTCCACCACCCATGGATCAATTCGATCTGTGAAGAACAGGACCTCTATACCCTTTTTTTCTAGTTGCTCTAGGTGAGGATTTGATTTAGCAGCCGCATAATTTTCCGCTAATAGATAATAGATTTTGTCTTGATCTTTAGCTGAATTTTTTATGTAATCAGAAACTGATCTATCCTGAACTTCAGATTTGGCAAGTGTAGAAGAAAATCGCAAGAGTTTAATGAGCTTATCGCTATTTTTTGGTTCTTCTACAAAGCCCTCTTTGATAACCTGACCAAATTCTTTCCACAAATTAACATAAACATCTTTATCTTCATTTTCTTCTTTAGCGGCTAATTTGGAGATAACATCCAATACACGTTTGGTTAGTGCAGCTTTTATAGCATCAATTTCTGGATTCTTCTGCAACAACTCTCGTGAGACGTTTAATGGAAGATCTGATGAATCAATTACACCCTTAACAAAGCGCAAATACAGTGGCAAAAACTGTTCAGCTTCATCCATTATAAAAACTCTTTTTACATATAATTTCAGACCTTTTGGTGCTTCACGATTCCATAAATCATAGGGTGCTTTTGATGGAATATACAAAAGACTTGTATATTCCCGCTTACCCTCAACTCTATTATGACTCCACTGAAGCGGATCAGAAAAATCATGTGCTATATGCTTATAAAACTCTTTATATTCCTCGTCACTCACCTTGTTCCTAGGTCTATTCCAGAGAGCAGTAGCTGAATTAATAACTTTTGCCTCATCATCCTTATTTACTTCATCAATTAACTCCACTGGAAAAGCGATGTGATCAGAATATTTTCTAATCAGGTTTTCTAATCTTAATTTCTCCGAAAACTCTGTTTCCGCTGTTTTTAAATGAAGTGTAATAGTGGTGCCTCTCTCAGGACGATCAATACTCTCAACGGTGAACTTACCTTCACCTTTTGACTCCCACCGATGAGCTGTTGAACTCTTTTTTCCTGCTCTTCGTGTTTCCACAGTCACTTTGTCAGCCACTATGAATGCAGAGTAGAAACCCACTCCAAACTGGCCTATTAATTGCGCATCTTTCTTTTCATCTCCAGTGCGTTTACTTAGAAATTCAGCCGTACCTGATTTTGCTATGGTGCCAAGATTCGCAACTAATTCTTTTCGTGACATGCCAATACCATTATCTGTAATAGAGACGGTCTTTTTCTTAAGATTACATGAGATACTAACCTTAAGGTCTGGCTGATCTTCCAATAACTCAACCTTAGCTAGAGCTTCAAATCTTAATTTATCTGCAGCATCTGAGGCATTTGAAATTAATTCTCTTAAAAATATCTCTTTATTACTATATAAAGAATGAATCATTAAATGCAATAATTGCTTAACTTCAGTTTGAAAACCTAAAGTTTCTTTATTCTTCTTATCACTCACTATGCCTTTCTCCTCAGAACGAAAAATAGTATTTTAGTTCATTTATAAAATATTATTTATGAATTGTGGCAATACTCATATTTTCAAGGGCGGATTGTTTATTTCTTATACTTGATACATGTAATACATCCAAAACATTTTACCAATGATAGAATAAACCTGACAGAAGAAGTATTGCTAAAATTTTCCCATCAATTGCTATACTTAATTTATATAATTCAATAGCATCTTGAGATATTCAGTAGTATGAAACAAAAAACACGTAAATCAATTTTTCGGTACCTAAGTCCATCAGATTGGCCTATATGGTTCGTCTTATTCGTGCTCAAAATAAACAGTAATTTGTCATACAAAAAACAAATAATGAATGGCAAGTTATTGGGCCGCCTGGGACATAAGTTATTACCAAAAAGAAGGGCAATTACTCGCCGTAATCTCGCATTAGCTTTTCCAGAATTATCCATCAATGAGAGAAATCAGCTAGCTCTAGAGCATTTTGAGGCGATGGGCGCCTCCCTTATTGAAATGGGATTAAGCAGGTGGCCATCAAAAAAGATGTTACAAGAATTCTCAACTTGGGAAGGTACAGAACATATTCAAGAAGCTTTAGACACTAAACAAGGAATAATAATGCTGAGTGCTCATTTTACCTCATTAGAGATAAGCGGTCGCATCCTAAGTTATGGTTTTCCTGATTTTGATGTGGTTTATAGAAAAAATCGTAATCCTTTTATCACGGAAATTTTACGCTCTACAAGAGAACGTTATGCTGCAAATGCTATCGAAAAAAGAGACATAAAAAGTATGATTCGTCGTCTCAAGAAAGGAGGTATTGTCTGGTATGCTCCCGATCAAAGTTATAATCGAAAAAATTCAGAAATTTTACCTTTTTTCAATACGCCAGCAATGACTAATATCGCCACTAGCACAATTGCCAGGCTTGGAAATGCAGTAATATTACCTTTCTTTCCGAGACGATTGCCAGAAGGAGGTTATGTTTTGACCTTCAAGCCTCTAATGAAAGACTTTCCGTCCGATGACCCCTCAAAAGACACAGAAAAGTATATAGAGATCCTAGAAGAGCAAATTCGTCTCTGCCCAGAACAATATTATTGGATGCATCGAAAATATAAAAATCTTCCTCAAAGTTATCAAAATTATTATGACGATTTAAAATTGTGGGAATAGCCTTTTTTTAGCGCATCCCAATCGGACTGTTTCATGTGAGTTCCTGTATTCTTGATTAAAACCTTATTTAAAGATCGCTCTAGGCGTTTTAAATTATCCTCGCACCATCGACCTGGTTTTAAAAATCTAGATTTATCAAAATCCAAGAGCCATATTTTTTGCTCGCTATCAATATGAATATTTTGAGCATTTAAATCGGCATGATAAAGACCAACTTTATGGAACCTCTTAATGTGTTTACCAATTTTAAACCAGAAGTCATCAGAAATATCCCCTGAAGTTATATAAAATGAAAGAGGTTTAATCGCAGGAATCTCTTGAGTAATAATTTTTGCTTTATAAAATAATCCTTGTTTAATATATTGAGCTGCTATTGGAATAGGGACAGGTAAATCAAATTCTAATAGTTTCTTATTAACTCTCCACTCATTAAAAGATCGAGTCTGATTCTCACCCAACCAAATATACAAATCACTAGAGATATTCTTAATCAATCCGCCGCGAAGAAAATGTCTCAAAACAAAACTCTTCTGGTGGTCCTTTAAAATGTATATTGCTCCACGTCCACCCATCTCTGATGGCATTAAATTTACTTCTTGCCATGATTCAGGTACAAATAAATCGTCAGTAACATCATCTATGATTGAGTTATCATAGAGAATTGCCCCATTAGGAGTTTTACGAATGATTTCAGTCAAAATTACTTCTCCAAATGTAACGCAGCTATGAAAAATCCAGAAGCTATCAGGAGTATCTGTATAATTCGTTTATCTGCCATTGGTGACGTATGCAATACTTTAGCTGTTGTTAGAGCAATACAATCACATTCTCCAAATACTAAGATTACATGGATTATTGGCAAAGTTGAATCCTCTTTAGTTGAAGATATAGATGATATTGAATTTATTGTTTTCGATAAAAGTAATAATTTCTCATCTTATAAGAAAATTTACCAACAACTCTCCTCACGAAAATTTGATGTGGCTCTCCTTATGCATGCTTCATTGAGAGCCAATATTATCTCTTTGATGATCAAAAGTTCCTCTCGAATTGGATATGATTTCCAACGTGCTAGAGATCTTCAATGGCTCTTATCAAATAAGAAAATTCATACTGCAGGTAAGCATGTTTTAGACACTATGTTAGATTTCATTCAACCATTAGGAATGACTACACACACAAAACGTTGGGATATACCTCTTAGTGAAGAAAGTTTATCGTTTGCAGAAAACTATTCTTATGACAAGGCACCTACTGTGATAATTAGTCCTTGTAGTAGTGACAGATATCTGAACTATAGAAACTGGAGTGTAGAGAATTTCCAAATAATCATAAAATTTCTAATTGAAAAATATGATTGCAAAGTTATTCTTACGGGAGGGGGTTCAAAAAATGAGAAACTCTATGGTAAGCGTTTGACTGAAAACAGTAATATCATAAATTTGATTGGTAAGACTTCACTAAAACAATTATGTGCGATTATTGATAAAGCAGATTTAGTCATCTGTCCTGACTCAGGGCCAGCACATATCGCAACAGCATTTAATACTTGTGTTATTGGCCTCTATGCATCTTCAAATCCGGCCAGAACTGGACCTTATAATAGTCGTAAACTTACCGTGAATTGCTATCCCGAGGCAGTAAGAAAGTATCTAAGTAAGTCTATTAAATGGGGTGAACGCGTCAGAAGCCCTAAAGTTATGGAATTAATAAAGGTTGAAATGGTCAAAGATAAAATCAATCAGTTTTTTAAAAATTTTAGAAAAAACTCTATTTCATAGATTTTAATCGATTTTATCGATATTTAACAACTTTTTACAGATTTTACTGAATAATGATGGAATATTTGGAAAAATATTGAATTTTTTTTTCGAAAATGAACACATTTAGCTACATTTTTGGTACTTTTAGCACTATTTATTAATATAATTTAACTAAGATTCTACATACAACTCAATAAGTTTATGCAGATCATGTAATACCTCATCGGGAGTCAAATCAAGCAAACTTGGATGATACCCTTCTCTACCTGTCCCAATCCGCTTAGAATCATACCCAACATTTTTTCTCAATACCTTTGCTTTAGTACTTAAAGGAGGCGTAAGATCTGGACTAGTTGGTCCATATAAAGCTAACAAAGGGGTCTCTACAGCAGCTGCAATATGCATTAATCCTGAATCATTAGTAAGTGCGATATCTGAAAAAGCGAGTATATCAATAACATCTTCAAGTGAGGTCTTTCCAGTAATATCATGTAAATTCTTAGTTGATGTATCCTTCATTGTATTTTTTATGTTTACGGCAATCTTGCGATCTTTTTTTGAACCCAAAATAATCACATTCCAATCGGATGATAAGTAATGACATACTATTTTAGAAAAATAATTTGCTGGCCATCTTTTTGCTGGGCCATATTCAGCACCCGGCATAATCGCTAGTGTAGGCTTATTTTTCTCCATACCTAAATATTTTATTAACTTCTTTTGATTTTCTGCAGATACTGATAATGAAGGATAATTTATATCAGATATTTTATTATGCAATGCCCCTAGTGCAACATACTTCCTCACTGTTTGACCTAATATACTAGCACTATATGAACGCATATCATTAATAAGTAAATAGCGGACTTCACCTCTATACCCTGTCCTTCTTGGTATTCCAGCAAACCATGGAATCAAAGCTGACTTCCAACTTCTTGGAAGTATTATTGCTTGATCATATTTATTAGGTCTAAGCCACTCAGCCAATTGAAACCTTTTCATGATACCCAATTCTCCGTGCTTAACTGGAGAGATGATACCTTTATTAATTTCTGGCATTCGCTTAGTCACATCTAAGCACCAAGAAGGAGCTATCACGTCAATCTGTGCACTTGGCATCTGTTCAATTATCATTTTAAACAATGCTTGTGCCATTACCATATCACCCACCCATGATGGGCCAATAACTAGTAACTTATTATTATTCACTTAACTATCCAGAAACTTCAGTTAAATACTGATTAATACCCTCTTTTATATCAAGGAAATCGATATCACAACCGGTTTTGCGAAATTGCTCGAGATCTGCTGAAGTATAACTCTGATAGGCATCACTTAAATTGTCAGGAAAATCAATATAATTTATTTTCCCCTTTCCATGCCAGTCAATTATGGCTCCAGCTACAGAATTGAATGAATTTGGCCTCCCTGTTCCTAAATTATATATTCCAGAAATATTTGAGTGTTGCGAAAACCATAAGTTCACTTTGCAAACATCTTCAACATATATAAAGTCTCGCATTTGTTCACCATCGCCATATCCATGAGAGCCTTTAAAAAGATTTGCAGTTTCATGATTAATTATTTGTTGATTAAAATGGTGGGCAACACTAGCCATATTGCCTTTATGTTTTTCCTTTGGTCCATAGACATTAAAATAACGAAGTCCCACAACTTGCTGTTTATTGTTGAGCTTGATATTCCTCACATATTGATCAAATAGTAATTTTGAATATCCATAGATATTCAATGGGTTCTCATTTTTTACATCTTCTCTGAAGTTCAATGACGAGCCATATACTGCAGCGGAGGAGGCATAAATAAATCGGATATTTTTTTCCAAACAAGCCTCTAATAAGATTTTGGAATAGGTGAAGTTATTTCTCATCATGTATCGTCCGTCCCATTCAGTTGTATCTGAACAAGCTCCCAGATGAAATACACACTTTACTTTTGATAAAAATTGGCTATCAGTCTGAACCTGATAAAGAAATTCATCTTGATCCATATAATCTGATATCGAAGCTTCTACAATATTGGAAAATTTTGTACCATCCTCTAAATTATCAACAACTAGAATATTTTCTTGTGTTGACATTTTGAGCATGCTTAATAAATTGCTTCCAATAAATCCAGCTCCTCCTGTGACTATATACATATATTCAACTCTTATTTTTTAAATAAAATTCTGCACCACAATAAGGACACTTCGCTTCACCTGTTTCTTCGATTGGTAAGAAAACTTTTGGGTGTGAATTCCATAAATACATTTCAGGCATCGGGCATGAAAGAGGAGTATTTTTTATATCCACCTCGTACCGAACTTTTGCATTTGCTTGTTCCATATTTTCATTCACATTACCTTTCCTAGTTTTCATTCAGATTTCCAATTTATGAATTATTTTTGAAATTATATCAAGCATGCATATTTAATTTATTATTATTTATTAAAATAATCATTCCATATATTTATCACTACTTCTCTCTCAGAATGGAAATCTTTTTTATGAATTATATTTGATTTTCCATTGAGATTTAATAGATGTATTTTCCTACGAAAATTTTTATAAATTTCCTGAAGTTTATTTTTTTGCTCGGAAGTAATTATGCTTGCAACTGACAGAGCGTCTAGCTGTCTGATGTTATCGGTAAAAAATATCAATCCTGACTCTCGACGAGCATACAATAAAACCAAATATTGCACCAAAAATTCAATATCACCAATACCGCCCACACCATTTTTCAAATCAAAAGTATCATCATTAGATTTATCAAGTTGTCCTCGCATTCTTATTCTCATTTTTAATACTTCATTCTTGAGGTTTGCGTGGTCTATTGAATACATTAAAACCTCTCGCCTTATTTTATTATAAGTCTCGATAATTTCCGTGCTTCCAGCTACGATCCTTGATCTCAATAACGCCTGATGCTCCCAGACCCAGGCTTTATCTCTTTGGTAATTATCAAAAGCTTTAATACTACTTATTAATAATCCTGAGTTACCACTCGGTCTCAATCTGGTGTCAATATTATAAAGTGCACCAGTATTTGTTTGTGTTGTTAGTAATAAAATAAGTTTCTGAGATAATCTTGAGAAGAAAATATCATTATCAATTGATGATTTACCATTTGTAAATTGATCTTCTCCCTCTGAATCATGCAAAAAAACTAAATCAAGATCAGAACCATAGGAGAGCTCCAACCCTCCTAATTTACCATATGCAACAATCCCAAAATTAGCTTTCTTTTTTACTCCATTCAAAATGTATTCTGGTTCTCCATATTTTAAAATAAACTCTTGGTATACAGATTTCAGAATACTGTTAATAGTTAATTCTGCAATTTGTGTCAACTTATCGCTGACCTTCATTATTGGAATATTCCCATCAAGATCTTTAATGGCAATATTAAATATTGCATTTCGCTGAATAAGACTTATTTCATTGGCCTGATTCTCAATATTTATCTGAGAATTAATAAAAAGATTTTGAGATAACTGCTCATTCAGTTTTTCTAGATTCTGATCAGATGGGTTCAGCATCTCATCCAATAAGAGTGGAGTTCTAGCTATCATTTCAGTTAAATACGAACTCTTTTCACATAATTCAATAAGACGGATCATAGCTACCGAATTTTCGTTAAGAAAAGCAATATATGCACTTCTTCTTAATATTTGGTAGAAAATTGATATTAGACGCTCCAGAGTGACCACTGGCTTATCCGTTTTTACCAGATTTAATAATATATTCGGAATAAGTTGTTCAAAACGCTGATAGGTGATCTTATCGATCTTTTGTCGATTGAGATAACATAAGAAAGTAAACAATATCTCAGCAAATTCTTTCGGAAGATCTTGATTTAGATTAGACAAGATTTCGTTCCATTCTACCTGGGAAGCATTTTGTCGTAACAAATATCTAAATTTTTGAGTCAATTCACCTAAATCATTATCTTCTTGTCGAAATATTAATTCAGAAAATTGTTTAGTAACAAAATTTTTATATTTCTCATGATCAATCATCAAATGATCCCATTTTTTATACCCCATCATGATCATCAAGCGAGTTTTATCTATTATATTATTTGGTAATTTATGAGTTTGCTGATCTCTTATACATTGAATATAATTTTCCAGTTTCCTTAAGAAACAATATGCGATATACAACTGTCGTCCAATTTTGTCTCCCAGGTCATGTTCTTTAATAGCCTGATTTAATGAATGTTTTAACTGTGGTTGTCTTAATAAAAGGCTATTACCTCCTCTAATTAATTGTATTGACTGCACAATAAACTCTATTTCTCTTATCCCTCCTGGTCCTAATTTTATATCCTCAACTAAATTTTTCTTAGCAACTTCACTTTCAATGATAAATTTTAATCCCCGTAGTGACTCTAATATTCCATAATCTAAATATTTACGAAAAACAAATGGCATCACCATAGAATAGATAGCTTTATTTTCCTCATTTTCTTGCTCTCCATAATAAATTAGTCGTGCCTTGACATAAGCATATCTCTCCCAATCTCTACCATGCTTTAACAAATAGTTCTCAAAAGCCTCATAAGAGATGACCAGACTTCCACTTTCACCAAATGGTCTTAATCGAGTATCTACACGATAAACAAAGCCTTCACTGGTATTTTCATTCAATAAATATACAATTTTTCTAGCTAAGAGTGAGAAATAGTCCTGCGCAGTTAAGCTATTTTTCCCATTGCTATATCCATTCTCAGGATACAAGAAAATTAAATCCACATCTGATGAGAAGTTTAATTCTGATCCTCCTAGCTTACCCATAGCTAATATATTAATTGCTATTTTTCTGCCCTCATGAGAAATAGAGCCATAAACTGATTCATGCATATCTGTAGCATATTGAGCAGCAAATTTAATCGAATATTCAGCAAGAAGAGTTAAATTAGTCAATGTTTCATCTAATTCACAGGAGTTCACCACATCTCTCCAGAGGATATGAATAAGGCACTGATTTCTAATTTTTCTAATTTCCTGAAGAAAAGTCTTTTCTGTAATATCTTTCTTTTTTAGCTTAGAGAATAGGTAAGATAGTTGTTCTGGATTGAGTGACTTAGAAAAGATTTGTTGATTAATGTTATCAATATAATATTCCCAATGCTTGATGAGGATATCTGAAACAAATTCACTACAGGCCACTAATTTTATTACCGCAATAAGATCATCCTTCTTTTTTAGATCATTTATGGTCATGGAGGGATATTTTTCTTGTAAACGCTGAAACCATATAATCACCTGCCCTTGTAACTCTGTGGGCAATCTATTAATTATTCGACTAATTTGTTTATGAGTATTCATTTATCCAGTAATAGTTATTTAATTCTTTAATCAATGCAATGTGAAAAAAGATAAGTGTTATTATTTTATAATGAATACACATAAACATCTTTTAATCATCCATCACTCACAATCGGGGGATACAGAGAAAATGACGACTGCTATCATCTCTGGTGCAAGAAAAACTGATATCAGTATTCGTTCCCTCTCTGCCTTGAAAGCCACTGCAAAAGACTTGTTTTGGGCTGATGCTGTCATATTTGGTACACCTGAAAATTTTGGTTACATGAGTGGCGCACTGAAATTCTTTTTTGACAACGTTTATAATGAATGCCTCGAGAAGATTAATGGTCTGCCTTATGCAATATACATAAAAGCTGGTAATGATGGTCTAGGAGCAAAAAATAGCATTGAAAAAATTCTATCGGGTCTTGCATTAAAGGAAATACATAATCCTATTATTGTTGCAGGTCCATTAACATCAGGGTCTTTGGTGAAATGTGAAGAGCTTGGCCATTTAATAGCACTGGGTGTTATAGAATCAATTTTTTAATCAAATTTTCTAGTAGTTATAAAGCCATCGCACAAGAGTTTCCTGCACTTCTTCACCATAACCTCTATGAATATCATGATAATTTTGAATAATGGAAAAAGCATATCGCTTACCATTTTTTGAATACAAGTAACCAGCCATTGAACTAACATGGTCAATCATACCTGTCTTAACATGCAACTTGCCCGTAATCTCATCATCTGAAAAGCGCTCAAACATGGTCCCGTCTAGGCCAGATAATGAAAGTGAAGCCATAAATTCTGGCATAAAAGGACTTTTATATGTTTCTAAAAGAAGTTCAGTCACTTGTTCTGCTGTTAATCTTGATTGGCGAGATAAGCCAGCTCCATTATCATAATCAAAACCAATTCTATTCAACCCTTTATTATTCAACCATTCTTCAATAACCATACGACCTTTTTTCTGTGTTGCAGGAAGTGGATATTTCTCAGCAGCTAATGTCAAAAGTAAATTCCTTGTCATCACATTGTTACTGTGTTTATTAATACTCCCAATAACATTGGATAAAGTTTCAGAATCATAAGAGAAAAAAGGCTCATCCAATGGTTCAAATATAATATTTCGCCAGTCACCTAATAATTCTCCCCCTAATTGATGCCAAATACTCTTAAACAAGGCAAAAGTATATTCATTATGAGATAACATAGATCGATAAAAACTAAAATCTCTACAGCTATCAGGAAAAGTACCCATAAATGATAGTTGGTTGAATGTCTTATTTGGTACCATTTTGATACCACGCTGAAATCCATCACAATCTCCATCTATCGGAATTAATTTATTTACAATATTTAAATTTTCAAGTTTTGGATCCTCGAAAATTTTAACCATATTATTTTTCATATCTGCTTCTACATGAAATTTTATAGTCTTAAGATTAAACATCAGAGCATTAGGGCCCACGTTATAAGTTCTTATAGGCTCGTTATCGAATGCACCAGGCAGATAATTTGGGAGGGAGAAATAACTATCATCCAACAATAAATCACCAGTAATACTCCTAATCCCCTTCCTACGAAGACTTTTTAACATTATCCAAATTTTTTCAGCAGTTAGGTATGGATCACCAAATCCTTTCATTATGAGATCCCCATCCAATATTTCATTTTCAAGAGTACCTGTGTAATAAAAATCAGTATGCCATTGATAAGTTGGGCCAAGCTCATCCAGTGCTACAGCAGTAGTTAAAATTTTCATGACTGAAGCAGGATTTTTCGGAGTCATCGCATTCCAAGATAAGATAACATCATTACTATCTATATCGACCACATGAACACTTAATGATTCAACAGGCAGATTCCTGAGACTCAGAATAGCTCGAGTTTTCTGGGGTAATATTTTAGTGTCCTCATTCGCGGACAAGGTAGTGAGTTTGATTGACAACAAATATAAGCTAAGTGTTAAAAAAAAGATTCCTTGTTTTTTTTTCATATTCCAGTCTCTTTCATAATTTCAAGGCTCATTTCATTACATAAAATAATCTAATATGATTTATAATCCTAGCCAAAAAGTTCCATAATTTGGCCATCATCTTGCAAAAAATTCTACTTCGTTAGATCATAAATTACTAACCTTTATAATAAATATTCCCCAGAAAAAAACATTACCCGTAATAATGAGTGATATAGAAGATAAATTTAATAATCGATATCCAAGATGGCTATCGATTTTAATTCACTCATTAAGGGATAATGAGGAAGATTTTACTAAAGCATCACTAAAAATTGCACTGCCTCTTCTGGCAATTCCCATGATGATAGAACTATCTATGGAGGCCATCTTTGCCGTGGTTGACATTACTTTCGTTTCTTTTTTGGGTACTGATGCGGTTGCCGCAGTTGGAATAACAGAGGCATTAATAACTGTAGTTTATGCGGTCTGCATGGGACTTGGCGTTACTGTTACCGCAATGGTTTCAAGAAGAATTGGAGCCAACAAACCAAAAGAAGCTGCTGAGGTTACTGGGCAAATAATTTGGATTGCAGGTGTCATTTCAATAATTGTGGGCTTGATTGGCTATTCTTTTGCTGCAGATTTACTAAAATTACTAGGTGCCAGCAGTAACGTGATAAGTATTGGTACCAATTATACTGCTATCGTATTTGGTGGATCTGCAAGTATCATGTATCTTTTCTTGTTAAATGCGGCATTTCGAGGTGCCGGTGATGCCTCTATCGCCTTTAAAGCTTTAGCCCTCTCAAATGCTATGAATATTATACTCGATCCTTGTCTTATATTTGGATTAGGCCCATTTCCTGAACTTGGAGTAACCGGTGCTGCTATTGCCACAACTATAGGCAGATCTTTTGGTGTTTTCTATTTAGCTTATAAGATATTCAATGCCAATAATCGTTTACGATTGAGCGTCAATGACTTAGTGATAAATATTCAAAGTATTAAAAAAATATTATTAACGTCGATCTATGGAATAAGTCAATTCCTTATTTCAACTTCAAGTTGGCTTGTCTTGATCAAAATAATTGCTCTATTTGGTACTGCCCCCGTTGCCGCTTATACCATTGCCATGAGATTAATGGAATTTGTATGGTTGCCGGTATGGGGTTTAGGTAATGCGGCGGCGACCTTAGTTGGTCAAAATATGGGTGCGAATCAACCTCAAAGAGCAATAAGATCAGTTCAACTGACAATGAGATATGGATTAATATTTATGATTGTTATAGGCGTTTTCCAATTTATCTTCGCCAGTCAGATAATTAGTTTATTGAGTAGTGATACAGAAGTAATTCTTTATGGTATCAATTGCCTAAGAATTATCGCAATCGGTTATCCTGCCTTAGCAATCGGAATGATCATTGTCCAGTCACTTAATGGTGCTGGCGATATAAAATCACCAGCAATTATTAACTTCTTATGTTACTGGGTTATACAACTTCCCCTAGCTTACTGGCTCTCGACTGACACTTCACTAGAATTGAACGGCGTATTTGTCGCTCTACTAATCGCAGAAGTCATATTAACTATAATGGCTTTTGCGGTTTTCAAAAAAGGGTATTGGAAGAGAATTTCTATTTAAAGTTTATGAAAGATTCCTCAAATATTCTCTTTGAAGCTCATCGGGTTGATCTATATCGTAATCAATATCAAGTTTTCAAGAACTTAAATCTTGTTATTAAAAAAAATGAATCAGTCGTAATTTTAGGAGCTAATGGATCTGGTAAAACTACTTTATTAAAAGCTATAAATAGAGAAATATACCCTGCTACAAAAGAAAATTCTTGGTTAAAAATTCTGGGAAAATCATCATGGAATATATGGCAACTTAAATCAATGCTTGGCTGCGTCTCGGACGATTTATATCTCTCTTACACCCCTATGACTAAAGGAATAGATGTAATTTTATCAGGTTTTTTTTCTAGCATTGGGGTTCATGGGTTATTGCAATCAAAGATTACTGATCAGCATCTTAAAGATACAAAGAGAGTTATGGCTTTACTTAATCTCTCAGAATTAGCTGATAAATCATTATCTAATATGTCTGCAGGTCAGCAACGAAGATTTCTGCTTGCACGAGCTCTGGTGCATAATCCTCAAACTCTTATTTTAGATGAGCCCACCACAGGTTTGGATTTACCGAGTACTTTTAAATATTTAAAACTGCTGAAAAAACTCAAATCCAGAGGCCATAACTTCATTTTGGTTACGCATAACTTGCATGAAATTAATGATGACATTGATAGAGTTATTCTCCTCAATAAAGGAACAATTATAGCTGATGGCACTAAATCTGAGGTTATAACTGAAGAAAATCTTTACCTGGCATATGAAGTTGAAATAGGCTTATCCATTCATCAAGGTCATTATCTGCCTTTTAACAAGAATAAGTATTAACAATCTGCTATTAACTTTTTTATGTAATTAGGATTTTGGATTAAGAATTCTTTGTTCTCTTTTGTTAGTTTTTTAATACGGTGCTCTATCCTCAATGCCTGACTTTTATCACCGATAACTGAAGAGAATACTAAACTCAACGGAGCCTTACCCTTTAAATATTTGGCACCTTTTTTACTTGATGTGTGCTCAATCACTCTTCTCTGGACATCGATTGATATTCCAGTATATAGAGATCGGTCATTGCATCTTAATATATATACACTCCATTCGACCATTATGAAAAATTGTCAGATCTGTTCATTTTATAATGGTCAATCATCATGTTTATTTTTTTATCTTTTTGCTCCCAAATTTCAGATAACCATAAATGAAAACGTTGCCTGTCATTATAATTATTTTGATAGTCGCTATTAATCATCCATTGTTCAATAACCCTCTTTTCAACCTCAACCCCGACTTGAGAAAATCGACCGCATAATAAATCCCAAAAACTTATAACACCTTGAGGGTAAACTATAGTCACATCTAAAATCTTATCAAACATATCACCCATCGCATCTATAGCCAGAGCAATCCCTCCTGCACGTGGTTTTAATAAGCTGGAATAAGGTGATGCACTAACAGATTGCTTTTCTTTTGTAAATCTTGTGCCTTCAACGAAATTAATAACGCTAGTTGGGACGTCTCTAAATTTATCACAAGCTTTTTTTGTAGCCAAAAAGTCCTGACCACGTTTATTTGGGTATTTCTCAAGATAGGCTTTGGAATAACGCTTCATAAAAGGCATATCCATTGCCCACCAAGCTAAACCTAAAAAGGGCATCCAGATCAATTCGCGTTTAATAAAAAATTTCAGGAATGGAATTCTTCTATTAAAAATAGTTTGCAATACTATGATATCCACCCAAGAAAGATGATTCACTACTAACAAATACCAATCTTTTTTACTCAGTTGTTGAAGCCCTTTTATATCCCACTTTGTATTGTTTATTTTGGAGAAAATAAATGCATTGCATGATATCCAGCAAGTTGCCATTTCAGAGGATAATTTCGTAAATAATTGACGTAAATAAGTCCTTGGAATCAAGCCCCGGATTATTGCAAAAAAGATCAATGGGATAAACCATATTACAGTGTTTGCAATTAATACTAAAAAAACAATTATGCCCTGGAGATTTCTCAAAAGATGGACCTTATTTATTATATGGATTTAGATTTTTATAGATTATTTTTTTATTCAGTTCTGCTGGTTACTTCAAGTAAATGATAGCCGAATTGTGTTTTAACAGGACCTTGAACTTTATTTACTTCAGCACTAAAAACGACTTTATCGAACTCTGGAACCATCATACCTGGGCCAAACTCACCCAACTCCCCACCCTGATTACCGGAGGGACACGAAGAAAATTCTTTAGCTATACTTGAAAATTCTGCACCTTCTTGAATTTGATTTTTCAGAGATAAACATTGTTCCTCTGTTTCGACTAATATATGTCTTGCTGTTGCTTTTGTCATAGTTACACCTCTAATTATTTAATTTATCCTTATTACGCTATCCAAACTGATTCTGTTAGTTTCTTCAATCCACTTTTTTTAAATTTTGGCGAGCTATTTTCAATATCATTATACGAGCAGATTTCTTTTAGATCTGGCCAAAAACTCAATATTTCAGAAATTTTTATGGAATAAGGAGGACCCTGAACATACCCCTCTTTATAGTCCAATGATATTATAAAACGATAAGCTGTTTTATGTAATAAAGATTTTGTATGTTTTATATATTTAAGTCTTATAGAAGGCTCAACTGCTACCAAGGAACCTCTATCATAAAGTGCACCTACACCAGGCATATTAAATTCAAAATAATCCCCACAATGAATAGTTATGGGTACCTCCTTTGCCTTATATGAAATAAAATCATTACTCATATTCTTGGTATAATTCAATTTATTCTCGTTAAAAAAGGTATCTATGGCTATCTCTGATACCTCAACACCAATAACATCATGGCCTTGATTGGCTAACCAAAGAAGGTCTTTTGATTTACCACAAAATGGAACCAATACAGAGCATTTTTTATTTTGGGGGTGCCAGTACTTCTTGAGTGCTAAGTTACCTTGATCTTCATGCCAACCAATTCGATTTTCTCGCCATCTTTTTTTCCATTTGTCAGTCAATTTTTTTCCAGTAAGACTATTAGTTCTTTATTAATTATTTACGCTAAGCCAGAAAAGCTTCAGAAATTAAATTTATTTCGCTAGAATAACAACTAAATACAATAAATTTAAATCTAACCTGCAATTTAATTAAATATCTATCTGAACCCCAAGGAGATGTAATGTCATCAGCGGCACTCATTGACGGAAAAGAAAAAGCTCGGCAATTAACACTGGCAATCAAAAATTCAACTGCCGAATTGATGGAGAATGGTATTATTCCAGGACTCGCAGTTATTATCATTGGTGAGGATCCGGCTAGTCAAGTTTATGTTAGAAACAAAAAAAGAACCGCTGAAGAATGTGGCTTTTATTCTGTCCAACATACATTAGATAAATCAATTTCTGAAAAAGAAGTTCTAGATCTAATTACTTCACTCAACGAAGATGATTCTATCCATGGAATTTTAGTTCAACTTCCACTTCCTAAAAATTTAAATGAGGAATTAATTACTCAATCGATCGAGCCTACAAAGGATGTAGATGGATTTCATTATATGAATATCGGTAAATTAGCAGCTGGCGACACTGAGAATGCTTTTGTGCCATGTACTCCAGCTGGATGTATGCTAATGATTGAAGATCATTTAGGTAATGATCTTTCAGGTATGCAGGCTACTGTAGTTGGGCGCTCCAATATCGTTGGTAAACCTATGGCAAATCTTTTACTTCAAGCTAATGCCACGATAACAATTTGCCACAGCAGAACCAAGGATCTTCCAGCTGTTCTGAAGAATTCAGATATCGTTGTTGCAGCTGTAGGTATACCTGAAATGATTAAAGGTGAATGGATTAAACCTGGAGCAGTAGTTATAGATGTGGGTATTAATAGAGTCGATAATGAAGAAAATGGAAAAGCTAAACCAAAGCTAGTCGGTGATGTTGATTTTGATGAGGCAGCCCATTATGCAAGTGCAATTACACCAGTGCCCGGGGGCGTTGGCCCAATGACAATTGCATTATTGATGAATAACACTCTAAACGCTGCAAAGAGAACCTGGCGCAAGTGAGTGAAATTCATCTAAATGAAATTCCTACCATAGATTTTAATCATCTTCAGGAAAGTTCATCTAACTATGAGCAAGCAATTGAAGATATTAAATCATTCGCTCATAATCCTGGATTTTTTTGCCTTGAGAATCTCCCACTAAAAAATAAAATAAACTTAGATCTTACCCACAAGCATATGGAGAATTTCTTTTCCTATGATGATAACCACAGAATAAAACAAGATATTAATGTATCCGGTAAAGATAATTCTTATGGTTGGATGCCAATATTTCAGGAGCCTGCATACGAAGAGGGTACAACAGCTCATGTCGAATCATTTGATTTCGGAAGACCAAGAAAAGCAATAGAGAGTAAAAATTATAATCGAAATTACTGGCCTGCTCTTGATAACTTCAAAAAAGATGTCCGTTCAACATGGGATAATTATACAAACATCGGCATGCTCACTCTAAAAGCAATCTCAAGAAGTCTTGAGCTACCAACTAATTTTTTATCCGACAGATGTAATACACAAGACCTGAGTACGATGCGTTTACTTCACTACCCAGCCATGCTCAAAAAATTAATGACAAAAGAAGATGTTGGAATATCGGCTCACACTGACTTTGAGTGCATCACGCTGATCTCTCAGACTGCACCTGGATTGGAACTTTTAAGTAGAAATAATACATGGTTCGAAGCTTCTTCTGATAATAAAAAAATTGTAGTTATAATTGGAAAAATGCTTGAAATTTGGACAAATGGTCATCTAAAAGCAACCAAACATCGAGTCAATAATCGTGAATGGCAACGATACAGTACTGTACTTTTCTTTGGTGTAAATGATCAAATCATAATTAAACCACTTGATCAATTCGTTAAAAACAACGGGTTAAGTCACTATGATGCTATTACGCAACGAGAGCACATTGAGAATGAGATTTCAAAAGCTGAAAAGAATCGCGATAGTGATTCCAATATTAAGGTAACTTAAATTATTGAGGCTAGTGTTTTTCTAGCAATGTTACCACCACAAACCACCACAACTACTTTTTTACCCACATATTTCTCTTTATTAGCTAGGAATCCTGCTAGTGCTACTCCAGCTGCACCCTCAATTAACATTCGATGTGTATCCAAAAATGTTTGTATATTTTCAATAATCTCTTGCTCAGATATCAATGCATAGTAATCGACTAGATGCTTACAAAGATCAAAAGTAATCGCATCCTTTTCAATTCCACCAGCTGTTCCATCAGATAAAGTTGGACCACTTTTAACTTCAACAATCCTTCCAGACTCAATAGAATGAGCCATCACAGCAGATGCCTCTGGCTGACAACCAATAATTTCTATATTTGATAATTTAGATTTCATGTAACCAGCGATACCAGAGATTAGGCCTCCTCCTCCAACAGCAACAAAGACCGCATCACAATCTTGTAAGTGATTGACAATTTCTTTTCCGCAAGTACCCTGTCCAGCAATGATCTCCTCATCATTATAGGGAGACAAGAAAGTTAGATTATTATCGAGAGCATATTGGCGCGCATAGTTTTCAGTATCCACTCCATCTCTACCGAAAAAACGGACCTCACAGCCCGCTCTTTTAATAGCCTCAACCTTGATAGTTGATGTCTTTTCTGGCAGAAAAACAAGCCCATTTATTCCTAATTCCCTCATCGCATGTGCTGATGCGGCCCCATGATTACCACTTGAAGCAGTGACACAACCGACACTCCTTTGATGATCATCTAAACATAAAGTTTTATTAAATGCACCACGGGCTTTAAATGATCCTGTTACTTGGAAATTTTCCAGCTTCAGCCAAACCTCGGCACCACTAATTTGACTGTAATACGGCGAGTACTCAAGTGGCGTTACCCTTATATAATCATGGATACGAACAGCAGCATCCTCAATTTTTTTGGGTAAATTAGTTATAAAATTGGCTATAAATTTTCTCCATTCATCAGGCTTTCAGATTAGATGCATTCTGATAATATTTGCATATCATTATCGAAAGAACTCGCTTCTAATGGTCCAAATGAAAAACGTATAAAGCTATCTAGTGGGCTAGTGGCATCAGATTCTCTCTGCATATCACATAAATAGCCTGGTAATATTCCTGCATCATGCTTAAATAATCTTTCATTAAACTCATCCGCAGTAAGTCCATTAGGCAATAAACCCCAATGATAAAAACCACCGTGACCAGTAAACAGTTTAAAGCCCAGAGATTTAAGACCATCTTCATATTTATCACGCTGTGATTTATAAAAATTACAAACAGCTTTACGCGCATGAGTAACTCGTTCTTTTTCAAGTAACTTAGTTACATATAATTGCGATGGCCTAGAAATTCCCCCCATTCCAATCGATGAATAATTTCTAAAAAGCTCAATATGCCTCTCTGCAGCAATCACCCACCCAACTCTCATGCCTGGGACTTGAAGTCCTTTGGTGGCGGCACCGACAATAAAAATATCTGTCGAGTCAATATTATCTATGTAATTAAGGGCGCTCATTGGTTCAGGGTCATTATAAAACTCATACGCTTCATCAAATATTGCCCCACGACCTTGTTGACTATAACTTTTCACAAGGTTTTTTAATCGTTCAGCAGACAACGCAACACCAGTTGGATTACAAGGGTTGCTTTTGAGTAAGAGCACTCTTTTGGCTCCTTCTACCGGGTTAATATCGTAATCTTGATCATTGGGTCTGAAATTATTTTCTATATTACTAGGAATAATATGCACCTTCTTTTTCAATAAACGCATCATATCCCAATAAGGAGTATATTCAGTTTCTTCTAATGCAATACAAACATCGTCCTCTAAAAAAGCTAAGTTTGCTAATAATCCGGGCCTACCTCCAGCAAAGACACCAACATGCTCTGGGGTTATGCCCGCTTGATAGTGAGTATTATAATAATCCGCGATTGCTTGTCTGAGCTCTATCTCACCGGTAGCTTTGGGGTACTTAAGATCCAAGCTATCTAGACTGATAGATTCTGGTAAAACAGGTCCATCAGGCAATTGTGATGTCAAAGGATAACCTTGAGCCCATGGATGAGTTTTTCCATCACCCATATATTTAGAAGTTGCTGCCGCAAACTTAAACAGCGTCTCATACACTCCCATTGGGGGAAAATTAACTAACATATTTGCAGTCCTATTCTTAAAAATTCATCATAATCTAAGTTTGAAAATAGAAGATACCGTTCATTAAACAATATTTCTAGGTTTTTCAATAATCTTTAAACTAAAAAATTTAAGATACTGTTACATATCTATACATTTCTTTACGTTAAATATACTGCTTCAATCTTCTCATATTGTTAAACTCATGTTCTTTTTAACTGATTGAATATCATTTTACATGTCAAGTGACATGTTATATTATAAAACTTAATAAATTTAGTTCAAATGTAAAATACAAGTATGATTAATATACAAAAATACAATTCGTGGTATTTACCTATAGCTATTACTGTCGCGATAATAGTATGGCTGCTCAGTGGAATTAATCAAAAAAATTCTCCCTCATACCAACCAATTAACAACGCTGATCTTTCTAGTGTTATAAGTGTTAGAGTGCGAGATCAAATTGCAAAGAAAGTTATCCGAAATCTCAAGCTTAACGGAAGAACAGCCCCATCTAGAGTCGTTAATATTAAGGCCGAAACAGACGGAAGAGTCATTAAGATAGGGGCTAACCGTGGTGAAAGAATTTCTCAGGGAAGCTTAATAGTTCAATTAAGCGAAAGAGACCGATTTGCAAATCTTGCCAAATCGACAGCTACCGTTAATCAGAGAAAAGCAGAATATGATAGTCAAAAAAAATTAAACGATGAAAATTTCATTTCTGAAGTCAAATTACGAGAATCAATTGCAAATCTTGAACGTGCAAGACATGAGCTATCCCTTGCAAATCTTGATATCGAATTCATGAATATCAAATCACCATTTGAAGGCTCACTTCAAGAGAGGAAAGTTGAAATTGGTGATTATGTTAAGGCTGGTGATACGATTGCCACCATAATTGATGACAACGAATTGATAGTCAAAGCAGAAATTTCTGAACATGATGTAAAATATGTCAAAATTGGAGATTTCGGTCTGGCTGAGTTAGCAACAGGACAAAAAGTTCAAGGAATAATCCGCTACATTGCACCTGCAGCTAATGAATCGACAAGAACATTCGATATAGAGCTATTACTTAACAATAAAGATGGATTATTAAGAGCAGGAGTCTCATCAGAATTAACAATACCAGCTGAGGAAGTTGCCGCTCATCTGGTGTCTCCAGCTTTATTAAGCCTGAATGATGAGGGTATCATTGGTATCAAAATCCTCACCGATGAAAATACAGTTAAATTCATATCAGCTGATATCGTTTTGAGCTCAGACGATGGCGTTTATTTGGCTGGCTTACCTTATATTTCAACTGTAATTACAGTGGGGCAAGGTTATGTTAGATCTGGAATGCAAGTCAACCCTGTAACAGAAACTGATACCAACATAATCCTATCAGCACAGAGTAAAACACAAGGAAAATAAATGCAGATCATCAATTCTGCATTATCGCGGTCAAGAACTTCTATTCTCTTCTTAATTGTCATATTGGTCACTGGTATGGTGACATATATCAATATGCCCAAGGAAGCTGAGCCAGATATTGAAATCCCAAATATCTACATCAGTATCACGCATGAAGGGATTTCACCAGAAGATGCAGAACGCCTGCTAATCAGACCTATAGAGCAAGAAATTCGCTCTATTTCTGGCATTAAACAAATTGATGCTGACGCTTATGAGGGTGGCGCTAACGTTCAGTTAGAATTTTATGCTGGTATCGACACCAATGCCGCACTTCAAGAGACCAGAGCAAAGGTAGATTTAGCGAGAGCAAAACTTCCTAAAGAAACTGAAGAACCTTCTGTCAATGAAGTAAAATTCTCACGTTTTGATCCAATGTTAGTTCTTAATATCGCTGGAAATGTACCAGAAAGAACACTGTCTTATCTTGCAAAAAATTTAAAAGAAAAAATTGAGACAAACAAAGGTGTTCTAGAAGCAGTATTAGTAGGTGACCGTGAAGAGGTAATGGAAATAATTATAGATCCTCTTGCCATGGAGAGTTACCAATTAAATCCGTTCGAAATCTTAAATCTAGTCAGCGCAAATAATAAACTTGTCTCTGCTGGTGCCATGCAGAACACCAAAGGTAAATTCCCAGTAAAAGTTTCAGGTGTCTTTGAGACTGCTCAAGATGTTCTTGAAATGCCAATCAAGGTGGATAAAGATCGAATTGTTCATTTTGGTGATGTGGCATCAGTTCAGAGAACTTACAAAGATGCACAAACACTGGCTAGACTGGATGGAAAACCAGCACTTGCGATTGAAGTCATTCAGCGTTCGGGGGCAAACATTATTTCCACTGTAGATGAGATCAAAGAACTTATTGAAACAGAACAAGATTATTGGCCTAAAAATATATCAATTGTTGTCTCTAAAGATAAATCGAAAGAAGTGCGGACCATGCTTAGCGACCTGCAAAATAGCGTCATCACAGCCGTAATTCTAGTGTTTATCATCATTATAGGTATTCTTGGTTTTCGTTCAGCACTTCTGGTTGGGATCGCTATTCCTGGTAGTTTCTTATTGGGTATACTAATGATATCAATCGCAGGTATTTCAATAAATATGATGGTTCTTTTTGCTCTGATAATGGCAGTGGGAATGCTTGTGGATGGAGCTATAGTGGTAACAGAGTTAGCAGATAGAAGAATGAGTGAAGGTGATAGCAGGAAAAAGGCATATAGTGCTGCGGCAAGAAGAATGTCATGGCCAATAATTGCATCAACTTGTACGACATTAACTGCCTTTATACCACTTGCTTTTTGGCCGGACATGATTGGTGAATTCATGAAATTTCTACCAATTACGCTAATTGCTGTTTTGTCATCCTCCTTGGTTATGGCATTACTATTCATTCCAACACTAGGATCTCTATTTGGTAAAGCAGGATCTGTAGACAAAACAGTGATAAATAATCTTACAGCTGCAGAAAAGGGAGATGTCAATCAAGTCACGGGTCTTACTGGGAGATACATCCAATTTCTCAGAAAAGTTTTGATTCATCCAGGAAAAAATATCTCAGTAGTAACAATGTTACTTGTCAGTATTTATCTTGCTTTTTTCTTTTTTGGGCGCGGTATTGAATTATTTCCAGAAATTGAACAAGAATTTGCAAATATAGAAGTTTATGCAAGAGGTGATCTTTCGATAGCAGAAAAAGATACACTTGTTCAGCAAATTGAAAGTTTCGTTCTAAATTCAACAGAAACAGAAAGTATTTATGTCAAGGTGGGAACCTCCAATTCAAGTGGTGGTAGACCAGGAGAGAGCGGTGTATCACAAGATTTGATTGGTACAATTTCTCTAAATCTAAAAGAATGGAATGAAAGAAGAACCAGTGACGAAATTTTACGTGAAATACAGCAATCATTATCGGGTATGGTGGGTATAAGAATTGCAACTAGGAAACCAGATAATGGTCCTCCATCAGGAAAACCAATATCAATAGAAATTTCATCCAGAAGCCCATCTCTACTCGATGACTCTGTAGAAAAAATTAGTAATGCCTTAGCAAATATTGATGGTGTCATTAACTTGCAAGATGATCGTCCTTTGCCTGGTATAGAGTGGCAAATTAAAGTAGATCGTGCTGAAGCAGCTCGTTTTGGTGCAGATATAACGGTAATTGGAACGATGATTCAATTAGTAACAAACGGGATCAAACTTGGTGAGTATCGACCTGATGATGCAGATGATGAGCTTGATATACGAGTAAGATATCCGATTGAAAAAAGAAACTTAGATGAAATTGATAAATTACGCATTCCTTCAAATGACGGCTTAATTCCTCTCTCGAACTTTATTGAAAGAACAGCTAATCAAAAAGTTAGTACTATCCATCGAACCGATCTAAGAAGAACAATGAAGGTTGAAGCTGATGTAGCTTCTGGTTATCTAGATTCTGATATCGTGAACATAATGACTAAAGTCTTACCGAGTCTAAATATAGACTCTCAAGTAAATATAAAATTTAGAGGTGGCAGTGAAGACCAAGCAGAAGCGATGGATTTTTTATCAAAAGCGTTATTAATATCACTTGCGATTATGTTTATTATATTAGTTACTCAGTTTAACAGTCTCTTCCAAGCATTCTTAATTTTGACAGCAGTAGTTTTTTCTACAGGTGGCGTACTACTTAGTAATCTGCTAATTAATGAACCTTTCAGTATTATTATGGGTGGAGTTGGAGTAATTACTCTTGCTGGGATTGTGGTGAATAATAATATCGTCCTGATTGATACATATAATGTTCTTAGAGCAAGAGGAGAGGAATCTTTTGAGGCAATTATTAGAACATGTGCCGTGCGCTTAAGACCAGTAATTTTAACAACCATTACAACAATTATGGGCCTATTACCGATGGCTTTAAGTATGAATATTAATTTTATTTCTCGAGAAGTGTCATTTGGTGCACCGAGTACCCAGTGGTGGGTTCAATTATCTTCATCCGTAGCTGTTGGACTTGCATTTGCAACGATATTAACACTGCTGTTGACGCCAAGTTTACTTATGCTTCAAGCAAATATAATAAATTATTTTTCCGCACGTGGTTTAAAATCACAGCAATAAATAGACGCCAATCATAATAAGCAGTGTGCTTATATTATCTGGATAAAAGTTCCTCTGGACAATCTAAATAGTTCTGTAGGATGATTATCATTTAGAATTCCCAAAAAAGATTCTCAATTGAAAAAACACACTTTTACTGATGATTCATTTGGTTTGGCATTAAGTTTTTTAATGTTTGGTGAATTTTGTGGTTTGACACTCGACTTGCTGGCAAAATTCCTACTAGAAACGTATCCATTATCACAATTTATCTTTATAAGAAGTGTATTCGCATTGCTTATATTTTCTTGTTTGGCGCCATGGTATGGTGGATTTGAAAGTATAAAAAGCGAACGATGGCAATGGCATCTTCTCAGAGCAGGTCTATCTATTATTGCAATGTATGGCTTTTTTTATGGAATCACAAAAATGCCCTTAGTGAATACTCTGACCTTAGCATTTGTTTCGCCACTCATTGTAACTGCACTTTCATCAACCCTGCTTAATGAAAAAGTTGGTTGGCGACGATGGATCGCAGTAATTATGGGCTTTATTGGTGTGCTAATTATCCTAAGGCCGGGTAATGGAACATTTTCCTTGGCCTCATTATCAGTTCTAGCTAGTGCATTTGCTTATGCCTTGCTAGCCATAACCGCGAGGAAGCTAGCAACCACTGAATCGACTATTGCCATGTCTGTTTATGTATTAGTTGGCCCTCTTTTAGCATCATTATTCTTTTTGCCTGAAAACTACACCCCTCCGACTAGTTCTGCCTGGATTATATTTTTTCTTGCTGGTATTGCTTCAGTGGGAGTCTGGTTAGGTTATATAAGTGCTTATAAAAAATCATCACCAGTTGTTCTTGCCCCATTTGAGTACATTGCATTGATCGGTGCAGCGATAGCTGGATACTTAATTTGGGATGAAATTCCAGATCAATATGTAATTCTGGGGGCACTCATCATTATTTGTAGTGGAGTATTTGTGGCTTATCGCGAAATGGATAAAACAACATCAACACGCTATCTTCGTGGTTTCCGGACTGCAGGGATCAATCTTTTAAGAAAAAAATTCTCAAAAAATAACTATCCTAGGTAACCTCTTACTTGCTAATTTGCTGCAATAATAATTGCATCAATTCTTGCTGCAATTTTTTCAACAACCTCAGCGGACAGGTTAATTTGGTTTTCAACTTGATCGAACTCTCGTTGCTCTATGGCCTCTCTAACAGCAGGGATCGTTTTTACGCCATATCCAGTATAATAGCCCGGTGCATAAATATAATGTTTATACCACTCACGGCCCGGTAGTCCTTCATTCCGAGTCATTAACCTTTCAATAGTATATAAAAGATTATTAACTTCCTGATTAACTTCTTGGTTAACCTTTGTAAGAGCCTTGAAATCATTTGCTGAATTGACTAGCTTAGTCACAGCGTTTCTCAATGGGGAAAAATTAAAATATGGGACATTATTCTTTATCTTTGGAGGCATGACATTTTTATTTGGATCAAGCGCAGCCTTATAAGTTCCATCATTAATTCTAGCATTTTGAATAATTGTATTTTCTCGCATAGAATTAGCAAGATCTTCTAATTGATCAACATACAACTGGATATTATCTGCAAAACCACCAAATTCAAAAGGTAGTCTTTCTGCATTAGCTAATCTTAGTGTTGCTCTTCCTGCAACCTGAGCTAATGAAACACCATAAATTAAACCTGGATCACGCCATTTTGTGAAGTGTTCATATGTGTCATACAAAGTATGATAACTGCCGCCACTTCCTTCTCCACCAAAAGCGATATTAGCTGATGCAATTCCGAGATGTTGCAAAAATGGAGTATAATCAGAACCTGAACCTAATGGATTAATACGAATATCGTTACGGTTCTCAGCATCATCTTGCTGTTGCTCTGAATCGCTATTTATCCTTAAAAAAGCCTGCTTCCTCTGTTTAAGACTAATACCTAATATTGGATCATTGACTTGTTCGATGATTTGATTAAAAAATCGCTCCAAAATATGACTTCCACCAATATTTACGAAACCCCTAGAATTTCCATCAGTATTCAAATAAGCAACTGCGTGCTTTCGTAACTCATTCGCATGATCTTCAACCCATTCAGTTGACCCAATCAGGCCAACTTCTTCTGCATCCCATGCTGCATATATTATTGTTCTTGCAGGTTTGTGCCCCATTTTCGCTAGTTGAGCAATTGCTTTAGCTTCTGATAATAATGCAACCATCCCTGATATTGGATCAGCAGCACCATGATTCCAACCATCATGATGATTCCCCCGAATTATCCATTCATCAGGAAACTTAGAGCCTTTTAACGTTGCGATAACATTATAAGCAACGGTTGTTTCCCAATTGAACTCAACATTCAATTTAACTTTTGCTGGACCCGGTCCAAGATGATATGTAATTGGAAGATCACCTCTCCATTCTGGTGGAACTACTGGGCCCTCCATCGCACTCAGAAGTGGCAGTGCATCACGGTAGGATATGGGTAGAACTGGAATTTTAGTAATTGTAATTGCTTCATTAAAGGATAAACGTTTTGCGCTTTTTGTAGCACCAATTCCTGGCGTCAAAACATCACCTGGATAGGTAGGCATATCCATAACAGAGCCACGCTGAACTCCACTCTCATTTTTAAATGGACCCTTAGGATACACATCACCCACACCAAATCCGTCATCAGCAGGATCAGAATAGATAATTGTGCCTATAGCTCCCTTCTCACCTGCTAGTTTTGGTTTAATACCTCGCCATGATCGTCCATATTTCGCAATCGCAATCTTACCTTCAACATCTATTCCATAACGCTCCAATACTTCATAATCTTGGGGCATCCCATAATTTACAAAAACCAATTCACCTTCTACTTTTCCATCAGTTGAGAAAGCGTTGTATGGTGGCAATAAGTTTTCACGAATGAGGGTACTTGGATCCTCTGGAAGGGAATCCTCATCCAAGGTCGCTTCATAAAGAGAAGGAGCAATCATTCTTAATTCACGAATCCTGGGGGTAGGTATTAGAACATGATATTCTGAAATTTCTACTTCATAACCCCATGATTTCAATAAATTAGAAATATATTCTGCATTCTTTTTCCCAGCCAATGAACCTACATGATGTGGCTCTCTGGATAAATATCTTAACCAATCATCCATTTCCTCTGAATTAACATATTTATCATAGTCAGCCTCGAGTTGCTTCTGGAAATCTGAATTATCAATACTAAAACCAAGCAAATCTTCAGCAAATAATTGATGATTGATGAAAAATAAGGCTAAGAATAGAGTAAATTTATTCATTTTAATGATGCTCCGTATTTAAAGTATTTATGAAATTAATGTTTTAAAATCAATTAGGAATTGTTTTACCTTGGCTGAATTTCTTATACCAAGGCGAATTAATAATTTCTGTCCACCAGATAAAGCTTCTAGCTCTGGATGTATAAACTCATACAAAACATGAGGCCTATGCAGAATAATTGGGTCATTTACCTCAGGTGTATTTAATAAATGTTCAATAACATCAATAACTCGATCGTTAAAATATGCTTGTGGATATCCTAAATCTTCATAAGCTTCCTGAAAAAGAGGATAGAACCTTAAATAAATATTTGCTAGCTCATCAATATCAACCATTAATAGATGATCAATTAAGGAAGTATAACGATCATAGCTTCTGGCGCTTAGAGTAAAATTATCAACTCCTGCCTGAGTTTCCACAATAAAAGAATTTTCTTGAGCACTTATCGGTCTCATTCGCTCAGCTATATGTTGTCTTGGTAAATTATCAATTGTTGCTACTATTTTTTCTATTAGAATAGTTTTAGATAACAATCTTACAACGGCTTCATCAAATATTTCTGATAGTCCAAGGTGTAGATATTGATCACTTTCACCAAGAGCCGGAATAGCAATTAAGTCAGGTCTCTCAATTTTATCAAATGCATTCTCAGGGATAGGAAATCTCGGTTCTTGAGGAGGCTCATTAGCTGGGGAATTTAATAGTGTATCAACTGGAATCTTTTTGGATGAGAGGTTGTCAGTTACCTTCATATTAAAATACAAAAAACTCACCAATATTGTGAATAATAGTGCGATTAAGAAACTAATGTTATTACTAATTTTTTTCATTAATTAAACAGATTAGTTGAATCCTGATAATATGATATTGATATAGGTCTGCCTCTAAAACTATAATACTTAAATGTAAGATTTAAAATAGATTTCTAACATCTAAACACTAAATTAAAGATATGAACTCAAAATATAAGTGCAAATAATGATAAATTTTACATTATTAATTAGTCTGATTAGCTTAACTTTTCTCAGTATAATTACACCAGGGCCATCCAATCTTGTAGTCATGTCATCCTCAGCACTATTTGGGTGGCGCAAGACACTTCCTTTCTTTTTTGGAATATCTTCAGGTTCAGCATTAATGGTTACTGCCTCAGTTTATGGGCTAGGTTCAATTATTGAGCAATGGCCTTGGTTATTATCTGGTGTAAAATTATTCGGTGCAATTTGGCTGGCCAATATGTCACTGCAATTTCTTAAAAAGGGGTTCTCAAACAACTCTCAACAAAAAAATACAAATCAACCGAATTCAACTCGTCCATTTTATTTTTACGAAGGAATGCTCATGCAATGGGCAAATCCAAAGGCAATTATAGTTGCATTAACTATTGCTGCAGCTTTCATTGATATCTCCCAAACCCCATTTCAGAGCCTACTAGTCATATTAGGAATCTTCCTTATTATCGGTATCCCTACAGCAAGTACGTGGCTCTTTCTTGGGAACATTATTAATAGATTAATTACACATAAAAAATACGCGAAGAAATTCAATTTTATGATGGGTGGCTCAATTCTTGTAACAGCAATCATGATATTACTGGCCTGATTGTTCTTTGGTATGGATTTACAGATACAATTTAAAACTATTAGGTAAAAATGATCTATATTAGAATGTCACCATATAAAGTATAGTCGTATTATATAATTGGAGGATAATAGAATGGCTCAAGCAATTGATATATTAAATCAAAATATTTTCCTTAATCGTCTCAAAGAAATGCGTGGTCATGGTGGTTCAATCCTCACGCATGGTATAAATGATGATCTAATTAGTGATTTTCTCAATGAAGACACTGATCTACAAACTGCAATCAACAATGGCTATTCTGCTTTCAATGAATTAAAAATAAGTCATCCTAAATTTCTAAAAGCTAATGAACAAGAACAAATTAATTTAGCTCAAAAAAACATTGTGAATTTCTATGCCAAAGATATGGTAAATCCTTATCTTGCCATCAGTGCTGCAGGACCCTGGATAGTAACTCTCAAAGGAGCCATAATTTATGACTGTGGTGGTTACGGGATGTTGGGTTTAGGTCATACACCAGATATTGCATTAGATGCAATGAATCAGCCACATGTTATGGCTAATATTATGACACCTTCAATCAGTCAAATGAAATTCATCCAGACCCTGAAAAAAGAAATTGGCCAAGGTAGGAAGATCACCAACAACTTCTCAGAATTCTGCTGTTTGAACAGTGGTTCTGAATCAGTATCAATTGCTGCAAGACTGGCAGATGTTAATGCAAAAGAATTAACATCCAAAGGAGCATTACATGAGGGAAAAACTATAGGTCGCTTAACTTTAAGTGGCAGTTTTCATGGTCGTACAGATCGTCCAGCACAATTCTCTCATTCAACCCAGAAAAGTTATAAGAATCATCTAAAATCATTTGAAAATATCTCATTATTTACAGTAGCTCCAAACAATATAGAAGAACTCAATGAAGTATTCATAAAAGCAAAAAAAGAAAATATCTTTATTGAAGCTTTTTTTATGGAGCCAGTTATGGGTGAAGGGAATCCTGGACAAGCAATAACTCCAGAATTTTACAAACAAGCCAGAGAGCTAACTCAAAAAAATGGTACGCTCTTATTAATCGACTCAATTCAAGCTGGCTTGAGAGCGCATGGTGTTCTCTCAATCATCGATTATCCTGGTTTTGAGGGTTTAGACTGTCCAGATATGGAGACATATTCAAAGGCATTGAATGCCGGCCAATATCCATTATCTGTCTTAGCAATGACGGGTAAAGCGGCAGAACTCTATCGATCCGGACTTTATGGAAATACTATGACCACTAATCCAAGAGCGCTGGATGTTGCGATAGCGGTTTTAGAGAACTTATCTCCAAATATCAGAAAAAATATTTCAGAACGGGGTAAAGAGCTGGTAACAAAATTAAGTGCTCTTGATGAAGAATTAAATGGGGATATTACTAACGTTCAGGGTACAGGATTACTGGCTAGCTGTGAGCTAAATAATCATTTCAAATGCTCTGGCTCAAACAGCACAGAAGAGTATTTAAGAAAACATGGCTTGGGCGTAATTCATGGTGGAGTAAATTCTTTAAGATATACACCGCATTTCAAAATGACGACAAAAGAAGTGGATTTAGTCGTTTCACTGACCAAAGATGCTTTGTTAAATGGTCCAAAAAAGATACTTTAGTCTATTATCGCGACTAATAGGGCGAGCAATACTTTTTGTGGTGTTCTGCTCTATTACTGCTCTGCATGCGCAAGAAAATATAACAACTAATGATAAAATTTTCTCCAAACAACAAGCAAAGATAGGTGCGTCTCTCTACAAAAATAACTGCCTGATCTGCCATGATAAAAAATATTTTCGCCCAGTTTTCAAAGCATGGGATGGTCAATCGCTCGGAACATTTTATCTTGTTATGAGCTCATCAATGCCAGAAAGCAATCCTGGATCATTATCTCAACAAGAATATGTCGATATTTTAGCCTACATACTCTCCTTGAATCGCTACTCTTCAGGCGAAGACGTGTTATTACCATCGACCGAAATTTTAAATAAAATAACAATTTCTGCAAGAAAGAAATAATCAGACATCTAGGTATTAATTTTGACTAGTGGAGAATTTATATAAAATATTAGATATATTTTGTCTAATTATTAAAGATTTGTTAACTTACGTTAAGAAGTGTTAAGGTCGCTTACATAAATAAAAAAATAACTTTAAGAAATAATATCATTGAGGCAAATATGAGTAAATTAATTCAATTGGACAGAAGATCTTTCTTAAAGACTGCAAGCTTATCAGCAGTCGGTGGATCATTAGCTAGTGTTACCAATATTGGGAGTGCAGCTGAGACAGGAAGTGGTGGTGCTAGAAATGGGAAATATAACTTTAATGAAATTTATGATCGTGATGGGACTGGTAATATTAAATGGGATTCACAATATGCTAGATTTGGTGCTGAAAATATTGACTCGGCGATGGGTATTGCTGATATGGATTTCCGAGGTGCGCCTGCCATCAAAGAAGCACTTGAGGAAAGAATTAAGCACAATAATTGGGGTTATGAAGATCTAAGAAAATCTTATATTGAAGCAATTGTTCAATGGAATGCTGAGAGACATGGCTATAAATTGGACCCAAGTACAGTAAGGATATCATCTGGTGTTCATACGCCTCTAATTGCCGCTCTAAATGCATACACCAAACCAAGTACAAAAGTACTTCTGAACACACCCACTTATAACGGTTTCTATGGAGATTTGCGTTGGAGTAGAACAGAAATCAATGATAGTGAAATGTATAAAGATGACGATGGTGTTTATCACATCGACTGGGATGATTTTGAAGCACGTATGACTCCAGATACTTATGCTTTTATTTTGTGTAATCCACAAAACCCAACAGGAAATATGTGGTCTGAGGATGATCTTATGAGAATGGGTGAGCTTTGCCTCAAAAATGAAATCATTGTACTCGCTGACGAAATACACTGTGACTTTGTGATGAAGGGGCAAAAATATATACCGTTCGCTTCATTACCAGATAAAGCTATCGTTGATAATAGTATTACGATGAAAGCAATCAGCAAGACTTTCAGTCTTGCTTCAATGAAGAGTGCCTATTACTTCTCTACTAATCCAGCCATATTAGACAGAGTTGATTATATGCATAGAGCAGATTTAAACTCGCTGGGCATTGTGGCTAACGAAGCTGCATACCGCCATGGTAAGGATTGGTTCGATCAATTACTTCCGTATATTGATGAAAATCATAACTTTGCCGAAGCTTATATAAAAGAAAAACTACCACTCGTTAAATATAAAAAAGCACAAGGAACTTATCTTGCTTGGCTTGATGTAAGTGGAATAGGTGAAGCAATTGATGCTGAGAAACATGCACATGATCAGGGTATGAGAAGTGACACACATTATCTAGAACAATGGTTTGTGGATAATGCTAAAGTGCAAATAAATCCAGGTCGAAATTATGGCACAGGCGGTAATGGTCATATGCGGATGAACCTCGGAACACCAAGACCATTCATTAAAAAAGCAATTGACAATATTGCATCCGCAATCAGTAATATTTAATCAATTAATATCATAGGTGAAAAAAGCACTTGCTTAATAGCAAGTGCTTTTTTAATTAAAGGGTAATATTTTTTTTAAGACCAACCTTCTACCGTACCGACTAAAACCGCTGTCAATTTAACCAAGTCATCAATATCTACCCATTCATTAGGGCCATAAAAATTTCCACCTAAAGAACCAATTCCATAGGCGGGTACATCTAATAATCGAATTGGATAACGGATATCACCAGCATAATGATTGGGATAAGATTTTGGTGCTTTACCTGTAATTTCAGAAATAGAAGTCCTGAGCACCTGACTTTCTCTGCCATCCCACTTAGCTTCACCGGGATTAGTCCGGTAACCATTTGCCACCACATTTATCTGATACTGATTTTCTTTTAAAGAGATTTGATTAGCAAATAATTGAGCTTCATTTTGAATTTTCTTTAATAAGTCAACCCAGTTATTAGTAGCTTTGAATTTTAATCTAAAATTAATCTTAACCTGATCAGGTACGGATCCAATGCGATCCCCGCCGATTATTTTTCCCAGATTAATTTCAATTTCTTGTAATATTTCTTTATCTAAGATATCCATAAAACGCATTGCTGCTTCAATAGCGTCACCGCCCTCTTTCCAATCAGCAGAGTCAATACTACCGATTTCCATTTGTGGGCCTCGCCACCCCTTGACCTTCATCTCAAGATCTAAGACGCCAAGAACTGCATTTTTTATATCTTCCAACCCTCTGCCAGTTTCAGCTGGATGAGCATACAAAACAGATTGAATATTATGTTCCTGTTTTCTTATTCTTTCAAAAACTGGAAGACTCCCTCGACTGCCTCCTCCTTTTCCATGGAGACTCATTACGATTGGCAAAGGTCCATTATTTTCACTTAATATTTTTGCCGCAATCAACATGGCGGCAATACCACCCTTATCATCTGATGCGCCCAATCCATACATTCGATTAGTCTTTATAATGGGCTTATAGGGATCTGTTTCCCAACCAGCTTCTATAGTATGCGTATCGATATGTGAAAATATTGCTGAAGTCGCCCTCATATTCTTTTCAGGCCAACCAACAAGATTTACAAATGGTCCATCACTCGGAGGATTGGGTGGCATATATTCTGGATGATTTTGATATAAGCTTGGTCTATCTAATGATTTTTCTATTTTGTATGGCAAATTACTGAGATATTTATTCACAAGTAACTGAGCTTCCTCTGCTGACTCTCCAGTTTGACTTCTTATTGAGATTAACTGACTCAGCAAATTTATTAATTCATCTCGTTTGGTCTCTGCTAAGTCCAATGCTTTTGAAGAAGCCGCATAAATGTTTGATGAGCTCATTGTCGCTAAACCCAGTAAAGCTGCACTGGAACTCAATACAAATTTTCTCCTCGAAGTTTTTTTTCGTTTTATTAATTTTTCTTGATTCATTTTATTCCTATGTTTTTAATCAACCTAAATCCTCAATCGCAGTTTCTACAGTTACTTGCACTGGATCAATAACAATAACGTCCAATTCTTTCTCTGCTTGTAAACGATGTCTCGCCATACCTGCACATCCTAAAATAATTATTTTTGCTGTTCTCTCTTTTATTAATTTAAAACCTGCATCTATAATCTTATTCAAAGTATTCTGATCATGTACTGCTTCATTAACGCTTATATCAAGCGCCTTTTCACCAACATAAAAATGCTCTAGATTTAATTTTTTAATATATGAAGCATGGCGTACTATTGATTTTTCAGCAAGCGCAATAACTCCAAAATTGAGTTTCTTATTGTCACAATATTTAATAGTTGCTTCATGAATACCATAAATTGGTTTTGAGAAAATTCTTCTAGCTGCAGATAAGCCAGGGTCTGAATAACAGGCAATTACAAAAGCATCATAGTCCTCATATACAGATGCTATCTTATTTTCTACCAATGGCTCAACAGACTCAATATCCGCTTTAGTCTCAATTCCGAAAGGACCCTCTTCTATTGAAACACAATGCACCGTTATATCTAGATCAGATACATGCTTATCGAGAGCACTTTGCAAGTGAATAGTAACCAAATTATTAGAATTTGGATTAATAACCAGGATTCTAGGCATTAGATATCAAGATCTACGCCAAAATTCTTATTCGTATTTAATTCAGGCGCAAGCCTGCCCGGCATGCCAGTGCAATCAATTTTTTTACGGTGTACGAATTGTCCATTGCCTCGTTCAACCTTAAGATCATTATCCTCGATAATAATCTCGCCTCTTTGTATTACTATTTCAGGCCAACCTTTTATCTCCATTCCTTCATAAGGAGTAAAATCCATATTATCGTGCAAGTCTTCTGCTTTGATAGTTTTTTTAATCTCTGGATCCCATATCGCGATATCCGCATCCTTACCCTCAGTAATCGAACCTTTACAATGATCCAAGCCATAAATCTTAGAGACATTAGTTGATGCTAGAGCCACGAAATGATTAATAGTAATACGTTTTTTGAGAAAACCTTCAGAAAATAATAAAGGTAATCTTGTTTCTATACCTGGTAATCCATTGGCAATTTTTGTAAATGGAGGTTCTTTCCCCGCATGCAGTTTACCGGTCTCATCAAAACGGTATGGGGCATGATCAGATGAATAAACTTGAAAAGTTCCATTTTGCAAGCATCGCCATATTTCTTCTTGTGACGCTCTATCTCTTAATGGAGGGCTACAACAAAATTGTGCACCTTGCATATCAGGAAGATCCATTGTATCTGCATTAAGAAACATATATTGCGGACATGTTTCGCCGAACACTTTCTGCCCATCATATTTTGCCTTTGCTATTATTCTAGCGCCTGCTTCAGTTGAAACATGGACGATTAAAATTGGCGTATCAATAAAACTTGATAATGCTATAGCCCTATTAATAGCTTCTGATTCTGCTGTTCTTGGGTGGCTTAAAGCATGATACTTTGGCTCCTGATGCGAAGCATCAATAAGCTTCTCACTCATCCAATTAATCATGGCATTATTCTCAGCATGAATCATTGTTAAGGCCCCTAGCTTCTTCGCGGCAGACATAATATTCAACATCTGCTCATCATTCACAATTAATTTATCGTAAGTCATATAAATTTTAAAAGAGGTAATACCTTGTTCAATGACATTAGGTAATTCTTGATTAATTACTTCGTCAGAAGGATCGGATATAATTAAGTGAAAAGAATAATCGATAACTGATTTCGGCTTTGCTCTAGAATGATAAAGCTCTAAAACATCATGTAGTTTCTGGCCACGATGTTGCGCCGCAAACGGAATAAAGCAAGTATTGCCGCCAAAAGCTGCTGAGACACTGCCAGAATAATAATCATCTGAAGTCATAATACCGCCAGAAGACTCCTGCTCTATGTGACAATGAGCCTCTATTCCTCCAGGAAGAACAAATTTACCAGCCGCATCTATAACTCTTTTTGCCTCACCAATATTTTTACCTATTGATACGATCAAACCATCTTTTATACCAATATCCGAATAAAATGTTTCAGTAGCATTCGCAATAGTCCCGTTTATAATTTTTAAATCTAGTTCTTGCATCTCTATTACTCTTATCTGGTGATGTTATATTTTACCTAAGCATGCTTCTAAACGAGTGATTAATCGTGATAATTCCTTGGTATCTTGAAGGCTTAAACTTGGTCCAGGATCACGAGATTTAGATGAATTAATTGCACCTCGACGCAATAATGTTTCTTTGCGAATTGCTAATCCAAGTCCAGGCTGCTGCTCATACCTGACATAGGGTAGGTAAATATCAAATAAGTCTTCTGCCTCATCAATTTTACCTTGCTGATGAAGTTTAATGACTTCAACCAACATTTCAGGATAGGCAAAACCTGTCATTGCGCCATCTGCTCCTCTCTGCATCTCTTGAGGAAGAAATAGACCTCCATTTCCAGTTAAAATCGATACTCTTCTAGTATCACCTTTATCGCTTGAATATCTGATTCTTGATAATTTATTTAAACCCGGCCATTCCTCATGCTTGAACATAACAACCTGATCATATTCTCCTATTATTTTATTAAAAGTTGCAACTGAGATTTCTGTTTTTGTGAAAAAAGGATAATCTTGGTAACAGACAGGTATCCGAGCATCTAGTTTATCTAAAGTATTAGCTAAATAATTATATAGTTTTTCCTCAGTACCGATTCCAGGAGGAGGAGCAATCATTACTCCTGCAGCATCGGCATCCATACTGAAATTAGCTAAATCAATTAAATTATCAATACCTGGATTTGAGACACCAACAATTACAGGTACTTGATTGTTTACTTGCTTAATAACTGTCTTTAAGAAAATTTTTGATTCTTCCGCAGTCAACTTTGGTGCCTCTCCCATGACACCAAGTATAGTTATGCCATTCACACCTTTTTCTATATAAAAATCGATAAGTTTTTTTGTGCTTTCAATATCTAATTCACCAGAATCCTTAAAAGGAGTCGCAGAAATTATATAAACACCAGAAGCAGTTTCATCTAGCTTATTATTTAACATTAAAAATTTTCCTTAATTTTTTTAAAATAAAAATTACTCGGCAACCTTTATATATTGCTTATTTTTATCAGTCAATCGAGTAGTATATTTTTTAGTACCAGACATATAATCGAGCATCAGCTTAAGAAAGACCCCACTTAATAAAAGTAATGCCACTAAATTAGGTAGAGAGCTTAACGCTACAGATATATTTGCTAGAACCCATAATTGATCTACATTAGTAACACCAGCAAAAATAATGCCTGGCAGAAAATAAAACCATTTTATTACCCGGAACGCTTTCCTTCCAAAAAGATCAGTGAGCGCTGTTTCAAAATATATAAAAAATCCTATTTGCGTGGTGAGACAAAAAGTTGTAATTGAAATTGATATAATTGCATTCGCAATTATTGGTGAATAATAAGTAGAAAAACCATCCAAAAGTAACTCAATCCCAGAATTTCCATTAGTAATTACTCCAGAACTAAGAATAACTAGGGCTGTAATAGTGCAAACGACCGTAGTATCGATAAAAACTTCTGCAGCGCCCCATAATCCTTGCTGAAATGGATGCTCTGTCTCGGCACTAGCATGCACCATTGGGGCGGTTCCTAAACCTGCTTCATTAGATAACATTCCTCTAGCCATGCCCATTTGAATAGCAGTCATGACCATAGCTCCGGCAAATCCACCCACAGCTGGAGCTGGAGCAAAAGCATAACTTAATATGTCACTGAAAGACTGTGGTATTGAGGAGAAGTTCGCCGCAACTATGCCCAATCCTGCAATCAAATACACTATTGTCATAAACGGAACTAAGGCTTCACAAAACTTTCCTATTCTTTGTACTCCACCGATAGCCACTATCATAGTAATTATTCCCATGCTGGTAGCGGATAAATATGGATTAATATTATAACTTGCTTCTAGAGCCCGACCAACTGTATGTGCCTGCAATAAGGAGGAAGTAAAAATACAATTAATGGTAATTCCAATACTAAAAAGTATGGCCAGAATTTTCCAACCTAATGCTTTTTTAATGTAGTACATTGGCCCACCCTGAATATTTCCTTGCGCATCAATTTCCCTATAATGAACAGCTAAAGTAATCTCTGCGGCCTTAGTAATCATTCCAAAAAAAGCCATCACCCACATCCAAAAAATTGCTCCAGGTCCACCTATTGAAATTGCTGTAGCAACCCCAGCCATATTACCCATACCAACAGTACCCGCTAGGGATGCTGAAGTTGCTTGGAAAGGGGAAATACTTCTTACTGTTGTTGAATTATTCTTACTAAATATCTTATAAAGAGTTTGGCTAAAAATAAAATAGAAATTCGTTATTTGAAAAAATCTTGTTTTAACTGTTAAATAGATGGAGACAAAAGCGATAAAGGCCATCGTCCATGGGCCCCATAACCATTCATCAAAAATATTAGTTATATAAAAAAAATTTTCAAACATTAAATCAATTACCTCTTACTAATTTAGTATCTGACCTTAAGTAGGATTTTATTACAACTTATACAGTAAAAGATTTTTAAAAAAATTATTATCTAATATTGATAATATAACTTGTAGACTTTAAATTATAATTAGTTAGAGTAGACTCAGACTAATTAAATAAATTTTAGAAAAACTTCGCACTCTTTTGAGTGGATCTTCGAAAGTACAATAAGGAAAATAGTATGGAATTCTTTATAAAATCAATCGCATCAAATCTAATCTCACGAATAATTATTATCTGTCTTGTGATGTTTGGCATCGTCGCTTGTTCTGAAAATTCAAGCGAAAGTCAATCTTCTGGGAATGTTACCTCAGGGCAAGGAACTCTAGATGGTCAATGGGAATACCTGGGGGGTGATGCTGCTCATACGCGCTATTCACCGGCAAACCAAATTAATGCTGAAAATTTTGAAGATGTAGAAGAAGTTTGGACATGGGATGGTGCTAGTTTCAATGCTCAAAGTGGAAGATCCACACCAAGTTATATTAACGGTACTTTATATACAGTTGCTGGAGCTAGAAGATATGTGACAGCCTTAAATCCAGAAACAGGTGAATTAATTTGGTCATATGGTGAACCAAAAACAGGTCGTTATGAGTATTCTATGCGAAAGGACTATGGTAAGGGAGTAGCATATGCGGAAATTGATGGTAAGGGGGTAATTTATATTAGTTCACCAGCATTCTTTTTAACCGCTCTAGATGCAGAAACTGGTCGACCTTTGGAAAATTGGGGAACACCAGTACCAATTGAAGGTTTTCCAAAAAGTGGTGTTGTGGACATGCTGGCTGATTTAGGTCATGAATATGATCCTTATGATGGATTGCCATTAGAAACCGGTTATATCACTACTTCTTCGCCACCAATTGTAGTAAATGGTGTCATTATAGTAGGTAATTCTCATGAGCAAGGTTATTATCAGTCTCGAATAGAAAATGTCCCAGGAGATATCTTAGGTTACGATGCTAGAACAGGAAAATTTCTCTGGAAATTCAATGTTATCCCTCAGCCTGGTGAAGTAGGTCATGAAACTTGGGAAAATGATGCATGGAAATATACAGGAGATATATCTTCGTGGGCACCAATGTCTGCCGATTTAGAAAGGGGCATTGTTTATATACCAACAAATGGAGTTACCATAGATTATTACGGAGGCTTTAGCCCGGGTGATAACTTATTTTCTACTAGCCTTATTGCATTAGACGTTAAAACTGGAAAGCGTGTTTGGCACTATCAGCTAGTAAAGCATGATATTTGGAACTACGATACTCCTACTGCACCGATTCTGCTAGATGTAACAATTGACGGTGAAGAAGTACCAATCGTCGCTCAAACCACTAAACAAAACATGGTTTATACATTCAATAGGGAAACTGGTGAGCCTATATGGCCCATTGAAGATAAACCTGTACCTGCATCAGACGTTCCTGGTGAGAAACTGTCTGAAACTCAACCTTTTCCAACTAAACCTTTAGCTTATGGGATGCAAGGTCTGGTACATGATGATTTGATCGATTTTACTCCAGAGCTCCGCGCTAAGGCAATTGATGCTCTTAAAGATCATAAAATAGGCCCATTATTTAATCCCCCGCTTCACAGAGATAATGATCAAGGATATCGTGCCGCATATTGGTGCCCTGGAGATGGTGGTGGAACAAATATTGATGGACCAAGCGTGGCAGATCCAACCACGGGTATTCTCTATGTGTCAACGAGAAAAGCATGCACAGGTAGAATAATTGTTAGCGGTGCAGAGCGTGATAAAAATATTAAACTGCCAACAGGGGCTAGATTCTCAGATTTCGCTTCTCTTCGCTATGATAATGTAAAAGGTCCAGATGATTTACCTTTATTCAAGCCTCCTTATAGTCACATCACTGCAATCGATATGAATACTGGTGATCATCTCTGGCAATTACCGATTGGTGAAACTCCTGAACGAGTCCTCAATCATCCTGACTTACAAGACATGGATATCCCAACCACAGGGACTGGAAACAATGCTGCCATGGGTGTTACTGAGACCGTCTTTATGTATGCCTCAACAGCTAGTGATGGAACAAGTATGCTTTATTTTGTAGACAAGATATCGGGTGAGCAACTCGGAGGAATAGAAGTTGAGGACCGCATAAACTATGGATTGATGAATTATATTCATAATGGAAAGCAATATATAATATTACAAACTGGACCAAAATTAACTGCCATGGCACTTTATGAGGACACTGATGATGATAGTTATTAAATCGTGACTCAAATCCAAGGAGTCAATTTAACTTCTATCTAGTTATAAAAAAAAGGGTTCAATGAAACATTGTTCCCTTTTTTTGTGGCTTCAGATAAATAAATTAGGGTACATATAAAATAAATTACTATGCATAAAGATACATCAAACACCAACCCAGAGGGTAACAAGTCACCTGCAATTGATTATTTCATTGTTCTATTTGGAAGCATCTTAATCCTAACAATTGTCCTAACAATTGTTATAAATCAAGAATGGAGCGAGCGAGTCATTCAAAATACTTTCAACTTCATCACTTACGAATTTGGTATTTTGTATATCATAATTATGAATACTGCACTTATATTTTTGGGCATACTTGCTTTTGGAAAAAAAGGCAAAATCGTCCTTGGCGATGTCAATGCTAAAAAAGATTACTCAACTTTTAGTTGGGCGTCGATGTTGTTTTGTACTGGCATAGGTGGAGCAATACTTTACTGGGGAGCAACAGAATGGGTATCATACTATCAGAATCCACCCTATGCGATTATCCCAAAAAGTGATGAAGCTATTATTTGGGCGGCCAGCTATGGCTCCTTCCATTGGGGTCCTCTTACTTGGACACTTTACACTCTTCCAGCTATTGCATTTTGCATTTCATACCACTACAAAAAAATACCAATACTTCGCTTAAGCGCCGCATGTAGCGGTATACTGGGTACTTATACAGAAAAATGGCCAGGTAAAATAATTGACTTATTTTTTATTACCGGACTCATTGGAACTGCTGCTACTGGTCTCGCTTTTGCAGTTGAACTAACTACTTCCTCAATTACAAAACTATCAGGCCTTCAGGATGGAAAGCAGATGCAACTTTTTGTTATGTTCATTATCATAGTTTTGATTGCCTACAGTGTTTACAGAGGTCTGAATCAAGGAATTAGAGTATTGAGTGTCATCAACGCAAGATTGGCATTACTGTTCATTTTTTTTGTCTTTATTGTCGGGCCTACTACCTTCATTTTAGAAATGGGTATTACTTCCATTAGCCATATTTCGCAAAATATTATTAAAATGCTAACCTGGACAGACCCACTAGAAAGAGGAAATTTCGTTGAACAATGGACAATTTTTTATTGTGCATGGGCCATGGCTCTTGGCCCATTTATTGGAATGTTCATTGCAAAAATATCAAAAGGAAGAACCATTCGAGAAGTAATTTTTGGCATGATGGGATGGGGCAGTCTGGGCTGTTCTTTATTCTTTATTGTTCTTGGTAATTATGCCCTTGATTTGGAACTAACTGATCAATACTCAGTAGTAGCTCATGTAAATCAGCTGGGACAATCTTCTGCTATCGCTGCTATCGTTGAATTGCTTCCGATGGGGTCATTATTATTAGTTTTTCTAGCTATTATTGGGGTAATATTTGCCGCTACAACTTATGATTCTGCTTCTTATGCTCTGGCCGCAGGATCAACAAAAAAACTACAAGCAAATGAAGAACCTCAAAGAAACTTGAGGATTTACTGGGCCATATTTATGGGATTATTACCCTCCGCCCTCCTTTTTATTGGCGGACTGGAGACACTAAAAACAGCAACAATTATGGCTTCATTCCCGATTTTATTCATATATATACTACTAATGCTTTCGATGAATAAGATGTTATCAGACACTTAAAACATCTTTTTTTATAACAACCTTCCTGCACCAATCTGATATTTTTTTAAAGCCTGTATAATTTCAATCAAACAACTATCTCTGAGTTCACCCAACTCATCTATTGTCTTATCACCAGCTTGCAATTGAGTACCTTCAACCAATCTTTCGATTAAATCTTCTGTAAGCTCTGGTGCTTCTAGCTTTGTCCAAGGTAGCTTTAGTGCTGGGCCAAATTGTTCCAACATATGTCGCATCCCAGCATCACCTCCAGCCAAATGAAAAGTCAGACAAGTTCCCATCATTGCCCACCTTAAACCCGGGCCATATATAATTGCGTCATCCAATTCTTGTGTGTTTGCCACCCCATCTTTTACTAAATGAAGAATTTCTCTCCATTGTGCTTCCTGTAAACGATCAGATAGATAACCTTCAATTTCTTTCCTCACTTCAAGGGGATACATGCCCATTGATTTGTAAAAATCTTTTACATCTTTAATGGTTTTAGTTGAAGTTTTTGAGCCTCCAACAATCTCCACTAGAGGAAGAATATATACTGGATTAAATGGATGACCTATCACAAACCTCTCTGGATGAGATAAATCACTTTGTATCTCAGAGGGCAGTAATCCTGATGAACTGGATACAATAAGAGCGTTTTCCTTACTAACACTATCAATCTCATGATGAATAGTTTTTTTAATTTCTATATCTTCGGGTACTGATTCTTGAATCAAGTCGGCCTCAACACAAGCTTCTGCTAAGGTGGTACAAATAGAAAGATTTAAAATAGAGGCACCTTCTGTCATTCCGGATTTTTTTAATATCGGCCATAATCTCTTCATTTCAGATTGCAATCGGTCCCCAAAATTTTTAGCTGGATCCCATGCTTTCACTTTATGCCCATTAGCTATTAGACGAGCACACCATCCTGTCCCTATTACCCCTGTTCCGATTATTGCAATTTGAGTCATTTTATTATCTCAGATATTTACTTCTACGTATCATGGATTCTGGAATATACTCTTAAGGCTGACCACAGTTCATCTCGATCCATATAGCATCCCCGAATCCATCGATTCCCACTATTCTCAGTAAATCCAGTGCGACCATGAAGAATACGCCGATTGTCCATACAGATCATATCACCTGGATCTAATCTGAATTTAACTTTAAATTTGGAATTGTTTGCTGAATGATAAAACTTCTTCTGTGCTCTATAGAAGCCATCCATGTCTTCTAAAGATCCTCTCAAGGGAGATCTTAACCAGCATGTCCATCTAATTTCATATATTTCTCCATGTTCATTATGTCGAAAAATAGATCTTTTCAATCTGTAGTCGGATGATTTTCCTTTGCTAGCAAAATTGACCGGATAGTTTGACAATAATTTATATACGCTGGGTTCTTTTTGTCGAAAATATTTAGCAACAGCAAAGCCATCAGTTAAAGTTGATAATCCACCATCTGTTTCATTTTCTAAACAATATAAAAACTGTAACCCAGGGATATACTCCCTTGTTGATAAATCATTATGAACCAATAGCTCTCCACTAGTATAAGCATTAGAATCAGGTTGCTTAGAAGTTTTAACATCAAAAAATGTTCCGAAGTTGGAGGATCTTATTGTTCCAATTTTTGAAGTTAATCTTTGTAATACTTCTTTCTCAATTGGCAGATTCTTAATGATAACTACCCCATAACGAATTAAGTTTGTGAGTAACCTGATGAACTCACCAGCATCCTCCAAAACTAAAGTACCATCACAAATAGGAATTTTATCAAAATCTTTGGCATCCCATTCTTGAGCTTCTAAATTCATTGGAAAATCCAAATCATCCAATAAGCCTGTTTGATACAACCAACCTGAATCGAAAATTGAATGACCAATATCTTTAGATGTTATTTGATGTGACCAAGTTACCCTTACAGATCCACAATCAAGAAGAGTTGCTTTTTTAATTTTAAAATTATCTGGTATTTCTAATGGAGATATAAGAGCTTCTCGTGTAATTGGATGAGTAGTTTCTTCATCAATACTGAATTCACGTAAGTCTGATGCTAAATGAAAACTTTGTTCACCAGTACAATACTGAACCTCTAAACCAAGAGAATGGACTAATAAATTTTTTATAGGGCGATCTGAATATGAGGAATAATCAGGAGTCTTTAATGTTGATTTATTAGGTTGATTTGACCTCATAACTGTATTTATAGCCCTGGATTATATTGCGATACTGCTCGCTCCATAACGTCTGTTTTATAGTAAGCAACATCCTTAAATTTTATCTCTTGATAATTTTTTGCTTGATCATAAAAATGAGGTGAATTCGGATCTCCACTTTGTCCACCTGCCAATAAACTTTTTGCCTTTACCTTGTCTCCAAATTCAACCACTGCAACAAAGCTATTCCCCCTATATCCATAAATGCGTTTTGTGTCAGGATATCTTTTCGCACCAAAAGCAGCCAGTGCCCC
>CABXCS010000003.1 GCA_902510755.1 uncultured Woeseiaceae bacterium | reverse complement strand
CCCCTAGATTAATTATCAACCACTTATGGTAACCAAAAAATTTAATAAATGAGTGATAATAACTTTACAACTTGGTCAAATAGACCCGCCTTTCTTTTAGCTACCGTCGGTGGTGCGGTTGGTCTGGGTAATTTATGGCGATTTCCCTACATTGCAGGAGAAAACGGTGGTGGTGGTTTTGTCATAATTTATTTAGCATTTGTTTTTTTACTAGGTCTACCAATACTTTCCAGTGAAATGCTAATTGGTAGAAAATGTCACAAAAGTCCTCTTAACTCTGTGAAAGAACTTGTAGCCTCTCATGATGCTAGTTCATTTTGGAAATCCATTGGTTGGATGGGTGTCTTACTACCATTTTTGGGCTTTAGTTATTACGTTGTAGTTTGTGCCTGGGCGATAGATTATCTGCATTTAGCAATCCTGAACTCCTTTCATGGGATTGATGGAGCTAATTCTGCACAGCTATTTAATGAAAGAACAAATCATCCGATTTTACAAATCTTCTTAAGTGGATTTTTTATTTCAATGACGGTGTGGGTTATAGCAAAAGGTGTGAACAATGGAATTGCTAAAATATCTAAGATACTTATGCCCTTACTATTTGTTCTTATTATAATTTTAGTTATATACGGCATGATCCAAGGTGAGTTCCTTCAGGCGCTAGATTTTCTTTTTAGCCCAGATTTCAGCAAAATCAATACTCAATCAATCATTATGGCGCTCGGACAAGCTTTATTTTCCCTAGCAATTGGCACTGGTTTAATTATGACCTATGGAGCTTATATGCCAGACCATTATTCAATTAAGGAGTCGGCAGCAATTGTTTGTATTGGAGATACATTAATTGCACTCCTGGCGGGGCTGGCAATTTTTCCTATTGTTTTTGCCAATAATCTCAATCCAGGTGAAGGGCCTAGTTTAATCTTCATCACATTGCCAATTGCCTTTGGTGGTATGCCAGGAGGATATCTAGTTGGTATTCTTTTCTTTATACTATTAATTTTTGCCGCCTATACTTCCACTATGGGTATGCTAGAGCCTATTGTTTCCTGGCTAGAAGAAAAATATCCAGGTAAGAGGAAAATTTTAAGTATAATTTCTGGGTTTACTATCTGGATTTTTGCCCTTGGATCGGTTCTCTCATTCAGCACTATCGCTGATGTTAAGCCATTAGAATTTCTCGGGGTTGAGCGTAATTTCTTTGGTATAGTAGATTATACCGTAGCTAACTTGCTACTGCCCATCAACGCATTATTGATTGCTACATTCTCAGGCTGGGTAATTAAGAATTCATTAATGAAGGAACAATTCTCACAGGATTCTGCCAATTGGCAGATATACTGGCGCTTCACAAACAAATTTATTGCCCCAATTGCTATCGGTATAGTTCTAATTGATCTAACTCTAGCTTGAAATCAAAATTTTAGTGGCAATTTATATTAGGAAGAGCAATTTCAAGCAATTCAATATTATTTGATAGCTCATGAAAACAATATGAAATAGAGGCGGGAATAGAAAATGCATCACCTTCGCTCAATTCAAAGACATCATTATCAATTTCAATCACTAGATTACCAGCCAGAATAAAATAAAATAAAAATTCTTTTTGATGCGTTAATGATTTAAATTGTATTTTTTTTTCGTAAGTTAGTGCAAACACTGAAACTTCACCGCTAGTAGCACTTAAAATACCTATATCTCTTGCATTAAAACCATCCTCTCTAATAGTTGTAACATTCTTAGTATCATCTTTTTTATGAAAAACAAATTTCTGACCATTAAAATCACGATCTGGTCGAACTTTTGGGGTGGGTAAAATCATCTCATGATCAACCAGTGTTTTATGTTCAGCTGGACACCCGACCTCAATTACTTCAAACTGATCTGAGCATTCTAATACTTGATGTCTAATATGAGGAGGCTGAAGAACACAATCACCTGCCTTCATAATAAATGGCTCGCCTTGATCTTCATAAACAGCTTTAACCCAACCCTTATGACAATATATCAACTGAAAACGAATATGATGATAATGAACATAATCAGGAACTGGACCACCCTCTTCTATTCGAATGTGAGATGCAATAAAACGACCACCCAATCGATTTGGAATAAGATCCCGATATTGCATTCCCGCTCTTCCGTCAACCCAATCATCCTTATTTATAAGTTTTTGAACAACTACATTATTTTGTAGAGGTGGCATGACCAATTCATCACTACAATTAATTTCATTACTCTTAAACTCCAACCTCACTCCATTTGGAGCCTGCATAGATGAGTTTTCTGTGAGTACAAATTCTTTATCATCACTAACCAAAAAAATAGTTATATCAGTATCATGATCACTTTTGGTTAGATGAATGGTTAACCCGTAACCAATCAGTATCGCATGACGAGGTGAGTCTGCTGGATAGATCAACTTTAGCTTAAAACCAGCTTCCTTATTAAAGAACACCAAATTTTTATCAAATTCTTTACAATTTAATAAAATCGCACCGGAAATATTGGCATCAGTACTTAGCATAGAGAGATCAAATTTTATAATTATCCATTAATCCTAATAGGCTTTGAAGAAAATTATTCAACATTCACTCTACGACCTGTAATAACTCCCGCCATGATTGAGCCATTAACATTTAATGCGGTTCTAGCCATATCTATGAGAGGTTCTATAGATATCAACAATGCTACCAATGCAACAGGAAAGCCCATTGCGGGCAGCACAACCAGAGCCGCAAAGGTGGCACCACCACCCACACCCGCTATACCAAATGAACTGATAGTTACTACCATAACTAATGATAGAATAAACATAGGGTCCATTGGGTTAACTCCCATGGAAGGTGCAATCATCGCGGCTAGCATAGCAGGGTAAATGCCAGCACAACCATTCTGTCCAATAGTAGCGCCTAGAGAAGCAGAGAGATTGGCTATTGATTGAGGGACCTTTAATTTATCCACTTGAGTTTCCACATTTAGGGGGATTGTTGCTGCTGAGCTCCTTGAGGTAAATGCAAAAGTTAAAACTGGCCATATATTCTTAAAGTATTGAACCACATTTACCCCATTTAATTTAAGTAACGAAGCGTGAACCATAAACATAATAAAAATTGCGAAATATGAGGCTAATACAAAACTAATCAAATCAAGAATATCACCAGCATCTGAGCCAGCAACAACTTTTGTCATTAAAGCTAAAATTCCATAAGGTGTTAATAGCATAATCATCCTAACTAATTTCATTATTATGGCTTGAGTTGTATCGATAAAAGATGTAATTGATTCCGCTTTCTCTTGATCCTCTTTAGCCACCATTAAAGCAGCAATACCAAATAGGATACCAAAAATCACCACAGCAATTACAGATGTTGGTCTTGCGCCAGTTAAATCTGAGAATATATTAGAAGGAATAAATCTCACCAGCATGTCTGCAAGTCCCAGACTCGCGATAGATTCTTGTCTTGTAGTTAAAGAACTGGCACGAGAGAGTTCTCTGGCACCTTCAGTCAATCCATCCATTGATAATCCAAACAAATTTGAAACACCTATCCCTACCAGAGCAGAAATCATAGTTGTTCCCAGGAGGATTAGAACTACAGAGAAACCAACTTTTCCCAATGCAGCTACATCTTTCATTTTAACCACAGCCGCTATCATCATCGTTAACACTAATGGCATGATCACCATTCTCAAGAGATTAACGTAACTTGAGCCAATTACATTAGTCCAAACAAGCGTCTCTTGAATAACTAGGCCATGATTAGAATAAATGACTTGAAGCGCTAGTCCGAAGAAAACTCCGAGAAATAACCCAAGAAGGATCTGCTTTGATAATGTCAGTCCTGACTGCATTTGACGTGCTATAAACAATACCAACAAGGCAAAAATAAAAATATTTAGAATAACTTCTAGCATAGATTTCTCCTCAATTTTGATTCATCTAAACATGTTATTAGCGCTAGTTAAAGTATACTTAACAAAGTTTTTACATAATACATCACAATCACACATTAAATGGGATTGATCATATTGATGATAGAATAGAAATTACGATGTAATGGAGATAATAAATGCCCGTATTGCCTGACTTTAAACTAGAAACATTTTTTTCAGAATGGGAGTTCAATGCTAAATATCATATGTGTGCATCAGATATGGAATCAATGACACTAGATGATTTAATGAGTCTTGGGACAGATCAAGATAGAGAAAATTGGCATAATCTTAATTTTAAATATATTGAGACTTACGGATCTCCAGAATTAAGAACTGCAGTTGCAAATACATATTTAACTCAAAAATCAGCAAATATTTTAGCCTTCGCTGGTGCTGAAGAAGGACTCTTTGTGGCTATGCATTGCATTCTTAGCAAAGATGATCACGCAATCATAATAACTCCGAATTATCAATCTGCAGAGACTGTTCCTGCATCTTTGTGTGAGGTCACGGGTGTTGGACTTGATGATAATGAAAACTGGAATCTCAATCTACAAAGAATCAAAGATGCCATTCAACCTAATACAAAACTTATCTCTATCAATTTTCCTCATAATCCAACAGGTAAGGTCATATCTAAAGAAACGCTTGAAGAATTAATTGTCATTGCAAGACAACAGAATATTTATTTATTTAGTGATGAGGTCTATCGCTTAATGGAGAGGGATGCTAGTAAGAGATTACCTCAAATAGCTGATGTATATGAAAATGGGATTTCTCTGAATGTGATGTCTAAAGCTTATGGTTTACCTGGGCTTAGAATTGGATGGATAGCATCCCAAGATCTACAACTGTTGGATAAGATGGAAAAAATGAAACATTATCTTTCTATTTGTAATTCATCACCAAGTGAATTTTTAGCAGTAGTTGCATTAAAATCAAGTAAAAAAATATTATCGAGAAATCGAAAAATTATCGAAAATAACTTAAAACTTCTTAATCTATTCTTCGCAAAAAATACCCATTTGTTTGAGTGGCAATTACCTGATGGTGGTTGCATTGGTTACCCGAAATATCTCGGGGAGGAAGGTGTAATTTTATTTTGTGAACGATTAATTAAGCATCACGGTATTATGCTATTGCCAGGAAATATATATCAATCAAATATAGGTCCATCACCAAAAAATCACTTTAGAATTGGTTATGGAAGAATAGGTATGAAAGATGGTCTTACAAAACTTCAAGAGATATTATTGCGATAATTCTTCGTATCAATTAGATCTGGGCACCCTTATTCGATCAACTAAATCATAAATCTTTTCAGGTGGTTTACTTGTTGAATGAGATACAACTACAGCGACAATTATATTTAACAGCATACCTATAACACCAATGCCTTCGGGTGAGATACTAAATAACCAGTTGCTCGTTACATTTTCACCCCATGGTGAGCCCATCCATTTAAGGAAAAGCCCTTTGAAGTATTCAATATACCCATAGGTAAATAACAGTCCTGTAACCATTCCTGATATTGCGCCATATTTATTTATTCTTTTGTAAAAAATACCCAAGAAAATGACTGGAAATAGTGAGGCAGCGGCAAGACCAAATGCAAAGGCTACTACTTCAGCAACCCAACCAGGAGGATCAAAACCTAAATAACCTGCTATCAAAATAGCAATAGCTGCAGCACATCTACCAACAATCAATTCATTCTTTTCTGATATTTCTGGATTTATTAACCCTTTCACAAGATCATGTGAAATTGATGATGAAATGACCAGTAAGAGTCCAGCAGCAGTTGATAAAGCTGCCGCAATCCCACCAGCAGCGACTAATGCAATAACCCAGTCGGGTAATCCTGCAATTTCTGGATTAGCCAAAACCATAATGTCGCGATCTACCTTCAACTCATTACCTCGCCAACCATAAGTAGTTGCATTATTAGCAAAATCGGGGTTTTGATCATTGTAAAATTGAATTCTACCATCATTATTTTTGTCTTCGAATTCAACTAAACCTGTTTGCTGCCATCTGATCATCCATTCAGGACGACTTGCATACAAAAGATTACCCTCTGTAGAACCAATAGCTCCCGGTTGAACTGTATTTATAAGATTATAACGAGCCATCGAGCCTACCGCTGGAGCTGTTGTATATAAGACAGCAATGAATAATAACGCATATCCAGCTGAGGTACGTGCATCTCTTACTGTCGGTACTGTAAAGAAGCGTACAATAACATGTGGTAAACCAGCGGTACCAACCATTAAAGCCAAAGTAATACAGAAGATATCTATTGTATCTTTTTGACCAGAAGTATAGGCATTGAAACCAAGGGCAGTCACAATTTCATCTAATTTATCTAAAAGCCCTGATTCTGTTCCACTAATATTTCCACCAAATGCTAATTGAGGGATAGGATTATCAGTTATTTGGAGGGCGATAAAAATAGCAGGTACTGTATAAGCAAAGATGAGTACGCAATATTGAGCGACTTGAGTGTACGTAATTCCTTTCATACCACCCAGAACCGCATAAACAAAGACCACGCTCATACCTATCAATAAACCGACCGATACATCTACTTCAAGGAAGCGTGAAAATACTATACCCACTCCACGCATTTGTCCCGCCACATAGGTGAACGATATAAAGATTAGGCAGAGAACTGCTACGATTTTTGCTGTTTTTGAATAATATCGTTCACCAATAAATTCAGGAACTGTGAATTTACCAAATTTACGCAAATAAGGGGCAATAAATAAAGCTAAGAGGACATATCCACCCGTCCATCCCATTAAATAGACAGATGCATCGTAGCCTGAAAAAGCAATTAGTCCCGCCATCGAAATAAAAGACGCAGCACTCATCCAATCTGCCGCTGTAGCCATTCCATTTGCCATCGGAGATACAGACTTCCCAGCTATATAAAACTCACCAGTAGTAGCGGCTCTAGACCATATTGCTATTGCAATATAGATCACAAAAGTTGTGCCAACCACAAGATATGTAAGTGCTTTTAAGTCCATAAGTTACTCAATCTTCACTTACCTTATACTCTCTATCGATCCTGTTCATGCTCCATGCATAATAAAAAATCAACCCAACAAATACATATATTGATCCTTGCTGTGCGAACCAAAATCCTAATTTGAAACCGCCAATTTTAATTTCATTTAATTGATCAACATACAAAATACCCATCCCATATGATGAAAAAAACCAAATCAACAAACATTTCAGTAATAACCTAAGGTTCGCTCTCCAGTAATTGGAATGTCGTTCATTGGTCATGATAAAGTAAGCCTCTTAATGGTTATATGTAATTTAACAGACTAATCAACAATATTCACGATAGAATAAACCAAAATATGATTTTAGATATGGTAAAAACTAAGCCAAAAAAGAAATTTGTCACAGTGCATAATAAAAAAATGGCTTATTTAGAGGTGGGTCAAGGGCATCCTATCGTATTTCAACATGGCAATCCTACCTCCTCCTACTTATGGCGCAATATCATACCGCACCTAGCCCAATATGGCCGTTGCATAGCAGTAGATTTAATTGGAATGGGTGATTCAGAAAAATTGAAGAACAGTGGTCCAGAAAAATATCTTTATGAAGAGCATAGAGAATACCTATTCAAAGCATGGGAGAAACTTGGTATAGATAAGCAAGTTACTTTAGTGCTTCATGATTGGGGCTCTGCTCTCGGTTTCGACTGGGCCTCCGAGCACCCAGATGCTTTAAAAGGTATTGTATATATGGAGGCTCTTGTCAGGCCAATCACATGGGATGAATGGCCAGATTCTGCAACAAATATATTTAAAGCCTTTCGTTCAGCTTCTGGTGAAGAATTGATTTTAAATAAAAATTTATTTGTAGAGGGGGTTTTGCCCAATTCAATTATCAGGAAATTAAGCACTGAAGAAATGGATGCTTACCGAGAACCATTTCTTAATTCAGGTGAAGATCGAAGACCCACATTAAGTTGGCCAAGAGAGATTCCCATAAATAATTCACCTGATAATATTATAAAAATTGTTAACAAATACTCAAAATGGTTGGAAAATTCGAACATACCTAAACTATTCATTAATGCAGAGCCCGGATCAATTTTAGTAGGCAGTCAAAGAGAGTACTGTAGAACATGGAAGAATCAAATGGAGGTTACCGTACCCGGTAAGCATTTCTTACAAGAAGACTCACCCCATGCTATCGGAAACAGCATAAGCGAATGGTTAAAAGCATTGTAGAATATTTCAGTCCGTGTTGATTTTTTTAATGATTAACGCATCAACGGAAAGTTAATAAATCATCAGATAAATGCGAAATATCATTAAATTGATCTAGTGAAAAGCGCGATCCAGAAAAAGTATATCTAGTAACTGAGGAATTATAGATACGCCAATTTAACTCGGCAGCTTTTATTTGCGGTGCCTCGAGTGCGGTTTGTAGACTAACACCGATTGGACCGCCAGAGGTAAAAACACCTATTAATTCATTTTTCTCTGCATTCATCATAATTTCACGAAGAGTATTTCTGACTCCATCACTCCATTCACTCCATGTGACAGATAAACCAATTTCACTACCATGACCATGTACCCAATGTTCCAAAATTAGTTCAAATAATTTCTGGAAATATCGATGACGATCAGATTCTTCATTTGCATTATTGCAACTTTTAAAAAGCTCAGCAGCTTCATGATTATTCTCTATAAGATGTTTTCCTAATGTTGTCATAATTTCTTCGGCAGGGTATTCATTCATACCTATATGTGTTTTTATTTCAGGGAATGAAACATCTTTACTTGCATACCTTTCTGCCACGATATTAGCAGTGTCTCTCTGTCTGACTAGATCTCCCGAATAAACTGTATTGAAAATTATCTCTTTTGAAGAAAGATCATCACCTAGTTCTGCTGCCTGATTTTTACCAATATCTGAAAGCTGATCGTAGTTATCTGACAAGAAACTAGCTTGCCCATGTCTTATTAAATACAAACGACTCATTTTCTGATCTTTACCTAACATTAATTGATAAAATTTTTTTCATCGGTTATTTTGATTCAATCTAAGCATAAATCAGTACCAGATTAAACTTATTATTTAGATCCAAATAGAGTTCGTTGAGGTTGATATGATTATTAAAAAAATATGGACAGGAAATGCATATAGAAATTTTAATTATTTAGTTGCTTGCCCTGATAATGGTGAAGCATTAGCAATTGACCCTCTTGATCATAAGCAATGCCTGAATATAGCTAATGAAAACAATTGGAAAATCACGCAAATCTTAAATACTCATGATCACTGGGATCATATTGGAGGAAATAAAGCAATTGTGGATGCAACCTCCGCAAAAATAATTGCTCATGCTAATGCAAAAGACCTTATACCCGATATTAACAGAGGTGTAACTCATGGTGAGATAATCAAGGTAGGAAGATCAATTGAATTAGAGTGTCTTGATACGCCTGGGCATACAATGAGTCACATTTGTCTTCTATCTCATAGTGATATACCAGCACTTTTCAGTGGTGACACCCTTTTTAATGCTGGTGCAGGCAATTGCCATAATGGAGGCAATCCACAAGAGCTTTATAAGACATTTGTAGATCAACTGGATAGACTGCCGTTAAATACAGAAATTTTTCCTGGTCATGACTACTTGCTAAATAACTTAGCATTCACCTTGGATAGGGAACCTAATAATGAGTTCGCAAAAAAATTACTGCATGCGAATAAAGATAAAGATCCAACTTCAATTATTACAACTATTGGTGAGGAAAAAAATATCAATGCTTTTTTCCGCCTTCAAAGTTCTAGCATTATTGACAAACTCCGTGAATCCTTCAAAGACCTTGATTCACATCCATCGCCAGAAACAGTTTTTTTGAAACTTAGAGAGCTAAGAAATCACTGGTAAAGAGAGATTACTAATAATAATGAAGGTAAAAATTTTTTATTTAAAACCTAATCTAGACTCAATATCCAAAAGTAATTTATCCTGCTTGTCATCAGGACTCATAACATGCCGAGATGCAAGCCAGAGCCAGTAAATAGCATTGTATAATCTTTTTTGTAACAAAAATTCTTCATATTGTTGTTTTGAATGGCCATCAAAATATTCATTCAGAATAGTTTGCTCCAAAGAATTATTTAGCCCATGAAAGCAGCTTAGTGAAGCAATATCAAACATCGGGTTATTGTCACTAGCATATTCCCAATCAATTATAAATAATGGCTCAAATCCAATAATATTAGAAACTACAACATCATTATGGCAGCAACAATATGCTTCAATTGATCCATACTGCTTAATAAATGAAACGCATTTTTTGCCAAATTCAACATACCTAGGAATTGATTGTATATTAGAAAAATAATTAGTTGCTATACCCTCAGGCTCAAAAGGATACCCTGACTTTGGTAAGGTATGGATTTTGCGAAAAAGTTGAGCTAATAATTTTAATTTTTCTTTATCTTGAAGATCCTGTTCAACCCATGGCTCTTGATCTATGAATAAAGTCACTAGAATACTATTTCTACTGTCTTTAAATATTATTTCAGGAGAAATACCTGCTTTGATCGCATTTTCTAATATCTTTAATTCTCTGTTTCGATCAATCTTGAAAGATTCAGTATGATTTGCATTGATTCTTAAAGCATAAGAATACTTATTTGTTATTAACTTGAATGATTGATTTGTTAAACCAGACAATGGTTCTATTGATTTAACCTTATTGGAGATTTTTTTCGGCAATAAAGCTAATAATGTGTCGTAACTCATCAAATTATCTGTTTATTATAACTGCGTTTCCAAGCCATCATACCGAACGGGATAAGTAAGATATAGACCAAAAACAATAATGCAGTAGCTTCCAAATCACGTAACCAATATATCACCACAGAACATAGGTCAATCACCAGCCAATACCACCAGTTTTCGAGTACCTTTTGAGCTATTAGATAAGTTGCCCAGATTGAAAAATAAGTAGTCATTGAGTCCAAATAAGGATAACTAGCATCAGTGTTTATTGATAAATAATAACCGCTAGCAATGGAAATCAAGATTATCAACAAACTCATAAAAAAGTGGATTTTAAAACTCCATACCGAAATATTTAATCCAGTTAGATTTCCCTTTTTACCTGACCAAGAATACCATCCAAAAATAGCCATTAAAAAATAAAATACATTTAAAAAAGACTCCATATACAGTTTTGCTTCAAAAAACAAAAAAATATAAATTGAAGTACTTATAGCCGCACATAACCAACATAATATATTCTGACGAATTGCCAAAATAAGATATAAAAGAGCTAATACAATAGCGAGAATTTCCATAATCTTAATATAATGCTAAGCCTTAGTTCGAGATTGGATTATTTAGAATTTTTATTGTAAAAACAGATTTATCATGATTTTCAAAAGTTTCTTTGATTTCTTGATTTATTATATCCATCACTAAGTCATATTCACCTTCAATTTGAGTGCTCATAGCGTTAGTGGTTACTGTTAATGTTGGGTGCCCATTAAGACGGGCAATAAAATCAGTGATTGGTGGAATAAAATTTTTATCTAAAGGGTATAAACTGATATCTATAGCTACTATCATAAAATTAAAACCTCATATCAAAAGTTAGACCAACTTGACGTGGGTCACCACGTCGGGTGTAAAGCGCATTTGGAAAATCTGGAGGTTCATTGCCAAAATAGAAACCACGAACAGCAAAATCTTTATTTGTTAAATTTTTACCCCACAATTGAATTGACCAATTATCCTTCTCGAAACCTAGGCGTGCATTCATCAATTCAAATGCCTTTGATTTTTGATTATGGCTAACATCAAAATAAAATTCATCGGTTGCGGATGCAGACATCATTACAAATATCCCAGAGGGATATCGATATTCCCAACCGGAACTCACGGTATACGCTGGTGCATGAGCTGCACTTCTGTCATTTAAGGTGGTATCAGGACCACTATACTGTTCAATTTTTGCCCGAAGAAGTCCAGCATTGAAATATAGCTCTAATCTATCATTAGGGATCCAGCGAGCTTCTATTTCAGATCCAATTGACTTACCTTTTGCTGCATTACCTGTAAAGAAAATAAATGATGATGGATCATTGGCATATAATTGCATAGAAGTTCTAATTTGCTGATCTTCACGACGATTATAAAAAAGTGAACCATTGAGCCTGATTCGTCCCTCATCCCAAATTGATTTAATGCCAACTTCAATGTTTATCAGTTTTTCTTGATTAAATTTACGCTGACCTTTCGGGATAACACCTAAATTAAAGCCACCAGCTTTATAGCCCTGTGATAATGTAATATACCCATTAAGATTTTCAGAAATATTATTCAAATATGTGATATCTCCTCCAGTCATAAATTCACTGGGTCCAATATCTAGATTTTCTGTATCATTATATTCTACATTTCTGTTTTCCATCCTCAAACCAAACGTCAATAAACCAGATTCATTTACATTAAAATTTAACTGCCCAAACAATGATAAACTCGTTGCAGCATATTCACTTATAAGAGTAGTGTTTAGAGAGCCCTCATAAACGTATATAGGGTCATTATAAATACCAGTATTTTTTGTAACCAAATCATCATTTAGTTTTAATAAGTTTAGACCAAATAACCATTGGGATGCATTGATAAATGAGCCAGTATTCTCTGATGAGATAAATCTAACTTCTTGAGAAACGGTTTGTCTTTTTCGATTATTTTTTGTCTCGTAATCATAGGTAATTGGAGCCCATGCCAAATCATTACCCCAATCAGCATCATAAGAGAAATCGATTATTGAATGTGCCAATGATGAAATGAGTTCAATAGTAAGCGAATCAAATGCCGAATAAATTACCTTCATGGAAGCTCCACTACTTTTCTGAGCATCCTTACCTGGCTTATCAGATAACATCGTCATAGAATTATCGATTGAAAAAGCATCATACCCATCATTAATATCAACAAACATTGTAGTTAAATCAAATGCCCAATCATCCCTCACATTCCAAATTAACTTTCCTCGTAATGAGGTTTCTTTTCTCTGATTTGTATTTTTACGTCTCAAAAATGAATTATTGCGAAATCCATTACTTTGATGACGATGCACACTGATCCGGTACTTCGCAGTCTCAGAGATGTCTATCGGGCCCCCAAAGGCAAACCCAGCTGCAATTTCGTTATCCTCAGCCACTCTTAACTGGATTTTTTTAAAAAATTCCTCAGGTGGAACGGCACTTCGCATATAAATTAGACCTGCAAGTGCATTTGCTCCATATCTTCCGCTCTGTGGCCCACGCAATACTTCAACTTGCTCAATATCAAACAACGTTGCAATGGAGCCAATACCACTATAATCGATATCATCAATCAAAAAACCAACTGAAGGATTAGGGGCTCCCTGATATTGCTCCAATTCCCCAATGCCTCTTATTTGAAAATAACGAGGACGATTCCCATCTCCAGACCAATTGAGATTTGGGATAGTATAGATAAGATCTTGAAAATGTTGTGTTGAAGATTTCTCAATAAAAACTTTATCCAAAACACTAATACTTGAAGGAATATCAAGCTCTGGTCTTACTCTAAAGTCAGCAGTAACGGTAATTTCATCAATTGTATTTTCAGCAACAACTGAACTCACGAATAATAAGCAAATAATAAATTGAACGATTTGCAATTTCGCAGAAACTAATCTGGCCATATTATATGTCCTCTTCCTACGCCAGTATTATCTGGGTCAGGTTCTAAGGGTTCTCGATATAATACTTCCCATGAAATATCACGAATCTCAGATCCAATGGATCACCCCTGATGGAATATAAATCTTAAACAGGATAAAAAATTTATTCAATAATAAATTAAGGCTCTAAACGTTTAATTAAACTCGATGTATCAAATCGTTTGCCACCAATACTCTCAATTTCTTTGTAATACTCATTTACTAAAGCAGTTACTTTTATATTAGCTGCAATACGATTAGCTTCATCCAATGCAATTTCAAGATCTTTACGCATCCATTCTACTGCAAAGCCAAATTCAAATTCATCTTCTATCATGGTTTGCCAGCGATTCTCCATCTGCCATGACTGAGCCGCCCCCTTCGAGATGGCATTAATTACAGCTTCAATATTCAATTTTTCACGTTTAGCAAAATGCAATCCCTCTGCTAAGCCTTGAACTAGACCAGCGATACAAATCTGATTAACCATCTTAGCCTTCTGCCCAGAACCAACCCCCCCAATTAATGTACAAGCTTTCGCATAATTATTCATCACAGGGCTAACCTTAGTAAAAATTGCTTCCTCACCACCAACCATAATGGTCAATTGTCCTGATTCGGCACCTGCCTGCCCTCCAGATAGAGGTGCATCTATAAAAGAACCTCCTGCGTCAGATATATGGTTATCGAGTTCTTCTGCTAGAACGGATGATGCAGTCGTATGATCTACGACGATTGCGTCATTTTTGAGACCATGAATAACTCCATCAGGTCCTAATATAACTTGCCTCACATCATCGTCATTTCCCACACAAGTGAAAATAATATCAGCATTTTTTGATGCCTCAAGAGGAGTAAGCGCATAACTCCCATTGAATTCCTGAGACCATTTCTTAGCTTTGCTTTCAGTGCGATTAAAAACAGTAACTTGATAACCAGCACTCGCCAGAAAACCAGCCATAGGATAACCCATCACGCCCAGCCCTATAAAAGATAAATTCATCAAATTAGCCTCTCCATTAAAAAATATATTTAATCACCATTAAATCTTGGTTCTCTTTTTTCGATAAAAGCTTTAACCCCTTCCTTAAAATCATTTGAATCTATCAACTTCTGTTGAGCAGGCACTTCCATATCATAAGTTTCAGACCAAGAATGATTCGCTGCATACTTCATTATTTTCTTAGTAGCTGTGACTGACAATGGGGCTCTTTTGGCAATATTCCTTGCCCAAATTAATGTCTCTGAATCAAGAGTTTCTGTTGGAACACATTTATTTGCCAAGCCATATTTAACACAATATTTAGCATCAATCCTCTCGGACTCTATACATAGTTGAAAGGCTTTTCGATAACCAAGTTGATGGACTAAGAACCAGTTCATTCCTCCATCAGGAACCAATGAAATGGAGGTAAAAGGAGCAAGCAGGAAAGCATCGTCGCTCATAATCATTAAATCACAACACAATGCGAGTGATAAGCCAATACCTGCGGCAGAACCATGCACAGAGGCAATAACAGGAATATCGATGTTACTAATTAAATCAAAAATAGGTCGATACTCATTATTAAGTACCTCTTCGAGTGATTTTTGCACATCTTCAGTATTTTTTAGATCAGCGCCAGCACTAAAATTCTTCCCATTACCTTTGATTATCATAACCCTAGCATCATTTGCCAATTTAGCTTTCTTTAATGCACACAACAAATCAGATCGTAATTGTGCATTAAAGGAGTTCATCGCTTCTGGACGATTTATAGTGATTACAACTACTGAATCGTCTTGAGTGTAATCCACAGTTTGAAATTGTTCATTCTCGTTTTTTAATACCATTTTTTAATACCAATCTTCCCTTTATATTTTTGAATTAGAAAAATCTGGCTTAGCACCTGATAATGATGATTGAACTGCCTCTATTTGATTGCTTCCTCCCATTATTTGCAATTGCAATTGCGCTTCAAGGGAAAGTGAGAATTCATCATTTCTGTGCCATGTTTGATAAAATAAACGCTTAATTGAACGAATAGCATCTGGAGATTTATTTGCAATTTTTTCTGCCAAAGCTCTTGCCTTTTCTAGAGGTTTGTCTTCGATGGCAGTAATTAGACCCTTATTAAAAGCGTCATTAGCGTCCAAAATATCGGCAGTCATTGCCATTTCTAATGCTTTATCAATACCCATCAAATAAGGTAGTGATGTAGTCATCGACATATCGGGAATAATGCCCCATTTAATTTCCATGATTGATAATTTCATATTAGCGTTGGCATAGCGGATATCTGCACCCAAGGCAACCTGAAGCCCGCCTCCATAAACTGCACCATGCAATACTGCTATAACAGGAACAGGTATCTCACGCCATACATATGCGGCACTTTGGTAGTAATTGGCTAAGGAATGATCTCGAGGTTTCATTCTTTTGGTAAAATTTCTAGCCAAACCTTCGTCTGCAAACATTGTTAAATCTATACCTGCACAAAAACTGTCTCCCGCTCCATATAGTAAGACCGCCCTTATCGAATCATCTTGGGCTATTTGATCACCTGCTTTAATGATTGCTTCGAACATTTCATGATCTAGAGCATTATGTTTATCTGCTCGATTTAATTTAACTTCAGCAACATTGTCTTTAATAGAAAAACAGATTCTCTTATTCATTATCCACCTTAAATACTTTCTCTAAAATCACGTTAACAATCTATATTATGCCCTTTCTTTTGTGGCATAACTGGCACCTACTTTTGCCAATGGTTCAACTGCCTTTACAATCTTCATCGCCTCTGAACTAGCTGCTGTACCGTCTCTTATCCTGCCAGCAATGCCTTGTAAAATTGCTGCAATGCGAAAAAAATTATAAGCAGAATAAAATTCGCGATCATGTAACCCTTTGGATCTACCTGTTCTTTCACAGTATAATTCAATATATTTTTCTTCATCAGGTATACCCAATTTTCCGAGATCACTTCCATATAAACCAGCAGCACCAATTCCTATATCAGGCATCTGCCATGCCAATAGATTATATGTGAAGTCTCCCAGAGGATTTCCAATAGTTGACAATTCCCAATCCAGTACTCCAATTATTTTTGGTTCGGTTGGATGAATTATTAAATTATCTAAACGATAATCTCCGTGAACAATAGCGACTGAGTTCTCTATTGGGATATTCTCAGGTAACCATGAAATCAAATAATCCATCTCAGGAATAGTCTGGGTTTCAGATGCTCTATATTGCTTCGACCAACGTGAAACTTGACGACTAAAATAATTTCCAGCTGGACCAAAATCTGATAAGCCAAGTGATTTATGATCATAATTATGAAGTTTTGCTAAAACCCTATTAAGATCATCATACACAGCTTCTCTCTCATCATAACTAATCTGTGGCAAATCAAGATCCCAAAATATACGCCCTTCTACATACTCCATCAAATAAAACTCAGTGCCGATAATGTCATTATCCTCACAAAATAAATATGGTTCTGGTACAGGAAATCCCATTTGATTTAATGCAGAGATTACACGATACTCACGATCAACCGCATGTGCAGATTTAAGTAAATTACCAGGAGGCTTTTTTCTCAAGACATATTTTTTTACAGGTGTTTCTAATAAATAAGTAGGATTAGATTGACCACCTTTAAACTGCTTTATCTCAAGAGGCCCCTCATAATCTGATAAAAAAGCGCAAAGAAACTCATTCAAACGATGCAAATCCAACTTATGGGCCTCAATAACTTCTTTTGTGCCCTCAAATCTGTTCTGACGATCAGTCATGTCCTATTCAATCCAAGAAAAAATCTGGCACAAGGTCAACACCTGGCTCCATAGCATAATGTTCAAGATTTTTCATGCCAGCATCCATTAGAATTTCATCGTCTATACAAAAATGACCGCTAAAGGTTGAGCTTTTCTTCGTTAAGATAATATAAGCAGCATCTGCCATAATATCTGGCTTTCGCGAGTGCTTTATCATCTCATCACCACCCAGTAAATTTTTCACAGCAGCAGTTGCAATAGCTGTTCTTGGCCACAACGCATTGACAGCGATCCCCTGCTCTTCAAACTCAGCAGCCATACCTAAAACACACATACTCATTCCATATTTAGCAATAGTATATGCGCAATGCGACCCAAACCATCGAGGATTTAAATTTAATGGTGGTGATAAATTAAGAATATGCGGATTTTCTGATTTAATTAAATATGGAATACAGGTTTGTGAGACCAGAAAAGTACCCCTAGTATTAACTTGTTGCATTAAGTCAAATCTTTTCATAGGAGTGTGCATGGTAGGTGTTAAAGAAATAGCACTGGCATTATTGATACAAATATCAATACCACCAAATTCTCTCACTCCAGCCTCAACAGCTGAATGAACCTGCTCATCTGAGCGTATATCACAAATTATAGGTAGGGCTTTCCCGCCCGCTTCTTTAATTTCATCAGCAGCTGTAAAGATTGTACCCGGTAAACTTGGGTGTGGTTCTGAAGTCTTCGCTGCAACAATAATATTTGCTCCATCTTGAGCAGCACGTTTTGCGATTGAAAGTCCTATACCCCTGCTACCGCCTGAAATAAATATCGTTTTATCTTTTAAGTTAGTCATTGTCATCCTTTAATTGCTTTGATTACTCAGCCTCAAGTTCAGCCCAAATGTCCTCTATCCACCCTTTTATTAATAGCGCTTCTTCCCAACGATCAGACAATTCCTCTTGATATTTATCAGTTATGGCATAAGGTCTTGGGCCTAACTCACATAAGAATATCAGGGTAGCATTCTCATTATTCCTTTTTCTCCACATTCTAATCCCATCTTTCCACCAAACCATGAATTGCTCAACCCACTCTCTATGCTGAGGAAATTGAATTTGAATTTGAATCTGCTCTCTATTCGCGACACGCCCCTGAAAGCAGTCTGAGCGTTCAAGTACATCATCAATATATCTTCTATCTCGCTCAGGTAACGGCAGTCTCAGCTCTCTGTCAATAACAAAATGGGACAAATCCGCACATAATCTCATTTCTGGCACTAAATTCATTATCTGTAATGTGAAAAATAAATCATTTAGCAAGCTATCCCTATGCGTCTCAAAAAGAATTTTTAAATCAACTTCAGCAGCTTCTTTCATCCATCTTCTGATACAGGACACTGCATCATCTGGCCTCAAGGGTGTAACACCACTTATAATATTCATTAATGGTGCATCTAACTCTTTTGCCAATGATATCAGTGGCTGCATATCATCAGGTGTTTCAGGGAAAGCATTTATCATACAATCTAGCTGAAATTTGTCATATAAAGAATGAATCTCTCGATATTTTGTTATCTCTTGAACACTTAGGTCAAGGCATAAGCCGTCATATCCTGCTTTTTTTGCTTTTTCAAAATTATATTCTAAAGATGGTTCGTTTTTACCTGGAACTCTCTGCTCCATGCCCCAAAGAGATTGATAAATCTTTATTTTTTGCAATTAAGTAACCCTAATAATTCAAAAAGAGGTTAGGAATGATGCCGCATTACCACCAGATACATTTGCCTTTCTAGCTGCAATTAAATAATCATAACCCATAGGCGAGTCTTCTTGATGATTATCGATAATTCGATTTACTCGTTGTTTATGGAAAATTTTTAGTTGCGCAAAGAAAGGAACATAATTAATGGAATTATCGCCGAATAGCTGACTATGTTTTTGAGGTAGTTTATACCATGGAATCGTCATATCAGCATGATGGGCATTGTGAAAACCAAAATTTAATGTAATCCAATTAAGAGCAGGAATTTTAGTTGAAATGGGATTACTGAATGTATGTTCTTGCTCCCAGTCAAAGTCACCTTTTCTGAGGGATTTTTCCTTGCTAAATAAAGTTAAATTATAGCTATAGTCATGCTGAATACTGTCCATAAATCTCAAAACAGTCATCATTATCAAATAAGATAAAATATAGAAAAAAGCAACTCGAGGATAATAACTCAATAAAAATATAAAGAGAGAGCCTCTCAAGATTAATACAGCTATGTTTCTGACTCTTTGATTACGCCTCTCTGGAATTATAAATGAAGTAAACGCCATGATGAAATGCATTATTAATTCATGGGCCGGAATATATAACCATTCTGAGAACTGAGTAATTTTCAATACAATCGGATATTTTCTGAAAAACTCCTCATAATCAAACCAAACAACATCATCATTATCGATATGATGACGAAAATGCTTATATCGAATATCCTCATAAGTTCCATAAGAAGCTCCACAAATCCAGGTTAAACATTTTCCTAGGTAAGTATTATACCGCATCTTCTTAAATACTAAATTGTGCCCGCATTCATGAACAAGATATGCCGCAATAATCATTCCATGTGCCAACACAATTGTAAAAAAAATATTCAGACCTATACTTTCATGAAATAATCCATACAGGCCTAACGAATAAGAAATTAGCACATACAAACAGGCGCAGCCATTGAATAATATGCTTTCCACTCCAAACCCGTTTTTTATCAAAGTTTTACTCATATAACCTAATAATAGCAGTCTAATTAAAGCTCAGCTATAGATGAAGCCTATAAAAATGACTCTAATTAGCTGTAATTCCTTCTCTTTCTCCTTATAATCTATGAAGTTTAGAATTTAGGAAGAAAAATGAAGTTAGTAACAGCCATAATAAAACCTTTTCGCTTGGATGATGTAAGAAATGGTCTCAATGAGATAGGTATTAACGGAATGACTGTCACAGAGGTAAAGGGATTTGGGCGCCAAAGAGGTCACACTGAACTTTATCGTGGTGCCGAGTATGTTGTTGATTTTCTTCCTAAAACAAAAATTGAGATAGCTATTAGTGATGATCGATTAGAAGAAACGCTGGAAATAATAATAAATAGTTCTAAAACGGGTAAGGTAGGTGATGGGAAGATATTTGTCACTAATCTTGAACAAGCTGTTAGAATTAGAACTGGTGAAACTGATGATAACGCTCTATAAATCAATCTTATTAAATATTTGGGTATTATAATGATTTCAAGATTAATAATAATTACCGCAATTTATACAATTCTCTCATCAGCAACACTGTTTGCCGCAAACAGTCAGGAGAAACGTGTTCTGGATGCAACCGATGTAATAGATCAAATTTTACGTATTCCAGAGCGATCTGTCCCTCCTGCATTACTTTCAAGGGCCTATGCAATTGCTGTATTTCCTAATGTGCTCAAAGTAGGGGCAGTGTTGGGGATTCGAAGAGGTAAAGGAATTATTGTTATTCGTAATGATGATAACTCATGGAGTAACCCTGCATTTATTACGCTCACAGGTGGAAGTTTAGGGCTTCAAGCTGGTGCTCAATCGACAGATAGCATACTTGTATTTAAAACACGCAAAGGCGTAGATGGAATCAGTAATGGTAAATTAACTCTAGGGGTTGATGCCTCTGTTGCCGCTGGACCAATCGGTAGGCATACAGCAGCTGCTACTGATTTAAGATTTAACGCCGAAATATACTCATACTCTCGAAGTAGAGGTTTATTTGCTGGTATGTCGCTCGAAGGAGCCTCATTGACAATGGATCGACGAAGTAATGCTGCTTTTTACAGTTCAACAAGTATCACACCTGATCAGATTTTCTTAGCCACAGGTAATGCAGCTCCTATGGCGGCAAATACGTTTGTCCAAAAACTGACAGCACAGACTCATCAACTCCCATCGCTCCCTGGCATGGAAAATTCCTCGAATTCTGATAAATCAGAGAGCACTCGGACGTATCGCTTGAGTGATGCATTCGCCCCTAGATACAATGAAGATCAATTAATTCTAGAATATAAATAGTAGTAAAATATTCTTACTAATCTCAAACAATCATGAGTAAATTTAATCAATTTATGCTACTCAAGCAAAATCGTTTTGCACCTTTTTTTGTAACTCAATTCTTAGGTGCATTTAATGATAATATTTTCCGTAATGGCTTAATTATTTTATTAACTTTTAAAAGCATCAAAATACTTGGGTTAAACGCGAGTCAGCTAGCAAATATTGCTGGTGCACTATTTATTTTACCTTATTTCTTATTTTCAGCAATTGCAGGGCAATTAGCAGATAAACTTGAAAAATCGGTACTCATAAGATCAGTAAAATTATTAGAAATTGGACTTATGTTATTGGCTGGAATTTCATTACTGACGGACAATTACTCTTATCTGCTAGTGATCCTATTTTTAATGGGCTTCCAATCTGCTCTATTTGGCCCAGTAAAATATGCTTATATACCTCAAAAACTAAATTCTAGTGAGTTAATTGGTGGAAATGCCCTAGTCGAATCAGGCACTTATATTGCAATTATACTGGGACTGGTGATTGGTGGTCTCGCTGTTTCCTCTAATCAAGATAATGACTATTCTCTGGCTATTTGGCTAATTTCAATCTCTATTCTTGGGTATTTCGCAAGTCGAAAAATCCCAACAACTTCAGCTACAGATCCAAATTTGAATATTAATTGGAATATTTTCTCCGAAATTAAAAAGAGCATAACTTATAGCAAAAAAGATCAAAAAGTTTTTCTTTGCATCATAGGTATTTCGTGGTTTTGGTTTTACGCATCAGCTATAACACTTCAAATACCTGCGTACACACTTAATATAATTAATGGTAATGAATTAATTACCACATTATTATTGGCCACTTTTGCAATTGGTATCGGAATTGGTTCTCTTGCGTGCGAAAAACTGTCTAATAATCAGGTCGAAATTGGCATTATACCAATTGGCGCCGCTGGACTCACAATATTTGTTCTTGATTTATATTTTGCAACACCATCAAATAATCTAGAACAAATAACAAGTATCTCAATATTCCTTGATCAACCAAATAATTGGCGGATCATATTTGACCTCATTATGATCGGCGCGAGTGGGGGGATATTTAGTGTGCCTTTATATGCAAATATCCAGAAAAAAGCCGATAAAAAATATCTATCGAGGATCATCGCGGCAAATAATATTTTAAATGCTGTATTCATGGTCTCAGCATCTCTGCTGGCTATTATCACACTCACATCTGGTTTATCCATTCTTGAGTTTTTCTTGCTCTTGTCAATTATGAATATTTTTTTAAGTATCTTTTTACATAAATCCTCAAGCGAATTTTTTAATAGATTTAGTAATTTAATACAAAAATAAATTTGAGACTTTTTGATTCAAGATTAATATCTGAGTTATAATACACATTACATAGACGATAAAAAATTAAATATGAATTTCTGTCATCAGCACAATGTAACCACAAAAACTAAAGATAATGATAAGAATTTTGGTATCAAGATTACTCTTCCAAAAGGTGATACTTTAAATAATATTTTAGGTTCAAACTGGTCAAAACAGCATTGGTACGAGAATGAGAAAGAAAGAGATTCGGTTTACAATAAGATGAAAATTCGTCATGGATATTACAGGGTCACTGATAATCCCACCCAAATAATTCAAAAAATATCGCGATAAGATTCTAATTATTCAAAATTACAGCCAAACTGGCTCATAAACTCAAAGCAATCATGACAACATCTAAAATTATATATACAAAAACTGATGAAGCGCCATTACTGGCGACATATTCATTATTACCAATAATTAAAGCTTTTGCTAAATCCGCAGAAATAGACATTGAAACAAGAGATATTTCTCTGGCAGCCAGAATTATCAGTAGTTTTCCAAATAATCTAGACGAAAAACAAAAAATAAAAGATGATTTGGCCGAACTTGGAAACCTGGTGAATAATCCAGAAGCAAATATCATAAAGCTACCAAATATAAGTGCCTCCATACCACAATTAAAATCAGCTATCAATGAACTTCAAGATCAAGGTTACTCAATTCCTGATTATCCTGATAATCCAATAAATGATCTCGAGAAGGTTATAAAAAACAAATATTCAAAGATTATAGGTAGCGCAGTAAATCCAGTCCTAAGAGAAGGTAATTCTGATAGAAGAGTTGCAGAAGCCGTTAAAAACTATGCTAGAAACAATCCCCATAAGATGGGTGCATGGGATAGTAACTCGAAAACTGAAGTTGCTCATATGCAAACTGGTGATTTCTATTCTTCTGAAACGTCTATAATTTGCGAGGATGCAGGCACCTTAAGGATCGAACTAATACAGAATGATGGTAGAACTACAACACTGAAAGATAATATAGAAGTTCAAGATAATGAAATTCTAGACATGGCTTCAATGAGTATAACTGCTCTTAAAGAGTTTTTTTATGAGGAGATTTCCGCAGCAAAGAAACAAGAAAGCTTACTATCGTTACACTTAAAAGCAACCATGATGAAAGTATCAGATCCGATTATATTTGGTCATGCTGTAACCTCATATTATGCAAAGGTATTCAAAGAGCATGCAAAAATATTTAATGATATCGGTGTTGATCCAAAAAACGGAATCGGTGATGTATTATCGAAAATAAAATCACTGCCTCCCGAAAAACAGAATGAAATTGTGCAAAGTATAGATAATACATATGAACATCAACCATCTTTAGCTATGGTTGATTCTGACAAAGGAATAACAAATCTTCATGTACCTAGCAATGTCATTATCGATGCTTCGATGCCAGCTATGATAAGAGCCTCAGGTAAGATGTGGGGTTCTGATGGGAAATTGCATGATACAAAAGCGCTAATTCCTGACAGATGTTATGCAACTATTTATCAAGAGATGATAAATTTTTGCAAACAAAATGGAGCATTTGATGTCACTAAAATGGGAAATGTATCTAATATTGGTTTAATGGCTCAGAAAGCTGAGGAATATGGCTCACATGATAAAACATTTGAAATAACTTCAGCAGGAACAATAAGTGTCCTAGATGAGAAAAACCAAATTTTAAGTGAGCATAGAGTCAGTAAAGGTGATATCTGGCGTATGTGTCAAACAAAAAATGAACCTATCCAGAACTGGGTTGGTTTAGCTTTAGAGAGAGCAAAATTAACTCAATCACCTGCAATTTTCTGGCTTGATGAAAATAGAGCGCATGATAATACAATTATTAAAATAGTAAATGAGTATTTAAGCCATCAAGATATTAGCAACTTAGATATTTCCATACTCACACCAAAAGAGGCAATGAAAAAAACTCTTAACTTAATTCAGCAAGGACATAATGTAATATCAGTTACAGGAAATGTTCTCAGAGATTACTTAACTGACTTATTTCCCATATTGGAGTTAGGAACCAGTGCGAAAATGTTATCAATTGTTCCCCTTCTCTCAGGAGGTGGTCTTTATGAGACCGGTGCTGGTGGTTCAGCCCCTAAACATGTAACTCAATTTGTCGAGGAAGGTCATCTCCGTTGGGATTCATTAGGAGAATTTCTAGCACTAATGACCTCCATTGAAGATCTTGCAAGGAAGACCGATAACAAAAAAGCAGAAATATTAGCTCATACACTTGATATTGCGAATTCTAAAATTCTTGATAAAAATAAATCACCTTCCAGAAAAGTAGGCGAGCTTGATAATCGACATAGTCATTATTTTTTGGCCAAATATTGGTCTGAAGCACTTGCTAGTCAGAACGAAGATAAAAGCTTGAAGAGATTATTTACTAAATTCAATCAAGAACTAAAATCTAATGAAAAAGATATAATTACACAATTAAATAACTCGCAAGGTAGGAGCATTGATATCGGAGGCTATTATCATCCGGATGAAATAATGTTATCCAAAGCAATGCGTCCTAGCGCTTTGTTTAATGACGCTATCAACTCTCTGGGTTCTTAAATCACTAGTTAACTTCTGACTTGGCCATCGCCAAAAACATTATATTTATAGCTAGTAAGCTGCATTGCACCAACTGGCCCACGAGCATGAATTCTTCCTGTAGCAATTCCAATTTCTGCGCCCATACCGAATTCTCCACCATCAGCAAATTGTGTTGAGGTATTGTGCATAACAATTGCGCTATCCACAGCACGCATAAATGTGTCTACAGCATCTGTATCCTCAGCAATAATGCTGTCAGTATGGCCAGAGCCATAGCATTCAATATGAGCTATCGCTTCGTGAATATTATCTACAACTTTGCAGGAGATGATTGCGTCTAAATACTCCTCAGACCAGTCACCCTCATTAGCTGCAATGATTTTTTCAGAATATTTTTGAACCTCATCATCACCTCTAATTTCACAATTAGCATTATGTAGGTCATCAATTAGATCGTTGAGTATGTTTGATGCTACATCTTTATCGATTAGAATAGTTTCAGCGGCCCCACAAATACCGGTTCTGCGCATTTTAGCATTTAAAATTACACTTCTGGACATTCCAAGGTTTGCAGTTTTATGGATATATACATGACAAATCCCCTCAAGATGACCAATTACTGGAATACGTGCTTCTTCTTGCACTCTCTTAACAAGGCTTTTACCTCCTCTAGGAACAATTACATCAAGATACTGATGCATCGAGGAGAGCATATAACCAACCGCATCTCTATCTACTGTTGGCACTAGTTGGATAATATTTGAGTCCAAACCAGCTTTATCTATAGCTTTTATCATACAATTATAGATTGCCTTATTTGACTCAAAACTCTCTGATCCACCACGAAGAATGACGGCATTTCCAGATTTTATGCAGAGCGCGGCGGCATCAGCAGTTACGTTCGGTCTACTCTCATAAATTATACCAATTACACCAAGCGGCACAGTTACTCTTTGAATTTTTAAACCATTCGGACGCTCCCATTCCGCTTGAATTTGATTGATTGGATCTTTGATGTTTGCAATTTCATGCAAACTTTGAATCATCGAGTTAACCCTAATCTGATCTAACAATAATCTATCAATCATAGATTCTGAAAGCATACGATCTCTTGCATTATCTAAATCTAACTTGTTAGCTTCTAAAATAACTTCAGAATTCTCTTTTAACTCACTAGCGATTAGCTCAATCGCAAGGTTCTTCATCTGACCAGAACACTGAGCAAGTTTCTTAGCAGAGTCTCTGGCTAACTGACCAATATTATTCATTACCGTAGTTATATCTTTAATGATCATTCTCCCAATTCCCATTATTAATAAGACTATTATCTTACAAAAGAACTAAATCATCACGATGTATAATCTCTGTTTTGCCTCTATAACCTAATTTTTCATTGATTAGCTCTGATCTACAACCAATGATTGATTCAGCCTCATAAGAGGAATATAGTGCAATACCCTTTCCAATCTCTTTTCCTTTTTGATTAGAAACAATAATCACATCCCCTCGCTCGAAATTACCTGAGACTGATTTCAAACCTACTGGTAGAAGGCTACCACCATTTCTTATCGCGGTTTCCGCTCCTTTATCAATGATTACCATTCCATTGGTATCTAGAAACCCAGCTAACCATTGTTTTCTAATAGCCTGAGGCGACTCTTTGGCTTGAAAGATTGAACATTTGCCGTTATCCATTAGATGCTTGATAGGCTCATCCTGACTGCCATTTGATATGATGGTCGTGCATCCCGCATGCATTGCTATTTTCGCGGCCTGTAATTTAGTTAACATACCACCGCTTCCAAAATTAGATTCTTTAGATCCAGCCATCATTAGTATCTCATCTGTTACAGATTCAACCTTAGTTATATGTTTTGTGTTTTTATTTACAGATGGATCACTGGTATACAAACCATCAACATCAGAGAGTAATAACAAACCATCTGCCATTACCATTTGAGCAACTCTAGCAGCTAATCGATCATTATCACCATACTTAAGCTCATCAGTAGCAACCGTGTCATTTTCATTTATGATAGGAACGACTTTCAACTTAAGTAGCGCTTGTAAAGTATTTTTTGAGTTTAAAAATCTCTTTTGATTTTCCGTATCTTGGCGAGTTAACAATATTTGTGCAGTCTTAATATTATGATCACTGAGAGCACTTTGCCACTCCATAACCAGTTGAGCTTGACCCATTGCTGCAGCGGCTTGTAGCTCATTTATATTCATTAAGTTTCTTTTTCTCCCTATAATTCCACTGCCTATTGCTACAGCACCAGAAGATACAATTAGTACTTCTATCCCCTCATTGAGTAATAATGATATTTCATTAGCAATATTTCCAAGCCAGCTTGTATTGAAGTTGCCATTCTCATCAATTAATAATGCAGAACCTATCTTTATTACAACGCGTTTAAAGCCAAAAAATTTCTCTCCATCCATATTTTTATCAACTTGACAAATTCTGGTTAGCATAAGAAGAGAGTATTATTTGACCTTTTGTTACTGATACACTCCCACTTCTAGCGACCGCATGAAGGTCACCCAAATTAATAATCCTAGAGAGAAAATTATCAATATTTTTTACATTGTCAGTTAACTGTATTGTGAAACTATCAATTGAGTCATCAATAATCTCTCCCTTGTATTCATTGATAATTGGTAAAATTTTCTTATCGGCACCAGTATTTAATTTAACCTTTACAATCAATAACTCCCTTTCAAAGTAATCTCCTAGAGTCATATCATTTATACTTATAACATCAACCAACTTTGATAACTGGGAATTAAGTTGCGCAATAGCCTTGTCAGTCCCTTTAACCACTAATGTAACTCTAGATAAATTCTTATCGTCCGTAGCTGCAACATTAAGAGATTCAATATTATATCCGCGAGTAGAGAACAAGCCTGTCATTCTTGTTAGTGCACCAACTTCATTCTGAAGTATCACTGATATTACGTGACGCATAACCATTCCTTTTTTACATTTTTATATAAAATACCAACAAATTATTAATATAATAAGCTAACCTTAGCAATATTGATGTTCGCCTAGTTTTAATAGTATTGCAATGTAATAAAATATAGTAAACACTCAATAAAATTATTCAATATCTAGGAAAATTTACCGCAAAACAATGAATGTAGTAGAGAACAAAAAATCACATCCATCAGCTGGGAAAAAAATGATGGGCGCCGATATGATAGTTCAAGTTTTAGCTGATGAGAATGTTGATACCATTTTTGGCTATAGTGGAGGAGCTATTCTGCCAACTTATGATGCTGTTTTCAGATTCAATAATGAAAACAAAGATGTGGAAGGTAATCAGCCAATGCCGCTAATTGTTCCAGCTAATGAACAAGGTGCGGGATTCATGGCTTCTGGATACGCAAGAGCGAGCGGAAAAGTTGGTGTTGTAATGGTTACTTCCGGACCAGGAGCCACTAATACTGTCACTCCAGTAAGAGATTGCATGGCAGACTCCATCCCTATTGTAGTAATATGTGGCCAAGTACCCACCACTGCAATCGGGACGGATGCATTTCAAGAAGCTCCTGTTTCTGCGATCATGGGTGCGGTTTCTAAACATATCTTTTTAGTCACTGATCCTGAAAAACTAGAATCTACAATTCGCTCAGCTTTTGAGTTAGCAAGGACCGGAAGACCAGGGCCAGTAGTCATTGATGTACCTAAGGATATTCAAAACTGGGAAGGAGAATTTAAAGGAAGTGGAAAGCTTTCACTCACAGGCTACAAAAATCGCCTCAATGCGGTAATGAATAATAAATTACAAGATAACTCTTGCGAAAAATTTTATTCCTTATTAAAAGACTCTAAAAAACCACTTATATATGCTGGTGGAGGCGTGATAAATGCAAATGCCACCAACGAATTAAGAGAATTTGCCAATTGTTATGGTATACCAATTGCGACAACACTTATGGCGCTTGGTGCCAGTGATACTACCAAATTGTTATCATTGCATATGCTTGGTATGCACGGAACCGCATCAGCAAATTACGCTGTTGAGGACTGTGATTTTTTAATCACCATTGGTGCAAGATTCGATGATCGAGTCGCTGGTGATCCAAAAGGATTCGCACCGAATGCCAAAAAAATTGCCCACTTCGATGTAGATCTGTCTGAAATAGGTAAAGTAAAACAAGTTGATTGGTATCATATTGGTAATTTAAAAAATGACCTAAAAAAATTACTGGAATTTGGTAAAAAAATTGATTTTGAGATTTCGTTAGATGAATGGCATAAGCACGTTGCACATCTAAAGGATAAATATAAATTAAATTACAATCGTGAAAGTAATCTAATTCAGCCATATGCGGTAATAGAAGAAATAAATGAAATAACTGGTGGTAACGCTATTATTACAACTGGCGTTGGACAGCATCAGATGTGGGCGGCACAATACTTTGACTACAAAGAACCAAGGTTATGGTTAACCTCAGGCTCTATGGGTACTATGGGGTTTGGCTTACCGGCAGCAATAGGTGCTCAATTTGCACAACCTGAACGACTGGTCATTGATATTGATGGTGATGCTAGTATCAGAATGAATATTGGTGAGCTTGAAACAGCAACAACATATAAGTTACCAGTGAAGGTTCTTGTCCTAAATAATTTTGGAGATGGTATGGTTCGCCAGTGGCAAAAACTTTATTATAAAGGAAGAATGTCCGCTAGTGATAAATCACTCTATAGGAAAGATTTTACAAAAACTGCGGAGGCTGACGGTTTTGAATTTAGTAAAAAATTGGATAAAAAATCTGATTTAAAAAAAATAATAAAAGAATTTATTGAATTTAGCGGACCTGCTTTTTTGGAGGTGATAATTGATCCTGATGCTGGTGTATATCCGATGGTTGGTCCAGGTCATAGCTACAATAAGATGATTACCGGCAAGTGGATTGCTAATAGGTATGATGAAAAAGATGAATCACTTGACACAAGTGGGATGTTCTAAATATTATTTTTATAATCAGTTGCTTCTCTGAATTGTGGCAAATAATTCTTTATCAACGTTACCACCACTCAAGACCAATGCTGTTACTTTATCAACACAGTTAATTTTTTTCTGCAGTGCGGCAGCTAAAGCAACTGCTCCTCCCGGCTCCACAACCATTTTAAAATACAAAAATGCAAAGCGCATTGCATGCTGAACCTCCTCATCCGAGACAGTTAAGACATTTTTAGCCAGCTCCTTATTTATTGAAAATGTCAGCTCACCTGGTGTATCAGTAAGAAGTGCATCACAAATAGATTTTTTAGAGTATTTATTTCTTACTCTATGCCCACTATTAAAGGATATCTGTGTATCATTAAAATCCTCAGGTTCAACAAGATATATATCTGTCTCCTTTGACAATTCTTTTATAGCGAGAGCGGAGCCAGCGCTTAAACCTCCACCACCACAACAAATCAATACCTGATCAGGTACAACATTCTTTCTTAGAGATTGTTGCATTATCTCTAAGCCCATCGTCCCCTGACCAATAATTATATCCTTATGATCATAGGAAGGAACAAGAACAGCATTCTTCCGAAGAGCGATTGCACTCGCCAATTCCTCGCGATTTTCTTTAAGCCTATCGTAGAGAACAACATTACCACCATAAGCCTTTGTTTTCTCAATCTTCGCAGGTGGCGCATCACTGGGTATCACAATAGTTGTACTTATTTTTAACAACTGCCCAGCCAAAGCAACTCCTTGAGCATGATTACCGGAAGAAAAAGCCACTACACCACGAGCAGCCTCCTTATTACTTAATTGTGACATTAAATTATAAGCGCCTCTGATTTTGAATGACCCTGTTCTTTGAAGGCATTCAGGTTTAATAAAAACTCTCCCGCCAACTTCCTCATTCAATTCCATAGATTCAAATAATGGAGTTTCCCGAATGATTCCCTCCAAACGCCCTGCGGCATCTTCAATATCTGATAAAATAGGTATATTCATGATGCTTCATCTTTCATGATGTAATCTATCTTCGCCGCACAAATAAAATCATTCTCAGTTAAAGCGTCAATTGATGTGGTTGAATAGCATACTTCACAATAACCATAACCTATTCTCATCATTGGATGATGCCCTTCTTGAGTCGCTATCCATGCCACTGCATTTACAAATGCGATTGTCTTACTATAAACAGGAAAATTAAATCTTTTGGAGATGTTTTTACCGTTATGACTTAGCTTCCAATGCTTATTAATTTTATTAATGTAAACACTGATTTCACTTTCGTTCAAGCCAATAGCATCCTTTTCGCAGTTGTTACACTTTTTTTCAAATAATTTTAACAATCCACTAGCCTCTGCAAATGTCAACGTAATATAATAGCAAATATTGGATTTAAGTATTCATGTGGTTCGCAAAACAATTGTATATAATGCGAACAACAATAATTTATGAACTATTTTATTAGCAAATTAAAAGTAATGTATGCCTCAATATTATCAGGCGGGAGATTAAAAATGAGAATTATATATTTAATGACGATATTAATATTAACTAGTTTAAGTAATATATCATTTGCACAAGATTGCTCTCAAGTAATCGAATCAAATGATGCTATGCAATTTAATATGAAAGAAATGCGTGTTAGCTCTGATTGCCAATCATTAACTATCACGCTCAAACATGTAGGTAACTTGCCGCAACAATTCATGGGTCATAACTGGGTGCTCAGCACCACAGAAGATATGATGCCATTAACTGGTGTTTCCATGCAGGCTGGAGCACCAAATTACTTACCGGAAAATGATTCGAGAGTAATTGCTGCCACAGAAATGATAGGTGGAGGTCAAGAAAGTTCAGTGACATTTGATGTTAGTACTCTAAACTCATCAACTGAATACACCTACTTTTGCACATTTCCTGGGCATTATGCAATTATGAAGGGCGTGTTTATTATTGAATAAATCAAAGATCTGAACATTCTATATTATAGGATGTTCAGATTTAATTAGCATTTGTCAATGCTACAAATGTTCCGCCATTCCTTTCGCACAATAAACGCATCAAACCAGCAAATCTTTGGGAACTTTGAGGGATACTTCTTCCTCCAAACGAGTATGGAAAACCCACTGCATGTATTCTGACCAATCGATCGCCATTCTTATCTTCTACATTAATTTCATCAATATCACGTAATACTTTTTCCATTGAATTCCCTTGAAACTCATCACCAAAAACATAGATGCTGATTTTCTTCTCTGGAGCCCAAAATGATTGAATGGCATAAATAATGCCATCAGATGGGTCGCTGTCACTAAAAGGTGCCCATTGTCGCATTGTATTTTTTATTGACTGCCTCAATTGAGGGGTATCTGGTAACCAAGTACGTCCGTACTGTTGAAACATAAATCGCCCATTGTCATTCATAATCTGCAAACCTTTGACGGTTGGATAGACATCTAAAACCTCTCCCAGTTTTCTTTCCGCCCAGTCCCATTTGGATTGCATGCTGCCAGAAGTATCTATAACAAAAATTATATATTCACTATCTACTGGAATTCCCCCAATTGCTTCGTTTGCAGCACGTTTAAAATCGGGTTGCAGTCTTTTTATTTCATCTGATATTTTTTGTCTAGCCGCTTCAAGTTCGCCCTCATCAGCATCAAGTAACTCTGGCTGAAGTAAACTTTTATCATACAAACTCTGTGTATCATTTAATTCTTGATTTAATAAATTAAGATCTAACTGTTTTTTAGAAGTATCACTTTGAATCAACTCTATCTCGTTTGTGGTTAATACTGATAGATCCTTGATTTCCTCTATCTCCTTAGTCAATAGAATTATGGAATCTTCAGAAACCTTATCAGTCATCATTAAATTTGGATCATTTAATTTACTTAATACAAGTAATAGGACAACGGCACCAAAACCACAGCATATGCAGTCCAAAAAAGAGAGACTGAAAGCTTCAATATTCCTTTTTTTCCTCATAGTTATCTCCCTAAGGCCAATCCTTGCTGATACTCATAAATGAACCACCAGTTCGATAAGCCAATAACCAATATGCTATCGCCGCATTGTAATCGCCTTCCATTGGATACAAAAGTATGTTCACAGGAATACCACTAGGTATTTCAGTTTCTGCCTCATAATATAGATTCAGGCGCTCTTGCCCAGTAATCATTCCTCTTTCTGTTGATGATTGATTCATTGTGGGTAAGCTATCAATTAACAAGATAACATTATCAGGTCGAGGATTAAGTTCATTAATAATAGAAAAAGCATCTTTTAAATTCGTTCCTTCATCTGGAATTGTTCTGCGTAAATTCTTTAATGCTTGTTCTAGTTGATCACCATTACCAACATCAATCCAATCACCATCACTTCCATCTATGATGGATTGAGTCATATTATTAAATGTATATATTTGGAATTTACTTGTTTGAGGGAATTGAGCTGTTAACCAGTCAACACTTGAAATTGCTTGTCGCCATTTTGATGATCTTAATTTAAGATCATCTGACATATTTCTTCGCCTAAGGATATTAATAATCTTGCGATCCAACATACTAGCTGATGCATCTACCAAAATTAATATTCTTTCTCCCCCTACCTTTAAACCTGTAAGATATTGCCTGTCACCCTCTCCTGAATAATTTCTTACTTTCTCTCCTGATTGCAGGCGCTGAGTCACAGAAAGCATAGCATTACGCTCCTCACTTAATTTTTTAATATCTAACTTTAGCTTTTCTATGCTTTCATTTTTAACTGAAGAATCAATATTGTTGTTTTTAATTTCTTCTTTTAATTTCGCTAATAGAACAATCATCCTGTCAAGCTCGTCATTTATAAATGTATCTTTTTGCTTAACGTCATCAAATGTACTTTTTGCTAGAATTAATTCTTTACGACTTTCTAATAACTCAAGCTTAAGATTGCTCAGATTGTTTTTTGGGATCAATTGATCGATATTTATCTGTTCCTTGACCTGTGAATTAATAATCATAAAAAGTAAAATTACAGCTCCAAACCCACAGCACATGCAATCTAGGAAAGATAAGCTAAAAATATCTGTCTGTCTTTTTTTACGCATCTAGATCTTCATTAATATAAATTAAAAGAAATTCTATTCCTGGTGAGCCAATTCTGATTTTGTCTCCAATGCTTAAAAAAGTAGAATTTTCAATTCTTTGATCATTAAGATAGGTTCCATAGCGACTTAGATCACTTATTAGACATTTATTATTTTTAATTATTAGCGAGCAATGCTGTCTGGATATACCGCCAATATTGGTTTTAATCTTTATATTATGACTATCATAGGGTGGATTAGTACCTATGTTTAGTGGTAACTCAGTTATCTTATATGCTCTAGATTCATATAAAATATGACTTGGTATATCTTTCATGACTGATTTATTGCTTGACTCTTTTATACGAATTGAAGGTTTATCCCAGGGTAGCTTTTTATGTAATTTCAATGAGTTACCTTCGTAATCTTCTATCAAAAATCTCTCAGAAGCTCCTCTTATCGTAGTTTCCTCGGGAAGTTTAAATATTTCAGAAGAAAAGTTGGATTCTAAGAATTCTTTTAAACCAGGAAGTTTAGATAAATGACTCGAAAACTGAAATGCCAATAAATCCTCTGCTTCACAAATTAAGCGCAATTTATTTAGTAATAACTTGTATAGAGGGATGGCTGCCTTACTAAATTCTGAAGCTACTATTTCTATGGAATAAACCTGCCCTTTATTCTTGATTGCTATATGCACTATATCCGTTGTTAGAGACTGAGATAAAATCACTGGTAAATTATCAAATAACTGTTGATCTGAGTCTCCTGTGTGTAATGGATCGAACCTGCATTGCTTGATAAAAGCTTTTGATATCATTTTTATCCAAAGAGCATAAAAAGACTCCATACCACAATCGTTTATAATAACGGATCTTTCTAGTATGACTCCATTATCTTGCTGTAATAAAGATATAGATAGGCAATGTAAATGGAGATCAAGGTGTAATAGTTTTGAATCTTTGTACTCATTTCTAGTTGCGGCAATTGCTGATTCTATTATCCCAATAACTTTAATATTGAGCTCATTAGCAATCCCCACAATTAGGCTTACTTGCTGTTTTTCAAGATATGGAGGAACAATAACCAATATTGGAGTGCTTTTTGATAGAAAAGATAATATATATTCTAATTCTTTACTAGCGATATCAGCAGGTGAAAATTGCTTATAACCATCAATTTTGTATTTTTTATTCGAAACATCAAACCAAAATCGATTTTGCATATTTTGAGGAAATATTCTTGTTTTTGCCAGAGCAGTAGAGCCAAATAAGAACTCACCATTTTTATTTAATACATGACTAGGTTGTCGATACAAAATCTTATCATCATTTAGAAGACTTATATCTATGTCATTTATATATAGAGTTGCATGGGACAATAGCTTCGCCTAATCTCTAAATTGTTTCGTTTTTCATATGACGAATGAGCTTGTCATTTGTATAACTCTCACTGTCAAAAACTAATCTTTCTTGTAATAACTGAAGCTGGTGGACTAAAAACATTAGAAAAATACTAATCAGAAGAGCAATGAAAGTTGAATTAAAAGCCACCCCAAGACTTTGAGTTACACCAGAAATGTCACCTTGAACAGCAATATCAGCCTGTCCCAATGCATCACCAATCCCCCTGACTGTTCCTATAAAACCTATTGATGGAATAGCCCAAGAGATATAACGAATCATGGATAACTCTGACTCCAACCTTTCTGCTTCAGATTCGAATATAGTATGCGTGGTTATTGAGACATCTTGAATATTCTTTGTGGCACCGAATCTTCTTAGAGCACTAAGTAAAGCTCTAGGGAGAACCATTGTCTGTTTTTTTTCATCTAATAACTCTATTTGTCTTTCTAAATCTCGCGCATCATCAGGCAAGATCTTCATTCCATCAGATATAGATATTAAATTTGCCTCAAGTAATTTCCTCTCATTCAAAATTGAGCCAATTTTGAAACCCATAATTGCTAGGGCCCAAATCATTAATATAAAACACGACTCTTGCTCAAAGTCCTTAACTAAAACCCAGGCAGATCTCTCTTTAACATAATTAGGATTTACTTCAGCTTCAATTTTTTGTTCAAGTATTATTTGATTTGCATTTGGCCTGATAACCGAGACGTAATAACCATGCACAATTATTATTGAGATAATTAATGCAAATAACTGATAAACAAACTCAACTGGGATTGTATTTTTTTTCATTTATATTTTCTCATAAAATTTTGTTATGCTTTTATTGTCTCAAATATTATATATTAGTTGGAAACTGTATTGGCTCATCAGCAGGAATCTCCTCAGATGGGACAAATATATCCTCAGCCTCGTCATAAACTTGTGAATCTAAATCAAAAGAATTCTCTGACTCATTATCATCTTGAGGTTTTTCAGCCTCATTCTCAGATGTGCTATTTGTTATGATTTCTGTATCAGCAGGAACTTCAGTTATTGAATTCGTCGAACTATCAATAGTTTGGCTATCTTGTGAGAAGCCATCAAGAGCGTATCCAAATAATATTGTTAATAATAGAATCCTTAACATTTAACCCTCAATTCAATATAACATCTATACTTTTATCATTCGAATATCAATCACTACTATTCCTTGCCAACCTAAATCCAACATCAATCTTCCCACTACTCCCAAAATCCCTATAACTTCCTCTTAAGTTAGTTATATTAGCATGCCGCCAGCTTGATCCTCTTATCACATAATTATTTCCATAATCAGGACCATCTGGATCCACAGAGACTTGGCTGAGTCCCGGTGTCGCAATTGAATAATAATCACTGATCCACTCAGAAACATTACCACTTCCATCATAAATTCCAAGAGAATTAGGTTTGAAAGTACCTACTGGTGATGTCGATGCATAACCATCATTATAATTAGAGATAATATTCAAAGTAATATTTTTAGCAGCTACATCAGCAAAGTTTCCAAAATTTCGTCGCGGAGGAAGTCTATTTCCCCATGGAAAAGCTGTGGTACTTTTCTTTGCTTCATATCGAATAGCCCAAGCCCATTCTGCTTCAGTAGGCAAACGATATCCATTAGGCATAGGTTTGATTTTTTCCCATTTCTCAAAACGTTTGGTATAAACAGGATCCAAACCTTCAATTGAACTCAACCAATTACAATATTCAACTGCATCTGACCAATCGATTGAAACCACGGGGTTATTATCTGCTAATAATGAGGGATGGATATCAGAAATAGAACTATCAAGTGCACGAAACCTTGAGAATTCCTTATTTGTCACTTCTTTTACACCAATATAAAATGGTTTAGTTAACTGGATGCTTTGTATTACTTCGTTAGCTCGCCTGCCCATTTCTCGTCGTGAGGCGCCCATTGTAAATATCCCTGGCTCGATTCTCTTCATAACCTGCCCTTGAGAATTTGTAATTTGATACTCAAGGTTACTCAATCTTATTTCTTCATCACTCAAAAGTGAGATATTTATTTTTTGAGGATAATTTAGTCGAGGGAGGATTTTACGCTTGTAAGAGCCGAATCCCTCTCTTTTGATAGTTAACTCATGATTAGTGGTGGGCAGATTAATATCTAAAAATCCACTGCCCTGTTTTTGATTATTAATATAAATTTCAGCATCTTTTGGCTCTACAGAGATAATCACATTACCTAGTCTTGCAGCTAAATCGATTTTAATCGCTTCATTTTGTGCCTGTCCTAAGCGGACCTTTCTTTGCTGAGAATTAAAGCCACTTATTGAAAACTCTATAATATATTCCTCATCTGGTAATAACGATAAGATCATGGGCGTTTGCCCTCTATAACGATTATTAACTTTTATATTCGCTCCTTGTGGGATCGTATCTACAGACAATTGAGCATTGGCTGGTGCAAGAATAATTCGCTCAAGTTTTTGCGCTGAATTCGCTGTAACGGAAATATTGAGATCCTGAGTTTTGAAGCCGTCTTTCATAATAGAGAGTTCATGATTACCCTCTATCAATTCTATATCAGTGGGCGTATAGCCAATTTCAGTACTATCATTTATAACCGTCGCACCTGAAGGGATCGAATCAATCGATATTTTTGCCCATTTTGGAATTAGATCTACATAAATATGCTGCTGAATATTTTTACCAATAACTTGAATAGTATCTTCAAATGGCAAGAATCTCTCTGACTCAATAGTCAATAAATATTGACCTGGCTCCATCTTTTTGGATTCAATTAATGAATTAATTGCCACCGAATCAGCCAGGGTTATAGTGCTACTTCCTTCTAACTGACTGTAAATACTGATCAAACCAGGTAATTCTTTTAAGTTCACAGTAATATTTAAGTCTTGATTTTCACCAACCACAAAACTCTGGTTAATTGGATAGTAACCTTCTTTCTCAATGTTTAAAAAATACGAACCTTCTTTCATTAGAACGCGATCACCTAAGGCTATTTTAAACCAACCACCTTTAATAGATAAATTATCAATATCTGATGGGATTACATTGAATTTCACTGAGTAAGAATTAAAAATGAAATAAGCTAAACTTATTAGAAGAAATATGAAGGAACCCACTAGATATTTCCATTTCTGATTTGAGAATGAAACATTATCTATTTTATTAACAGAAACGTTTTTTTTATATTTCTGAGCCTGAATCACTTCCACTGAATCCTCAAATATTGGGGGCTTTGTAATATAAGTGCTTCCCTCAATATCAAGGCTTAAAACTATTTCATCATTTTTACAATCAATATCAATGGTTGATCCAAAGATTTCAATTTGATCACCAACCTTAAGTATCATGTGATCAAGCAAAATATCACCATTAATATAAATTACTTTACTATTGCCAATATTTCTTATCACTAATTCTTGATCAGTAACCAGAAATTCAGCAAAAATAGAATTCCCTGGTCCTTCAATTTTTATATCACAATTTTGACTTGTCCCTAATTGAACTGGTTTATGAATAACAAGAGGGTGCGCCTCTTTTCCTTTCTGCCTAAGAATTATCTGAGAAATAATCAAATCTCTTCCTTACACATCACTTCAATTGGTTTCAGAAATTGTTCAGGAATAACTTTGAATTCGACACGTACATCTCGATACCCATTCCTTATACCTACAGCAACATATTTCCCTGGCAATATAATTATCTTTTTATTATTGAATCTTTTTAATTTACCGATCCTAAAAAGTGTAACATCAGTAAGGTTATCCGATACAAGCGATATAGGCACAGGTGTATTTGCAAGCTTCAAAAGACGTTTAAGTTCCATGGTTTGTGCTTTTAAACGAGGCTTTTGTTCATATTTTACTGCGACAAGCAAACGTTCTGTTGCTTTTTTGATCATCCCAGGTTCAGTCAGGAGATCAAAGTCATCAATATACTTTTGGATATCCCTATGAAGTAATTCACGCTCAACTGATTTTTCCAACCCTTCTTTGGCAAACAGCAAATCATGGTCAAGCTTTAAGAGTTCTTGATATGAAATGATTGCAAGCTCCCATAACTCCTGCTCTTCTTGGTTGCGCCCTTGCTTCTCTAATTTAGAAATCTTTTGATCTTTTTCTTTTTCAATTAACTGCAATATTGCATCATGCGGCTCTTTAGTGTCAGGGTTCATTTCACTGGCTTTCTCAAACAAAGCCCTAGCAGATGCAAAATTATTTCTTTTAAGAGCAACAAACCCCTCCGACATATTATTCTCAAAATCTCTGCGTTTAATTTTCTCTTCAAGATTCTCTAGTAATGATAAAATTGGCTCATAACTACCATCTAGTTTTAAAGCTAATTGATAGGTATCTCTAGCCGATTCAAATTCTAATTCCTCTTCGAATACCCTTCCCTGAGCACTTAAGTTCAATAGCTCCTCGAGATTTAAAGCTCTTTGGTAATAATCTTTATAAGAATCATTTTTAGGCTCAATAGAAACAACAATATCAAAATATTTTATTGCATCATTAAAGTTATCAATCTTCAACGCAGTTAATCCTTTGTTAATATTATTTTCCAATATCTGATCAATCTGATTTGATAGTTTATCTAACTCTAATGATGCTAATTGATAGTTATCAGTAGCTTCTTTATAAATTGCTTGTAAGTAGAAATTATCACCTTCCTGGTAAATATTATTGATAGATTTATAGGCGTTTCCTCCCCATTTTTCTATGCCATTATTTTTTGAATAGCTTAATTTTGAAAGGAAAGTTGCAAGTGCTTCATCAGCCCTAATTCTCTCTTGTAACAATGATTCAATATCCTCTGATTCTTCTTCAATCGATGAGCTTGTGCTCAAAGTATCAATCTTAACTGGAGAAGTGTTCGATTTTACCAGCTCTGGCAATACAAATATTACAAATAAGAATAAACATCCAATAAAGATTAGACTTATTAAAAATTTCTTCAGTGAGATACCGTCTTTTGATTTGTTGACTTGATTATCATGCAGGTCTTTGTCATCAATACTGATTGTTTCTATATCAATACTTTCATCATTTTCTATAAAAGGAATTACAGCGGTGCCTGGTTTATAACCAAGCTCAACAAACTTACTCTGAATGTCTTTGACTTGAAATGCCCCATCTAGTGTATTACTAGCCATTTCCGTAATCAGATTTTTCAGCTCACTACTTATTCCTGAATCAAAGATTAACGCTGAATTCTTATCATCCTCTAATGGTAAGCCATGAATAATTTCGTATAACAAAATGCCTAAAGAATAAATATCTCTTGATATACATTTCTTAATATCAGTGCTAGGTTTGTTCTGATTTGTTTTTTGGTCTAGAAGATTATTTGAGTTCCCAAAATCAATTAAGAATGGTTGGCCTTTTTTATCTAATAAAATATTATTTATTTTAATATCACCATGATAGATTTCTTTTTCATGAAGATACTCCACAGCACCAACAATCGAGAGAAATGGTCGTATGATATTTTGTAACTCGTCCTTAGATAATATTGATATTTCATATCCGTCTATGTACTGCATAGCATAAAAAGGAGTGGTTGTATCAGCATGATATTCATAAACTTTTATGATATTTGGGTGAATTAAATTATGTGCAATTTTCCACTCATTACTAAAATTTTTAATATGATTTATATCATTTATTAAACTTTCATTTAGAAACTTCAAGGCAACTAATATCTCTAATTTGATATCTTCAGCCAACCAAACAGAAGATAGGCCACCCTGACCAAGAGATTTTACTAACTTGTATCGGTTTTTTAGAATTAAATCTTTTTGTAAAACAATCACCGGAATTAATTCAAGCTATTGTTGCCAGTACTGGTGGTAGTATCTATATATTGCGAATCAGGAATTGCAGTTTCAAGATCATTTATCTCTTTCAGCAGCTTCCGCCAGCCTTCATATTGTGATTCTGCGGTACCAACTAAACGTCTTGATTGGCCTTCAACCTCAATAGTCAGAGGTGCGGCTTCTGCGATAAATGACTCAGAAAGCTCACCTATTTGAGTGCGATATGAATTCGTTGACTGTCTTAACTGCCAAGCATCTATAATTGTTCTTATACCTCTATCAATACCAACACTTTGTGTGGCTCTTTTAATATTTCGTCTAGAGCGACTGGTATCACTTGTATCCATATTTATTGATCCAGCTGTTACTGCAACACCTATTAAAGCTCTGACTGTAGCAGCACGTTTTGTATCACGAATATTAATCTGATTTTCACGTGCTTTTTTTCTCCACCCCTCATAGGGTAATGCTATTCCATAATAATAATTCGCGTAATGCTCGTTTATTGAATCAATTACTGAGCGATCACGCTCTCTTATTCCACGAAGTCGCTTTACCATAGGGTCATTTTCAGGGGGTAGCCTAAGAAGTTCAATAGAACCTTCATCGTTATTTAGATAAGGGCCATATACTGTAGGGATCATATCGGCGAAGAATAACAACTCAGATGTTTGCTGAATTCTTTTATTGACAGAGCTATGAAGAGATGCGGCATAAAGTCTTAAATCATTTGCAAAGTCATTAAAAACTTTCTGATATGGATCGATTGCTCTATCCCTGTTCTCAGAATAGGACCTTAACCCTGTTTGTGTTGTGTAATCTCTCTCAAACCATTCTTGACCCGATGAATCTTTTGCTTTAATTCTTATAGATACATTTTCTCCATCTGATCGAAGCACTCTCCCTGTCACAATAACATCAGTAATAACCGTCTTTGAAGGAATAACCCTTACTGAGCCCCAATAGCCCGTTTTTTCAAGAGTTGTTTTTATGTGATACGGAAAATAACGAGATTCAGCTTCTCTTATTTCTTGATAAATACCAGTCTTATCGGCATCATTATCTTCTGGAACACCACCTTCAAACCTAATAATACCAATATCTAGCAGTAAATTTTCAGAGATATTAAGGCTCGCAATATCAAGTGCAGTTCTTTCTGCATCAATTATCTCAGAAACTGTACATGATGCAGTAAAGCTCAAGATAAGCATTGAAATTAAAGTTTGTCTGAAATTAATAATCATAGAGAAGATTTTGTCTATAAGTTTTATAGACGATTATAATTCCTATATTCATCCCATAAACGTTCTCTTAATTGTGGATCATTTTCGGTTAATGCAGCTTCGCGGAGTTGTTTAGCTACAATGTCTTCACTTACCAAATCAGGAATATCATCTGGCGTTCTTTCATCTATCTCCTCCTGACTGAGCTCTTCTACTGATGCTGCATTAGCAGGTAGATTCATAGTCGATGAGCTTCCTTCTATTCCTCTCTGTCTTCCCCCTGTTGATTGCCCACCCAGACCAACTCCACTTCTATTACTTGAATTACCACCAAAACCTTCTGTATTTCTTCCTACTGATTCTATTTCGCGTTGCTCTTGACCCAATACTTCATCTAAACCACCTACGGATCTCTCCAGCTCTCCCTCGAGTCTGGCTTGTTTTTCAGCATTTGTTTCACTGGATCCACCATTTACTCCGTCAGCTCCGCCTGACATTCCTCTGCCACTCATACCACGAACAGAACCTGATGAACCTGACATACCGCCTGATGAACCTGACATACCGCTATATGTAATACCACAACCCTGAAGTATATAAATCAAAATAAACCCAATATAATAGCGTCTTCGAAGTGATTTTATTGAATACATACTTAACTCCTATGATTATCTAGTCTCTTATTACAACTTTTCAATTTATTTTTGAAAACTCAGAATCTTAATATAGCTTTATTTTAAGGAATAATTAAGTGCAAAATATACTTACATACAATTAATTACGAATAAAAAAAACGATCAATGAATGATCGTTTTTAATAAAAATAAAAAAATTGTTTCGATTTTCTACATCAAATGTTTTCTTTTCTTTTCTGTGTTTTTGGGCCTGCCCCTCTCCTTCCATTTAATATCTTTCTCATAATTCCTTTTTTCAATTCTTGAAAATGCTTTTGCCAACTCCTTCTGATTATCATTTAACTGATTATTGATTTTATATTTAATTTCCCCTTGTAAAATAGTCTGCTCTCTTACTAGACCAGATATTTTATTGGATAGATTTAACAGTTCATCTTTAAAGTTTTTATTATTTGGATCTAAATTCATTAATGCGTCTTTACTTTTTTTCATACTGCTCTTACTTTCCTTCATTGCTATGAACGAATCTTCCATAATAGATTTGATCGCTATTTTTTGATCTGCATCTAAATCAAAATATTTTTCCATTTTTCTTAACTTGCGATCATCCATTTTTTTAAAATCAGATAATTGTTTTTCATAAAATTGATTATCTGAGAATGCATTATTTGCGAACATAGTTGTTGAAAATATCAAAATAACCCAACATTTATACATAATATAGACCTCTCTAATTAAATATTATTAACATATACATGTTATATACAAACTTATTAGAGTTGTGTTAAGAAAATTGGATTATTGTCAAGAATTGTTAAATATTTACATACTAATCTTCGGAACATGTAAAAATATAATGAAACTCTATGTTTGGACAGAAAGCTACTATGATAAATGATAAGAAAAATATACTTTTAGTTGATGATGATCAAGAATTATGTGTATTGTTAAGTGACTTTCTCGAGCATAATCATCTCAATATTAAAATATTGCATAGTGGTGAAGAAGCAATCGAATTACTAAAAATGAATAATCCAAATCATAATTATGATTTACTAATCTTAGATATAATGCTACCGGGTATTTCAGGGCTAACTACGCTCAAAGAAATTAGAAAAGACAATTGGATACCAGTAATAATGCTTACGGCGAGTGGCGAAGAAAATGATCGTATTCTTGGTCTTGAATTGGGTGCAGATGATTATTTACCAAAGCCATTTAATTCACAGGAATTACTGGCAAGAATAAAAGCTATATTGAGACGTTCAACTCAACTAATAAATAAGGATCATATTGCTTATGGATTAATTGAGATTTCAATTAAAAATCGTAAAGCAGCTTATAATAAATTGCCTTTGAAACTAACTGGCACAGAGTTTGAAATACTCTCATGCTTAGCTTCAAATCTTGGTAAGACAGTAAACAAAGACGAGTTGAGTGAACACGCACTCGGAAGATCATTTGTTCCTTATGATAGAAGCATTGACACCCACGTAAGTAACATAAGAACAAAATTAAAGAATCTTGGAGCGGAAAAAGAAATTATTTACAGTCAGAGAGGTGTCGGTTACGCCTTAATTGGTGATTAGATAAAAGAATATTATGAAAATCAATAACTTATTTATACGAATCTTTGCCTCATTCTGGTTAATTATTATTGCGACAATGATATTTGCTGCTTTCGCTGGATATTTCTACCACACAAGAATGGATGAAGTTTATTCAAACTTTGAAATAGATGAAACAGTCATCAGGGCGGGTGAAGTACTCGATACACAAGGTTACTCGGGGTTGAAAATTTGGCTAAAGAATATTGACAATAGAGATCAATATCCATTGAGGATTTTTCTCTTGGATGACGAGCGGAAAGATATTTTGGGTAGAAATATTCCTAGAAGAATTATTAACTGGCAAAATCATTTTGAGTTACCTCATCACAGATCTAAAAGAAAAAAACCTAATGAATTTCGACAAACCCCAGCCTTGCCTAGCAATCTGAGACCAGCAAATACAGTCCCTTTTTTGATTGGACCTGATAATAAAAGATATAAGTTATTCTTTTTCCCAAAAAATAGTTCTATACAAGGTACTTTTGATGATAATTTATTTCTATTCATATTGCTTTGTTGTCTCATATTAAGTTTAGCAGTTTCTTACCTCCTATCACGAGCCATCACCAAGCCAATTAAACATTTTAGGGAGGCTGCAAGCTCAGTAGCTGAAGGAAATTTTCTGACTCAGGTATCCGATTCAGTAAGCAACAGGAAAGATGAAATTGGAAGTCTTGCTAGAGATATTAATAGGATGACAAATAAACTCTCTCAATACAAAGCACAAGCAGAAGAGTTACTCAGAAATATTTCACATGAACTTCGCTCGCCTCTATCTAGAATGTTAGTGTCTCTTGATATAGTGCAACAACGTGATACCTCCGAAAAAATTGAACATGTGAGAATAAAAAAAGAAATTAACCTCCTGAATAAATTAATTGGCAGTATCTTAGAGTATTCGATTGTAGGTAATGTAAAAAAAGAGTCAGATAAATTGATTAATCTAACTATGCTCGCAAAAGAAGTAATAGAAAATATCAATTTTGAATACAAAAATATTAAAACACATAATATTGAAGTCAATTTAGAAGCAGAACCAAATATTAATTTTTTTGGATATGAGTCCCAACTTAAAAGTGCATTAGAAAATATTCTAAGAAATGCTATGAAATATGGACCAAAAAACTCTCATATACTTTTTAAGATAAGTAAAAAAGAGCAAGCTATTGATATTTCAATAACTGACGAAGGTGCTGGTGTAAATCAATCTGACGCAGAAAAGATTTTTGAACCTTTTCATAGAACTTTTCAGGCAAATATTGAGAATGAGGAAGGATCAGGTTTAGGTTTAGCAATTGCTAAAGAAGCTGTTGAGCTTAATAAAGGCAAAATAAAAGCCATCACAACTGATAAAGATTTTACTGTAAAAATAACTCTGCCTGAAAAAAAGATTAAGTAAAACTTACCTTGATTTTATCTCATATAGGGGATTCTTTATGGACATCCTCTTACCAGCTTCATCTGGCCAAATTATTTCCTTATGAGCTTTAACTTGCTCTTCAAGTGCCATTAATATCTTTGAGGGCCATGGAGTCACTCTACGAGTCTCAAGATTCACATGTAAGTTCATCCATTCTGCTGTAGCAACAATGTGATCAGCAGTACCTTTATACATTCTCTGAAATAGATGGATACGCTTATCATCATAGGCTAAAACATGAGATGTGATACGGAACTTCTCTCTTACTTTCATTTCATCTTGGTAGGTAATGTGAGATTCTACAGAAAAGGTAGAAAGGTTTTCAATCTCAATATAATTTTGAGTAATCCCAAGTTCAGCCCAATGCACATCAATGGCAAGATCAAAAGCCTTCACATAATAAGCAACATTCATGTGCCCATTCATATCAATCCATTCAGGCAAGACATCTCCATAATAAATAAAGGAGCTATTCTCAGCAGATTCCTTCTTAGCCTCAATAGTTAAGCCATATCCAGTAAGGTTTTTTGTAATTTTGCTCATTTACCTTCTTCTAGTTCAATTAGATTCTTAAAATATTCTAAGCATTCAGGATTCGCTATTGCCGAGGTATTATCTATTATCTCACCTTGAACCGCTTTCTTGACAGCTAATTCTACTATTTTACCACTTCGTGTTCTTGGTATTTCTTTAACTTGAATAATCTTACTTGGTACATGCTTTGGCGTTGTATTATTTCGAATTACATCACAAATCTTCTCTTTTAATTTCACAGTTAAGATTTCATCGTCTCTTAATACCAAAAATAAAATAATGCGCACATCATAATCCCAATTTTGACCTATTACGACACTCTCTATGACCTGATCAAATTTTTCAACTTGGCTATAAATATCTGCCGTTCCAATCCTAACACCCCCAGGATTTAGGACGGTATCTGATCTTCCGTGAATTACCATACCTCCAGATCTGGTAATCATTGCAAAATCCCCTTGACACCATATTCCATTATATCTCTCAAAATATGCAGCATGATATTTTTCATTTTTAGTATCATTCCAGAAATATATCGGCATTGAGGGGAATGATTTAGTGCATACCAGCTCTCCATTCTCCTCGATCACTGACGCACCTTGATCGTCATAAATTTCTACAGCCATTCCCAGCCCCAGACATTGCAACTCCCCTCGTCTTACTGGCAAAATTGGATTACCTGAAACAAAACAAGATATAATATCTGTACCACCTGATACTGATGACAATTGAATGTCACTTTTGATATCTCGATAAACATAATCAAAGCTCTCAGGCGCAAGAGGTGAACCTGTAGACAAAATAGTTTTTATTGATGATAAGTTCGCAATATTCTTGGGTATTATTTCTGCTTTTTCTTGAGCGGAGATATATTTTGCACTTACCCCAAATACTGAAATTTTTTCGGACTCTGCCAAATCCCATAATATCTCACCTTCTCTATAAAAAGGTGATCCATCATAAATTACCAAAGTTGAGCCTGTGGCAAGTCCGGTAACCATCCAGTTCCACATCATCCAGCCACAAGTAGTAAAATAAAATAATCTATCTTCCATTCCAATATCATAATGAAGGACATGTTCTTTCATATGTTGTAGTAAAGTCCCTCCCACACCGTGAACAATGCATTTTGGTAGCCCAGTTGTTCCAGAAGAAAAGAGAATATAAAGAGGATGATCAAAAGGTAAAGAAGTGAACTCTAACGTTGCTTTTTCTTTAATTAAATCTGACCAATAAATAATATTATTTTTAGTGTCATGCTTCGGGAATTCATCTAGAAATGGAATAATTATCGTATCTTTTATACTAGGAATTAGTTCAACAATACTCTTTACTGTGCTGCTTGTGTCAATTTCTTTTCCATTATAAGAATATCCATCAACAGCAAGAAATAATTTTGGTTCAATTTGCCCGAAACGATCTACAACACCTTCTACTCCAAAATCAGGTGAACAAGAAGACCAAATAACTCCTATACTGCTGCAGGCTAACATAGCTATAATAGCCTCTGGACAATTTGGCAAGAAGGCTGCAACACAATCATTCCTTCTCAAGCCAATGGCTTTTAAATGATGAGCTACTGATGCAACCTGGAATCTCAGCTGGTCAAAGCTAATTTCTTTTCTGCGATTGCCTTCCCCCCTGAATATGATCGCTGCTCTACTTCCCTTGCATGTTAATAAATGCTCAGCAAAATTTAATTCAGCTCCAGGAAACCAGAGATCCGAAACCATATCAGCACCTTCAATTAGATTCATTTCTGGTTTTTTTGAAAATCGGATATTACAAAAGTCTACAAGAGCCTCCCAGAAAAAATCTCTCTGGTTTATAGACCATTCATAAAGTTCATTATAATTTTGAAATCCTTGCAATTGCATAAACCGATACATTGCGGATTTTTCTATTCGACTCTGCGAACCTTGCCAAACAATTTGGCTCAATATATTTCCTCTAAATAAATTAATGTAACCTTAAGAATGAGTCCAATTATCCATATCTTCACCATCATTTGGTGACAGTCCAATAATATCCCCGGTTTTATTAATACCCAAGCCTAGAACTGTTCTGTTGGCGTAAGCAAAATATGCAGTAACTTGATTAATCTCCAATATTTGACCATCTTCTAGGCCAGCTTTTCTCAGGTAATCAATATCCTCAGTTGCTATCTTTTCTGGGGAATGAGTTAATTTTATGGCATATTCAATTACCGCTAATTCAATCCCAGTGAGAGCCTTCCCTGGATCACGTAATTCAAATGATTTGCGAATATCACTCGATCTCTGATCATTATTGAGTAATTTACGCATACCTTCGTAATGATGTTCAACACAATATTCACAGTTATTAAGTAAGCTTACACAAACCCCTGCAGCCTCTAATAACCATTTTGGAAGAGTATTCCTAGGATGATGAATAACATTTTTATACAAGGCCATGTGGCCTTCCATGGAGTGAGGTCGCAAACTATGCGCCATCATAATATTATCTACATTATTATTAGGGCCTTTTATTCGCTCATATAATTCTTTTAGCTTCCCTGTTGCATTTTCAAATTCAATTGTTGTAATCCAAGTCATTTTAGATACCTCTCAAATTTTTTAGATCAATGCTTCTCTTTCGGATGTGGAAACATATCACTTTCATCTTCATCTCGGGGAGATAAACACTTAAAGTCTTTTTCTATTAAAATTAATAGCTTTTCATTTCCAGGATTATCAACATATCCAGAAATTGAAATCTCTTCGTCAGAATACCAAGAGTTAATTCTATTACTACCAATATTCACAGAAAGTTTATTTTTAGCAAAATCAACTGTAAGTCCATCATCTCCAGTTAGGACATTAATTCCGTATTTTAATTGCGATTGATTTGGAAATTGAACGCATTGTTCAATAATATTTTGGGTCTGCAAATCTTTGACTTCTGTTTGAGTCAATCTCAATCTTATAGAATTTCCTTTGATTCTTAATTTCATTTCAGTAACTTGTGATCATCAAAACTAATTTCTTGCCGTTCTAAAACCTGTATGCATAAGACTTGTATCAGGTGTTGTACCCATTCTTGAGGACACTCTATACCCATGACAAAAATCAGGTTCACAGAGAAAAGACCCACCCTTGATGGTTTTCATTGGAACAGAGTTCCCTTCCTGATATTCTGAACTAGTCCACTCCCAGACATTACCAGCCATATCATACAGACCCAGAGAAGTAGGGGGAAACTCAGTAACAGATGACGTTGTCATAAATCCATCTTCATTTGTATTAATAAAAGGAAAAGTACCCTGCCATACATTTGCTCTGAATTTATTATTAACTTTAAATTTGTTACCCCAAGGATATATAGAGCGACTATTAATCCCATTCCTAGCCGCATGCTCCCATTCAATTTCAGTAGGTAATCTCACTCCCTTCCACAGAGTATATGCTATAGCATCATTCCAGCTAACTTGTGTAACTGGATGATCATCTATAGCCATCTGATTGGAGCGACCTAATGGATATTCCCAGTTAGCCCCATCATGCATGTACCATTGTTGTTTAATAAACGAGAATACACCAGAATTGCCATATCGATCAGCTTCTGTTTGGTAATTCGTAGCTTCGACAAAATCTCTAAATTGCTTTACTGTTACTGGGTGAACAGACAAGTAAAATGACTTAACACTGTAATTATTAACCGGTTGTTCTGAAGAAAGACCTTCCTCCGAACCAATATCAACATCTCCCCCTGGAACAAGGATATAATTTTTTTCTAAATTATCTTGCGAACAACCTAAGATAAGCACAATAGAGCATAGCATTAAAATTGAATTAAACTTTTTTCTCATGTTGCGCTCTACTAAATATCTAAGTTATCAACATTAAGGATTATTAAATAAAATTTAATCTCAAATTCAAGTCGCATTTAAATATATTTAAAATTTCTTTAGTTAAAAATTATAATAATTGCTGATCACCATTTATCGTGACTATCGAATATTAAAAAAATGATAACCTGATGTATGGAATTATAATATTCTAGAATTGTTTTAAATTTTGGATTATATCTCTAATCTACTGATACGGAGTCTGCTTGAGGACCTTTCTCACCTTGACTAACTTCCATTGTAACCCTCTGACCTTCTTTTAAAGTTTTGAAACCCTCCATTTGAATAGAGCTATGATGAACAAATACATCTGGCCCATCTTCACGTTCTACAAATCCAAAACCTTTATCGTCATTAAACCACTTAACATTTCCTGTAACTTTCTCGCCTGACATACTATACCTCTTTACTTCTTTTTATAATAAATTACTGATTAACAAATCAATTCAGCTAAAACTAACGTTAACGATACTAGCCTATGATTGATATATTGACGAGTCAATAATTCTATCGGTTAGAATTAAAATTAATGTAAATTCATGAAATAATTACCATTTTTCAATTATTTAACTTAGATTGCTTAACCTAAGACTATATTTAGCCAAATGAATTTTTTTTAGTATTTTGCGACAAAAAGATTATGATAATCCGCAATTATCAAAAAAGTTAAACTTTACGTTATATTTTTCTGTATATATTACTTACACAAGCTCAAAAAAAATTAATAGATCATCTGCAAAGATAGTAATGCTTGCTAGACTTACAAAACCAATTAATAAAGCAGCAAATAACCCAAGCATGAAAGGTCGAATACCGATATCCTTCATACCTCGAAAAAACGAAGTCAAACCTACGGCCGACATTGCGATCAATAATAATTTCTCAGCTAATGATTTTATCAAGCTCACCAAATCATTCCATTGATAAGAATTAATTAATCCAAATGGTGTTTCACTAAGATCACCTATGGTTCGAATAGTGGACATAATTGCAAAACCAATAATAAACCACGGAATCAATGCCAGCCAGGACCAGATGCTCGTTGATTCTCTCGTTCTAACTTGTTGCCCATACAGCACGCCAACAAGAGGAATAACTGCGATCATACATAAATTTCGGACTAATTTAGTCACCGTTGCTATATCCAATGCCAATGGAGCATCATACTGTGATTGATACATTAACCCAGCACCAGCGACTTGAGCAGTCTCATGAATTGAGGTACCAAGGAACAATCCAGCCATTATTGGTTGATCTGCAAACAAATAATGTGCAAGAAATGGATAAGAAAACATAGCAGCTAAACCAAATATTGTTATGCAAGCAATTGAATAACTAACCTCAGCTTCCTTAGCTTTGATTAAAGGAGCGGTTGCTACAATTGCTGTAGCGCCACATATACTAGTTCCTACAGCAATTAATCCTGTTAGTTGAGGTGACAACCTCATGGAGCGACCCAATATTCTGACAGTTATCAATCCAATTGTAATCGCAGCTACAACAAATGGCAGTGCTACTAGAGTAAACTGACCTGCACCAAATAAACTCAAACGGATTCCTAAAAGCATTATCCCTATCCGTAATAAACTAGTAGCACAAAACTTTAAGCCCATCTTTAGCTTATTCTTTAGTGGAATTGTATTGGCAATAATCATACCAATTATGATTGCCATCATGATGTCACTGACAGGTGAGCGCTCAAATCCAAGCAGATCTTCTCCTATCCACTCTGCAGTTATACTTGCCAATAACGAAACAAAACATGCCAGAATTAAACCTAGATACCACCCCAGACTTCTTGGTATGAAATTCGAAAACAAAATTAACTCCTAGGCTACCATTGAAAGAAAGAAATCCATTTATTGAACTCTATTTATTTGAAAATTATTTTTCTAATTCTATAGAAACTATCCTACTAACGAAATGCTTGTTTACAAATAGCTAATTAATATTGAGAATTATTCTCATTTAGGTAGAATAAAGATCATAACTAATCCACATATGAAACAAGAAAAATAATCATGCATAAATTATTAAAACTAACTTCACAGTTGATTCTGTCAACACTATTAATGAGTACTTCAATTGCCTCGGAAGTAAATATCTATACCTCAAGACATTATGATTCTGATGATGCTTTATATGCTGAATTCACAAAAACCACTGGTATTCAGGTCAATGTTATATCAGGTAGCGGTAATGCATTAATGGAAAGGTTAAAAGCGGAAGGAGATACTTCACCTGCAGACATCTTCTTTACTGTAGATGCAGGTAATCTATGGAGAGTCCAAAAAGAAGGTTATTTTAAATCAATCAATTCAAAAAAGATAAACGATATTGTGCCAAATAATCTAAGAGGTCCAAATGATGAATGGATAGCCATTGCAAAAAGAGCGCGAGTGGTTTTTTATAATCCTGATAATACTTCTATAGAAGAATTGAGCAATCTCTCATATGAGGATCTTGCGGACCCTAGATGGAACGGAGGAATTGCAATTAGAAGTTCTAATAATATGTATAACCAATCATTAGTAGCATCGTTAATTGCAAATCACGGTATTGAATTAACTGAAAAATGGGCAAAAGGATTAGTAGCGAACTTTATCCGTAAACCGCAAGGTAATGATAGAGCTCAGATAATAGCGGTAGCCAATGGGGAAGCTAAACTGGCGGTAGCCAATAGTTATTATGTTGGAATAATGCTTTCAGGATCAGCAGGCAACGACCAACTGGAAGCTGCTAAAAAAGTAAAAATTTACTTTCCAAACCAAGATAACCGAGGAGCTCATATTAATATAAGTGGTGCCGGTATATTAAAATATGCGCCAAACAGTCACAATGCAATCAAATTTCTAGAATTTTTACTCTCAGAGAGAGTTCAAAGATATATGGTAAATTTATCATTTGAATATCCCGTATTGGAAAATATTGAGCCTCACCCGTCGATTGCACAATTTGGCTTGACCTTCAAAGAAGACCAAACATCAGTAGCTGATTACGGTAAATATAATTTGAATGCAGTTCAACTTATGGACAGAGCTGGCTGGCAATAAGTTAGACTTAATTTATATTTTATTTGCTATAATTAATTTTTTTTAATTGAGCAGAGCAATGTTTAAAATATCGACGTTTTTGCCATGGACGTCATTACCTTATTTAATTCTATTTTTCTTTTCTTTGCCAATAATTATTGTCCTATCTAGCTTGCTAGGTGATTGGTCTGAAAACTGGATACATTTATATAATTATGTTTTATTTGACTATATATCGAGTTCCATCTATCTGGTTCTAGGGGTTTCAATTCTGGTGTTAGTCATTGGCACGGTAACTGCTTGGCTAATATGTAGTTATGAATTCCATGGGAAGAGATTTTTTGAGTGGGCCCTTATCCTTCCTTTATCAATTCCTCCATATATCCTAGCTTATACGTTTACAGGTCTTTTTGATTCGTATGGAACAGCAAATAATTTAATAAGAGTTATATTTAATCTGGATACGAGCTTCATTCTATTTCCAAATGTAAGAAACACATTAGGGGCAATAGTAGTCTTTGCCTTCACTCTTTACCCATATGTCTATCTCGTATCAAGATCTGCTTTTTTAAATCAATCCCAATCTATGCTTGAAGCAGGACGAATGTTAGGACTTAATAAAGTTCAAATTTTTTATAAACTTGGACTACCCATAATTAGACCAGGTCTCATAGGTGGACTCATGCTAGTGATTATGGAGACATTATCTGATTTTGGAGCTGTTGATCATTTTGCGGTTCAAACTTTCACAACAGGAATATTCAGAACTTGGTATGGTATGTATGATCTCAGTACAGCAATGCAATTAGCCTCACTGCTTTTATTATTTGTGGGGTTAATTTTTATTTTCGAACGGATATCAAGAAAAAAAGCGAAATACACAAGCAACACATCAACTTTTAGACCCCCAAAAATAAATCAACTTTCTGGAATTAAATCTTGTGCCGCCTCTTTGATATGTTTTATACCTATTTTCATTGGTTTTCTTTTACCTGTATCAGAATTAACAATTTGGGCATTTCAATATAATTTAGATTTTTTCAATCATAAATTCATAACTACGATGACCAATACTATTTCATTAGCAATTATTGCAGCAATACTTTGTACTTTTTTTGCATTGCTTATAAATTTTTCGATACGTCTCAAAAAAAATACTTTATCTGTTACCTCAAATTCCTTACTTTCGATGGGTTACGCAGTCCCTGGATTAATACTGGCAGTTGGAATCGTACAATTATTTGCCTGGCTAGATAAATCAATATTTTATGATACGAGAATAATTTTAACTGGTAGTTTAGCGGGTCTAGTTTTTGCATATGTTATTAAATCCTACGCACTAGCTAATTCAACTTTTGAATCAGGATTTGAAAGAATTAGTAGATCTATTGATGATTCAGCAAAGACGCTTAACTCAGGTGGTTTAAACTTGTTAAGAAGAGTGCATTTTCCACTTTTAAAAACAAGCTTCTTAACGAGTATTTTACTTGTAACCTCAGAAGTCGTAAAAGAATTACCAGCAACTCTAATACTCAGGCCATTTAACTTTGACACTTTAGCAGTTTCAACCTACATTTATGCAGCTGAGGAAAGAATGATCCAAGCATCAGCACCCGCAATTGCTATTGTCATAACGGGATTGATCCCTATCATTATTCTCACAAAAATGATTAGGTCTTCCAGACCGACGGACAGATAAATGAAACCAATTTTAGAAATAAATAATTTAAAACACTCTTATGAGAATGATAAGATTCTATTTGAAAATCTCAATCTTGAGATCGATTCAGGTGAAATTATTTCTATCCTTGGCCCTTCAGGATGCGGTAAAACTACATTATTGAGAATAATCGCTGGGCTTGAAACGCAGACTTCCGGTGTTATAAAGATAAATAATCAAATTATCTCAGATGCAAATCACTTTCTTCCTCCCGAAAAAAGAAAAATTGGACTTGTGGTTCAAGAGAGAGCTCTTTTTCCTCATCTCAGTGTTTTAAATAATGTTACTTTTGGAATTCATAATCAAAAAAATAAGCAAGAAATTGCTTCTGATTACTTGGAGCTTTTTAGAGTTCAGTCACTACGAAATAAATATCCACATGAAATATCAGGAGGAGAGCAACAAAGAGTGGCACTTGCCAGAGCTATGGCACCGGAGCCAAATATTCTTTTATTGGATGAGCCATTCAATGCTCTTGATGGAAGCTTAAAAAACGAACTTCACAATGAAACTAAAAAAATCTTTAAAGAGAGGCAAGCAACCGTATTAATCGTTTCTCATGATACAAAGGAAGCGAATTATTTCGCTGATAGATCAGTTCTATTTATGAATAATAATATTGTTATCACAAAGAATAATAGTAACTAGTTCAAGTTATGTTGGTTGCTTATTAACTCGCACCTCATCCTGCTTTGAAACATCTATGGAACCATTTAGAATTCCTAATTTATTAAAAGCTTGCCACAAAACAACCCAGAGACCCAACATTAACGCTATCCCTGCTAGTGTAAATGTTACAAGAAATGGTCTAATATTGAACATCATTGCCTGAAACGGCATGTCAGTATATAAAATACCTTTCCCTAAACCAGCACAAATAAGGGCAATTAAAAATACCGCCAGAGAGACATTTGTAATCCAAAATCCATTTATTACTTTTTTAGTCTCTCTAGTATCAAGTTGACTCACTTTTGCTTCATTTATCAAATAAAATAATGAAGATAATAAAATCATAGTATTTATCCCAATCGTGCTTCCCATGGCGTGGGCCACAATAGTATGGGTTCCATGAGTGTATAAATTAAAATATGGTACGGATATAATCAACGCCAATCCTAAGTTTAAAAATACCCATATATCAGCAGCGAACAGAAAACGATAAGCAGTATCGTGTTTGTTTATCTGCCATTGCTGAAGGGAGCCACGCCAATCCCATATAATCTTACCGAATATATACAATTCAGTCATACTTACAAAATAAGCAAATGTTCGTATCCATGTCTCTGAGGGAACTAGATAGGTATGATGCGCCCATCCAAATATTAAATTAAATAAGCCCAAAAAATAGAGTGCAAAAGCCATTTTTGTTTTTGCGACGTTGTCATTTCCACTTATTCTAGTTGCAATAAACAACCCAGTACCATAAACCAACATATTCCAGGAGCCTGTTAATGCCCCATATGATTTCCACTGCACAATAATTTCACGAACCATATTTTCTCTAAAATATGGAATTAGATAAAGATGAGCTTCGGTGTAAGTTAAGAAGAAAAATATTATCCCTGTAGCCCACTGCCAGTAATAGACTGGCCATGACTCTGTTTCTTGCGACATAGTACGGAAAAAATTATACCCAAAAAATATCCAACTTAGAAAGATTGGAATACTTAATATTGGAGGAAATGCAAAGTATTCTCGTCCTCCAAATTTTCCTGATAGATAACTTACTAACACAAGAATTCCCGTAATCAAGAATAGCCAGTAATGCCAACCAGCCAATTTATTGGAATATAATTTCTTATCCAATTGTGATGGAAGATAGTAATAAATACCTCCTATAGCTATCAAGAATATCCAAGAAACGACCATAGAGACATGAATTGCTCTTGTTTTAGTGAATAATAATTCTCTCAAAAAATCTGGAAATAAAAACTGAAAGCCACCGATTACTCCAAAGAATAAACCTATCGCGAGAGTAATGACTCCTAGACGCATAAACCTCAAACCAATCATAATTTCTCTCCTGACACCCATTCTGGATCATCTTCCTGATATATCATGCCCCATTTAACTTTATAGTTTTTTGGTGGATAGGTGCCTGTCTTATCAACAAATTTTAAATAAGCAATTAAGGCAGATATTTCAGTTTCGGTGAGATTTAAATTAGGCATTCCATTTCCACCATTAGCTAAAAATTGTCTAGCAATTATCTCACCCACATTTCCACCTCGATATGACATTGCATTAGTTAATTCCGGGCCCATGTGACCACCAAGACCATAAAACTGATGGCAAGCTATGCAATGATACTCTTGGAATAATTCCTGCCCATGACGACTTTCATCAGAATGAGCGATCATCCCTGGTAAAGAATCTGTTCCTGAGGCAAAGATATAGATTGAATAAAAAAAATAAGAAATCACTAAAGTAATGAATATTTTGCGGTTATTGATGATTCTCCCCCCCCTAATAACTATCAAATATTAACTTTCAAAACAAAATTATATATTAAATTTAATGAAAATATGTTCCATATATATTATAAATAATGATAATTAAGAAATAATATCTTAATATTTATATTTATAATGAAATTATATTTCAAATTAAAAGAAGGATCCAAAATGGATAAAAAAGATTTAAGAATACTTGAAATCATTCAGAAAAATTCCACACTAACAGTTAATGAAATTGCTAATACTCTAGATATGTCTGCATCTACATGTTGGAGACGAATTCAATCACTTGAAGAAAAAGGAATAATCAGTGCAAGAGTTACACTATTAGATCAGAAAAAAGTTGGACTTGACCTCACTGTTTATTCAGCTATCAGAACCCATAAACATACCTCTAGATGGTTTAACGAATTTAATAAGATGGTTTCAGCTAATCCAAATATCATGGAAGTACACCGATTAAGTGGTGATATCGATTATTTAATTAGAGCGGTCGTACCAGATATGAATAGTTATGATGAAATGTATAAGGAGATGATCACAAAGGTTGATTTATACGATGTAAGCTCAAGTTTCAGCATGGAAACAATAAAATACACCACTTCATTACCACTAAAAATTACATCCTTTAAATAGATGGCCAATGTATTTAAATAGTTGTAAACGAATGTAACATTACTATTATATTCCTCTTCAAACGGGCGATTAGAGTTGAATAATGATAAATTAACGTTACTGTTATAAATAAATAATGTATTCGATTTATTAAATGGAGTTCAATTAATGCTAGCAGAAAATAAAATGTTGACTGCGAATTTATCTGTCGCTAAATGGCTTCTTTTATGTTGTTTTATGGTTTTTATAATGGTTATTCTCGGAGGAGTGACAAGATTAACTGGCTCTGGTCTATCTATGGTTGATTGGCGACCTATTATGGGTGCAATTCCTCCGATTTCTACAGAAGATTGGTTAAATACCTTTGAAATGTATAAACAATCTCCAGAATTTCTTAAAAAAAATTCTTACATGAATGTTTATGATTTTAAACAAATATTCTGGCTAGAATATCTACATAGGTTACTTGGAAGATTAATTGGTTTGGCTTTTTTTATCCCACTAATTTTCTTCATCTTCAAAGGATATATAAAAAATAAAGAACTCCCAAAATACTTTCTAATGCTGATCTTAGGTGGTATGCAAGGTTTATTAGGATGGTACATGGTTAAAAGCGGGCTGGTTGATAATCCGGCAGTAAGTCAGTATCGATTAACTGCACACTTATCATCTGCATTTTTGATATATAGCTTCATGCTTTGGGTAGCATTAAATCTCATTTACCCTAAAAAAACAATTGCTCATGTGTGGTCAAAAAAAACCCAAGCCCTAACTTTGCTTATCATCATTACAATCATATCTGGTGGATTTGTGGCTGGATTAAAGGCGGGAAAAATATATAACACGTACCCAATGATGGGTGAATATTGGGTTCCGCCGGGTATATTTGCTCTAAAACCGTTGTGGTTAAATCATTTTGAAAACATCGCTACCGTACAATTCAATCATCGTATACTTACACTTATTACCTTTCTTTCTGTTGGTTTATATTGGTTCAGGGCAAGAAGAATTGAATTCTCAACAAGAATGAGAAAAGCTATTAATGCACTTATGCATACAACCATACTACAATTCATATTGGGAATATCTACTTTAATATTATATGTCCCAACAACACTTGCAGCCGCTCACCAAGCGACTGCAATGCTATTACTCACTGTCGCACTATACTTATGTCACGGACTAACAAGAGGAGATAACTGATATTAAATCAGACTTGAACGCTCTCTAATGCCTTATCTAGAGCTTCTATAAGATCTTCGCCATCTTCCAAACCGACTGATAACCTTACCAATCCATCTATAATGCCAACTCTTTTTCTCTCCGCTTCATCAACATCTGCGTGTGTCATAGTAACTGGGTGCGTTATCAGCGATTCTACTGAGCCTAAATTTTCTGCTAAAGTCCACAAATCTACTGAATCCATGAGTTGTTTACCTGCTTTTAAACCTCCTTTAACCTCAAACCACAACATTGCTCCGAAACCAGAAGATTGTTTTTTCGCTAATTCGTGTTGAGAAAATGATTCTAAGCCAGGGTAAGCCACTTGTTCAACTTTTGGATGACTTTCTAAGTAACGAGCGATCGCGAGAGCGTTGGCAGACTGTGCTTCCATTCTCACTGAGAGAGTTTTGCAGCCCTGAAGTGTCAACCAAGCAACCATTGGTGACATGATTGATCCAGTGCTATTTTGTATAAAACGGATTTTTTCGTCCAATTCTTTTGTTCTAGCTACTACTGCACCCCCAACAGTCGCATTATGACCATCAAAATATTTTGTAGTGCTATGAAGAGATAAATCTGCACCCAACTCAATTGCTCTTTGATAACATGGAGTGATTAAAGTGTTATCGACTACATGAACAGCATTGACTGACTGGGAAATCTTTGATATCTCAGCAATATCTGATAGTTTCATGGTTGGATTAGCTGGAGTTTCGGTTAAAAATAGCTTTGTATTTTCTTTAACTTTAGATTTTACATCGTCAGGATTAGAAGTATCAGCAAAAGAAAATTCAATACCAAAACGGCTCAATACTTTTGTGCATAAACGGTATGTACCACCATAAGCTACATCAGAAATTATAGCGTGATCACCAGCGCTCAAAAATGCCAGCATCGTACAGTTAACTGCTGACATACCTGTTCCATAACAAGTTGCATCATAACCACCCTCTAACTCAGCTAACTTCTTCTCTAGCGCTCTAACAGTTGGATTTCCTGAACGAGAATAGGAAAAGCCTTTTGAAAGATAACTATCAACAGATTCTTGAACAAAGGTTGTTGATTGAAAGATTGGAGTTAATATAGCGCCTGTCGTTGGGTCTGGTGTAACTCCTGCATGAATCTGCTTGCTTCTGAATCTCATTGAAATCTCCTATGAAAACACATCTAAATAGCTGAAGATCAATATAATACACATAATCAAGGTGAATCCGAAAAGATTTGAAAGTTATTTTGTAACTAAAACCAAATTTAACATTTCCCACCCAATCGCATAAAGTCAAGACTACTCATTCCATTGGGATATCGGTAAATATAAATCAATTCCTGATTTTTGTATATACAGTGAATTTTGATTTCATTTTTATCGATATGCTTTTGCCCTAAGATCACAATTTCGTCGCCAATCTTGATGACACTTCCGTCGAAACCAAAACGACGATTCCTCGCTGGTGGTGCTAATAACAAATTCCACACTTTATTGTTATCATCTATAGTCATGATCTGATCATGTGGATTACGCAAACGAAGTTTGGTTACTTTTGTTGTTATAGAAATTTCTTCACGATAATAAGACCAACCATGATGAGCATAGATATCATGGGTAAGAAGAACAAACATACTTAAAATGATATTAATTTCTGATGAGAATTTAAATTGCATATTCAATCAAGATCTATCTATCATAATTGTAACGTTAACGGGTTGGTCGCTGAGCCCATAATAACTCAGGGTAAATGAATTAGGTTGGTAGGCAGGGCCACGGGGAGAATCTGGGTGTAATTGCCTGATAATTCCAATGTTACCTAAAGATAATATATCTCCGGCTTTTAATCTTATACCACTGGATAACAGATGATCACGAAGCCATTTAACTACCACTAAAGGTTTGTACCATCCATTTATTTTTCCTTCCTCAATTAAATTATTGTGCTCATCATGCACGGCAAATGTAAAATTATTAATTTTTTTAATCCATAATTCAGTAGGTTCAATGAAAAGAGGTGCTCCCATAATTGAGAATCTACTCCCCATATTTGACACAATAGTTCCATTTACGCTTCTGGTTCCAGATTCATAATAAGGGTCTGGTATCTCAGCAAATGGAATAATCGCATCTAAACCTGCTAATAATTGGATCTCATTGTTCGCCTCATTTATAGAGCCATCTTTTACCCTAAATGCAAAATCCGCCTCTAAAAAACCTCGTTTTGTCGCTCCCAATTCAACCTTAAAATTATTTGGCTTTAGCATATCCTCTAAAAGTAAGCCGCGAATTCCATCCTTGGGAAATGTTACGAATGATGGGCCCGCATTATGACCCCCAGTTTTATAACCAATAACTGGACCAAATTTAATACCGAGATAATCAGCCATCCTTCCCTGCCAGAAATAAGCTCTTGAGATTGACATATTTTTATAATCAAAACCCTGCATTGGCCTTAGTTTTAAAAAATTAATTGCCATCCTTTGAATCTCAGTGTCTATTTGATTGTAAGATACCTCTGTATCTTGTGAGAACGCGCTTATGGGAGAGAAAATTACCAACAATAAACTTAAAATTCTTCTTCTCATGACAAGATCATTTATCGACTGTAACCTGAAATTAGCGGTCTATATATTATCGGAATACCAAGATTGTCCAACATCGCTCTAACTTCAGGATTAATTTTTCCTAAAACGCTTATTTTATTAATTACAAAATGATCAACAAAAGATATAAAGCCACCCTCCAAAATACCACCACTCGATATATTACTAATGTGTGTTTTAATTGCCTCTGAATTATTCCATCTGGAAATCTCAATCACTTCATCAGAACTTGATTTAAAAAATTTCCACGACAGAGTATCAGGCTCGTTAAGCATAACAAGCTCCTGGTATTTTCTTGAAAATACTTCAATTTCATCTGATGACTTATTATTAACTGTCATCTCAACATAGAATATTATTTCGTCAGTTTTAAATTCACTAGTTTGATTACATCCACTCAATAAGATGAAAAAGACTACTATTGGCATAAGAATCTTCATACTATTTTCCTTTTTGCGCTTACAATTAATTTTATAATTTCCCTACTATTGAAGTTAGTCAGCATTTAAAATGGATCACATTATTTTCAAGTAACTATCGACTAATAATATAACATAATTAAATTATGAAGAATTTTGACTATTTTATGAGTAAATAGCTTAGTTAAGTAGTATGATTTGGCCAAATAATATATTTAAAATATCTCTTAGGAAAAATTTTGAACCTAAAAAATATCAAATTAATGACAATTCTACTGGGATTAATTTCATGTAATTCTATTAATGCTCATCATTCATTCGCTGTTGAATTTACAGCTGAAAAGACCATTGAGATAGAAGGTGTAGTTTCGGAGATTTGGTTCAGAAATCCACATGTTCGTTATTATGTAGATATAATCGATAATAATGAGATTATAAGCTGGGATGTAAGAACCAGTAGTCCCTCACTTCTTGTTAGAAAAGGGTGGACAAAAAATACTATTCAAGTTGGTGATAAAATAAGCATAATTGGCCATCCCGGTAGAGATGGTAGAAAACTTCTATCAGTTATATCCATTAAACTGTCCGATGGATCAAGCTTAGGTCAAAAATATCCTAAGCCAGAAAAATTAGGTAAAAAATAAATGAATCATATTATCAGCAAGACTGAACTTTCTAAATTTTTAAAAACTATAAGTCAATTTATTTTTAAATTTATATCCATTTATCTAGTTACTATCTCTCCTTTAATGGCTAAAACCTCTGTTGAAGGAAAATGGATGTTAATTCTCAATGGTGGTAAAGGACAAATAGATAATTCAGTTGTAATTGGTGCGCCTACAGATAATAAGGCAGCTATTATTGGAGAATTGTCACTTTCACAAATAAATGAAAAATGGATGGGGCATGTTGAAGGTGGTCCGGTTGATGTTAAAATCGATGAAAATGTGATTGAAATTGTTGTTGATAGTAGAGACCTTGCAGGTTTTGTTTTTTTTCGAAGACTTAAGGGGAATTTTTCAACAAAAGAAATGTCAGGTACATTTACTATTGAAGGTACTACCGAAACTCCAGAGGCAGGTGGTAAATGGATAGCAATACGCAAAGATCCTAATAATGAATTATTACCCCCCAAACCAGTTGATATCTCAGGCCTATGGACTCCAGCTCCAGGAGTGGACTTTCGAAAATACTCAATGGATCTCACTGAGAAGGCAAAATTGTGGCATAAAGACTATATAGACCACTATGATCAGCCTAATGTAAGATGTGTTTCGCCAGGTATTGTTGCGATCTCTGCATGGGGTGCATACCCTTTCGAAATATTAAAAAGTGAAGAGAGATTAACTTTTTTGTATGAGGTTGATAGCGAAGTCAGACGAATTTATATGAACAAAAAAGAACCTCCAGCTTATTATCCAACGTCAGGAATGGGTTTTTCTAATGGCTATTGGAATGGGAGTGATCTTGTCATTGAAACTCAATTATTAGAGGGAAATGTCAGAGACTTCCGTGGCGAACCAATTTCAGACGGAGCGAGAATGCATGAGCGATATTCCCTTAGTGAGGATGGGCAAACACTCAGCGCTGTGATTACACTTTTAGATCCAGCGAATTATGAACAGCCACCTATCAGAAGACGTAAGTGGACAAGAAATTCCTCTACAGAAATATATCCGTATGAGTGTGATCCTGATTCCTTCTATAGGCAAATGTACGATGAAAATAAACTAGAAATGTACTTTGAACGATCTCACAGAAGACAAATAGATTGATTTTTCAGGGTTATAATTAAGAGAGCATATGATGGGCGTCACCTGGAATTGTAGACATACTTGGATGAATGCGTCCAAAAATACATTATGGTGTTTGCTTGGTTGTTCAATTGGTGATTTTGGCACAATTTTATTCTTTCAATATTCAGCGATTAATTTTCCAGTATTGGGCATTATGTTGCTGGCTATTATCAATGGATTAATTACATCAATCATATTGGAAACTATTATCCTAATGCGACAAATGGATCCCAAGAAAGCGTTCAAAACTGCAATAGGTATGTCATTAATCTCAATGGTTTCAATGGAGATTGCTATGAATGTAACAGATTTCCTAATGACTGGAGGGCAAGCTAAAATAACGCTCTATACAATTCTCCCAATGTGGGTAGCTGGTTTTTTGACACCACTACCTTATAACTATTTCCGATTAAAAAAATACGGCAAGGCCTGTCACTAATAACGAGATTATTATGCTTAAACAAAAAGATATCGATCTTCTAAGAAATAAAAATATCAGCGAACAGCAATTATTTGTTGATAACAAAAAAATTCCATCAATATCTGGGCAGACAATAGATGTTATTAGTCCAATTGATGGAAAAAATATCACTACAATTGCCAATGCTAATGCTGAAGATGTTGATAATACTGTAAAAGTTGCAAGAAAATCATTTGACAATGGTTACTGGTCAAAAGCTGCACCTCAAGAAAGAAAAAAGATACTCATTAGATTCGCGGAACTCATAGAAGCTAATGCATTAGAACTAGCAGTTCTTGGGGTAAGAGATAATGGCACAGAAATTAATATGGCTATTATAGCTGAACCAACAAGTGCTGCTTCATGTATTCGATACTACGCTGAGACAATAGATAAGATGTACGGTGAAATTGCCCCAACTTCAGATAGCATACTTGGATTAATTCATCGCGAACCAATTGGAGTGATAGGCGCCATTATACCTTGGAATTTTCCATTAATGATTGCTTCATGGAAATTTGCCCCAGCATTAAGTACGGGGAACTCAGTCATTATCAAATGTGCAGAAAATGCCTCCTTAGCTCTATTAAAATTAGCTGAATTAGCAACTGAAGCTGGGATACCCGCTGGTGTCTTCAATGTTATCACCGGAGAAGGAGAAGTTACTGGTAAAGCTCTCGCCATGCACATGGATGTGGATGTTATTGCATTTACTGGGTCAGGAGTGGTCGGTAGAAAAATACTGGACTATTCTTCTCGCTCAAATCTCAAAAGAGTGTATCTCGAATTAGGTGGCAAATCACCAAACATCGTCTTTGCAGATACAAAAGATATCGATAAAGCTGTTACTCAAAGTTTAGGTGGGATTTTTAGAAATTCTGGTCAAGTTTGTGTCGCGGGCTCCAGATTAATTATTGAAGAATCAATTGCGGATGAATTTACTGAAAAACTCATCAATGAATCAAAAAAATTAATTGTAGGGGATCCCTTAGATTTATCTTCAAATATTGGAGCAATAGCCTCTCAAGATCAACTAAATAAAAATCTCAATTACATAGATAGCGCATTAACAGAAGGTGCCATCCTTAGATCCGGGGGTAAGCAAATTAACCATGACTTAGGTGGATATTATATGGAGCCAACTGTTTTCTCAAAAGTTAATACTGAAATGAAAATTGCCCAAGAAGAAGTTTTTGGTCCTGTTCTGAGTGTTCTTACTTGCAAAAATGAGAACGATGCTATCGATATTGCAAATAATACAGTTTATGGCTTAGCAGCTGCGGTTTGGACCACTGATCTCAGTAGGGCTCATCGTATGATAAGATCCATTAAAGCTGGTGTTGTCCATGTTAATTGTTATGGTGGAGCAGATTTAACTGTTCCACTCGGTGGCGTCAAACAATCTGGAAATGGTCATGATAGATCCTTGCATGCATTAGAAAAATATACGGATCTTAAAACGGCGTGGATATCATTATAAGTAATAAAAATTAAATTTTAAAAATGAATCAAAAAAAAATCTATCAATTTTACTTATTTATCCTATTCATCTTAATTCATGGTTGCGATCAAGATTCAAGTCAACTTGAAAATAACTCACTCAAATCAGACAACTCAACTGAGTATTCTTCATTTGCTGCGATCGCCATACCAGATAAATTTGGTGCAAAAATCAGTCAAGATATCCTCAATAAAGGTGGCAATGCTGTAGATGCTGCAATCGCTGCTGGCTTCTCACTAGCCGTGACTTTTATTGATGCCGGAAATATTGGTGGAGGTGGTTTCATGACTATAAAAATGAATGACGAAGTTGCCTTCTTAGATTACAGGGAAAAAGCACCTCTAGCGGCCCACAAAGATATGTACCTTGATCAAGATGGAAATGTAATTGAAAACTCTACTTTAATTGGAGGGCAAGCAGCCGGGGTTCCTGGAACCGTGGCAGGGTTCTGGAAAGCGCACCAGCGTTTCGGAAAACTGCCTTGGAAAGATTTAATTGAACCGGCTATATCTCTTGCTGAAGAGGGCTTTTTTCCAGCAAAAATTTTAGTAGATGATATTCAAAACTCATTGAGCTGGTTTGGTGATAATACAAATTTCAAAGCTTACTTTGGCTCCATCAAAGTAAATGAAAAGTTCAAGCAACCAGAGCTTGCAAATACGCTCAAACGTATTGCTAAATATGGTGCGGATGACTTTTATCGCGGTAGAACAGCCAAACTAATCGTGGAACAAATGAAAAATAGTAATGGCCTAATCACAAAAAAAGATCTTGAAAAATATGAAGCAAAATGGCGTGAGCCGCTGAGAGTATCATGGCGTGATTATGAAATAGTTTCCTCGCCACCACCAAGTTCAGGTGGCTTTGCGGTAATTCAATTATTGAAAATGAAAGACTATCTCGCACATCTTTTTGACGGTGTAGAGCATAATACGCCAACGTATATTCACTTAGTAGCAGAAATGGAGAAAAGAGTCTTTGCTGATAGAGCTGAATACTTAGGTGATCCAGATTTCTTCGATACTAATATAAAAACCCTTATAAGTGATGATTATATTGCATCCCGAGCATTGGAAGTCAACCCAAACAACATATCGAAACTTGAAGGTGTTAGTCCTGGAATAGAGTCTCCTAATACAACTCATTACTCCATCGTTGATCAATGGGGTAATGCTGTTTCAAATACCTATACTATTAACTGGAATTATGGCAGTGGAGTAGTGATTGAGGGTGCTGGCTTCTTACTTAATAATGAAATGGATGATTTCAGTGCCAAACCAGGAGTTCCAAATATATTTGGTGTTGTAGGTAATATTGCTAATGAAATTCAACCAGAAAAAAGGATGCTTTCTTCAATGTCTCCAACTATTATTCTAAAAGATAATGAAGTGGAAATGGTCCTTGGTACTCCAGGTGGATCCACAATTTTCACTAGTGTTTTTCAGGTCATTACTAATATTGTCGATTTCAAAATGAGTCCTTACGAGGCAATTAAAGCCACTCGATTCCATCATCAACTTCTTCCAGAAGATGAAATTACATTTAATGGTTATACTATCAATAACCCTTTACCTAGAGAAACTATCACTTCACTTGGTGATTATGGTTACAAGGCCATCCCACATAGTTATGATTTTGGTGATGTACAAATAATTAAAAAAGATAAAACATCCTGGATAGCCGCTTCAGATCCTCGTGATCGAGGTGACTCAAGAGTATTCAGAGCGCCCAGTTTAATTCAATAAATCATTAGCAAGAGAATGTAAGCCCAATCCGATGGGTGGTCGCCGATGTGGAAAATTCTGCTCATAAGCGTAAGAAATTTGAATCAATAATCCCTCTGAATATGGGCGGCCTAGGATTTGCAATCCAGCAGGTAATTTATTTTGCCAAAACCCCATTGGTACTGTAACCGCAGGGAGACCAGCACTTGGTGCCAGAAATTGATTGTTATCACCTCGATACTCTTCTCTTGCTTTATCAATCGGAGCTGGTGGATTTGACCATGTTGGATAAACCAACGCATCCAAATTAGCTTCAGCCATAGCGATTAAAGTATTTTCAAGTAATTCATTTCGAAGTATATTATGTGGCCACAATTGACATGCATCTTGTCTTTTTTCTGGATTTACATCTACTGGAAATTGTGAAAAATATTCCATTCCACCTTCTGAAGCTGGTGCATATTCTCCACTGTCTAATAATATCTTCATATCTAAAAAGGGAGGTGTATTTAGCGATTGTAAATAACGTTTCAGATCATAGCGAAAACTACTGCAAGATTTAATCTCATTTTCTAAATCAGAGAATCTATGTATTTTAATGCCTTCTATGATAGTTGCTCCCACAGACTCCATATCCAATAATGCTTGAGTAAATAAAGAGTTAATCTCTTCATCGGCATCCTCGTGATCTACCAGCGCCCGAATAACCCCAATACGCTTTCCTGATAAACCATTAATATCTAGAAATTCCATATAATCATCCTCTCTCATGTTCGGAATAGAGAGAGGATCAGCACTATCATGACCTGCAATTACATTAAATATTCGTGCACCATCTTCAACTGTTCTGGTCATAGGACCAGCAATATCTCGATCAAAGATAAGCGGAATTACACCATCACGGCTAGTAAGACCTATCGTCGAGCGTATACCAAAAAGTGCCAAATGTGATGAAGGACCTCTTATCGAATTACCGGTATCACTCCCTAAGCCAGCAATTGCAAAATTAGCCGCAATCCCTGAAGCAGTTCCACCAGAAGATCCTGCTGGAACATAATTAATATCATAGGCGTTAGCTGTTCTCCCAAAAGAGGATGATACAGTTTCCCTAGGACTGAATGCCCATTCTGCCATATTTGTTTTAGCAATAATTATGGCGCCAGCTTTTCTAAGCTTGTGCACCATAAATGCATCATCAGGAGGAAAATTATCCACAAGAGTAATTGAGCCACCACTAGTCACCATATCATGTGTATCAAAATTATCTTTAACTAAAACTGGCACACAAAATAAATCTGGAAGCAACTCACCATTAGCTATCATTTGATCAATAATTTCAGCTTTATTAAGTGCCTGCGAATTAACAACTGTAATTGCATTAATTCCTGAACTTTCATCATACATTTCGATGCGCTTAAGATATCCTTCAACCAGGCTCCGACAGCTAATCTGTCCATTTAATAGGTAATTTTGTACTTCAGGTATAGTTAATTCTATTAAAGAAATTTCTTTTAAGGATCTGTTCCCACATGAGGCTGATAACAAAGTAATTAAAATATAAACTGCAAGTCGGTTCGTTCGCATATTAATTTTCTCATTCAGCTTGTTTTAAATTATAGAACTGATAAATACCCAATAAACCAACCTCTGGAATATTAATGATCGAAGTTGGTATATTTTGCATTAGATCTTGATAATTGTCTTTATTCTCGAAGCCGAACCTAAATAAACTCTCTTGAATTAAATGAGAGTTTGAATTAATTAAGTCTCCTGTAATTAAAATCCCATCAAAAGCACCTATTGCAAGTGCAAAATCTCCCGCAATTTGTCCCAACATCTCAAAGAATAAATCAACACTGAGTTTTGCTATCTCACTGTTATGAATTTGCTTAAAAATTTCCTCTGATGAATATTCTTCATAGCGTTTATTTTTTATACAATGTAAAGCCCAATGTATATTTCTCAAACCAGGTCCAGAGGCAACTGTCTCATTGACCACTCTATTATACTTACCTCTAAGCACCTCAACTATTTCTAACTGAAGCTCACTTTGAGATGCAAATCCAACATGTCCTAATTCTGCAGCATATGCCCTTGTTTTGTCTTCATCTTTACGTAAACCTGCACCACCTAGTCCAGTCCCTGGTCCAATAATACCAATATTGTATTGAAATTTTTTTGTATGTGCCTGCTTCAAAGGACCAATAGCCTGATAATTAGATTTATTTATGGTTTCTATTGCGAATGCAATAGATTCAAAATCATTTATCACATGAATGCTATCAATATTAAACTTTTTAGCTAATTCTTTTCTATCAACAAACCAATGACTGTTGATTACCTTTATTTTTTCTTCAAAAATTGGTGCAGCAACAGCTAAAAAAGCGTTATCAATAGCATCTAAATTAATCTCTTTTAAATAAGACTCAATAGCATCACTTAAGGTTATATAATCAGCACATTTCATCTTTCTGTATTCATAGAAAGATGAATTTTTGGTTGATGTCAATGCAAAACGTGCATTAGTACCTCCAATGTCCCCAATAAGTGTGATTTTATCTCTCATAGTTTAATATCGCACAATAATCATATACTTAAAATTTCTCAAAAAAAAATGTTAAAGTCTAAATACTCCATACCTTTAATTAAACATATCAATCATTTTTTTGAAAGGACATTATACTGACATGCTATCAAGTTTTGACTGGATGATTATAGGCTTATACTTTTTATTTTTAATAAGTATCGTATCTTACGCAAGTCGCAATCAAAAAACGTCCACAGATTATTTTTTGGCAGGAAGGAATGTGGGGTTCTTTGCAATTGGTGCCTCAATATTTGCTTCTAATATAGGATCGGAACATATTGTTGGCCTTGCAGGACAAGGCGCATCAACTGGGTTAGCAATGGCACATTATGAATTGCATGCATGGATTGTTGTCTTATTGGCCTGGATATTTGTTCCTTTTTATTATCAATCGAAAGTATTCACTGTGCCTGAGTTCCTTGAGAAACGTTTTGGTAAAGAACCTCGTTGGATCTTATCAATTGTCTCATTAGTTGCTTATGTTTTAACAAAAGTCTCAGTAACAGTTTATGCTGGAGCTCTAGTTTTTCAAACATTATTACCTGATACCTTTGGGACACCACAAAATGCATTTTGGATTGGAGCGATAACGACAGTTACTCTAACAGGCTTGTACACTATCGCAGGTGGTCTCAGAGCAGTACTTTACAGCGATCTTCTTCAAACAATTATTCTAATTATAGGATCAAGTGCCATCACCTACTTTGGACTTAAGGAATTAGGTGGGTTCCATGAATTACAGACATTTGCCAGTCAAAATGTCGCTCAATATCAACTCTGGAGGCCATTATCTGACCCTGATTTTCCTTGGCTTGGAATATTGATTGCTTCGCCAATTGTGGGAATTTGGTATTGGTGCACAGATCAATACATCGTCCAGAGAACCTTAGCTGCAAAAGATTTAAAAACAGCCCGAAGAGGAGCACTATTGGGTGCATTTTTTAAAATTTGGCCTGTGATGATTTTCCTTATTCCGGGTCTAATCGGAGCTGCACTTAATGCGAAAGGTATTCTTGATATAAACAAGAATACTAATGGGGAAATCATAGGTGACCAAGTATTTCCAACGATGGTAGCCACACTTTTACCCGAAGGCCTAAGGGGGCTGGTTGTTGCTGGTATTATCGCAGCATTGATGAGTTCATTGTCCTCATTATTTAACTCAACCGCTACATTATTCACATTTGATATTTATAAGAAGCTAAGACCCATGGTTTCAGATAAACAATTAGTATTCGTTGGGCGTATTGCAACCCTTGGTGTAGTGATTTTAGGTTTAATGTGGATTCCTATTATGCCGCTTATTTCTGAAGGCGGTCTATATCAATATCTTCAGAGCGTCCAAGGCTATCTTGCTCCACCCATTACAGCGGTATTTTTATTGGGATTATTTAACCGAAGAATTAATAACAAAGGAGCTACTTGGGGGCTTTCATTAGGATTTTTGCTTGGCATGACTAAATTGATCATCCAAGCATTCTTTGGTGAAGGAAAAATAACTAATCCAAATATTCTGGCTTATATCGGTGACATTAACTTCCTTTATTTTTCAGGCATCTTATTTCTTTTTTGTACGCTTCTGATATGCCTTATATCTTATCAAACGGAGCTACCTGATAAGAATCAAATTGATGGATTAACCTATCAAACAATAAATAAAGAAGCGATTAGAGAAAGTTGGGATCAAAAGGACATTTATGCTACTGGGGTTATTTTAGGTCTTGTGCTTGCAATTTATCTCTATTTTTCGTTTTGGATTTGATCTGCCGTATTCAGTTCACCGCAATGAGGACAATACAGTTTTTTAGGTTTCCAATTATCCATTGAGGCGATGGTCCAATACCCCTTGCAAAACTCACAGATAAAGTGCCATATGGTCTCTTTATCAATTTTCATGTATCGCGCTCATTAGTATCTAATTCACTATTTAGTTATCACCATTGAAAGCCATTCTGAGACAATAGCTGGCTTTTCTTCGTCTTCGATTTCAACTGTGACTTCGGATTTTATCAGCCATTGTCCTGGATTTTTTTCGTTGCAAGAGAGTGGTGTTACTCTTGCACGAATCCTGCTATTTACTTTAACTGGCATTACAAAACGTACCTTATCAAATCCATAATTGATGCCCATGACTGTTCCCTCAGGAATTAAGCGGCAATTTTCAGTTAGGTATGTCAGCATGGATAACGTCAGAAAACCGTGTGCAATGGTTGAGCCAAATGGTGTTTTTTTGGCTTGATCTTCATTGATATGAATAAACTGATGGTCTTTTGTAACATCGGCAAATTTGTTTATTTGTTCTTGATCCACCAAAAACCAATCAGAACAACCAATCTCTTTGCCTATGTAGTCATTTAGTTTTTCTCTTGGAACTAGCTTCATTGGTTTTTCCTTTTTTAGAAAATTTAATTCATTGTGAGTATTACTTTTCCTTTTGCTCGTCTCTCAGTGATCACTTCAAAAGCTTCTTTATACTGATCAATAGTAAACTCTTCGGTGACTCTTGGTGTTATATCCCCAGAAGCAATCATGGCCCCAAGTTCTTTGATATTTTGTATGTGTTTATGAGGATTTTTGGCTGCCCAAGTTCCCCACCACACCCCAATTGCACTTGCCTCTTTTAATAAGAGTATATTTGCTGCAAATTTGGGGATATCACCAGATGCAAATCCAATGACAAGATAACGTCCATGCCACGCAGTTGCTCTAAGTGCGGCATCAGTCAATTCACCGCCCACAGGATCGTATACCACATCTACGCCTTTACCGTTTGTTAATTCTTTGACCGCTTCCTTTAATGAAGATTTTGTATAATTAACTGTCTCATCTGCACCGACATCTTTTGCAAATTCTAATTTTTCATTGCTGCTTGCGGCAGCAATAACTCTTGCGCCCATGGCTTTTGCTATTTCGATGGCAGTGACACCAACACCACCCGCTGCGCCCAGAACTAAAATTGTTTCTCCTTCTTTGAGCTCTGCAGATTGTTTGAGTGCATGATAACTGGTGCCATAGGTCACCATGAATCCTGCACCTTGAGAAAAATTCAACGCAGGGAATAATGGTATGGTCGTGTTCTCATCGGAAATGCATTTATCTGCAAAAGCACCACCTTTGCTCATTGTTATGACTTTATCGCCTGGTTTGAATCTTTCTACTCCTTCACCCACTGCTTTAATAATTCCAGATGCTTCATTACCAGGTATAAATGGCGGTTCAGTCTTAACTTGGTATTTCCCCTCAATAGACAATACGTCTGGAAAATTTATTCCCGCAGCTTTAACTTTGATTAATATCTGCCCTTTTGAAGGTTTAGGATCATCCAGCTCATCTAGAATGAGCTCACTGGGTGGTCCATATTGTTTACATACGAGGGCCCTCATCTAGAAAATTTCCCTATAGCAAGAACTCATGAGGCAACTTCGAATAATGAAGCAGCACCTTGGCCACCTCCAATACACATTGTACAGACCACATACTTGGCACCTCGCCGCTTGCCTTCTATTAGAGCATGACCAACCATTCTTGCCCCGGACATTCCATAGGGATGACCAATGGAAATAGCGCCTCCATTTACATTTAATTTTTCATTTGGGATTCCCAATCTATCGCGACAATATATTACCTGAACAGCAAATGCCTCATTGAGCTCCCAAAGATCAATATCATCCATTGTTAATCCAGTTTTTTCTAATAATTTTGGTACTGCAAATACTGGACCAATACCCATCTCATCAGGATTACATCCCACTACTGCAGTGGCACGATAATATCCCAATGGTTCAATTCCCCTTTGTTTTGCTACTTCTGCCGCCATCACTACGGATGCAGATGCACCATCAGATAGTTGACTGGCATTACCAGCAGTAATGAAACCACCTTCTCTAACTGTCTTTAACCCCTCTAAACCTTCAAGGCTTGTCTCTGGACGATTCCCTTCATCCTTATTTAGCGTCACCTCTTTGAAGCTTATTTTTCCCGTATCGCGATCCATTAAACCCATGTTAGATGATAATGGTGCAATTTCTGCATCATACTTACCAGCAGTTTGCGCTAATGCCGTTCTTTGTTGACTTTGCAAAGCATAAGCATCTTGACTTTGTCTGCTAATATTATAGCGCTTAGCTACCACTTCAGCTGTATCTAACATAAGCATATAAATATGCATATGTTTAGCGGTAAGGTTTTTATCAACCACCCTGTGCGTATTCGCGTGTTCATTCTGAACCAGGCTGATTGACTCCAAACCGCCAGCAACCATAATGTCATGTTCGCCTGTCATTATAGATTTTGATGCAGTCGCTATGGCCATCATGCCAGAAGAACATTGGCGATCTATGGTCATTCCTGCTGTGGTAATTGGTAGATCTCCAGATAAAGCGCATAATCTTGCTATATTCTGACTTTGCGTACCTTGTGGCATGCCACAGCCCATAATTACATCCTCAACAGATTCAGGATCAATATTAGCTCTGGCGACCGCATGCTGAATAGCATGCCCACCCATAGTTGGGGCGTCAGTATTATTATAAGCACCGCGATAGGCTCTCCCTATGGGTGTTCTAGCAGTCGATACAATTACCGCTTCACGCATGACTTTTCCTTATATTTAGTTTCTCAACTTTTTGTTTAAATTTAATCCTAAATTCTTAGCGCCTTGAATAGCAAATTTTTCAGTTTGCCTTGCTCCATTCTGAGTTTCTTCCATTCTTTCTTCATTAATTATAGATTGCCAATGTTCTGCCACCCCTTCTGCTGATAAATTTTCTGGTAGAAGGTTTATTCCTTCAGTTTCAAAGCCTTTATAAACATCAAAACTACCACCACCAGCCCCCAAAATAACTCTACTTGGTGCATCCTTACTGCATAAAAAAACCACTCCAGGACTTACCGCCTCAGGTGATAATAAATCAAAAACAGGTTCCGGAAATAAACCCTTTGTCATCTCCGTTCCTGCCGCGGGCGCAAGACAATTAATATTTATATTATACTTCATTCCTTCTAGATGTAGGGTGTTCATCATTCCAACCATTGCCATCTTTGCTGCGCCATAATTTGTTTGGCCAAAGTTTCCATAAAGTCCTGAACTAGATGAGGTTAAGACAATCCTGCCATATGCTTGTTCCCGCATTATTTCCCATACTGCTTTAGCACAATACATTGAACCCATTAGATGGACATCTATTACTAAACGCATATCTTCAGGGGTCATTTTTAAAAAAGTTTTATCTCTTAATATCCCAGCATTATTGACTAAAATATCTATTCTTCCCCATTTATCCATAGCCTGCGAAATCATATTTTGCACTTGATCAAAATTTGAAACATCAGCACCATTAGCGCATGCTTCACCACCTTGCTTGATAATATGATCTACCACTGATTGAGCATTTTCTGATACACCCTCACCTTCAGCTAAATCATTAACAATTACCTTGGCGCCTCTCTCAGCAAGCGCTAGCGCATGAGCCCTTCCTAAACCTCTTCCTGCACCTGTAATTATAGCAACCTGACCATCTAAACTAATTTTCATCTCAATTCCCTTCATTAAAAAAACATTATTTTGATAACCTATTATCAACTTGCAGCGATATAAAAATCTTTATACTGTCAGATTTTTCTTATTTTATTTTTGCCTTCTTCTCTTCTTCTTTCTAGCTTTAGATTCTGCTCCTACTTGTTTGCGCGCTGGTAATTTAAATACGGTAGCTAAATTAGAAAAATCATCTAACAAATGAGGTATTGCCATTGCTGCAACAAATTCATCTTGAAAAGATTCCTCCACTGCTGTTTCAATTTTCTCTATCAATCGAACTTCATTTTCTAACTTATTCCTACTTTTTTTATCTAGAAGCGTGATTCTTGCTCCAGTTCCTGCAGCATTTCCTGCTGAAGATATCTGGCTAATCTTACAATCAGGTAATAAGCCAAGAGCTATGGCATATTTTACATCTATATGTGCACCAAATGCGCCTGCTAAACGAATACGATCAACTTTTTTAATATTCAAATGAGTCATCAATAACTTTATTCCAGCATATAGTGCAGCTTTAGCTAGCTGAATTGCTCTAATATCATTTTGCGTGATTTTTATGTCTTGCTCGCCATAATGGAGAATATATGAAAAAGTTCGGCCATCTTTAACTATTCTTTCCGATCTTAAAGCAGCTTCTTCTGTAATTTTTCCATCCTGATCCACAATACCACTTATGAAAAGTTCAGCGACGATCTCTATAATTCCTGAACCACAAATTCCAGTAATGCCACCCTTAGGAAGATTGGCCTCAAAAGCTTCCTCATTTGACCAAAAATCACATCCAATTATCTTAAATTTAGGCTCAAGAGAATTGGGATTAATTCGGGCACGTTCGATTGCTCCTGGGGCTGCTCGTTGACCAGAGCTAATTTGGGCCCCCTCGAAAGCTGGGCCTGTAGGGCTTGAAGCGGCTAATAATCTATCTTTATTACCTAAAATAATTTCGGCATTGGTGCCAATATCTACTATCAATGAAATTTCATTTTTATTGTATGGCTCTTCAGCAAGGACAACAGCAGCTGCATCCGCACCTACATGACCAGCCACACAAGGCAAAACATAAAGATAACATCCTAGATTTACATCAATATTTAGATCTACTGCTTTAATGGTGGTACTGGTATCAGTTGCCAACGCGAAAGGAGCTGCGCCCAATTCTATGGGATTAATACCGAGAACTAAATGATGCATAATTGGATTACCTACCAAGGTAATCTCACATATATCAGTCTTTTCTATATTATTTTCACTGACAATATTTGAAATTATTTCATTAATTGCTTCTCTGACAACCTCAATTAAATCTCTCTCGCCCCCGTCATTCATCATGATATAGGAAACTCGACTCATTAGATCTTCGCCGAAACGAATCTGTGGATTCATCTTTCCAGAACTACCAATTACCTCGCCTGAACTTAGATCACACAAATGAGCAGCGATGGTGGTTGATCCGACATCAATAGCTACACCGTACAAAGTCTCTTTAAATCCCGACCAAATAGATATAATTTCATTATTATTTCGAACTGCAACTGTAATTTCCCAGTTACCTTTACGTAATATCTTTTGCAAAGATTTAATCACATTTACAGAGCATAGTAAGTTATTCAAATTCCACTGAATACTGAGAGCTTCGAGCAAGCGAGATAAATCGCCAGTTCCTATATGCATATCAGGTTCATCTACTTTTACATAATAAGCCTTAACAACTGGGTCTATATCTATATCATGAGCTTCATTTTTCTTTCTAATAACCTGTTGATGAACCTGAGAATCAGCAGGTACATCGATTACCACATCAGAAAGAAGCAATGCTTGACAACTCAATCGACGGCCATCAACTAGATTTCTTCTTTCTCCAAATTTACTCTCTGCCTCATTAAATTTAGATACGGACTTCAATGTTGATTGAATATTATGCTTTGAAAATTCACCTTCACTAACTTCAATTTGACAGCGTCCACATAGCGCTCTCCCTCCACACACCGAGTCAAGATCAACACCAAGTTGTCTGGCAGCATCTAACAGAGAAGTTCCTTGATCAAAAACTCCTCTTTTCCCTGAAGGTGTAAAAACAACCTTACATTGATTAGCTATATTAGTTGAGGGCATTAGTATTCCATTGGATTATGTTTTCTTTAATGTCTTTTTCGAAAAAAGTAAGGCCTGTATACTCATACGAATAACCCAATCCTAAATATTTTGTAAGCAATCGAGTCATTTGTTGAAGCTTAGTTGAATGTGTCTGTGACAAATATACAAGCTTCTCATAATTTTTAAAATAATCTTTAATTAATTCAGGATGACCGATTAAGTCCAATCCTTCTTTAACTAATCGATCAAAGTGACGTGTAAGAAAATCAGTCAAGTAAAAAGTACCAAGACAAGATCTTGATGTTGTTAAAAAATTTTCACTTCCAAAAAAAAACTCATAACAATGCGCACCAGGTAACCTAGTTAAACCATATTTCTCAAGAATCATATCCAATAATCCGCCAGTCCCACAATCAGCATAGGCAATGAATATATTTTTATATTTCAGTATAGCGGTCTCTACAGCAATAGGTATTTCATCAGGACGATCATGCAATTTCGCGGGAAGGCATTGTATCATCATATATCGCCATTTATTCAACTGTTTTAGAAATTGCAATTCTCTGGCTATTGCACCACAAGCTATGACTAGAGATGGCTCAATTTCTAAACTCATTTGTTTTTGTTTTATGTCGTTATTTTTATCCATGATTCCATATTGCGATATCAAATTTTGCTTAGAAATGGTTATTAATATAGTTTATTAAACAAACAAGAAAGTCTAAAGAAATTACACTACAAATTTTTACTCTTAAAAATGATAATAAACAAATATAAAATATTAATAATTCTATTATTTTGTTCTCTTGCGGCCTGTGAAAAAAGTACAAAAGTGTCGGATGTAGATAATAGCTTTTCATCTGCGTCATCGGTTCAGGAGGTAAAAGAACAATTCAAACGACTGCCAGATGATGATATCTGGTGGACTACAAATGGGTCAGATATGGCCTGGAATTTTAAAAACCTTCATCGAATATTTCCAACTGTGAACGTATATCGTAATGGTCCTGTTAAGGAATTAGCGCATAAACCTTCTCAAGAAATTTCATCTTACATAGTCAATACAAACTCAGGAGCAATGTCGTTCGATGACTATCTCAAAAGCGATGAATCCACTGCAATGGGGGTTGTCATTAGTCATAAAGGTGAAATCATTTTTGAATCTTACCCAAGAATGCAGGAATATGAGAAACCCATTTATTGGTCTGTCGCAAAAATTTTACCAGCAACATTGATCAGGATTTATGAAGAAAGAGGCTTAATTGATGTAAATCTGCCAGTTGAAACTTACATCAATGAATTAAGTGGCACTAGTTTGGCAGGAATCTCTGTAAGAAATATTTTAGATATGGCGACTGGTCTAGAGTGCTCTGATAATTATTACAATAAAGATAGTTGTTACTATTTATATTCAATGTCAATCGGTGATGGATTTCGGACTAATGCAGCTGCCGACAATCCTTATGATTTTGTCAAAAATACTGCAATTAAACGAGAAATAGAAGCTGGTAAAAAATATTCATATTCTGGCCTGAATACCTTTATTCTCTCCTGGTTGGTTGAAGAATTAACAGATATGCCTTTTCAAGATGCACTAACACAAGAAATCTGGTTTCACATTGGAGCAGAGGCAGATGCGTCATTTTTAGCACCTAGAAATGGAATCGCCATGACTCACGGTGGCTTCATGGCTAAAATGCGAGATATGATCCGATTTGGGATACTTTTTACGCCAAGTTATAAAGTTGTGAGTGATAAGAAAATTATATCTGATTCACATATTGATCTAATTCTTAATGAAGGTAATCCGGAGTTACTACAAATTTTAAATAGACCTGGCTTTGAGGAAAGTGGAATAAAACATAACATCTATCAATGGGATCTTGTTTATGACAATGATGATTTCTTTAAAGGTGGTTGGGCTGGTCAAGGCTTATTAATTAATCCAACTCGAGATGTAGTTGTTGTATTTACTGGCTACAAAAAGAATGAGGAACATCATGCGATGGAAATGAGAGGTATTATAAGAGAGGTGCTCAATGGGGTATTTGATTAATGAAAATACAACCAGAGCAACATACAAACTCTTATTATGCTGCCACAACCGAAACCTCAACTGACTACCCCAAATTAAAGGGACATCAAAATACAGATATATGTATTGTAGGTGCTGGCTTTAGTGGTATCTCTACTGGATTACATTTATCCGAATTAGGTTACAAGGTCACCTTAGTGGAAGCCAATAAAGTTGGTTGGGGAGCCTCCGGAAGAAATGGCGGTGAAATTATTGGTGGCTTTTCTGGTGATGAACTAATGGCGAAAAAATATGCCACAAAACACAGAGATCTAATTTGGAAAATGCGCTGGGAAGGTAATGATATTATTCGTAATAAGGTGCAGCAATATTCAATAAATTGTGATTTGAAATGGGGCTACCTAGATGTCGCGATAAAGAAAAAACATTTGGATATGATGCAATCATGGTCTGAAGATATGCGTTCGCATGACTACCCTCATGAGGTTAATTTATTCTCAAAAGAAAAAACGGCTAATCTTATTGGGACAAATAAATATATTGGCAGCTTATTAAATATGGGAAATGGGCATATCCATCCATTGAATCTTTGCATTGGGGAAGCAAGGGCAGCAGAATCACTAGGTGCTTCAATCTATGAACAGTCTCCCGTGATTAAAATAGAAAAATCCACCAAACCAACGGTTTTTACAGAACATGGTAGTATCTCTGCAAATGCTCTATTGCTTGCCGGAAATGCATACCACCATTTTGATAAAAAAATGCGTAATTTTATTATTCCTGTAAACAGTTTTGTCATTGTTACAGAACCACTTTCAGATGAGGTCATTCAAAAAATTAATCCGCGAGACCTGGCTGTTTGTGACCCTAATTACATCCTGGAATACTTCAGATTAACTGGTGACAAGCGATTATTATTTGGTAGTCGACTAAATTACCATGGTAATAATGAGTCTTATATCAAGAATGGACTGCGCAAGAAAATGTTACGTTTATACCCGTGCCTTAGTGAAATAGGCATAGATTATGCTTGGACGGGTAAAATTGCAGTTACAGTGAATCATATTCCGCAACTAGGAAAGTTAGCGCCTAATATTTATTATAGCCAGGGCTACTCAGGGCATGGAGTAACAACAACTCACTTAGCTGGCAAAATTATGTCAGAAGCAATCTCTGGAACATTAGAGCGTTTTGATTTATTTAATAAAATTAAACCAATTGCAGTCCCAGGTACCCACTTTTTCCAGAAACCTTTATTGTCTCTCGGTGTTATGTTTTATAAACTCAAAGATCTTTTATGAATAAATAATAATTGGTGGTGATGGGTGGACTTGAACCACCGACCTATGCGTTATGAGTGCATCGCTCTAACCACCTGAGCTACATCACCATTATAGATTATTTGAAAAATGAATCAGAATTGTCCGTACATGATTATCGTCTGTCAATAGTTGTAATCATATTAATAATTATACATTAAATCTAAAATGCATGATATCGCCCTCTTGGACGATATATTCTTTTCCTTCCAATCTCAAAACTCCTGCTTCTTTAGCTCCTTGCTCACCATCTTTTTCTATATAATCAGAATAAGAAATTACTTCAGCACGAATAAAGCCTCTCTCAAAATCAGTATGTATTTCTGCTGCAGCTTTGGGGGCTGTTGCATTCTTTTTAGTGGTCCATGCTCGAACCTCTTTAGGTCCTGCAGTAAAAAAAGTTTGTAGTCCTAATAACTCATATCCACCTCTAATAAACCGGTTAAGGCCCGGCTCTGCCAAACCGAGATCAGACAAAAAATCGCCTTTATCCTGCTCATCCAATAATGCAATTTCAGATTCAATAGCAGCACAAACCTCAATAACCTCTGATCCCTCCTCTTCACCTAATTTCTTAAGAGCCTCGAGATGTTTGTTATTTTTTGAATTCTCATCAATATTTGCGATATACATAATAGGTTTGGCTGTTAGCAACTGTAATTCACGAATAATATCCATTTCATTTTGCTCTAAAAATAGAGTTCTAATAGGTTCTCCACTATCAAGATGGGTCTTTACTTTATTTAGCACATTATTCTTTAAGATAGCTAGTTTCTCATTAGTTTTAGCATTTCGTTGGGCCTTATATAGTTGCTTTTCAACTGACTCCATATCCGCCAATGCTAATTCCGTGTTGATTGTCAAAATATCATCAATAGGATCAATTGAGCCTGATACATGAACAACATCATTATCTTCAAAGCATCGAACAACGTGAGCTATGGCATTTGTTTCTCTAATGTTAGCTAAAAACTGATTTCCTAAACCCTCACCTTTTGATGCACCTGCCACTAATCCAGCAATATCAACAAACTCCATAGTCGCGGGTAATATTTTTTCAGGATTCACAATCCTAGCTATCTCATGAAGACGCAAATCAGGTACCTGAACAATTCCCACGTTTGGTTCTATCGTACAAAATGG
>CABXCS010000002.1 GCA_902510755.1 uncultured Woeseiaceae bacterium | reverse complement strand
AGGGACTGACAAAATGAAATATAACCGATCCCACTACTAAAAGAATTACAACAATTGCTATAGGCATACCCGATGCATCCTTAATTATATTATTCTAAAAACCCGAATTGCGACTTAACATTTTTGTATCTGCGCAACCATTTTTTCTTACAATTTTACAAACTGAAAAATTACCATCACTCTTAACTATCAGGGTTGAAGAAAATATATTAATTATCAATGACTTAAGTAACATAATAATAACTTAAAATTTTCTAGATATTTATCTTAAAACCCCCTAAACATTTAAGATATACGCAATATAATGTATTCATAAAATGATTGCCACCACTGAAAAATATTCGTTACATTATGAAATTTATTTCGATTAACCTAATTGATCTAAATCAATATTTTACTCTCAAATAAAATATTCAAATTTCGAAAGTAGTTCTTCCACCAAGTACCGTTTTTAGTATTTTTATGTTTATAATTTCATCTGGATTAACTTCACGGGGATCCTTTTCGAGAATAACAAAATCAGCCAATTTACCAGCCTCTAATGATCCTTTGATATCTTCCTCAAAAGAAGCATATGCTCCGTGCACAGTGCAAATACGCATGGCGTCAGAAACTGATATTCTCTGATCTGGCCCCCAAACCCTTCCCCTTACATCTTTTCTTGTTACCATACTTTGAATAGCCATCATTGGCTCATACGGGCCAGGCGTAAAGTCTGAAGCGGGTGCTACTGGAATACCTGCATCCAAAAAACTCCGATGTGCAAACATGTTTTGCATTTTTTCATAACCATAATCGACCCATTTATTTCCATGATAATAAGCATATGTATAAAAAGGCGTGGGAATCACGCCTGTTGCTTTGATGCGATTTAAAAGACTCTCGTTCACTAATGAACAATGCTCTATTCGATGCCGAGGATTTGGTCCATTATTAACCTTTAATACTTTCTCGTAAGCATTTAATACCATATTGATGGCAATGTCCCCATTTGCATGAATCCCTACTCTAAAATCATGCGCAACAGCATCATCCACAGCAGCATATATTTCATCTTGATTCATCGTCAAGATTCCGTAATCATCTGGTTTACCCTCATAAGGAGTACTCATACTCATGGTCCTTTCTGAAGCTGAACCATCGGCTGCAAATTTTACTGCGCCAATGCGAATCATTTCATCACCATACCCAGACCCAATCCCAGCCTCTTTCAAACCAGTGTAAACCTTACTATTTCCATTTGGCATAAATGAAACTCTGAAAGATAACTCATCATCCCTTCTGGCATCCTGGTAAGCCATTAGATCATCGCGATTTCCGCTGGCATCTGTTGTTGAGGTTAAGCCTGAAGCTGCCATATTTTTAGAGCTAATTCTCGCAGCTTCTTGCCGAACACTCCTATTCATAATGGGCCAAGTACCTACTCTAAAAAAGGTATCAACTGCGTGTTCAGCGACTTTCCCAGTGAACTCGCCATTCTCACGATAAAATTTCCCACCTACTGGATCAGGGGTTTCCATAGTCACACCAGCAATCTCAAGTGCCATTGAATTAACAACACCAGTATGTCCGCCACGATGAGCAACATACACAGGATGATCTTTTACCACTTGATCAATATCGTTTCTATTTAGAGGCCGCTCATCAGAAAACTTAGTATCATCATACATAACACCTCTCACCCAATGTCCAGGAGGTGTTTGTGAAGCCTTCCATGCCAAAGCTTTCTTTACCTCATTAATGTTCGGCAAATTAACATTAACCCCAATGGCTTCTTCAGCGAATAATGGATGACTATGAGCATCGATAAAGCCTGGTGTTATAACATGGTTACTCGCATCAATTCTCTCGGTGCTTGCTCCTGCAAATGGCAACACTTCCTCTAAATCACCGACTGCTAATATACGATCACCCTTAATGGCCATTGCTTCAGCCAAGGGATTATATGTATCCATGGTGATAATCTTTCCTATCACCAGCATATCTGCTTGACCAGTAACATAAGCTGCATTTGACTGATTTGATATAGACGCTACACCCAATCCAAGTGGCAATGCTGCTGAGGAACCTAAGAAATTCCTTCTTGAAAATTTACCCATTTAATTCTCCATGATTCTCGATGACCATAACTATTATTTTATTTTTTTCATGCTTTTTTTTATATCCAAGATCTCAAAATCTTCTGTAAAAGAGTCGATCAAAACTGATTCAGTTGCATATTCTATCATCCAAAATAACTTATAGATTACATTCCTATTTTCTACAGTTGTTTTGTAATCAAAAAATGCTCTAAATTTACGTTGAAGGTGATTTACAATAAAACTTTTTAGTGCGATGTCAGCGTGAACCTGTTGTTTCTTTATATCTAATATCTCTTCTTTAGGGATAACAACTTTGGTTAATCCAAATTCATCAGTAGTTAAGCCTTGTCCACTGCAAGCATCTATCAAAGCATTAATTGTTATTCTTTTTCCACCAAACAAAAATGGCAACTTGCAATTAACATTGTAATGATAATAAGGATAATAAAAGGGATTAATGCTAATTATCTCATCACTATTTATAATTTTTTTTGCCAGATCTTGAGCCTCTTTTTTTTGAATATGCTCATTGATCAAAGGAATTGAAATATATTGACTCATTTATTTGACCTCATATATTTTTTGACCTCCCAGGCTTGGGTGGCTATTGCGTTATCTGGTAAAAGCTCCATATCTCTTGGTATCAGCCTAATATTAGAGGATTCTTCTATCATATCTTTGACGTAATTTGGCACTGGATACCTCGATTGAGTAATTAAACTTACAACAATCATAGTAAGGGTCGAAGAAACTATTCCTGCTAACATTGGAGCTACAGTTGTAATACTCGTAATATCAAAATATTCCCAACAAAATGACACTAGAGCCCCTATTGTTATGGATGTGAGAGCACCAGGTGTATTGGCTTTTTTCCACCAAACAGCACAAACATATGCGGGTAAAAAAGCACTTCCTAAGACTGATGTTGCAAATATTACTACATTAAAAACAGAGGGAGGTTCAACAAGAGCTACAAAATAACCAATCAATGCGATTAAAATTACCAAGCCTCTTGAAACCCAAACCATTTGTTGTTCAGATGCTTCTGAATCAATGAACCTCTGATACAAATCACGAGACGCAATCGTACCAGTTTGAAGAAGCAATGAATCTGCTGTCGACATTATGGCTGCCATAATTGCAGCCATTACCAGCCCAGTTGCCGCAGAAGGGAGTAATTCACCAGCAAGCTGAAAGATTACCATTTCAGGATCACTAATACTTGGCAATATCAAAACTCCAAAAATACCAATTAAATATGGCGTTGGAACAAATAATAGATTCCAAGCAGTTGCCCATCCTCCAGCCTGCCTTGCTGTCGATGGAGATTTCATAGCCATATGACGTGTGACAAGATGCGGCCATCCTAGCGGACCAATAGAGAAAATTAAAATAGCACCGGCAACAACACCCCATTGTCCCTTGAAGCCTAAATCTTTACCCCACATAGAGAGCAAAGTAGGATCGAAAGCATGTAGCGCATTATTTGCAGATGTAAATCCACCTAATTGTGATAAAACAGCGATAAAGATCCACATTACTCCAAATAACATTATTAGGCTTTGAAAAAAATCAGTATATGCCACTGCTAAATAACCACCCATAAATGTATATAAGACAATAACTGTAACTGCGATTGCCAGAGCAGCTGGATATGGAATCCCAGTTACTAAGGCCATCCCTTTACCGCCAGCAATAAATTGTGCTAACACATAGAAACCAAGTAAAAATAGAGTGAGTGATGCAGACAGTAACCTTAATATGGACGAAGGATATCGTCTTTCCAAATACTCGATCGCGGTAAGAGCTCCCGACAACTGGGAAAACTTCCTCATTCGCCTTCCAATAATGGAAAAGTTTAATATTCCTCCTCCTATATCACCCAAGGCATACCATAAAGCCCAATACCCTTGAAGATATCCAAGGCCACCTGCACCAAGAAACATATACCCGCTCATTGAGGTGGTCTGAAGAGTAAGGGCTGTTGTTGCTGGACCAATTTTCCTCCCACCTAATAAATAACCCTCCAAATCTTTACTGCCACCATTACGCAAAGCCCAATAACCAATTGCAATTACAACAATGTAATAAAGTATTAAGAAAAGAATCACAACACCATTCATGATGAATCCTCATCATCCTGCTTGGATGGCCAGAAGCGAGTTCGATAGAGAAAAATTAGCGTATATAAAATCCAAAACACAGGAAAACCAAAAACCCAAATAAATGTTTCTATTGGTAATCCAAACATAACATCTACCCTTTGATAATCTTATTTAAATCCTACTAATTTAATCATATCTTACTTCTTGCAAAACTTTATCCAAACCCATCAAGAAAAAATCAGCATTCTCTCTTGTAAAGATCATTGGAGGTCTCAGTTTTAATATATTTTCATCAGGCCCTATCGTATTTGTTAAAATTCCAAAATTCTTAAGTCTTTGGACAATTTCAGAAGCTTTTTCAGTTGCAGGAATATCCGTTCTATCATCCATCATTTCAATTGCTAAGAAAAATCCATTCCCTCGCACATTACCGATGAGTGAGTATTTTTTCGCAATTTTTTTTATTCCTGATTTTAAGTAAGCACCTACATCTAATGCATTCTTCTGTAGATCTTCATTCTCAATTACATCAAGAACAGCCATTGCCGCTGCACAAGATACTGGATTACCTCCAAAAGTATTAAAATATCCTGTTTTTTTTGAAAATTTCTCGATGATATCTCTTTGTATAATAGTTGCTGCTATTGGATGACCATTACCCATTGGCTTCCCTAAAGTAACAATATCAGGAACGAAGTTATCACTCTCAAAACCCCAAAAATTTTTACCAGTTCTGCCAAAACCTGGTTGCACTTCATCAGCAATGAATAATCCACCAGCTTCACGAATTATCTCTGCGGCTTTTCTTAAATAACCTGGTGGCGCTCCCACAACACCGCTACTAGAGACGATAGTATCGATAATAAATGCAGCAACTTTAATATTTCTTTCTTTTAATAAATTAATGGCTACTTTAATGTGCTCAGCATATTTATCTGCCGCATCCTTCTCGCGATAAATTCCTCGATAGGTGTCTGGAGCTGGAACAGTAACGATATAATCAGAGCGATCTTCTGGTTCGTTATCTTCTGTAGATATTTCTGCTATAGCATGAGAGTTTCCATGATAAGCATCTTCAGTCACAATTATTCCGGTACCCTCTGTATAAATTCTAGCTACTCTAAGGGCAAGTTCATTTGCCTCAGTTCCAGTACAACTAAACATCGCCACATCAAGATCGTCTGGCATTTTATCAAGGAGCCTCTCAGCATAATCCAGAACATTATCATGCAAATAACGAGTATGGGTATTTAGAATACCTACTTGTTTTTTTATTGCCTGGACTACATGTGGATGACAATGGCCAACATGTGCAACATTATTGTACATATCCAAATAGCGGTTGCCATCACAATCAAAAAGCCAAACACCTTCACCACGTACTATATTTAATGGGCGATCATAGAATAATCTATATGCAGGACCAAGTAACCTCTCTCTTCTCTTGATCATCTGATCAGAGGTGTATTTATTTTGCTCAATATCCAATGTTAATTTTGACTCTCATGTGAGGCATAACGCCCAGCAATAGTGCCTGCAACCAGAAGAAACATACCCATGAAGAATAGAAACTCTGGATAACTTCGTGTGATAGCGCAATAGCATGAGACTATAAAATTAGTAGCTTGAAATAAATTTATATAAAAACCATCTCGCTTCATCATTTTTGGAAATTTAAATGTGGAAACCATGCCTATAGTCATGACTAACATAAATATTGGTACATAAAGATTAATTTGCTCAACACTAAAATGGGCCTCGTATCTCAATAATAATAGAGCGGCAGTAGCGGTTAGGCCTGCTCCAGCAGCTGTAATTGGTATCCCTGAAAACCATCCCTTCATAGGTTTATCAGAAGTTAGGTTATATCGAGCTAATCTCAATGCTCCTGCAAGAACAAAGATACTTACAGATGTCGCCAGAATCCAGAATTCAATTGAATAGCGGTTTAAATCACTGAGGTACATGACTGTATTTAGCATTAGGAACGCTGGCGCTACTCCAAAAGAGACAAGATCAGCCATCGAATCAAATTCTGCACCAAATGGTGAGGTAGCATTTAACATTCTTGCAGCCAATCCATCCATCACATCGAGAATGCCACACCAGACAATCATCCATGCAGCTTGCTCAATATTTCCAAGCTGACTGGTAATTATTGCGGCAAAACCCAATAACAGGCTCGCTGCCGTGAATATATTTGGGATGCTATATCGTACGATATTTTTCAATTATATTTCCTATTATTCGTTTAGCTCAGTCAATAAAAAATTATATCATGTTTCTCAAAATCAACCTTCTGAGTACAATCATACACTTTAAGCCAATGCATTTAATCGTTCTCTAAATCCCAATTAGGTTCACGTTTATCTAAGAAAGCCTCAATGCCTTCTTTCGCTTCTTTTTTCAGCATATTCATGGTCATAACTTTAGAACAAAGAGCATAAGCATCATTAAGACTTAGGTTCTTTTGCTCATAAAATGTTTTTTTACCAATCGAAACTGTCAACGTAGGTTTGCCTGCAATCAAATTGGCTAAATTTTGAGTCTGTTTTTTTAAGTTAGACTCACTGGTAACTTTATTTATTAAACCAATACTCTCTGCTTTTTTGGCATCCACCATTTCACCAGTCAATAACATTTCCATAGCATGTTTATTTGAAATATTTCTAGAAAGTGCGACCATTGGGGTAGAGCAAAATAGTCCAATATGAACTCCAGGAGTTGCGAAAGTTGCTTTTTCTGAAGCAACTGCAAGATCACAACTTGCTACCAATTGGCAACCCGCCGCAGTAGCAACACCAGAAACTTCAGCTATTATTGGTTTAGAATGATTAGTGATCATTTGCATTAGTCGAGAACAATCATCAAATAATTGTTGAAAAAATGCCTGTCCATTATCCGATTTATTTCTTGCAGCTGTCATCTCTTTTAGATCATGACCCGCACAAAATACTGGATTTGTCGCAGCGATTATAATTACTTTCACTTCCTTATTAATTTCTGCTCTCTCTAAAGCAGATATCATCCGAGCTATCATTTGAGAGGAAAGCGCATTCCTTCGCTGAGGATCATCAAGCTTAAGCCTTAGAATATTAGAATCTATCTTTTCAGTTAAAATATTTTTTGATTTATCTAAATTCATATTTATATTTTTTAAATTAATTTATCCTATTGGATTGCCATGAAAAGATTAGGCCTAAAATAATCCAAATAAAGATAATAGACCATTCATATGGCCATAATAAAGCTGCCGGACTACCAGGAAAATATAACCTAGCTAAACCCAATGATAAAAAAAATGCAACAAAACCAACTACACGCCAATAACGAACTTTAAATGGTCTGTTCATATTGGGTTCACGATATCGCAATACTAAAAAAGATAACGTTACCAAAATATAAGCCAAACTTATACCAAGGCCACCAGCATTTACAAGCCACAATAAAGCAGGTCTCCCAAAAAAAGGAGCAATCATTGAAAGCGAACCAATTAATAATATGGCCTTATAAGGTGTGTTATATCTTGGATGTAGATCACTTAAAAATTTTGGTAATTGACCCATTTCTGACATTGCAAATATAGCTCGACTACCACCAATTAAAAATGCATTCCAACTGGTCAACAATCCTCCTATACCCGCAAGAACTATTAAGTTCCCCATTACATTTGAGCTAAATAATAACTTAGCAGCATCTGCAGCTGGTAATTCTGAATTACTTATTGCTTGCTGATTAATTCCTAAAGAAACAGCTAAAATAATCAAAACATACCAGAGAATTGCCATTACTATCGATATCATAATTGTCTGACCTATCTTCTTAAATGGGATATTAATCTCCTGTGCTGCTTGAGGAATAACATCAAATCCCACAAACATGAAAGGCACCATAACTAACACTGATAAGAAACCTGACATTTGATTACTGATGAGAGGTTGTATATTTGTTAGTTGCCCATTTTTAGCAGCACCAAAAAACAAAACAAAGCCGCTAATTAAAATCATGCTTGTAACCAATAATTGCAATTTAGCGGCTGCTTTAACCCCAAAGACATTAATTAAGGTAACCAATAATGCTCCAATTATACCGATAATTACCCAAGTAAAATGAACATCCCAATCTAAAATTGTCCATAAGTAGCCATGATTAAGATTAGGAAATAAATACTCTAGAACTGTAGGCAGAGCAACGGCTTCAAAAGAAATCACCGAAACATAACCAAATAAAATTGACCAAGTACAAATAAAAGAGATGGTTGATCCCATAGCTCTCTTTGAATAAACATGCTCCCCGCCTGCAACCGGCATTGCTGATGCCAATTCTGCATAAGTTAATCCCACTAAAAGGATTATTCCACCACCAACCAAAAAGGCAATTACGGCACCGACACTTCCGGCACTCACTACCCAAAAACCAGACATTACCACCCAGCCCCATCCAATCATTGCCCCAAAAGAGAGTGCCAAAACCTCTCTAAAGTTAATAATTCTTGATAATTTTCCTTGATTCAAAATATGATCACGCTAAAGAATTGCTATTTTCGAAAATGATTTATTGTCTTATATATTACTTATTAAAAGAAAGTTCTCGAAGCTCCTCTTCTTCGAATTTCTGTATCTCTTTTCCATATGGCCATATCGCGAGAACTCTAACTCCCTTCTCAGAGTCAGCTCGATGTACCACTAAATCGGGACTTTTAACGATTCCTAACATACCTGGATGTAAAATATGTGAAACTCCATTCACGATATGGTCAAGCCTCCCTTCAAGAACATAAAGCAACTCCAACTCATGCATATGGGCTATATCTTGATATCCAGGTGGAAAATATATTTCGGCTATTTCTGTATTTGAAGATTCGATACTAGCTTCCTCAAGCAGAGTTTTAATCCAACCAATCTCATGTGTATCATCCCATTCAAATTGCCTGATTCCAGATGATTGATATTCATATGCTGGTGATTTAGCAATATCTAGATGGTTGGATTTTGAGCATGCATCTATCATAAGACATACCAAACAGATCGATAATACCTTCATCAATAAATGGAATGACTTCATTGCCTTAATTCCTCTAGTCTCTATTTTTCATAAACTATTATCCCATTGACAATGGTCATAAGAATTTCACCATCTAACAAATCTATAGGACTATCATCAGAAATCATAAACGGATCGACATTCATGATACTCAGATCTGCCCATTTCCCTTCTTCAATTACACCAGTTAACCCCTCTCGAAAACTCGCGTAAGCTGACCAAGATGTGTAAGCTCTTATTGCCTCATCAATATTAACTGATTGCTCTTTAAACCAACCACCCTCGGGTTGCGCACTTTTATCTTGTCTAGTAATAGCTGAGTGAAGCCCATAAAATATATTATGGTCTGAACCTGGATTATCAGAATTAAATGTTAACCGTGCGCCACTTCTTCTGATGGAACGCCAAGCATACGCACCCTTAATTCTATCAGAACCTAGACGTTCTTCAGCCCAAGTCTTATCTTCTACAGCATGAGCAGGCTCCATAGATGCAATGATACCTAACTGATTTAAGCGAGGCATGTCATCAGGATGAAGGATCTGAGCATGCTCAATTCTATGTCGATTTGATCTAGTGGATGGATCTTCATTAAAAATCTTTTCCAGTATATCAATAGCTTCACGATTACCGGCATCGCCAATTGCATGAATTGCAACTTGAAACCCTTCTTTCATAGCCCTAGACATTAATTTCTCATTAAACCCATAACCATCACCACTGATACCTCGATGCCCTGGTTGGTCCGAATAGTCAAATAATAACCTTGCCCCTCTTGATCCCAGTGCTCCATCATAATAAGCCTTCACTGATCTAGTCACGAGCATGCTATCAAGATCCTTATCAGGCCCTATTCCAATCCATTTCTCCATTAAGTCTTCATCCCTAAGAGATAACATTGCATATACTTTTATTGGCAGTAAATTTTCTGCCTCTAGTTGCTCGAGTGCCAACATCATAGAACTATTGAGCCCTGCATCATGGACGGCCACAAAGCCATCCTTAGCCATTTGGTTTAAACCAGCCAGTGCACGTGCTTTCATTGCTTTATTGGAGGGTGCCGGAATAGCATCTCTAATAACCGGCACTGCTCGATTTAGAAATAAACCATTTGGTTCACCATCAGGGCCCAGCCTTATTTCACCACCAACCGGAACCTTAGTATTGGATGTAACACCAACGATATCCAGTGCTTTCTGATTAACCAGTCCAGCAAAACTATGTAGACTAGATAAAAATACGGGGTGATCTGGAATAAGATTACTCAATAAATTTTTATCTGGATATCTATTTGCCCAGGCCCCCTCATCCCAGCCTCGCCCAATAATCCAACTGCCCTTAGGGGTGGTTTTTGCGCGCTGTAGAACTCTTTCAACCAACTCTTCTTCCGTTAGGACACCTATAAGATTTACCCGTTCTAATGCAGCTCCTACACCAAAGATATGGGTATGCGAATCAACTAATCCAGGTACAATAGTTGCCCCAGCAAGATCAATTATTCGAGTTTCATCACTCTGATAATTTAATGCTTCTCGAGTTTTTCCAACATAAGTAATCAAATTATTTTGTATAACAATTGCTTCAGCATCAGGGCGCCAACCTTCATTATTAGGAGCCTCTGGCGATAGCTCACCTTCTATACTGGGCTCTTGCCATTGCATTGTATAAACACGAGCATTAGTTAGAATGAGATCAGCTTCTTGTTTGATTTGATCCTGAGGTGAGCACGCTATTATTAAAAAATTTAATATCAGATAAATACATCTATAATCTTTCTTCATTGCAAACACTCCATAATATTTTATATATCTCATTAAAATTACAGATTAAATACCTTCAAATAACATTAATCTCTAAAGCACCAACACCCTCAATTTCACCTATAACGTTGTCACCTGGTAAGATTTCACCAACCCCAGCCGGAGTTCCAGTAAATAGTAGGTCACCAGCAGCAAGCTCAAAATAAGTAGATAAATTTGCTATGGCTGCTGAAACACCCCAAATCATTTCGCTAATGTCACCAATTTGACGAATAGAACTATTAACTTTTAATTGAATTTTTCCCTTATTAGGATGTCCTATTTTTATAACTGGCTGAATTGCAGTTATTGGAGCGGCTTGTTTAAATGTTTTACCTGTATCCCATGGCCTTCCTAATTTTTTAGCTTCTGATTGAAGATCACGACGCGTCAAATCAATACCAACTGCATAACCAAACACATGATTAAGTGCGTTTTCTTGTAAAATATCCTTACCAGGTTTATAAATTGCTACTACAAGCTCAACCTCATGTTGCAAATTATTAGTTTTAGGAGGATATTCCACCTCGCCACCATTAGCCAAAAGTGTATCGGTTGATTTTATAAAATAAAATGGTGGTTCACGCTCATGATCCCCTCCCATTTCTTTGGTATGTTCAGCATAATTTCGCCCGACGCAATAAACACGATTAACTGGAAACCTATCTTCACTACCCTCAATAGGTAGTAAAATTTGTTCTATCTCAAATATATTCATGTAATCTTATAAAAATTATGCATTAATCAATACCTTGATCATATTAGATCAAAATATGTTTTACTTTGACTAAAAAAAAATATTATGGTCTATTTAATCAAGTATATATTAAAAAAACTCAATTTATTAAAGAACAATGACAATTATTAAACGCCGTAATTTCATCAAGGCTATGGGGATAGCACCTCTAGCGAGTAGCTTGATTGGTCATAAGGTTGCTGCTGCTGAGATATCAACTAGCACCCCAGAGAAAACTTTTGGTTTCTCAAATAATAAAGTTCCAATGAATGCTGCGAACTTGTGTCCAATGCCGTCTGCAATTACCAATTCTATTGATACCTATAGTAGTAGCTTAGATTTTGATATGAGTGGTAAAAATCGGGCCCATATTATGGCGATTAAAGAACAAGCTCGGGAAGGAATTGCTAAACAACTCAATCTTTCTGTAGATGATATTGCAATTGTACGCAATACTTCTGAAGCAAATAATATTGTGGCTCAAGGATTATCACTCAAAGCGCGTGATGAAATTTTACTCTGGGATCAAAATCATCCATCCAATGATGTCTCTTGGTCTGTGAGAGCAAAACGGAGTAGTTGTATTATTAAACATATAACAATCCCTACAGATACAAAAAGTATTGATGAAGTTGTAGATATATTTCTTGAGAAAATTACACCTAAAACAAAAGTAGTTTCTTTTACACATATATCTAATATAACTGGATTTCGACTTCCAGCAAGAGAGATTTGCCAAGCAATAAAAAATAAATTTAAGCAAATTCATATTCATATTGACGGTGCTCAAACATGGGGTCTCATGAATGTAGACTTAGATGAGATGGGTTGTGACTCATTTAGTGGTAGTGCACATAAGTGGTATATGGGGCCAAGAGAAATGGGTTTACTAGTTGTACGTGAAGAAAGCCTGGATCAAATCTGGCCAAGCATTGTAAGTATAGGATGGGGAAATAAAGCAGAAACGAGTGCTATTGGAGCTAGAAAATTTGAAGCACTTGGTCAAAGAGATGATGCTTCCCTTGCGGCTCTGTTTGAAACAGTCAATTTCCATAATGAAATAACAACAGCTGGAATTGAATCTAAGGCCACAAAAATAGCAAATTATTTACGAGAATCACTAAAAGATATCAATGTAAATTTTGTTTCATCTCATAATCCACTATTCACAAGTAATGTAATAATACTAAAAGCTCCAAGAGAGGGTCGCCAACAACTACTGCAAAACATTCTGAATGATGGCGGTATAATTTTAGCGGGTACTGGAGGCTTAAGAATGTCACCTCATGTATATAATACAACCGATCATATAGATCGAGTCACAGAAGCTATTAATAAATCTAGAAATTTATTAGGGTAATTTTTCCAGATTTATCTGATGATGAGCATCATCTTCTGACCCTATAATTATGGCAAGCCATCGAGTTTGTTCATCGTTTTCTAACGCCATTTTTAGGGCCATTGTTAGCGGTACTGACAATATCATTCCCACCGGACCAAATATCCAACCCCATAAAAATAAACTAATAAAAACAATTAAAGGTGACAATCCTACTCCATACCCAAGGAGTCTTGGCTCTATAAAATTTCCAAATATAAGGTTAATGGCAAAAAAAGCTATCGCTGTTGTGACAGCATCACCAACACCCAATTGAACTAGCGCCATTAAGACTGCAGGAACAGCTGCAATAATTGAGCCAATTGTGGGTATGTAATTTAAAAGAAATGCGAACATCCCCCATAAAAATGGAAAATCAAGACCGATCATAGAGGTTGCAACAGTTACAGTAATCCCAGTTGCAATACTAACGATAGTCTTTATTCCTAGGTAACGACCCAAATTATTCACATACATTTTCTGCCTAACAAAAGAATCTTTATTACGCTTAAAAGCAGCAAGTAATTTTACTTCAAATGCAGATACTTCCAATAATATAAAGATCATTGTAAACATGATCAAAAAAGCGTTAGTCAGAACATCTCTTAAAGCATTTAGTATCGTCGCAACAAAACTCATCGCCCAGCCAGGATCAATTATCTGACTAATACTAAGATTAGCTTCATTGATGGATAAAAAATTTGGAGTTGCACCAATTAATCTATCTAAAATCAAATCCAATCTAGCTTGATAGGAGGGGAGTGCTGTTGTAAATTCTGCAATAGACGTTCCAAGTAAACTTCCAAAAAGTAATAAAATAGTCATAATAGATGCGACTATAATAAGTGCTGCTATAAATGCGGGAATCCCCTTGCGTTGTAGCCAGAATAGGGGCTTCAGAGTAATAAGAGCAAGAAAAATAGCCAGTAAGAAAGGGATGATTAGTGTAGTCGCAGCTTGTAACGCATATATAACAATAAATAAGGCGGCTAAACGGATAAGTAGAGAAGAGCCAGTGTTATCAACCTGCTTCATTAATAATTCACCTTTATTAAAAAATAATAACTTTGAATTTAACGCTTATGACGAAGCTTCACAAGCCAAGTCGGTAAAAAATACCCTATAAGTAATGTTAAAATACACAAATAAACTAAATTATCTGAGAGGTAAGCAGCCTTATAAAAAGGCTTGGTAACTCCTGTTACTGCCCATAGATCCCCTCCTCCTTTACCTACAACAAGTTGACCACGCATACCCATTTCCATATGCTGAGCCATGTCACAATGAACCAGATAATTTCGATCTTCGCTGGGTACAATAAATGTCCCAGTTACAGTTTTGCCAGCCATAGCTTCTATGTGGAACATTCCAGCAGGATACATATATTTTGGCAGACCATGCACCATCCACTGATGTCTTATATCATCCTCATTTATAAATGTAACTGTCAATTTAGAACAAGGATCAACATTCCACTCATGTTGACTCATACCAAAGATGGTTCCCGGAATATTTTTAGCATACTGCTGCCCAGCACTAACAGTGATGTGTTGTTCACTAGAAATTTTTTCACAACCTTGAGGTAAAATATCATGATTACCATTCATCACCATACCATCGACATCATGGTGCATTTTGTGATGCTGATGATTTTGCATACCATAAGACTGAATAGAAACAAAAAAACTCAAGGAAAGAATCAATGTTTTTGAATATATCATGTTCGTTCGCTTCTCATTTGAGTAAACAATGCTCTTAATGTATTTAAAAGCACACCTACGAGTAAAATCAATAAGAGAATCCTTAACATGAAAATAGTATCTTTTTCCGGATCAGAATAAAATGATGGAATGTAACTTTCCCAAATTGGGATTTTCTTTTGATAATAATCAGCAGTAAAATATTTGCCGTAATCAACACCTTTAGTTATTGGCCAACCCGCTTCATTGAGATATTTCTTATCTACAATAGCGCTTATATTACCTCCAGGACCAATTCCATCAGTTGTTGTCCCTTTATTCTGATGATCGTGATATAACCATATTCCTGGTCCGTAGGAATTAGTACCATTGTTCACAAAAGAGAGATCTAAATCATAACGCTGAGAGGTAGCTATCCATAACACATCCTGTGGCGCTTGATTAGTCTTTGGTAATTCAACACCATCTCTTTCAATCACAGTAAATTTATGGCCATGAGTATGTAAGGCAATTCCTTTACTGCCACCGTTAACCACCCTTAATTTCGCTTTTTCACCTTCTTGAGATACTATCAATGACTCTCTGAAAGTATATGGGAAAGAACGCCCATTCAATGTGAAAAAATCAACATTGGCATCTGTAATATCATAATCACGATGCATAGACTTAGTGATTAATCTTGGATCATTATCTTTTTGAATTCTAACACTTAATTCTTTATCTAAATCAAGATAATGGAGATCATACTCGCTATCATAACTCTCCTTCAGAGATTTAGAAGGCACTCTGACTTTACCAGCGCCTAAATTCATCGTTTGCAACCAATTATTAGGCCTGTTTTCTTCGATTATAAACAAACCTTGCAATCCCATCTGAACATGCACATGTGGTTGTACATGACAATGATAGAACATTGTTCCTGATTTTCTTGGAGTTAAATCATAGGTTCGTGATTGTCCTGGTAATATTGGCAACTCACTGGTCAATGGAACCCCATCATTGCCTTCTCCTGAACTATCAACGAATCCATGATCTGCACCATGAAGATGTAATGTGTGCGGCATATAATGAGTATTCTCTAAAGTAACCTTTATTATATCCCCTTGCTCAACACGTATTGCGGGTGAAGGTAGTTTTAATGAATATCTAGCTTCCTGAGTTTCAAAATTCTCGACCGCCATCCCGATAAATTTAGGGGCAAAGACCCATATCCCAGGCTGAATACCCGGAGCAATATCAAAAGTAGTAACTGGCCTTTCTGAAATAGGTGAACTTCCATTAAGCTCGGCTATTTCCAGACGAATATGAATCTCATCTGGATCTCCATCACCATCTAAGTCTCGTCCCTTTTCAATGGCGTCAGGAGACAAACCACTTCGCTGTAGTGTCTCTTTACTGACATTATTCGTACCTAGAACAAAAGCAGCAACTCCATAAGGATTATCCGCCAAGCATGGCAATGAAGCTTCTATTTCGACTCCCTCAATAACATGCGACTTACGCCAACCCGATAAATCATTTGGGCATACCAATTCTGATTCAATTTCTAACGGTTCAACAGATTCTGGTAAAGGGCGATAACTTTCTGCACCAAGCCATGAAGTTAATACCAATCTTACCTTAAAAGGATACCATTCAGTCGGATATACAAAAATTATTGCTATGAAAATTACACTCAATTTTAGTAAATGAATTTTAATATTTCTTAGTTGCATGGTCTTAATCCGAGCGTGTCATACGATACAAGTACGTTCCAAATATTAAAATAAGAGTGATAAAAATGATTATTGGCCATGGCAAGCTAACCTTACCCACTCGAAACGGGAATACTGAAGAATAAATATTGCTATTAGTTGGATGTCCGGCATTCACAATACCTACATACTCACCTTCTTCCATAAAATCATGGCTTACAGTATAAGAAGCGTTACTTTTAATAACTGGTTTTTGATAAAAGACTGTAACATCCTCAATATCAATTATTTCTTCAATATCGTTAATTTGCACAAACTCACCCTTACTAGTTACATTCTTGATAATACGAAAATCTACTGGCACTTCGCTTAAACTCTTATGAAGATAATCTAGAACAAAAATAGTATTCCCAGTATCATCTAAGTCCTCACAGAATTGTTTATCACCTGATGTAGTTGGTTGATATGCAGTAAAATGTGCCTCATAAAAACCGATAGTCATTATGCAACTATCTTCAGATAGGAGCACTCCGCCTCCAGCAAAACAGTTTGATATCCAACCTGTCACAATTAATGTTACTGACAAATAGTTTATTCTTGTCATAAAAGTATTTTAGTCGAATTCAATGGCATGAGCTTAGTTAAAATTGTAAGGAATTGTGACAGATAGATATTAATTATCATTAAGTAATTTCAATCTTTTCCTTTTCGCATTCCTCAATGGTAAATCCTGTAAAACCGTATAGCATGGAGACAATCGGATTAACTAAGTTAAAGAAAACATATGGAAGGTAAGTAAATGTGGGTACGCCTAGGGTTGCAGCCATATAAGCTCCACATGTATTCCATGGCACCAAAGGTGATGTTAGAGTTCCAGAATCCTCTATAACTCTTGAGAGATTTTTAGCATCAAGGTTACGTTTTTTAAATTCTGCTTTGAACATTTTACCTGCCAGAACAATTGATATGTATTGATCAGCGCATACGATATTAATGCTCACACAACTCAAAACTACGGTCATAATAAGGGAGCCGGTTGATTTAGCTGCTTTCAATGACGAACTAATTATTCTTTTCAACATTCCTGCGTGTTCAAGAACCGCACCAAACGACATCGCGCTTATAACCAGCCACATCGTATTGAGCATAGATTGCATACCGCCTCGTGAGAGAAGGCTGTCTATTTCAGGTACACCGGTAGCCGAACTATAACCAGTTGCTAGCGCTAGCCAGATTCCTTTTATAAGAGCTAAAGTTGGATGCAATTCACTAGAATTAGAAAATATCCTAACAGCTTCTGGTTGCAGAAAGAACGCCATGAAGCCACCTAATATTGCGCCAGACAAAATTGTTGGCAATGCTGGAACCTTTTTAATAGCCATTACAAAAACAACGAATAAAGGTAATAGAGCCATGAGTGTAATATTAAATGTCTTATCTAGAGTTTCTGTAAATAAACTAATTGTCGAATCTTCAATTGCAGAGTCAACGCCAAAACCGAGAAACATAAATATTGTTAGAGCAATAATAAATGACGGCGTGGTAGTCCAAACCATATGTCTAATATGAGTAAATAAATCTGTACCAGTCACAGCTGGTGCTAGATTTGTTGTATCGGACAATGGAGACATTTTATCACCAAAATAGGCTCCTGAAATAATCGCGCCTGCAGCAATTGCCGGCGATAAATTTAACCCTATAGATACAGCAATCAATGCAACACCCAAGGTACCCGCGACAGTCCATGAGCTTCCAGTTGCTAATGCAGCAATTGCACAAATAAGACAAGCCGCAGGATAAAATATTTTTGGATTAAGTAACTCGAGGCCATAAAATATAAGGGTTGGGACTGTGCCAGAAATTAGCCATGTACCAATTAGTGCTCCTACACAGAGGAATATCAGTAAAGCTCCCATTGCTGTACTTATACTTGCGACAATTGACTCCAAAATACTTTGCCATAAATGTCCATTTCTTATTGCAACAAGACTTGCAATAGCTGCACCAAAAATCAAAGCTATTTGATTTGGACCATAGGATGAATCTGAGCCAAAAAAATACACAGAAAATCCGAGCATTATCACCAATGAGAGAATCGGTACTAATGATTCGATTAAGCTTGCTTCTTTAGCTTTGTTCATTTTACTCACTCTTCAAATTATTTAACTTATTCAAAAGATCCCATTTTTCCTGGAAAAACTACAGGAGACTCATACCCTTCATCCGAAACACTTGCCACACCAAATAGATAATTATCAATGACTAAATTTTCTAGGGTAAAATTATCTACCAATCCGACATAACGACTGTCTGTCCATTCTGAGTTAGAAGTTAATCGCCAATATATTTTATAGCCTTTTAAGTTCTTACTAATCTCTTTTTCAGGAATTGTCCATCTCAACGTAGTATCCGCAGTAACCGCACCAAAAATCTCAACATTTGATGGAAACGGAGGAGCCGCCGCCATTCCTGCTAATGAAACTACATTTAATGAGGTCAATTTCTTTGCATAGTCGAAGTTAACTCCACTGATAACATCTCCATAATGAATTCCATCTTCTGTTCTAATATCTTGATGTTGACGATGATAATGCTCATGCGTTTCCATAATTCTTACGCCAGGAATACCAGCTTCATTAAAAGGTCGATGATGACCCCCTCTACCAAATCGATCAAGACGATAAATCATAATTACATCAAGATTATTGATGAAGCGATCGGCCATTTCATCTATATAGCGTGCAATATTTCTTGAGGGAGAATCCACTTCACCACCCTGATAACGTCTTTGCGTTGCTTCTTCTTTGGTTTCAAGATAGCGAGTACCCTCAGAGAACACTCTGGCTGTTGAGTTATCTGTAACTCCATCAATACCGGTAATATTTCCAATCATATCATTATTGAGAACCGCCTTAATTTCCCAGTTATTCTCAAGTGCATAACGGGCAACAATTTCACCGCCAAACAAGCCTTGCTCTTCACCAGATAGGCCAGCATAAATAATAGTGCCAGGAAACTTTAACTTTGTCAGAACCCTAGCAGCCTCAATCACGCCTGCCATTCCACTAGCATTATCATTAGCACCTGGTGAGTCGGAAATATAATCCATTGGATCACTGACTCTAGAATCTATATCACCACTCATTAATACCATTCTGTTGGGATCTATCTCACCCCATTGAATAGCAATAATATTCACAATTTCAGTAGGAAAAGGGAGTCGATTTTGCCCAGAAATAGTGTCAGTTACTCTGATAATCTCGAGACAATCATCACACTCCGATGAAATCCTATTAAACTCACTTTCGATCCAACGACGAGCAGCCCCGATACCTCTTTGATTAGACTTTGTTTCTGATAATGTGTGACGTGTACCAAAACTGACCAACTTTCTTATATCGATTTCGATGCGCTGACTGGATACATTGTTAGGCAATAATTCTCTAATATCACCAACATCTTCAGCTTGCAATATAGATCCATATAAGAGTCCAAAGAAAATAATTACATTCAATAATTTTTTCATGAATATATATCTCATCTCATTTCTTAGCATAGAGTTATAGTGATGGTGTTAGTTTCAATAATCTTCCGCCAGTTTTATCTTCCAATAACCATAAGGCTCCATTAGGTCCTTCAACTACGGATCGGATTCGTTTTCCCATATCAAAACGACGAACTTCTCTAGCTGAGGATCCCGTGAATTTAATTTGTACTAGTGATTTTGAGGATAATCCAGATATAAAACCATCTCCCTTCCAATCGGGAAATAAATTGCCTTCATAAATTTCAAAAGCACTAGGTGATATAACTGGAGTCCACCACTCTTTTGGGGGCTCAAACTCAGGCCTAGTATCATGATCTGGGATATCCTGCATATTGTAATGCCTTCCATTGGAAACAATGGGGTATCCGTAATTCTCACCCATTATCACACGATTTAATTCATCTCCACCTTTTGGTCCCATTTCAACATTCCATAACTGCCCATCAGCATCAAAATCTATGCCTAATGGATTACGATGACCTAATGACCATACTTGAGCAGCGACACCTTCCTGATCAATAAAAGGATTATCAGATGGAATCGTACCATCATCATTCAAACGTAGAATTTTACCTAAATTCATTTGCATATCTTGAGCTGGATCAAATTTTTGGCGATCTCCCGATGAAATATACAAATAACCATCTGGTGAAAATCTCATCCGATGCGCGTAATGACCCTTCCCTGTTACTTTAGGTATTTGCCGCCAAATATATTTAATATCTGACAGTCTCGCACCATCAGATTTTATATTTAACTTAGCCTTGATTACTACTGCCCCTCTGGTATCTTTTTCGCCCTCTTCCGCAAAACTCAGATACACTAAATTATTTTCTTCATAATCTGGATGGATAATAATATCCCCTAATCCACCTTGCCCACCATATGCAACATCCGGAAGGCCCTTCACTTTGATATCTTTCGTGCCACCCTGATCTGTAAGTATTAAGTTTCCAGATTTCTCTGTAATCAAAATATCCCCATTGGGTAGAAAAGTCATTGCCCATGGCTCATTAAAACTAGAAATTTCTTCTATGTTAAAAGGGGCTGGAGTATTACTGACAGCACATCCCATCGTCATTGATAATAGAGTTGCAAGAACTAATTTATTCATAGAGATATTCCTAATTTATTTAATATTTTATTAATTTATATTTTAATTTCAAAAATTGATTCAATTTCAACTGCTGCATTTAACGGTAAAGAATTAGACCCTAATGCAGCTCTAGCACCCATTCCATTATCTCCAAACACATCACGAAGTAACTCTGAAGCACCATTGATAACATTAGCTTGTTTCGTAAAATCATTCGTACAATTTACGAATCCTCTTATCTGTATACATTTCACCACTCGACCAAGGTCACCGCCACACGCTGCTTTGAGTTGAGCTAGTATTCTAAGACCAACATATTGAGCCGCTATATAGCCATCCTCAACGCTAAGATCTGCTCCTAATTTCCCAAAGGTTGGTGTAGCAAGATTATTCGGAGGGATTTGTCCAGCGATAAATACTTGATTACCTGATACTCGATAAGGAACATAAACTGCAACTGGTCTTGCTGCCTCTGGCAAGGCCAGGCCCATTTGATTTAATTTATCTTCAACATCTTGATTGGTTTGTGAATTAGCAGTTTTTGACAAACCCAATGCAATACCGGCTGTTCCTATCATTTCAAAAAATAACCTTCTATTCATAAGACATCCTCCGAATTAAAAATAATTTAAAGTTTTATTTATAGTTAATATACATTCATTATTGAAGTACTAAAAGAAATCAGTGCTGACGAAATTTGATAAAGCATATAACCGTCAGTTGCATTAAAATCATAACTAAAGCAATCCAAATTTTAGAAGTTACTCCGGCGATTAGAAAACCCATCGCTGCAATAATACCATTTGTCAGAGCATAGGGAATTTGAGTTCTAAAATGAGACAATGGTTCAATACCAGCTCCTGTTGACGAGAGAATAGTTGTCTCTGAGATTGGTGATGAATGATCACCAAATAAAGCCCCTGAAAGAACACTGCCAATTATAATTGGGTATTCATTCCCTGTCGCTAAAGCTGCTGGAATTGCTAATGGCATCATAATAATAATTGTCCCCCAAGATGAACCAACCGAGAAGGAAATAATAGCCGAAACTAAAAATATTAAGAGCGGTAATAAACTTGGGTTAATTAGTTCTTTGGCTAATTCTCCAACAAATTTTCCTGTGCCAAGCTGCTCACTCACCGCCCCTAAAGTCCAAGCCAACACAAGAGTAGCTGCAATAGGCATCATACCTGACATCCCATCTACATAAACTTTAAATATTTCATTTATTTTCTTTGCACCTTTGTAAATAATTAATGATATTAATGTAATGGTTGCGAAAAAATATGCGGATGACAATGCTGCTCTAAAATCTGAACCAGCTACTTGTTTGACTGGGAAGCCGTGATAACTCAGAACAACAAATAAAGTAATTCCAAGAATTACGAGTGGCACCCAAACAAACATTGCAGAAATGTCTTTTATTTCTAAATTAGAGGAGTTTTGAGAATTTCTCTTTATTTTTTTTTCAGAGATTCGCATAGCTCCAAAATCAAAATTTAACATCGCTAACATAGGTACAATACTGATGGCTAAAATTGCATAAAACTGAAAAGGAATTGCTGCCACAAAAACATCCCATTCATTCAGAGAAATTTTACTCACTAAAAAACTATCTCTAATCACACTCATTGTAAAGACTCCCCATCCAATAAACGGAATAAGGATCGCAATCGGAGATGAGGTGGAGTCTATGATAAAAGCTAATTTCTGACGGGATATTTGATAACGATCAAATAAGGATTGAAAAACTGGCCCTACGATCAGCGGTGTGCCGAGATCTGAAAAAAAGATCAATATCCCACCCATCCAAGCACTTATTTGGGCAGATGCCCTATTTGTAATATACCTCATTGTTACACTGGCAAACGCGATGCCTCCACCAGAATAGTGAATAAGTTTTACAAACCCACCAATAAAACAAAGTAATATAATGATGCTAGCATTGTAACTATCAGCAATTTCAGGAACTAAATATTCCTGTATTACCAATGGTAAAAATAATAATGGAGACACTGAATGCAACAACAAGACCCCAAAAACGACTCCTGAAAACAATCCAATCAAAACATTACCGAAACTCAATGACACACAAAGAGTCACAAAAACAGGCAAGAGTGATATAAAGCTTGGATCACTCAAAATAGAGTATTAAGATTTTTCAAGCAACGCCTTCTCTAAGGCACTAATAATCTTATTATCATAGGGCTTTGTTCCACTACTAAAATTTGTGATTAACTCACCATCTCTACCAATCAAGTATTTGTGAAAATTCCATTTTGGGTAAGTTCCTGCAACATCAGCTAATTGATGATAGAAAGGATGTGCATTACCTTTTTTTACCGTAGTTTTTTCAAACATTGGAAATTTAACCCCATAAGTCAGTCGGCAAAAATCTTGGATCTCTTCTTCTGTACCAGGCTCTTGACCCATAAAATCATTGGATGGAAAACCAAGAACTACTAGGCCCTCAGCCCCATATTCTTCATTCAGTTTCTCTAACCCTTCATACTGGTAGGTGTAGCCACATTTTGATGCTGTGTTAACGACTAAGACAACTTTATCTGAATATGTCTCACACAAATTGACCCTCTCACTCGATGCTAGTTTTTTAAAATCGTGATCCAGCAATGTACCCTTGCAAGCTAGCGCGCCCATGCTGAATAAACACATAACAATAGTAATTATACTTCTCATAATTTTTTCCTTATTAGAAATTGTTAATACTTTAATAAATCCTATCTATTGATTTATATTTTACTTAAACTATTTCTTTTATTTGAATGTATTTGTAACTGATACTAACATATCGATATTACATATTTGTATATTGTGTAAAAGCCAATAACGTTGGATAATTATTTCAATTAATACAACGAATCAATCATAAACGAAAAAGGTGTTGCATTGTTTAACAAAAAAATTTCACGATCTTTCATTACGTTTGGTATTTTATTATTCGTCCTAACCACTACTGCAGATGCTGCTGGTCGAAAAGCTACTAGAGGTTATAACGGCGCAGTGGCCTCATCATCTGCAATCGCCTCTGAAGTTGGTGTTCAAATATTAAAGGACGGGGGTAACGCGATTGATGCTGCGGTAGCCACAGCATTTGCTATGGCCGTTACCCACCCAACTGCAGGTAACATTGGCGGAGGTGGCTTTCTCATCTATCATGGCGCTGATGGCGAAACTGCAGCTTTTGATTTTCGTGAAAAAGCACCACTTGCCGCAACCCGCGATATGTACTTAGATGAGAACGGAAAGGTCATAAATAATGATATTGGCCCAATAGATCATTTTAGTATTAAAGCAGTTGGAGTCCCCGGGACAGTCGCTGGCTTAGAGCTTGCTCATGAACGTCTTGGCTCACTTGTCTGGTCCGATCTTATAGCACCTTCGGTTAAACTAGCTCGACAGGGGATACCTATTACTTTTAAATTACATGATGATTTCAATAACCCAAGACGGAAAGGATGGTTTGGACAATACCCAAGTTCAGAAAAAATATTTTACAAAGCCAATGGTGAGCCCTACTTACCCGGTGACTTGTGGGTACAAAGTGATTTAGGAGATACACTCGAGCGCATCCAGAATAATGGAAAAGAAGGTTTTTATAGTGGAAAGACTGCTGAATTAATTACTAAGTTTATGAAAGAAAATGATGGCTTAATCACTCTCGAAGACTTACAAAAATATGATGCAATAGAAAGAAAACCGATCAAAAATAGTTATCGTAATCATGAGATTATTAGTATGCCTCCGCCAAGTTCAGGAGGTGTAATTTTATCTGAAATGCTAAATATCTTAGAAGGATTCGAGCTAAATAAAATTGGTCATAATTCTGCTGAATATCTTCATATTTTAACTGAATCAATGCGTCGTGGTTATGCAGATAGAGCAAATTACTTGGGTGATCCAGACTTCAATGAAGATATGCCCATAACAAAACTACTGTCCAAAAAACACGCGCAAGATTTAAGAAAAACCATAGATATGACAACTAAATCTGAGAGTGATCCTGCGCTGTTTGCTCAAATTTACGAAAGCGAGGAAACAACCCATTTCTCAGTAGTTGATAAAGAAGGAAATATGGTTTCTCTCACTTATACCTTAGAATTTGGCTATGGTTCTCACATTGTGGTTGAAGGTGCTGGATTCCTGCTAAATAATGAAATGGGGGACTTCAATGAACAACCAGGAGTCACCAATCTAAATGGTGAAATTGGTACTCCACCAAATCAAATTAGACCTGAACAAAGGATGCTATCAAGCATGACTCCAGCCATAGTAGCTAAGGAAGGTGTTCCATTATTTGCAACTGGAAGTCCAGGTGGTAAAACTATTATTAATACCACCATGCAAACTATCCTAAATGTTATTGATCATGGTATGACGATTGCTGAATCAATCGAGGCACCAAGAATTCATCATCAATGGTTACCTGATGTAACCACTTTTGAAAAACATGGAATTTCTTTTGATACTAAAGACAAATATGAGTCCCTTGGACATAAAGTACGTACCAGAAACTCAATTGGAAGCGCTATGGCTGTGTATCGTGATCCTGAAACTGAAATTATTTCAGGTGCTGCAGACTCACGAGCAGAAGATGGGGGGGTAGCAGCTTACTAAAAAATTATTATAATTGCTTCAATATAGGTCTTGCATTCAAAAAGTCAGTATTGGCTTCATAAGCCATTGCAAATTCAATTAATTTAGCATCCTCTCCCATACGACCAATAAACTGCATACCCATTGGTCTTCCCTGGCTATCGAAGCCCGCAGGTAAGTTAATTACTGGAAGTCCTGCTAGTGTGCCACCAATTACCACTTCCATCCAACGGTGATAAGTATCCATTTTTACCCCATTAATAGACTTTGGCCAATGCAGGTCTACTGAAAAAGGGAATACTTGTGCTGAGGGTAAAGCAAGAAAATCATAAGTTTTTAATAAACTAAATAATGATTCATACCAATTTTTTCGAGCAACTCCTGCCTGATGGAGCTGATCCGCCGTGACCTGATAAGCTCCTTCAATCTCCCAAATTAATTCAGGCTTGAGTAATTTTCTAGTTTCTAAATCTTCATAATAATCTTTAGCCCATAAACAATCCCAATGCCTCAAAGTCAACCAAGTTTGCCATAGTCTACTCATATCATAACGAGGTGAGCAAGACTCTGAAATAAGACCAGTATGTCCAATATCTTCCAGAGCTTTTTCACAAAGTTTCAGTAGCCCATGTTCAGTGGGTAAGTAGCCATCATAATCCCCCATCCAGCCAATCTTGATATTGTTTAATGATGCTGGCTCAAGTTCTTCATATTCTGGTAATCGTTCCATTAAGGTTAGAGGTAACCTCTCGTCTGGACCAGACATAATGGATAGTAGTCTCATCATATCTTCAACATTTCTACCCATTGGTCCATCGGTCGATAGTTGTTGATAAAAGTTATCATAGCCCGAGAAATAGTTGGGAACACGCCAGCGACTTGGGCGAAAACCAATCACATTATTAAAAGCAGCTGGATTCCGCAACGATCCCATCATATCACTACCGTCTGCAACAGGCAGCATCCGTGTAGCAAGACCTACAGCAGCTCCCCCACTACTTCCACCTGCCGTAAGAGACGGTTTGTAAGCATTACGTGTCGCACCAAATACCTTATTGTATGTTTGTGAGCCGTAACCAAATTCAGGAACATTGGTCTTTCCAATAAAAATAGCACCTGCCGCCCTAATTCGTGACACAAATAAACTATCTTGAGTTCCTCTGGTACCAGCTAAAATTGGAGAACCTTCACTCGTAGGAAGATCTTTTGAGTAAGCCAAATCTTTGATGGCATGGGGCATTCCATGCATCCAACCTCGATACATATCCTTTGATAATTCAACATCTGCTAATCGTGCCTGACTAATGAGTATATCCTCATCTGGCATACTTACGATTGCATTATAAGTTGGGTTATATTTATAAATTTTAGCCAGGTATGCACGCATTACCTCTTCGCAACTAACCTTCTTAGATCGAATCATATTTGATAATTTTGTAGCGCTAAAATGAGTTATGTCAGATGACAATGCACCTTGTGCAAGTTCAGTCGTTCCACTCAATAAACCAATAGAACTGAATGTTTTGATAACATCACGACGAGTAATTTCTTTTAATTTATTAATAGTAATATCCTTATATTAATTTGTCAGTGCATTCACAATTAAAAATAAAATTGAAGGGGCTAACAAACAGCCAACTCCAGTATAAAATGTTGCTGTCATTGCTCCATAGGGAACCAACTCTGGATCTGTAGCTGCCAAGCCTCCTGCGACACCACTAGTAGTTCCCATCAAGCCCCCAAAAATCATTGCAGACTCAGCATTATTCAACTTTATATAAGGAGCTATAAATGGAGTCAATATCATAACCAGTATGGATTTTATTAGGCCAACCGCCACACTTAATGCAATGACATCAGAATCAGCTGATAATGCTGATCCTGTAACTGGGCCGACAATATATGTGGCAGCTCCAGCTCCAATTGTAGTAATAGATACAGCATCATCATAACCAAAAATTAGTGCCACCATAGCACCAATAATAAATGATAAAATAACTCCAAAAATAATTGAAATAGCACCTATCATTCCCGCATTTTTAAGATGTTTGAGATCAACTCCGAAAGCAGTAGCAACGATCGCGAAATCACGAAACATTGCCCCACCCAGAATACCAACACCAGTAAATATTGAAATATCTGCAAGTCCTTTATTGCCCTCTGAAATAGAGCCACCAATATATGCAAGAATCAATCCAAACGTTATTGCAATGGCAGAGCCATGAATTTTTCCATTAGTAATATTATTAGAAACCCAGTAGGAAAAAGCAGTTACTAGGCCAACAAATAAAAATGCCGTAATAATTGAATTGTTCGATAAAGCAGCAATTATGGCTTCTTTAAACATCATTATTCCCTATTATTAAGACGATATAAAAGAGGGATCATTAAGAAACTAATAACAACTGTCAGTGTCCCAGCTGTGACAGCCATCCAACCTCCAGAAAGTGCAGCAAAAACATTCTGTTTGGCAGCCATTGCTACCACAATAGGAATATACATAGCACTCCAAAAATTTATGCCAGACTTAGTAATAGAATTTATTTCGAAAAACTGAGTTCTTTTATTTGCTATAAGAATAAGTAATAACATAGCAATACCGATACCACCTACATTAGCATCTACGCCAATCAACTTACCAAGTAGATCTCCTAAAAAAACCCCAACCAACATGCAAAATGCCAGCAAGGCTACTCCATAAACTACCATTTATAATCTCCAGGATTGTGCTCACTGCTATTAATTGTTTATGATTAATGTAATGTTTTAACATTTATTTTAATCGAGGAAAAGCTTGTCAGTCCAAAACCTTAACCTTTTCACGCATTTCGATAACGCCCTCAGAGAATCGAGGGATAAACCGTTATTAATTCTTGAGAATGGGGTCACTTATGATTACAAAACTATAAAATATAAATCATCACAGATTGCAGCATTATTTAAATCTATAAATATTTTGCCTGGAGATAGAATTTCTGTTCAAGTTGACAAGAGTCCTGAATCACTTTTCCTATATTTAGCCTGTCTTCAAGGTGGCTATATCTATCATCCTTTGAATCCAAGCTACACTGCTAATGAGCTTGAGTTTTTTATTGAAAATGCTGAGCCAAGCATCATCATTTGTGATGTAACGAATCTAGCAATATTTGAAAACTTAGCCAAGAAAAATAGCATCAAGCATGTTTTCACTCTTGGGGTCAGTGGTGAAGGCACTTTAATTGATTCATTAGATAATTCAGCAATTAACATCCAAACTTTTAATACTCCAAAAAACCACATAGCCGCTCTTCTCTATTCCTCAGGCACAACTGGAATCCCAAAAGGCATCATGCTAACTCATGAAAATTTAATTAGTAACACCGAAACATTAGTTAAAACTTGGCAATTTACTAAAGAAGATGTATTGATGCACGCCTTACCCATTTTTCATGTACACGGACTCTTTGTTGCAATAGGGTGTGCCCTATCAACTGGGGCGTCAATGTATTGGTTGAATAAATTTGATCCTCTGAAAGTATTAGAGCATATAGATCAATGTTCAGTCTTAATGGGAGTACCAACATTTTATACCAGATTGTTATCGACTGAAAAAATAACGCATGACAATTGTAAAAACATGCGGGTGTTTATCTCTGGATCGGCGCCTTTGCTGGAAGAAACATTTAATGATTTCGAAACTATGACAGGTCATAAAATACTTGAAAGATATGGCATGACTGAAACTAACATGAATACCAGTAATCCAATAGATGGAGCTCGCAAACCTGGCACAGTTGGACCCCCTTTGCCTGGTATTGAAATACAAATCGTAGATGATGAGGGGAAAAAAGTTGGTGATAATGTTATCGGCAATCTGTTGGTGCGTGGTCCTAATGTTTTTAAAGGCTATTGGAAAATGCCTGAAAAAACTGCTGAGGATTTTACTGCACAGGGTTTTTTTAAAACAGGTGATAAAGCAAAAATTGATGCAGATGGCTATATATCAATCGTTGGTCGTTCAAAAGATATGATTATAACTGGTGGACTAAATGTTTATCCAAAAGAAATAGAATTAATTATAGATGATATTCAGGGTGTAAAAGAGTCTGCTGTAATTGGAGTTTATCATAAGGATTTTGGTGAAGCAGTTATCGCCATTGTCATCTGTTCAGATACTTCAGCACTCAAAGAAATAGATATTATTGAGTATTGTAAGCAACACCTAGCTGGATATAAAATTCCAAAGAAAGTAATTTTTGCAAATGAATTACCTCGTAATACTATGTCAAAAGTGCAAAAAAATATCCTGCGAGAAAACCATAAAAATTCATTCAATCTTTAGAAAATTTATCCCCAAAAAAATCATCCTTATTCCATATAGGTCGAGACTGATCATTTGCAATAATGAGTCCAAGAGCTAATCCTGTTCTGACGAAACGCTCTGTGCCCTCAATACTAAAAGGTAGACTTAAGTCATCCGTTGGTTGGTGATAATGATTTTTTAGAAAATTATCTAATTCCTTTGCACCATCAACGCTTTCATCTGAAGAGATAGTACCTGGTCTTAACCCCAATGCAGGTATCCCTTCTTTTACAAATGAAAATTGATCTGATCTCACAAATCTTACTTCTTGTGGAAGTGGATCTGGAGTAAGTTGCATTCCAATATATTGACTAGCTTTTTCTAGTGCGTGATAAAGCGAGCTATGTTCAGCACCAAATCCATGCAAATCTGCTACCGGAAAACCAAGATAAGGCATGTCAATATTTATATTGGCCACAAGACTTTCGAGAGGTACTGTGGGATTTATTGCAAAATATGATGAGCCCTGCAATCCCTTCTCTTCAGCAGTGACTGCAGCGAAGATAATGGATCGGCGTGGTTTACTTTCCATTGAAATAATTGTGTCTGCTATCTCAATGATGGCCCCAATACCTGCGGCATTATCATAAGCTCCATTATAGATATTATCCTCTCCATCACCCCTAATCCCAATATGATCAAGGTGCGCAGTATAAATAACATACTCTTTCTTTAACTCAGGATCATCGCCTTGAATAAAACCAATAATATTTGATGACACAACCTCACGCTGTGTGGAGGATCTTTTTAAACTAGCTTCAATTCCCATTAAGAAACTATTGGTTCCTCCTTCGGCATGCAGTTTAAATATTTGCTCCAGGTTATGACCTGACAAATTAAATAATTTCTGAGCTCCGGATTGACTAATTGTCGCACTGCCTTTTAATTGAGTATAACCTTGGTATGGTTCATCATTCTCATTCAACCAGCGCATTCCCGGCGTACCTAATCCAGACAAATATCTAGCCCATGGTCTTCTTTTTTGATCCACAGGAGTACGCATAGTTATTACCCCGACAGCTCCTTGCTCAATTGCAATTTCTGCCTTAGTACGACTCGAGGAATAATAAGCACGTTGATCTGTAGTAAATTCTGCAGGAGCGCCGCTTAACATAAGTAACAATTTATCTTTCACATCAATATTTTCATAATCATTATGATTATATTCTGGCGCAATTATCCCATAACCAACAAAAGCTAATGGTGCTAATATTTCTTCATCAATTACACCAAAGCCTCCTGAACGAAGGTAGTCTTCCCTCAAAATAAGGTCAATTGAATGATCATCTTTAAACAGTATTAGTTCAGTAGATTCAATATCAAGCTTCGATTCAAGAAAACGAATAGGTTGCTTGTAACTGCCATTATGGCCCAGTGGTTGCAATCCGAGAGCTTTAAAATTATCTATCACATATTGTGCGGCTTTGTCATAATTCTCAGTTCCCGCCTCACGACCTAGCATCTCGTCACTTGCTAAAATTTCCATATGTTTACGCACATTCTGACCCTTGAGTTCGTTTGCTACAGAACCAATAAGTATCTTCAAATTAAGACCATCAGAGCTAGGACTTGTGCAGGCAGCTGTGATTATAAAAAACAAACCAACAATTATTTTTTTAAGCATAATTTTTCCTTAACTTTGCTCTCAATTAATCAACAATATATATTCGTTATTTACTTACTATCAATTAAACCATAAATGAATTAATCAATAAGAGTTATTTGATGAGCAAAAAAAGTAATTTATTTTATTTATCTAACTCCGATAGGCCGATGTTGGACCGTGCGAGTGGAATATATCTATGGGATACAGATGGAAATCGTTATATTGATGCTTCGAGTGGCCCCATTGTTTCCAATATAGGGCATTCTAATCAAATAGTTCTATCTGCAATGAAAAAACAAATGGATAAATCAACTTTTGGTTATCGGCTACATTTTATAAATGAACCCGCAGAAGAACTTGCAGCAATTACTGCTGAATTAATGCCAGGCAACTTAAACCAAATTTTTTTTACTTCAGGTGGATCTGAAGCTGTAGAAAGTGCTCTCAAATTAGCTCGACAATATGCTGTTAACACAAAAAAAGATAAGAAATGGAAGATTATCTCCCTTACACCCTCTTATCACGGAGGAACGTTTGGAGCGCTAGCTATAACTGGTATGTCTCCGTTCGTTGATCCATTCTCAAAAATGTTAAAAATGATGCCAAAAATATCTGCCGCTACGTGCTACTTAGACCAAGACAATCTATCCGATGCTGAACGGGGTATAAACTATGCAAATCTCCTAGAGAAAGAGATTATTAAACAAGGCCCTGAAAATGTTTTGGCATTTATATTTGAACCTATTGGTGGAGCATCAACGGGAGCATTAGTTCCTCCTGATTCATATTTTCAGAGAATTAGGGAGATATGCTCAGAATATGATGTGTTATTAATTACTGATGAAGTTATGACTGGGGTAGGAAGAACTGGAAAATTTCTAGCTGGAGAACACTGGGAACTTCAACCAGATATAATTGCTATGGCTAAAGGTTTTGCTGCAGGTTACGCCCCATTAGGTGTGGTTGCAGCAAGAGAAGATATCGTTGAAACAATCAATAAGTCAGGTGGTTTTTTACACGGGCATACCTATGCTGCTAATCCCTTAGCTTGTAGCGCTGGCTTAGCCGTAATAAAAGAAGTTATCAGTAACAAATTGCCACAGAATGCTGCTAAGCAGGGCACCAGATTGATCACTAAGTTATTAGCTTTAAAAGATCGTTATACATTTATTGGAGATGTCAGAGGTAAGGGGTTATTAGTGGCTTTTGAGCTAGTTGCCAATCAAAGCACTATGGAACCTCTCCCTAAAGAAATAGAGGCGCATTCTTATTTAGTTGAGGAAGCATACAAGAGAGGATTGATTATCTACTCAAGGAGAACAAGAGGAGGTGAGATTGGTGATCACTTTATGATTTGTCCACCACTTATAATTAATGAGTCACAAATTGACGAAATTATTGCAATACTTGTGCCTAGCTTAGATCAACTTGAACAAAGAATACGTAACTGGAAAAATTGATCGCCATGATAAATAAAGATTTGAATCTAAAATTTCGTTACGGCTTGAAAAATGATATTAATGATATACATCAGATGCTTTGTGAGCTTGCCACTGAGACCGGCTATGGAGATAAAATGACTAGCAGTCATGATGATCTTATTAAGTTTGGGTTCAGAAAAAACCCATCATACAAAATACTATTAGCTGAAAAAGCTAGTGAAATTGTTGGTCTATGCTTATATTTTTATACTTTTTCATCATGGCTTGGTCAAATGGGTATATATGTTCAAGACCTTTATATAAAAAAACACCATCGAACTGATGGTATTGGTGTCAAGCTATTAAAAGAACTAGTTCAAGTAGAAAAAGAGAAAGAAATTACACATATCAGATTAACTGCAGATGAAAACAATTCTAAAGCACAGAAATTTTATGAAAAAATTGGATTTATTTTAAGGAATGAAGAAAAAACTTATCATATAGATACCAATAAACTTTCCTCCTATGTAGAGTAGATCAATGAAAGTTGTCCATACCAATAAACAGCTATCCCATGAGCCTAAAAAATTTTTAGTAGCTGGTTCTTTTGAGACACATCCAGAAAAACCTGAACGCGCCAGAATATTATTGAATGCAGCAAAAGAATTCGGCTTAACTTCTGAACAACCAGAAGACTATGGAATTAATTACATAACTGAAATTCATACTGAAAGATATATTCACTATTTACAAAATATCTATAAAAGATGGGATCGAAAGAAAAATACTTCTGATGAGGTTACTCCTGGTATCCACCCCGACCGAAGGGACTGTGGCTATCCTGATTCTGCAGAAGGTCAGATTGGATTTCATCATGCAGATTTATCTAGTCCAATTGGTCCAGATACATGGGAATCGACATACTGGAGCGCTCAATCAGCAATCCATGCAGCGAAATTGGTAAGTAAGGGAGAACAATCTACTTATGCTCTTTGTCGCCCACCTGGGCATCATGCCGCAAAAGATTATGCTGCTGGCTTTTGTTATCTGGGAAATACAGCAATTGCCGCACAAACTCTAAAAGACAAATATAAAAAAATTGCCATACTTGATGTTGACGTTCATCATGGAAATGGAACTCAGGATATTTTTTATGATCGTGATGATATTCTAACTGTCTCAATTCACGCTGATCCAATACGTTTCTATCCATTCTTTTGGGGTCATGCGAATGAACTAGGAGAAAATAATGGTTATGGCTTTAACCTGAACTTACCTCTACCCAGAGGAACAAAAGATAATGAATATCTGGTTACACTAAATCACGCTCTTGAGAAAATATCACAATTCAAACCAGATGCACTTGTAATTGCTTTGGGTTTAGATGCATATGAAAAAGATCCCTTACAAGGTTTCTCCATTACTACCAGAGGATTCGAAAAAATTGGCCAAACAATTGGTGCTTCGAATTTACCCACAGTAATCGTACAAGAGGGCGGTTATCTTTCTCCAGAACTAGGTATTAATCTTGCATCTTTCCTTGAAGGTTTCTGTGTTCAAGGAAAAATTTAATTATAAAATTAAACATAAATCAAAATAATAAACATTGGCACAAGCCCTATTTACAAGTAGATTGGAGCGTATGATGATAAATGATCCACAATGGTACTCAGTATTACCACCAATTATCGCTATTATACTCGCTATTAAGACCAAACAAGTTATCCCCTCATTATTTGCAGGTATATGGATAGGCGCTACGCTACTTTCTGATTTTAATCCACTTTTAGGGCTTGCCTCAGGTTTTGATACCGTCATTAATGTCTTTAGCGATGCCGGTGATACTCGTGTTTTGATTTTTACACTGCTAATTGGTGCACTAATAACAACTATTGAAAAGTCTGGTGGAGTCAGTGGTTTTGTCGCTTATCTTGAGAATAGAAAATGGGTACATACAGGATTCAGGGCACAAATCCTCGCTTGGATGACGGGTATTGTAATTTTTATAGAATCCAATATAACACTCTTAGTCGCAGGTTCTGTTAGCAGACCTCTATTTGATCGGTACAAAATTTCAAGAGAAAAGCTCGCATATCTTATTGATGCTACATCAGCTCCTGTTTGTGTAATGGTTCCATTGAATGCATGGACAGCAGTAATTATAGGATTGATCGCCTCAACTGGAATGGAGAACGCGTTTGGCATTTTTATTCAATCCATCCCTTACAATCTATACGCAATAACAGCCATAATTTTGGCAATTATTGTGATTTGGAGAAATATCAATATAGGGCCTATGGCAACCGCAGAAGCCAGAACTCTCAGCGGACAAATTTCTTGGAATGATAATCAAGCCAAGGATATTGTTAATAATCAAAAAAACACTGATGAGGCATCAGCAATTTTTATGGTTATTCCAATTTTAACTATGACATTGGCAATGCCAACATTCCTTTATCTCACAGGTGATGGGGATATCATGAAAGGTAACGGTTCCACTGCCATATTCTGGTCTATTTGTGCTGCATTATTTGTTTGCTGGTGTATGTTGTTGTTTAAGAAAAAAAGTAACATCAGTAATTTGATGGGATTTTTCATGGATGGCGCTGGGTCTTTACTGCCAATTGCAATTATCCTATTACTTGCTCTGGCATTGGGTGATGTAGCTAAATTACTCGGAACAGGTCCATATGTTGCTGAACTTGCAGGGGCCAATGTTCCTCACATATTTCTGGCGCCATTAGTATTTTTAATCTCTGGCTTTATAGCATTTTCGGTAGGTTCAAGCTGGGGAACCTTTGCGATCATGATCCCGATAGCACTATCAATCGCTTCTGCTCTGGATCTTTCAGCACCCATGCTGCTTGGTGCAGCCCTTTCTGGAGGTGTGTTTGGTGATCATGCCTCACCAATTAGCGATACCACTGTTGTAGCATCAATGGCGGCAGGTACTGATCATATTGAGCACGTTAGGACACAATTACCATATGCTTTAATTGCTGGTTTCCTATCAATTATTGGTTTTATATTATTAGGAAGTATTCGGTAATAAACCACTAAAAGTATACTCCGCTGGACCGCACATAGAGATTGAATTATCACTCAATAGCTCTATATTTAGGGGCCCTGCTGGTAAAATAACCTTCATTTTTGAGGACACTTTATACTGTCTTTTATTGGCAGCATATACAGCGGCACAAGCTCCTGATCCACAAGCTTTGGTTAAAATACCAGGTCTTTCAAAAACTTCTAGTTTAAGAGTATGTTGATCGATTATTTCTGCAATACCTACATTGACTTGTTCGGGAAATAAAGCATTCTTTTGTATTAATGGCGCCCATTTTTCTATGTTGACACTTTCAATCTCATTAACGAAGAATGTTGCATGCGGATTGCCTATATTGGAAAGCACTGGATTTGATAATGGACCTGCAGTTAAATTCACATTATTAAGAGTATCGATATTTTTCGATAATGGAATATGTTCAGCTTCATGCTTAATAGTCCCCATATTGCATTGAATTAGCCCATCATCTAAGTAATCACAATTTAGTACGCCAGCAAGTGTCTCTATCTTAATAACGGTTGTATTAAGATAATCCATCAGTAATTTTGCTACACATCTGGTGGCATTGCCACAAGCGCCAACCTCCAGGCCATCAATATTCAAAAGTCTCATAAATATCGTAGCGCCCGATGTCAGTCCAAGGTCAGTTGGTTGATTTAATATAATAAATTGATCAGCACCAACCCCAAGATTATTATCACACACCATTTTTATTTCATCTTCATCTGGCAAGTAAGGGCTTTTTCGGCCATCAAAAATTACAAAATGATTTTCTAGGCCATGCATTTTTATAAAATATCGACCATCAGCTTGCTTACTAAATAAATTATTGTAAATATTTCTTTTTAATTTTCTTTTCATTTAAAAATTAGATCATTATTTATTCAATTAAGGTAAATTATATTTTATGGCTAACAAACATAACATAAATACTATAGGTATCGAATTGTGACAGAAAGATTATATTCAAAGGATGCGTACCTTAAATCATACACAACCGAGGTTTCTGCCAATACAAATAGGAATATTATTCTTGTAAGTACGATATTTTATCCTTTAGGTGGAGGACAGCCTGGTGATACAGGGACCCTTAGCTGGCAAAACTTCGAAGCCAAGGTAATTAATACATTACTCAATAAAGATGGTGATATAGAACATATTATAAGCGAAGATAGTCCCGTCCCAGATATAGGTGAGACCATAACTGCAAGGATTAATTGGGATAGACGTTACCTTCACATGCGAATGCATACTGCATTGCATTTACTAGGATCAATCTTACCTTATGGAGTCACGGGCGGTAATATTTCTGAAACTAAAAGCCGTCTAGATTTTGACATGGAAGCGCCTGTTGATAAAGAAAGCGTTAACAAAGAATTAAAGAAATTAGTGCTAGAAAATCGGAATATTCAATCCAAGTGGGTAACTCAAGAGGTGCTTGCCCAACAACCTGAATTAATACGCACAATGTCTGTAAAACCACCCATTACCAATCAAGATATTCGATTATTAGAGATTGAGGGAATAGATCTTCAGCCATGTGGCGGAACGCATTTAAGAACTACTGGCGAAGTTGGTCAAATAGTACTAGGAAAAGTTGAAAAGAAAGGTAAGCATAATCGGCGAGTTTATATAAAATTAACCGATTAATTTATTTAATTAACGATTATGATTTTTCATAATCGAAATAAAAAAGGATAAATATGCAAATTACAAGGCGCTCATTAATAAGTAGCTTAGTCACGGGGGCTGCAACAGCAACAATCAGTCCTGCGATATTTTCCATGGTAGGTCCAAATCCTAATCTCATTCGACTGAGCGCTAATGAGAATCCATATGGTCCAAGCACTAAAGCTCTGAATGCAGCTGCCAGCGCTAGTGCTAAAGGAGCTTATTACCCAGGCAGAATTACCGCAGAATTAGTAGAGATGATCGCAAATAGAAATAAGTTAAATACCAATCAAGTGGTTATTAGTTCTGGATCAAATGAAGCTCTTTCTGCTGCTGTTGTGGGTTGGGGTAAACAAGGAGAAATTGTCTCGCCGTCCCTCACTTATGATCTCCACCTGGGTTACGCCCAAAGAATAGGCACCAAAGTATTGCGGGTTCCTTTGGATGATACAATGTCAATAGATCTTGATGCCATGGCGGCAGCCGTAAATAAAAATGTAAGTATGGTTTACTTATGTAATCCAAATAATCCTACAGGCAAAACAATAGATGGTGATGTATTAAGAAATTTTTGTCGGACAGTTGGACAGAAAGTTACGATATTAGTAGATGAGGCATATAATGAATTAACCGTTGATCCAAATTTCACTTCCATGGTGGATTTGGTACGTGAAGGCGAAAATGTAATAGTCATGCGAACATTCTCAAAACTTTATGGTATGGCTGGTATGAGAGTAGGATACGCAATGGGCAGGGAAGATCTCATAAAAAAAGTAAGAAATCATATAATGGCATGGCCGAATATTGTTGGTCTCGCGGCAGCACATGCATGTTATAACGAAAATGATTTTATAAAATTTTCACTCGGAAAAATTAATCAAGGCAGGGCTATTGTTAGAGAAGTCTTTGAAGAACAGGGTCTCCAACCGCTTCCATCTGAAACCAATTTTGTTTTTGCTGATATCGGCAGAGATGTCAAAATCTTCGAGGAAAAAATGCGGCAAGAGAATGTGTTAGTGCATCGAGCTTATAACCTTTATCCAACCCACTTAAGGGTCAGTATGGGTAAAATAAAAGACCTAGAAATCTTCGCTGAGGTTTTTAAAAAGGTATTTAAAGGTTAGCTATCTTGCTTTGACTGAATAACTCTCTGCCTCAGAAATTGTAATTTCTTTTATTTTAAAATTCCAATTAGTAAAAGATGAGCTTATTCTCAAGCGATAACGACCCCCATCATTAAATATTTTTACGCCATTCCCAGCATATTTTGTTTTAAATATTCTACCAACAAGAAAGCCTGTTTTAGCATCAACCAAAGATACCTCCAAAGCCATATTCTCCTTGTAATTACTATTTACACGCCAATCTATCAACCAGGGTGAACTGACATCAAATTCACTCGTGGTGATAGATTGTGAACCCTTAAAATCTCTTATCAAAATCTCAGCATTAATAGATTGAAAAAGGCTTATCGAACCGATAATGACTGAAAATATTTTTATACTTATTTTATTCATCTTTAGGTTTTCCACTTTACGTAATAGTTAATTTTAAAAAAGTTACGAATTGACACACAATTAAAGATGTAACCTTCTATAATGTGTATTGTTTAATAAATTAAGCAATCAAGATACTTAAGGTGCATCTTTCACAAAGATATTGAGCAGCATAATCAATTCTTAACAAAAAAAAGATAATAATTATGATCACAAGCTCATATTATGCTCTAAATTTTATTAAATAAAAAAATTAAATGTTATTAGTATCACAAAAAAATTCAATGAAAATAATCATAACTGGTATTTTATCGTTTATGCTAAATGTACCTGGGCATGCACAATATGACAGTGATAAATTTCAGCTCTCATTTAATGATAGTCAAATCATTGATGTTCAGAAAATGCCCATTGATATTGATATAAATATTGATGGTAAACTAAACGAGATTGTATGGGATAACTTAACTGTCCATGATAGCTATCTGGTCACCAAACCAGATTCTTTAGCAAAACCTAAGTTCCAAACCAAGACTCGTTTCTTCTATACCGTTGATGGTTTTTATATTTCCATGGATATGGAGCAGCCACTTGAGTCTCTCATTAAACGTTTCAAATCTAGGGACGATTGGCAAACTCAATCTGATAAGACAGGATTCTCCTTAGATACCTCTGGAGAAGGAAAATATGGTTATTGGTTTTCAAAATCATTAGGTGATTCTGAAGCTGATGGAACTCTTGCTCCAGAAGATATTTACACAGTTGACTGGGATGGAGCTTGGTATGGTGCAACATCTGAAACAGATAATGGATGGTCCGCTGAGTTCTATATTCCTTGGTCACAAATGGCAATGCCAAAAAAAACGGGGGATCGTATTGTAAAATTATTTACATTTCGCGAAGTTGCTCACCTGGAAGAAGAATGGTCATGGCCACCTATACCAGAATCAAAACCACAATTCATTAGTTTATTCCAACCAACTAAAATGAATAATGTAAATCTAAAACAACAATGGAGTGTATTCCCATACACTTCGGGAACCTATGATCAAATAGAAGGTAAAACTGATTTACAAGGTGGGGTTGATCTTTTCTGGCGGCCTTCAACAAATGCACAAATTACTGCCACCATAAATCCCGATTTCGGCGCTGTAGAATCGGATAATGTTGTTGTTAATCTATCAGCAAATGAAACATTTTTTCCTGAGAAAAGATTATTTTTTCAAGAGGGTAATGAAGTTTTCATAGCAACGCCCAGAGCAAGTGAATACTCGTGGGGTGGCAGAAGGGTTTCAGTTATAAATACAAGACGCATTGGAAGCAGACCAACATTACCCGATATTCCTGAAGGTGCTAGTTTTTCTGAGAAGGTTAAAAAAACTACTAAAGCTGATTTAATTGGTGCTCTTAAAGCTACGGGTCAATTCAATAAGTTTCGCTACGGTATCCTAGCGGCATCAGAAGATAATACAAAATTTCTAGCTGATAATAATCAACACTATAATCAAGTTGGCAGAGATTTTGGAGCAATAAGATTACTCTACGAAAATACCGAGCAAGGCGATACAAAAGCTTTTGGCTTGCTCTCAACTATTGTTACTCAGCCGGAACAGGACTCTGTAGTTACTGCGGGTGACTTCCATTACCTGACAGCTTCAGGTAATTGGAAAACTGATGGTCAATTTATTAGCTCCAAAACTCAAGAAGATGGAAGTGGGATCGGTGGCTTCGTTGATGTTGTCTATACTCCAAAACAAGGTAGAACAAACGAATTTAAATTTACGGTATTTGACAAACAACTTCAAATTAATGATTTTGGGTTTAATCAACGCAATAATATCCGAGATCTACAATATAGCTTTACTGCAATTGATTCAAACTTGAAACGTTTTCGGAACTCTAGATTCAATACTTATATAAGATATGCAGAAAATTTTGATGGGCATCGCGTCTCAAATGCAATTGGAGGAAGTCTCGATCTTACTTTCAATAATCTAAATAAAATTAAGGGCTCCTTTGCTCATTGGCCAACACGCTTTGAAGATCGAAATAGTTTTGGTAATGGTACTTACAAGATGCCAGCGAGGAGCAGGCTAAGACTTGAGTTCAAAACCAGTGCAGCAGAAAAATTTTCGTATGGTGGCACATTGACCTATCAGGAAGAAGATCTATACGGTGCAAAACGTGAAGGTGAAGTTGAATTTACTTGGTTTCCAAAAAGCAATATTAGTCTGGATATGAAATCGAAATTTGTTCACGGAAGTGGTGGGTGGTTATTGCATCAAGAAGACAAGAGATTTACTACTTTTTATCATCAGAAGTGGGAACAAGAGCTTAAATTTAATTATTTCATTACTGCGAAACAACAACTTAGTGTCAATCTTCAATGGGTTGGAATCCAGGCTAATGAGGACAATTTTTATGTACTAGACGACAACAGCTTTAATTTAAGGTCTATTACTAAACCCTCAAGTAAATCAGATGACTTCAGTATTTCTGACTTAAATATTCAACTTCGCTATCGCTGGCAAATTGCGCCTCTCTCTGATGTTTATCTTGTAGCTACTAAATCTGGGTCAAACTCCAAAGTACTCACCACTTTTGGTGACCTCTTTGAAGAAACCATAGATAATCCATTAAGCGACCAAATTATTCTAAAAATTCGATATAGGTTTGGTTCTTAATCAAATAAAGATATAATCACGGCCGTGATTAAGGATGAATCCAAAAAACTACTCCCGATTTTTACTGTAATATTATTCTTAATATTGCCATATACTGCACTTACCCAATCCATAGATGAATCTATTCATTTATCAATTAACAAACGTGAAGTAATTGAAGTTCAACAACGAAATATAAACACGGCGATCATAATAGATGGAAAGGTTGATGAAGCAGTATGGACTAGTATTACTCCTTATGAACGTCTGAAGGTCACTCAGCCAGATACTTTAAAGGATCCTATTTACAAGAGTATCGTAAAGCTTTTTTATACAGTAGACGGATTCTATTTTTCTATTGACATGGAACAACCTAAAGATACTTTAGTAAAACGTTTTACTAATCGAGATGACTGGGCAACAAAATCCGACAAAGTATCAATCAGTATAGATACCTCAGGTGAAGCTAAATATGCCTATTGGATGGCACTATCTCTGGGTGACTCAGAGGGTGATGGAACCTTGTTGCCGGAGAAAAGATACAGTATGGACTGGGATGGAGCTTGGAATGGAGCTACATCTGAAACAGATAATGGATGGTCCGCCGAGTTTTATATCCCATGGTCACAAATGGCGATGCCTAAAAAAACAAACGATCGAATTATAAACCTATATACCATTAGAGAAGTCGCGCACCTGGAAGAAGAATGGGCCTGGCCAGCATTACCTGATTCAATACCACAATTTTTAAGCTTATTTCAACCCATGAAATTGAATAATGTTAATTTAAAACAGCAATGGAGCATATTTCCATATGTATCCATGACACAAGATCGAATTGATAATAAATCAAATTATCAAACAGGTGCTGATTTCTTCTGGCGACCATCTACTAATGCTCAAGTGACTGCAACTATTAAACCAGATTTTGGTGCTGTAGAGTCTGATAATGTGGTTGTCAATCTAACGGCAAATGAGACATTCTTTCCTGAGAAAAGATTATTTTTTCAGGAAGGTAGTGAAGTATTTAATGCAACCCCCAGATCAGGAAGAAGTGGTGGCCGAAATCGATTTACTGTAATTAACACTCGACGAATTGGCAGCGCCCCTTCTCTACCAGAATTACCTGATGGTGTGACCATCTCAACTCGTGATGAAGAAATTACAAAAGCCGACCTAATTGGGGCATTTAAAACGACGGGCCAATTCAATAAGTTCCGTTATGGTGTATTGACAGCTTTTGAAGAAGATACTAATTATCGAGCAAACGATAATAATATCTATAGCCAAACAGGACGTGATTTTGGCGCATTGCGTCTACTTTATGAAGACAGTGAAAATGGAAATACAAAAGGTATTGGTATTCTTTCTACAATAGTAACCAAACCTACAAGTAATTCAATTGTTCATGCGATGGATTATCATTACTTGACGGAATCAGGTGCCATAAAAATTGATGGACAGTATATTAACTCTGATACAGCAAATTCTGGGTTAGGTAAGGGAGGTTATACTGATATTTCATATACTCCTGAAAGAGGTAAAAAACATAACTTGAAACTCTCTATATTTGATAAAAAACTTCAAGTAAATGATTTTGGCTTCAATCAAAGAAATAATATTAGAGATATCCAATACAATAATAATTATATAAATTCAAACTCTTCTCGTTACAAGAATAGAGTCATCAGAAATTGGTTTAGGTATGGAGAAAATTTGTATGGCCAGCAAATCACGGGTGGTTTTGGCTCTGGATTAACAGTTCTATTAAATAATTTACATGAAATTCAGACTGGATTTGCATACTTTCCTGCTCGCTATGAAGACAGGAATAGCTTTGGTAATGGGACATATAAAATAAATCAACGTAATAGATTTGAATTTCAATATTCAACAAATAAATCCAAAAAAATTACTTTCGAAGGGAAAATCTCATATCAAGATGAAAATCTTTACGGGGAAAAAATAACTTCTGAATTTGAATTATTATGGTACTTAAAAAGTAACTTAAGCCTTAATGCAGAAATACAGTATGTGGATGCAAATGGTTGGCTTCTCCATCAAGAAGGCAAGCATTTCACGACATTCAACGCACAAAAATGGCAACCTGAATTTAAAGTTAATTATTTTATTAATGCCAAACAACAACTTAGTTTAAATTTTCAATGGGTTGGTATCCAAGCTATTGAGGAAAAATTCTATTTACTCAACAGTGACAGTCTGAATTTAGATGAGGTATTTAAACCAGATGACATTAACGAATCAGACAACTTCAGTATCTCGCAACTGAACATTCAATTACGTTATCGTTGGCAAATAGCGCCACTTTCAGATCTTTATATCGTTGCTACAAAAACGGGTTCAAGTAGATCTATGTTAACTTCATTTAATGAATTGTATGAAGATACCATGGATAATCCGATGAGCGACCAAATTATAATGAAACTTCGCTATCGATTCGGCTCTTAAGCATCCCAATTTATCTGAATCATTATTTCATTACGCCTCAAAAACCAAGGAACAAAAGGTGCGTTATATCTTGCGAATATGGGTAATCCAATAGTTTCAATATTTTCAGAAATAAGGCTTTCAATTAATGCTTTCTTGGATTTTTGATAATTTTTTTCACTCCAACGTCCAGAAAATTTTTTAACCGCCATAAATTTTGGTGCAACTTTTATCAAGCGAATTCTTTCATCATTAGGGATTGGAAGTGAATCCATGGTATATTTTTTCTCCATAACAAATCGGTAAATATGCTCATCATAATTACTGTCAACTGACATGACTGGAGCTGTCATTTTCATTTTTTCTGAAGCAGGCATAACTTGAGACTCAACAGGGGCAGTCATTTTCATTTTCTCAGAAGTTTGGTTGGAACCAAAAATATATCCGGCTAAGATTCTAAATGCTTGATTTCCTGAGGAGTTAAAACTCCCCTTGAGTGTGACTTCAGCAACTAAATATTCACTGTAATGCCTTATTTCAAAATTAGGAGTATTCTTTATTATCTGATATTCAGGTTCCTCTAACGCGCTCACAACATCTCCAAAAAAAAGTAAAAATATAACTAGAAACTTCGTATCAAGCCAACATATTTTAATATTCAATTTGATTTCCATCCCATGCTAAAAAGCTCCCAGTATCATCATAATTTAAATTATTAATAACGCTAATTAATTTATTTGCTGCGTTACTCGCACTACTGAGAGCGCCTTTTTTTATATTCTTTTGGTATGGTCGTGATAATTCTGTATCAACCGTACCTGGATGTAGCGAAGTAAGGATACATTTAGGTGCGATGCGTTTTTGCTCTATTGCAGATGTCTTTATTAGCATATTTAACGCGGCTTTAGAGGCTCGATATGATGCCCAACCACCCAGATAATTATCATTGATGCTACCTACTCTTGCAGATAACACCGCAAAAACAGTTTTAGTATCTCTACGAAATTTTGGAAGAAAATACTTAGCTATGATTGCTGGGCCAATTGTATTTATGTTGAATACCTTCATCATTACACTCGGATCTAGATGAGCAAAACTCTTCTCGGGACTAATCTGTTCACTGTGCAAAATACCAGTGGCTACGATAACAAGATCAATTTTTGCTGACGAACTAGCTAATATCGATGCTCGCTCTATCGATTCCTCATTCTCCAGATCAATATAAGAGTAACTCGTCTTGTTACTGGCACTATTAACATCGTTTCTAGAAAACGCATAAACAGTTGCAACGTTGATTTCTTGCTCTAAAACCTTAATAAATGCTTTCCCCAAACCGCCACTAGCACCAATGATTACAACATTTAGCCTTGATGCAAAAGAGCTCAACAAACTCATATCTTCACCAAATAATCAATGGAATCTTGAGTTAAGGCTCTAGACTCTCTTTTAATTAATTTAATTAACTCATCTTTATCGGCAATATTATTTTCCTCAAGCATCTGCAATTGCTCGAATGTAACTGGAAAAAAAGGCAGCCATTGAAACAACCTGGCCAATAATTTCATTATCACTATGGGCACAGGAATAAAAATTTTATTCTTCTTAGTCGTGGCAGCAACACATTTAAGAATTTCATACCATGACAATATTTCTGGCCCTCCTAAATTATAAGTTTTATTATTCGTATGATTTAACTTTAACGCCAAACAGAATACTTCAACCACATCGTCAATGTGAACTGGTGACATCTTTACTGAACCTTGGATCGGCAGGAAACCTTTAAAAAAATTAACCGCTGGCAAGGGAGGAGTAATCAGTTCTTGATATAACTGTGTAATAAACTCCATTTTACCTTGTGGATCCCCAAAAATAACTGATGGCCTTAATATCGTATAAACTAGGCCACTATTTTTAAGATACTCCTCTGCATTATATTTCGTAACCTGATAATTTGTTCCAACTGACTTTGCACCATTTGCACTCATAAGAATAAATTTTTTTACACCTAACTTTACACTCTGATCGACCACAGCCTTGAGACCATCAAATTGTATACTTTGAAAAGTAATACCTAATTTAGGAACCTCTTCAAGAATTCCAATATTGTAGATAACGTAATCACAATTACCTAGAGTGCGGTTGATGGCTGATACAGAATTTATAGAACCATTGGTAGTTTTAATATCAGGAGACCTACTATCTTTTTCTAAATGCTCAGATCTCACCAGCAAAGATAGTTTGTATTTATGCTCAAATAGTTTAGTGGTGAGATTAGAACCAACAAATCCTGTCCCACCAAATAATGCCACACGCATTTTTTTACCTTAATTAAACATACAAAATAACATCTTAGTTAAAGTTAGATTAAAGAATCTCAATTTTGTTACATTGGCATACAAATATGTGCAATTTATTTACACAAATTGAATTAAGATCCTTGATATGAAAACAGATGTGAATATTTTATGGTTTAGACAAGATCTTCGTTTATCAGATAATCCCGCTCTGTTAGCTGCAATTGCAGGCAATGCCACTATTCTACCAATCTATATTTTAGATGATGAAAATGCACAAAAATGGGACATGGGCAGTGCCAGCAGATGGTGGCTTCAAAAAAGTCTTGAAGCATTAAATGTGTCGCTAAGTGGTAATTTATGTTTCTATAAAGGAAAAGCAGAAGATATTATCTCTAAACTTGTTCATGAAAAAAATGTTACAGGTGTTTACTGGAATCGCTGCTATGAACCTTGGCGAATCAAACGAGACAAAAAAATTAAAGCTAGTTTGATGAAACAAAATATTCTGGTGAAAAGTTACAATGGTTCACTATTATTTGAGCCACCAAATATAAAAAAAGATGATGGCACACCCTACAAGGTGTTTACACCATTTTATAAAAAAGGATGTTTAGTAAATGGGCTTCCACCGAGAGAGCCACAAGAAAAACCAGACAGAATTAATTTTGATAGTACTTTAAAAAAAATACCATTATCTGAGCTTGGGCTTATGCCAAAGATTAATTGGTATAAGGATATGCAAGATGAATGGGTGCCGGGAGAGCAAGCCGCAAAAGAACAACTAAAAAAATTTAGTCAGGTTGGTATAAAGGAATATAAAGTAGGAAGAAATCGGCCTGATAAAGAATTTGTGTCAAAGTTATCACCATATCTTCATTTTGGAGAACTATCACCTAATCAAGCATGGCACTGCATAAAGAATCTTAAAAATACCCAATCTTATCAATCTAGTATTGAGCACTTTCTTAGTGAACTTGGTTGGCGGGAATTCTCGAATAATCTTCTCTACTATTGGAATGAATTACCAGAAAATAATTTACAGAAAAAATTTGATCGCTTTCCATGGCTTAATGATGCTAACACTCTGAAGAAATGGCAACAGGGGTTAACTGGGTATCCAATAATTGATGCTGGTATGCGTCAACTCTGGAAAACTGGATACATGCATAACAGAGTAAGAATGGTAACAGGCTCTTTTCTAGTTAAAAATCTCATGCTTGACTGGCGTCATGGAGAACAATGGTTTTGGGATACACTGCTTGATGCAGATCTTGCAAACAATAGTGCTTCATGGCAATGGATAGCTGGTTGTGGTGCAGATGCTGCGCCTTATTTTAGAATTTTTAATCCAATTCTACAAGGCGAGAAGTTTGATCCGGATGGAGTATATGTTCGTAAATACGTTCCAGAGTTAAAAAATTTATCATCTAGATATATTCATAAACCATGGGAAGCTCCTACAAAAATATTATCAGAGGCAAAAATAGTGCTTGGTGATAACTATCCTAGACCTATGGTTGATATAAAGAAATCTAGAGATAGAGCCTTGATGGCATTCAAAGCCTTATCTGGATAAATTAAAGCCCAGCCAAGATTTTTTTCTTTCCTCATGATAAGTTATGCTATCAAAGATAATAAAATGAGGTTGTTTTGACTGCAAAAAATAAATTTATGGATATGCTGGTAAATTACGCATCCGCTCATCAACATAAAATCAATATCGTATTTCATCTCATTGGAATACCCACAATCATTTTAGGTATCAATATACCACTCAGTTGGTTTAACTATGATGTAATGGGAATAACTCTCACTGCCGCACATATACTGACAATTGGTTTATTTTTTTTCTATTTAACTCTGGACACAGCCTTCTCAATAGTATTCTTGGTTATGGGATTACTCATCGCTGAATATGCATTAATCTTAAGTACTCACCCTATAGCAGGGACTATAGCAGCTGCAGCTTTTTTTGGTGGATATGCTCTTCAATTCATAGGTCATGCAATTGAGAAGTCTATGCCTGTTTTGGTTAAGCATCCAATACAAGCTAATCTAGCTGCTCCATTTTTTGTTATTGTCGAGATTTTTGGCTTATTGCAATTAAGAAAGTCCTTATTTAATGAAATTAATATACTTGTGGCTCACCATCGAAAAATTGATAAGCAAATAAATTAATAGCTATGAAACGTCGTAACTTTATTCTGGGAGCATCTACATTAGCTGCAACCAGCATGATCGGTGTATCTTCATTTAGTAATAATCATCCATATGATGTAGCTATTATAGGCGCTGGTTTAGCTGGTCTAAATGCGGCACAAATACTCGAAGATCGGGGCTTGAAAACTATTGTTATTGAAGCAAATAGTCGTGTTGGTGGCAAGTTACTTACTGCTAACTCACTTGATGGCAATCAAGAAATTGGTGGTACAAGTATGGGTAGCGGCTACGAGAGACTCATTAAAGTTATTGATAAATACCAATTAAAGCCTTACAGTCCAGGCAAAGATAATCCTTATTTTGGTAACCGAGCTACTGCAATACACCTCAATAACACATTAATCTCAACTAGAGATAATTGGGGAAAAAGTAAGTTGAACCCCTTTCCCTCCAATCTAAGACACCAATATCCATGGGAAAGATTGCGATATATCATCAATGATCTTAACCCTCTATCAGAAACTACGGATTGGTATAACCCATTATATTCGAAATACGATATTTCATTACATAAGGCACTGCAAGAATATGGACTTAAGGATGACGAAATTCATTTAGTCGCTGGAATTAATCCATCGCATGGAAATGGAGCAAAAGATATATCAATATTGCAATATTTCTTTAGTTCGTCGTGGGTGAAAGATCAGAGTAATAAAATGGATAAGAGTAAGCCTGGAATTTTTCAAATACGTGGTGGTAATAGCCTCATCCCGCAGCATATGGCTGCTTCCTTGAAAGGTGACCTAGTCCTTAATACGAAAATCACTAATCTAAAATCTTATAATCAAGGGGTTCGTCTATCTTCTGAAAATGGAATGAAAATTGATGCTAAGACAGTCATTACATCCATTCCTTTAACTGCACTATCAAATATAGAAATAGAAACTCAAAAAATTGAGGCTGATAGACTGACAGCGATAAATAACATCGGTTATTCAAAGGTAAATTTGATTTATTTCAAAATATTAAGACCTTTTTGGGAATATGATGAACTACCTCTCACATATTGGACAGATACAAGTATAGGTAGGATATTTACTGTTCCGGGCAGTGATGGTAATCCAGCGTATATCAAAACTTGGACAACAGGTTCAAATACTGCCTTTCTTGATAAAATGTCTTCGAGTGAAGCTACTGCGTATGTCTTGAAACAATTAGTATTACTAAGACCTAGTTTAAAAAATGCTATCAAGCCAGCACTCTCTTGGTCCTGGCAAAATCAAACAACGGCAGGTGGAACTTATGTTGCATGGCAACCTGGAGAAATAAAACAATTTGCTAATATTGTAGCAAAACCAATACCACCGCTATTCTTTGCTGGTGAATACACAGCAAAAACCGATAGAGGTATGGAAGGTGCTATGGAATCTGGCGAGAGGGCCGCGGCAGAAGCAATAAATTATTTAGGCTAATTATTATGATCGTTACACATAAAAAAGATGAAAGATCTCTCTGTAAAGAAATCAGCTAAATTATATAAAGAAGCTAAAAAAGTACTACCTGATGGTGGCTCAAGAAGCACTATTAGTCTAGCTCCACACTCCATATATATAAAATCCGCCAAAGGCAAATACCTTTACGATATAGATGATAATAGATACTTAGATTTTAATAATAATTACACCTCTCTCATTCATGGACATGCACACCCTCTATTAACTGAAGCAGCAATAATGCAAATAAAGAAAGGCACAGGATTCTCATTTGGTTCAGAAACTGAACTTAATTACGCGGATATTTTATGCTCGAGATGCACTAATTTTGACAAAATTAGATTCATGAATTCAGGCACTGAAGCTGTTATGAATGCTATAAAAGCTGCTCGTGCATATACTGGTAAATCAAAAATTGTAAAATGTGAAAATTCGTATCATGGAAGCTATGATTTTGCAGAGGTTAGTTTAGGTGTTGATCCTAGCAATCTTGCATCAGGTCATCCCGAATCAAAAGCATACGCGAGCGGCACCCCACAATCTATTCTAGATGAAGTAATTGTAATACCTTTTAATAAAAGTAAGATTGCCAGTGAAATAATTGATGCGAATTACGAAGATATTGCAGCCATCTTAATTGATCCATTCGGTCAAAATTATGGAAAATCAATACCAAATGGAAGTTTTTTAAGCGCCATTGAAAAAGTATGCAAAAAATATAATATTTTACTTATAGCTGATGAGGTTGTTTCATTTAGAGCTGGCTATTCAGGTTGTCAGGGTGAAAGAAAAATAAGTCCTCATTTGACCGCACTGGGGAAAATTATCGGAGGTGGATTCCCTATCGGAGCTGTCGCTGGTCATGCTGAAATTATGGAAGTTTTTGAAGCCAAAGAGAGTAGACCTAAATTACCACATGGAGGAACTTACAATGCTAACCCTGTGAGTATGGCATGCGGAAAAGTAGCTATGCAGATGCTTACTAAGGATGCATTTCAAAAACTCAACAATCTTGGCCAAGCATTTAGGGACGGCATCCAGGATGTATTTAGATTAATGAATCTTGATGCTCACACACAAGGTCAATTTTCTGTATTTGGTTTATCAATTAATGATAAATCTATGCAAGATCAGTCACTCCGTGGTCAAATATATGAGAGTACTGGATTGCATTATTATATGCTCAAAAATGGTTATTGGTTAACACCTGGTCTAACCGGAGTATGCTCAACAATAATGGATCATTCTGATGTGGATCCATTTTGTCAGACATTGCTCGAAGGTATTAAGATATTACGGAGCTAATTCTTGTTATTCCATCGTCCCAGTATCTTTCCATTTTCAAATTTAGCACCAATAAATGCTCCTGCATGAGAGCCATCTATCATGGGGTTGAATTGAATCTGTATGATATCACCAGCGATAAATGAATTTGGGCGCCAACCTCTTCTGAATAGGGTATTAATGCCAATACCTTCAATACTCCATTCTATTCTTTCACCTACCTCATCATGAATATAAATTTGTATCCAAACATGAGGATTTGCCCATTGAAACTCTTTAATAGTTGCGTTTACCATGACGACTTCTGTTTTATCAAACATTGCACTAGAGTGATGGGTTGAGGCATTAGAACTATACATAATCAACATGCCCACTAAAATATTTTTGAACCAAATCTTATTGCATAAATTCATAACAACGCCTTAATTAATGACAATATCAATGGGTTTACCATCTGGACCCAACGTTAATGTTTTACCACTATTGGTTATTGGATTCCGATTATTTTCAGCACAAGCATAATCAAAGATTCGTGTTCCAATAGGCATCTTCCTGAAATGTCGAACTACTCGCCAAGGCTCAGTTAATGCTTTCGGATCTTCAATTAATAATTCAGCACGTAACAATCCTTCTTTATTCTGAAATAATCGCGTCTCAATTTCAGCAGCATCACTGAGCGTCAAGCCACTACGATCAAGTACAGTATTTTTCTCACCGATCATACTAACTGTTTTAAATATGAGTATTTCACCATCCCAGTAACCCACAGATTCACCAGTATAAGTTGGCCACCGCTCGCTTTTCTCCGGTAACTCTCTTCCATCGGTATAAATCCTCATAATATTTGGCCCATTTTCGGTTATAATCCATGTTTTCTCTGGTCGAACAATAAATTCATATACATCAGGCAACGCAAGTAGCCTTGGATATCCAGCTGGTGTCCCACAAACTGAAATAGGATCTGGTAATCGATCAAGTGCAACCAATTTAAGATTGTTTTGATATTTTTTTTCCCATGCCTTAGTTAGAGGAGGAAACTGACGAACACCTGGACTCCCGGCTCGGCCATCACGGGGTCTGGTAGATGAAATATCAAACATCCCAGCATTTCCTTCTAGGCGTTCCCATATTCCAGTCCAGTCTGGTATTGATTCTAATTCCTGTGAGATAACCGCATTAAAAGAAACTATTAAGATCAATATTAAGCATGAAGATTGTATCGTTTTATTTATTAGCATAAATAGATTCCTGAGCATAATCACAAATATTAACGTTATGTTTAGAATTGAGCAAAATGATTTTTTACACCTATCATCAAAAAAAACGTTATTATCTTTGTATTATTAATCATCGTCTTTGAGAAAAAATGTCTAAACTTAATCTATTCTTTAGTCCAAGAGCTTGCTCTTTGGCTTGTCATATTGCTCTTGAAGAGTCTGGCCTGCCTTATGAAACTACTTCAGTTAAAATAAGGATGCAAGAACATCGAACAGATAAGTATCAAAAAATTAATCCTTGGGGAAAAATCCCAACATTAATGATTGATAATCACATTCTTACCGAAACACATGCTATTTTATCTTATATTGCTGATTCATCTACACATGACTTAATTCCAAAAAAAAATACTCTGCAAAGAGCAAGAGCTCATGAATGGCTGAACTTTTTGTCAAGCACAGTGCATATCGCCTTTCGGCCTTTATTTCGACCAAATTTACTATTGACTAGAAAAGATTTACATCCTGAACTTAAAAATACTGGCATACCTAATCTCCAAAAAACATTATTGGAGGTTGAACGACGCTTATCTGATAAAAAATGGGCATTAGGTGACACATATAGCGTCTGTGATCCCTATTTATACGTCTTTCATATATGGTCTCAAAGAGATGATATTATTGAACATATAGCAAAAATGCCAAACTGGATGGCACATAGAAAACGTATGGATTCAAGAAAAGCAACTCAAATAGTTCTTGAAAGAGAAGGTATAAATGCGGTTAATGTGACAAATAAATAAGATTTATATTAATGATTAATATTAGCGATTTGAGTAATTCATGAGTTTAGTTTTTGCTGGAATCTGTTGTCATGCACCAGGCATTACTAGTAGACCCGAAGCGGCTAAATCAGAGCAGCTTGCTTTGTTACTAAACCAGTTTGAACATCTAAAGAGAGACATCGAAAAAACTGCCCCGGATGCAATATTTTTAATATCAGCCGAACATTATGCCAATTTCTTCAACAATAATATGCCAACATATGCAGTTGGAATGGCTCGATATTACGAAGGGCCAATTGAAGATTCAAGTTGGCTTGGCATTGATAACGTCAAAATCCCTGGTAATAAGAATTTATCTGAAAGAATTATCTCATTGCTCATGCATGATATCGATGTTTCTTATGCAGAAGAATGGAAATTTGACCACGGAATGATGGTACCTCTGCATCACCTTACACCAAGTTATAATATTCCAATCATCCCGTCGAATATCAATTGTCAATCACCACCATTCTCCCCATATTCTAGAAGCTATGAGTTTGGCCAAGCTTTAAGAAAGGTATTTGATAATATCCCAGAAAGGATAGCGATTATTGGAACAGGAGGAACATCTCATTGGCCCTGCACACCAGATAGTGGCAAGATAAATGAAATCTGGGATCGAGAGTTTCTGAGTTATTGGGTTGATAATGACTATACTGCTATGACATCTTACAATGATGACGAGATACTTGCATTTGCCGGTCAAGGTGCTTTTGAGATAAGGACCTCAATTGCTGTTGCTGGGGCAGCTAGAGGAAAAGGTGAAATATATTTTTATCAGCCGATTCCAGAATTCGCTTGCGGTTGTTTAGTTGCCTCAATGGATATAAAATAAAGTTATCAACCACCCTCTAAATATAATTTAGCACTCTCCATCGTGCAAGGTGCCTGAATGACATCTCGATCAGCAATTTTTTTCCATCGATGAAAAAATGTATGTGGTTCGGTTAAGAAAACTGAGTCATCGACAGTAATTTCTGCAATTAGGTATTTACCATCATCAGATAAAGAAAATTTTTCGGTTAATTGTTTTTTATCACTTGAATCAATACCAGTATGTGATCCCCAAGGATCATCAATAAAGTTATCGGTAAGGACGATTAACTTTTCATCTTCAAACCATCCGATTGAATGTCCAAGTTTTGAAGGTGCACTTTTCTCGACAGAGTGATCTAAATGAATTGTCCTAACCTCTTGCATTAGCTCTCTTTCAAAAATAATTTTCTTATCACTTGGCCTGGTTATCATAACTGGATAAGGAACAATCATTGCCTTCGGTGGTCCAGGATTACCACAGTTAACCATCGGGTTCTGATCTTCATGAAAATTGTCTACCAATTCTTTTCCTATTTGAGTTAGCGGCCAACCTTTTGGCGGTTTGTAGTGTGGGTTAAATTTCGCCTTTCCAGTTACAGGATCAAAATCTGATCGCTTCCATAATCCACTAAAATCATCTGAGGGAAAGATCTCCCCCTCTTCCATTTCATTCATAGATAGTCTGGAGCCATCACTTTTTTCTGCCCACTTTAAACCTGTATAATGTCGAGATTCATTAAAATCATGTGGACCCTCCCAGGTGATAGAATCACCTTTTTTAAAGCTTCGCTTTGCCCATCCACGTTTTGCCATTGCCGGTGGATGTAGCATTTCAATGCTGTATTCAACAACGTTTCCTGTCTTATCTGGCGCTCTTACTTTTAAAAATACATGAGGCATAGTCCAGCTATATCTCGTTACTACACCACTGTATGTTCTTATATCATCTCTATTGAGATTTGCGTGTGAATGATGCGCTTCAGATACAGAAAAAAATAACAAAATAACAGTCACGTATAATGATTTGAAAAAAAGATATTTATTTAATTTCATAATTACATACCTGGGAGTAACTCATTATCAGCAGCGAAACAATTTGCTTCTCTGATATCAGCTCTTAGAGTACGATCTCGAAACTTTGTATGCTTCCATTCACCTTCCCAATGCTCAGGATCAGTCATGGTAAAATCTATTTTTAGAGTATTACCGTCATTGAGCATTGAAATTCGCTCTATAATTTTTAACTGATCACCAGTAAAGATTCCTTGTTGAATTAAATGATTATCATCAGTAAAGCCAGATGTTTCAACGACTAAAGTATCGCCATCCCAGTGACCAAGGGATTCTCCATTCCAGTTATTATCTCTACTTGCTTCTGGTTCTCTTCCTCTTCCATCTAACCAGATAACCCTATATTCGTTATTTAACCTAGATACCATGTATATTGCGGTAGGGTATTGCAGCATCATCAAGGCACCATATCGTGTCATTATTCGTGGCATTCCAGCCGGATAACATCTGGCAGTTGGTTCATAATAACGCTTGCCAGCCCGAGCATAACTTTTATATTCATCCAAAGTTGCTTGGCCTTTTTTAGTAAACGTTGGATGTGGTTTAAATTCATAAGACCCATAAGTAGAAGTAAAGTTTTGTTCCCCTCTATCTTCACCCCTAAATGACCAAATTCCAGTTATATCAAAAGGTGCAGGTTCTCTTTCTTTATTAAGATTTTCTGGATCTAGAGCTCCCATACTCGTTTGTCTAGCATCACTAGCAATAAGAGGTAATATTTTTGGTCGGGTTTTTGCTTCACGCTCTTGCCATGTTTCTCCAGCTGGTGGTGGTGTCCATTCAACCAATGAAGGAATAATCCTCTCTTGTTCACCAGCGGCAGGATCTTGATATTCTTCACCAACTTGATATGACTCGCCATTAGCTAAAGTAATACGTTGTAATAAACCACCAGGTTTACCCGACCTTAATGGATGCATCGTAACAATAATGCTTTCTTTCGATTTCGTTGCATCCAAGAGCATTTTTTTGTTAAAGCCTTTGCCTGCAAGGATAGTTGTGCCAGGACCTTCTATTTTCCAGAGAATATCATTACCATCTTTATCAGCAACATCAATATTAATTGCCATATGTGGGTTTCGCCAAACAGAACGAGTAATCTTTCCTGTGACTGTGACTGATTTAGTTTTATCAAAAGCAATGGCTGAGTGATGAGCCAGCAGTTTTTGATGTGTAAACATTAATATCAGTGAGAAAGCTATTAATTTGAATATTTGGTTTAATTTATTCATGTTTAATTTATCCTGTTTGCATTATCGAGAATATTTTTTAGCACACTTATGTCTTCAATTTCAGGCGGATTATCAGTTAAAGTTTTTATATATGCATATAGATCTTGAGCTTGTTCATCACTAAGCACTTCTGCACTATAATTTGGCATACTGTTCGATGGTGTTAATGGATTTAAATCAGCGCGTAACCTCAAAAACATTATAAATAATTCTTGATTGGTCATAATACCACTTACATTATTAGCAATCGGATATCTTCCTGTTCCATTATAGCCATGACAACTATAACAACCATGATCAAAATACAATTGTGCACCAGTATCTAGTTGATCTGACAAAGCCAAATTAGTACCTAAAAAATACAAAATAACCGCATATTTTATTGGTAAAAGATACTTCATCTTGGCTCTGTGATAACGTCAATTAAATAAGGTTTTCCCTCTAAAACACTTGCAATACCTCTTTTATAGGCAGCTGTTAGTTTTTCAGGATCTTCTATGGGCCCCTCACTCATGACGCCATAGGCTTCACCTAATTTTGCATAGTCAATAAAGGGTTCTCTTAGTGTAGTTCCTATATGCATACGGTCACTTCCTCTACCTCTAACGCCAGCCATATAGTGCAGGTACATAACTTCTTGATGATAACCTCTATTATTATGCATGATAGTTAGTAATGGTAATCTATGGTGTGCAGCAGTCCACAATGAACCCGGTGTATAATTTAAATCTCCATCGCATTGGATATTAATGACAATTCGATCCCTGCTACGTGCAGCCAATCCCGCTCCCGCTGAGGCTCCTATACAATAACCAATCCCACCTGCACCATGCATACCCAAGTAACTATAAGGTTTATTATGCTCCCAAAGTCCCACATGATGACGACTAGAGAAGACTGTAGGAGATGACAAGCACCAATCAAGATCTTTAATAAGAGGCCATAACTCTGAATAAAGTCTTGCCAGGCTCACTGGACTGGAATTCCAACCTTTTCTTTTTTTCTCTAAAGTTGATCTTAATTCTTTTTGATAATTTATTGCATTAGTTTTTGCATGACCATTAACTCTAGTAGAAATCTTCTCTACCTTCTCTATCGTTTGAAGTCTTTTGAATTGTTCAATTATCAGAGGAATACTAGCCTCAGCATCAGCAATGAGATCATTGTCTCCTGAAAGATCCCTTCTTGGAGGAATAACAGGATCTCTTATAAAGCCAAAGCCAATATCGGTCAAATCGCGATTATTAGCATTCGACAGAAGTGATGGACCTTGTATGGAAACATTTTGGCCATCTGATTCTAAGCCCAAAATATAGTCATTATTAATATCAAAACCCTTACCACATTGCGGATGATTTTCAGGAAAACTCATAGACATAGCTGTAGCAGAAGTCCTGACGGAGGATCCAGATAACTCAGCTAAATCAATTGCATATTTAATTCCCAGAGGTGTCCTTAATTTTCCAACATGCATCCTAGGATTTTCTGCAGCAAGAAGATTCTGAGCTATTTCTTTTGCTTGTTTTTTATTTATCGTTTGAAATTTTGGAGGTATATATTTAGGTATCGTTAAATTACCTGCCTCTTCTTTTTGCAACTCCACATCTATAACCACTATCGTTGGCCCCATTGGAGGAGTAATAGCCTCTTTGTAAGCACGGTGAATCGCTTCTAGTGATTCTTTTAATGATTTTGGTTGAGCATCCCATTTAGTAAAGGCTCTGGTAAGACCAGCAATATCATTAGCTGTTTGTTCTTGACGGAAAAATTTATCATCACGACCGACAATTATCAAAATGGGGGTTTTGTCATGATAAGCTTGATAAATAGCCATGGAGGCGTGCTGCAATCCCACCGTTCCGTGAAGCATTACTGCCATTGGTGCACCTTCAGCTTTAGCATAACCATGAGCCATATCAACTGCTGATTCTTCATGAAGCGCAGTAATAAGTTCGGGCATCGTATTTGGTTGTGAACCATAATTCACAATTGACTCCTGCAACCCTTCGAAACTTGAGGCAGGATTCGCAGCCACAAATTCAATTTCTAGATTCTTTAATATCTGAATCATTAAATCAGAGCCCGGTCGCTGAGCTGCTCTTTCTATATCGACTGGGGGTCTTGACGATCCTACATCTCGATCGAGTTGTAGGTCATCAGGAGCAGGGACAGTACTTAGTTGATTTTGCTTCAGTGCACTTTGTGCATCTTCTCCAGATACTCCACCAATGAGAGCAGCTGCAGATGCAGAGCTCCCAAGAAAGGCGCGACGAGTTACGCCGTTTTTCTTCTTATTTTCTGGCAGATCTTTTATATTCCCCCCTCAGATCTTTATATATTAATTGATTGCCGCGATCAAATTAAACTAATTATCCTGCATTATCGCCTTGGCTATCATTTTGCGAATAAACAAACTTATTTATATTAATTCCTGGTGTAGCTTGCAGCTTTGTTCGCATTTCTTCTGCTAATGCAGCATCACCATTTTTTGCCGCCACAATGGAAAGACCCATAATCGATGGTGTTCTGTTAGGAACCCAATCTAAAGAATCTTTGTAGGCAATAATTGCTGCTTCATGGTTTCCGGCAGCGGCGAGAATTTCGGCATATAATTCTGCTGCTGGCTTCATTGGTACTGGAGGCCCAGAAGGTGCTGACATGTTTTCTAGCTCTAAAATTTTAGCTTGTTCAGCTAGAGTTATAGCCTGATCAAATTGCTGCGAAGCCGCGGCAACAAGCGCACCAACCTCCAATTCTATTATTTGTATCTGCATTGCATTATACGTTTTACCAGCCTCCTCGGATTGTAAACGTATTGCATTCAGACGATTTACAGCTGCTCGAGCTAAATCGATATTCTTATTTGATACTGCACACATTCCTGCTGCGGCAACCAATGCAGCATTTTTACCCATTCCACTATCAGCATCACCTAATTGGACACCACTACAATCTGCTGACTCAATAGCGTGTCTCGCTAACATGGTGTAATAGCCATTTTGAGCTCGCATATTATTCGGATTTGCCTCCATGGCTGTCTTTGCCATAACTAAATTCTCTTTAGCTCGATCATAATGACCCAGCATTAAATTTGCATATGCTAACCATGAAAGTGAATGAAAGTCTTCACCCCCAACCATTGAGGTTCCAATATTTTTTACACCACTTTCGATTAATTTCTTAGTATGACTTACAGCTGATGCATAAGATTCAATATTAGAGTTTACAACTCTTTCCCACATACCTAATTGTAAAAAAATATGTGATGGCATATGGAGCGCATGTGCTGAAGATGGCGCTATATCCGCGTAGACTTTTGCGGCAGCAAGAGCAAGTATTGCGTGTTCAGGATCATCTAATGAATGGATAGTAAAATGAGCAGCGCCTGGGTGAGTTTTATTTTCATCCATGACAGACATTGCAATTGATGCCGCTAATGCTTGTTTCTTGAAGCCATCATCTCCAGGCCGCATCGTACCCAGAAGTGATAACGCATAGAAAATTGAAATTTCATGATCTTCTGGCCATTGATCATGCATTCTTGCCATAACTCCTGAGTAAGCTAGATCTCTTTTTAACTTATCATCTGAACTAAAAAATAATGCATCTACAGCAGAAATAAATGCTTTTTCTTTATCTGACTGTGCCCGTGAAATTCGACCTTCTTTTGTGGAAGCTAATCTCTCTAGAATTTGCTTAGCCTCCGAAGTATTTTGCCTTTGCCACAATGGCATATTATTGCTCATAGCTTGACCCCAAAAAGCCATTACAAAAGACGGATCTATTTTTTCAGCCTCTTCAAAAGCAATACGGGCATCATCAAATTGAAAATTATGAAGCGCTTTCACGCCAACTAAAAATGCTGATTGAGCTGCGGCCACACCAGAATTTTCAAATGAAATATCACCATCATTAGATATTTGAGTATTTTCGGATTGTGTACAACCAATTATAAAACAACTCATCCAAACTAAAATCGTATATTTCAGACTTTTAACAAAATACATTCTTATTCTCCGTTAGATTACCTTCTTATATCCTACAATTAACTGAGCATAAGTGTCTATGCTAGATTTGTTAAGATCTGAAAATGTTTCGCTCAATGAGAAATCATCAAAAAATACTATTAATAATTCTTTGCTAGAGATTCCAGAGTTTTTTGTCTAGTTTCTGGCATAAAGAAGAGAACAAAAATTAACTGGAATATCATCATAATTGCAAAAAATCCAAATATCTTGAAAGCGGCAAATTGGTTGAGAAAATAAGGCATAAATAATGCGATCAATGCAGCTAAGATCCAGTGAGTTCCACTCCCAAATGACTGTCCTTTCGTACGAATATTATTAGGAAATATTTCTGCAAAAAATACCCAAATTACCGCACCTTGACCAACTGCATGAGAGGCAATAAAAAGGAAGACAAAAAATACCACTAAAAATCCATCAACATTCATATAAAAAGTTAAACTGATCGCCATTAATGAAAAAATATAGCCAATCGATCCAACTATCATTAATGATTTTCTGCCAAAATTATCAATTAATAACATACCTATGAGCGTAAATAATAAATTAATAATTCCCACGCCTGCTGATGATAGCAATGCTACAGAACTATCTAGCCCTGCGAGTGAAAAAACTCGTGGCGCGAAATAGATAATAAAATTTATTCCCGACAGCTGATTAAAAAGAGCAATAAAAAACGCTAACATGATAGGGGTAATATAAGGTTTTGAAAATAACCGATCTGCACCTATTTGCAGTGGAACGTTTCTTATTTCTTCCAAAGTGTCCGAGGCACTGACAGGATCTATGCTTTTTAAGATTCGTAAGCATTCAACCTCATCCTTCTTCCTTATTAGTAACCATCTGGGACTTTCTGGTACTCTTAAGACCATTAACAAAAAGAGGACTGCTGGGATGACTTCCACTCCCAACATCCATCTCCAGTTTAAATAGAAAACCTCTGTTACGATAAAGTTTGATAAAAAAGCCACTAATATCCCAAATACAATTTGAAATTGATACAGAGCAACTAATCTGCCTCTATAGTTTGCGGGAGCAATTTCTGAAATATAAGCGGGCACTACAATTGAGGATAAACCTACCCCCAAACCACCCAGCAATCTCATTAGTGCAAAAAAATAAGGATTGCCCGAGAGTGCTGAGCCAATTGCGGATAATAAATATAATATCGCTACTAAAAAAAGAATATTTTTTCGCCCATATTTTTCACAAGCCATGCCTCCAACTAGCGCACCTATCACAGTACCCCATAATGCGGATGACATAACCATAGCTCCATGGAAAAGATCACTGGTTTGCCATAAGCTCTGTAAAGGTTGATCTGCTCCAGATATAACAGCAGTATCAAAGCCAAATAAAAAACCACCAATAGCGACTGCAATAGACCAGAAGAAGATATTATTCATAATTATTGTTCCAAAAAAAAGATTTTATAAATCACATTAATAATCTTGTATGCTTGATACGCATAATCGAAATTATCATAATAAAAAATATATCGCAGAATTTTATTATGTCGCTATAGGTAGAAATAATGGCAGTACAAAAAATCCTAAAATTGGGAAACCCAATGTTACGGGAAGTAGCGAAGCCAATCGATACATTCGATACGCCAAAATTATATCAATTAATCGAAGATATGAAAGACACTATGATTGCAAATCAAGGGGCTGGCTTGGCTGCACCCCAAATTGGTATTCTCAAGCGCGTCATTATTTTCGGTTTTAAGAGTAATTCAAGGTACCCTGACAGTGAGCCAATTCCATTTACGATACTCTTGAATCCAACCTATGAGGTGCTCAGCCCTCAACGAGATCACGATTGGGAGGGTTGTCTTAGCGTCCCTGGAATGCGTGGAATGGTTCCACGCTATCAACATATAAAGTATTCTGGTTATGATCTATTGGGAAATGCAATCATTCGTGAAGTAAAAGATTTTCATGCTCGAGTTTTACAGCATGAATTAGACCACTTGGATGGTAATTTATATATCGATAAAATTGAGGATCATTTGAAGTTTGGTTTTACAGAGGAATTGAAATCTGCTGAAATCATTTGAGAGATTTATACGAGTAATATTAATTTTCAACTCAATAATAAAATAGAGGGGTAGGCATGATATTTTCTAAATCAAAAAAGATAATCTTATTAACCTTTATATCTATTAGTTCACTAATGGTGATTATCTTTTATGCACTGGCATTTGGTTGGTTGGGCAAACATGATGGTCCTGGAGTAATTACAGAAAAAGCTACTCCTCAAGCCATCATAGAAGAGAGAATGGCAATTCAAACAGAAGCAGCAAACACAATCAATGCAAAGCCCACCCAGCAGATACTATTTGGTGATCTTCATGCCCATACAACACTCTCTTTTGATGCATTTTTAGGGAGCTTGCCAATGCTTCAAGGGGAAGGCTCACATCCACTTGCCGATGCTTGTGATTTTGCTAGATTTTGCTCGGCATTGGATTTCTGGTCAATTAATGATCATGCAGAAGCATCCACACCAAGACGATGGGCTGAAACAGTTTCATCTATTCAACAATGTAATGCTGTCGGTGGCAATGGAAATAATCCAGATACAGTGGCATTCCTGGGTTGGGAATGGACCCAAGTTGGTGCCACGCCGGATACACATTTTGGTCACAAAAATGTTATTTTTCGAGATATTGAGACAGAAAAGGTACCAAAAAGACCGATTCATTCGGGTGGAATAGCGAGTTCGGCATTACGAGGTTTGCCGCTTAGAAATGGGCCTATTTTATTTGCCTTAGATCCAAATCAACGAATGCTCGATTTTAACCTCTATTTACATGAATTAAGACAATCAAAAGAATGTGAACCTGGTAAATCGGTCTGGGAATTACCAGATGATTGTCGAGAAGGTGCAGAAACTCCTGCTGAACTCTTCTCTAAATTAGATGACTGGGGTTTTGAATCGATGGTTATACCTCATGGAACAACTTGGGGATTTTACACTCCACCGGGTTCTGAATTTAATAAACAACTTATTGGTGATAATTTTGATCCAGATAGACAAACACTTCTGGAGGTATTTTCAGGTCATGGAAATTCAGAGGAATATCGTGACTTCAGAGCGACTGTCATGAATGATAAGCAGCAACCGATTTGTCCAGCCCCCACAAATGATTATCTGCCTTCATGTCATCGTGCTGGGCAAATTATTGAAGATCGATGTCTTGCTATTGGTGAATCAGCTTTTGAATGTGCAAAAAGAGCTGCCACCGCAAGACAAGATTACGTTAATGCAGGCACTGGAGGGCATTTGACAGTTCGTGGAGAGGGTCCAGAGGACTGGTTGGATTCTGGGCAATGCAAGGATTGTTATATACCTGCTTTTAATTATCGTCCCGGTGGAGCTGCACAGTATATAATGGCTCAAACAAATTTTGATGATCCAGAAAATCCGCGTCGATTCAGATTTGGCTTTATGGCTTCCAGTGACAATCATTCAGCTAGACCTGGAACAGGATATAAAGAATTCTCAAGGAGAGGAATGACTGAATCTGTCTTAGGTCCAGCTACTAAGGTCGCTGAACTTGCTTTTCGTTTTAATGATGGTGAACCAATTGCTTCTTCAGATAATATCGACGTCGGGTCAGACTTGATGATTGGTAGAGAAAACTTAAACTTGATTAAAACCACTTCTAAAGTTAGAAGGTTAGATATTGTGCCTCTAATGATTACTGAGCGAGAAAGGCAAGCGTCATTTTTCACAACTGGTGGATTGATGGCGGTTCATTCAGATGGAAGAGATCGTGATGCTATCTGGGATTCAATGCAGAAAAAAGCTGTTTATGGGACCAGTGGTGATCGGATATTACTTTGGTTCAATACAAAAGATGATGGAATCAATGACCCGGTTAATATGGGTGGAGATGTTGCCATGTCTAACGTGCCAGAATTTGAAGTAAAGGCAATCGGTGCTTTTGAACAAAAACCTGGATGCCCAGATTACACATACAACGCCCTCACTCCAGAGCGTTTAGAAAATTTATGTCGTGGAGAATGTTACAATCCATCTGATAACAGGAAATTGATTACGCGAATTGAGGTAATAAGGATTCTTCCCCAAATTACCCCAAATGAAGACATATCTAATCTCATTCAAGATCCATGGAAAACTTTTAATTGCACCCCTGATCCCGATGGTTGTAATGTTAGTTTTATTGATGAGGAGTACCCCACACTTAAAAGAGATGCTGTTTATTATGTTAGAGCTATCGAAGCACCGAGTCTTGCGGTGAATGCGAATAATCTGAGATGTGAATATGATGCAGAAGGTAATTGTAAAAAAGTCAATCTTTGTTATGGAGATCGACGTGGTGACATGAGTGATGATTGTCTAGACATCAATGAAGAGCGTGCTTGGTCCTCGCCAATTTTTGTCGATTGGCTTAATGATAAAACACAAGCTTCATTGAATTAAGCGCATTCTCTAATACCAAACTGATGCAAAAAAATAACCACAATTTTAATTTAATTTGGTTATTTGTAGGTGCGTTTACTGGATTGATATTTGCTGGGTATGGCATCTTTACAGGGATCAATAAAGAACAACTTGTAAGCGAAAATGTTGCCGCAATAGTCAATGATGCTGTAATTTCTCAAGAAACCTATTTACGCGCCATGGATAGATTCAATAGTGATACTAGAGATGAACTGAGCAGCACCGATCGTGAATGGGTATTACAACGTCTTATTGAGGAAGAACTTCTAGTTCAGAGAGGTTTAATATTGGGTATGCTAGATAGTGACAATGATGTCAGAGGCGCTATTGTAAGGGCATTGATAGCTTCTATTAATAATGAAGTAGCAGCTATGCAACCGAGTGATGAAGAGCTAATCAATTATTACCATTCATCTCAAGAGCGATTCACTTATCCAGGCGCTATAGCAGTAAAAGTTTGGACTGCTGATACAGAAAAAGATGCACTATCGTTGCAAACTGCTATCCAAAAAAATCAGGCTTTAATTAATAGGACAGGTATTCGTCACTTAAAAAATATTCCTGAAGGCTTACTGACCATGAATAAACTCAGAGAATATATTGGACCAACACTTGTCTCTTTGATAACAAAAAATTCTGGGCAAAAAGCAATTATTAATTTATCTCAAGGAAGATGGTATATCATAGAAATAGTTCAGAAAAAAGAATCAATTACAACGCCATACGATCAAATAAAGAACCAAGTAACTAACGAATATTTGAGATTCAAAGCTGATGAGAAATTAAGAGAATACATCAATAACTTGAAAGAAAACGCAAGAATTACAATATCTGATTTTAATGCATATTAAATCATTCATTAAAATCATATTGTTTATAATAACTTGGTTAAGTATAGCCTCAAACTCATTCGCTCATACCAAGAGTGAGAGTTACTCAAATTGGACTCTCTTCAATGATAGTATAACTGGTGTCATAACTATCCCAAGTCACGAAGTGACTCGATTACCTAGAATATCTCAAAACACTAACTCTTTCTCTTCATTATTTCTTGAGCATGCAGTTGATAATATATACGTCTATAGTAATCAAACTGCTTGTATACTCGGATCAAATAATGTCCTAAAAGCATCCGAGGGATTTATAAGAGTCGAATTGCAATTTGATTGTCCACAAGCCCTTCCTACAAGCATTGATTACAGGGCAATTTTTGAACTATCGCCTTCACATTCACATTTCGCAAAAATCTATCATCAAGGACAATTAATTTCGGAACAATTAGTAAATAATGCGTCACTCCCTTGGGAAATAGATACCGATGAAACTGTAGACAAAAATCAATCATTTACCAGTTTTTTTGTACTTGGCATGGAACACATAATGGGTGGATATGATCATCTAGCATTTTTATTCGGAATACTCTTAGTTGCTGCCTCCATTAAACGAAGTATTATAGCAATTACTGGTTTCACAATAGGGCACAGTGCTAGTTTATTTGCAGCTACTTCTGGCATGGTCACAACCAATAGTCGCATCGTGGAGATTGTTATAGGCTTCACCATTATGTTAATGGCAATTGAGTACAGTAATTATAAAGGTAATACCAAATCATTACTTACCACTGGTTTTACAATTCTTTTATTTGGATTAGGCTTGACAGCTTTCTATTTTGATAAAATTTCAATTCAAAACCTAATTTGTTATTTTGGCTTAGGATTATTTTCATACAGCTATTTAAATCTTTGCAAAATTTCACACAATCATTCCACTAAAAACACCCGTTATCTACTACTAACAATGGCCCTTTTATTTGGTTTTGTACATGGCCTGGGATTCGCCGGGTTTCTCAGTGAAACCGGTGTAACTAGTGACAACATTCTTTGGCCACTACTAGGATTTAATCTGGGATTAGAATTTGGGCAAGTTTGCATTATCAGTCTATGTTGGGTCATCTACACCAAGGCAGAGTCCTATATTAGGGAACCACTTCCATCTATTCTTTCTGGTAGTTTATTTGGTCTCGGCTTTTTTTGGCTCTTAACAAGAACTTTCACTTAAAAGGTTATTTATAATGGAGCATGAAGGTTACGTGACATTAATTCCAACATTAGTTGTAATCACGGCAGCGATTATTTCTCGCCGGCCTGTAGCTTCAATAATTTTGGGAGTTATTATTGGTATCTTACTCCACTCTCCTAGTGAGCTTTTAAGTTCATTCGCTGAAATCTCAGTGACCACTATGCAAGATCCTCAGATTGGCTGGATCATTATAGTTTGTGGATTAATGGGTAGTCTGTTTTATCTGTTAATGGCTACTGGAGCAGTAAATGCTTTCACGATGAAGATGGCTGCAACAGCTAATACTAGAAATAAATCACTCTTAATCACTTGGTTTCTTGGGTTAACAATGTTCTTAGATGACTACCTAAATGCCATTGTGATTGGTAATTCAATGAAAAAAGTTACTGATAAATACAATGTTTCTCGCTCTATGCTGGCCTATATTGTTGACTCGACTGCCGCACCCACTTGTGTCCTAGTACCAATATCTACATGGGCCGCTTATTTCTCAATCTTACTTGAATCAACTGAGGGTATTTCTATTGGAGAAGGGATATATTACTACATTGCAGCAATCCCTTTTATGTTTTATCCCATTATTGCACTTGTTCTAGTTCCGTTAGTTGCGACAGGCAAATTTCCCTTAATTGGCCCAATGAAAATTGAGGAAAATAAGGCTCGTCAGCTCGCTCCAACAAATCAGATAAATGAACAGAAAACAGAAATTAATCATAAATCGCAAGCTAACTTGTGGGGATTTATCCTTCCCTTGCTGATCCTTATTATTCTTACATGGCTAAATGATATTGATCTCCTAAGAGGTATCATCGCGACATTAATCATAACTGTACCAATAATGATTGGATTAAAATTTATTGATATGAATAGTGCTTTTGATGCAATTCTTGATGGGTTTAAGGTTATGATACCTCCATTAATGATTGTTATTGCCGCTTTCATGTTCAAAACAATTAATGATCAATTAGGTTTGCCGCAATTTATTTTAGAAAGTGTTGAGCCGCTGATGTCGCCTATACTTTTTCCAGTCATAGTATTCATAGCCATGGCATTCATGTCTTTTGCAACCGCTTCTAATTGGGGGATTTTTGCAATTGCGATACCAATAGTAATGCCTTTGGGTATAGCTTTAGGCGTTCCACTGCCACTAACAATTGGTGCGCTTATCTCAGCAAGTTCTTTTGGTAGTCATGCGTGTTTTTATACTGATGCAACCGTTCTATCAGCGCAAAGCTGTGGTGTAGACACAATGAAGCATGCCCTTACACAAATACCTTTTGCCATGGTTGCGGCATTTAGCGCGTCCATAATTTATATTGGCTATGCTTATATTGTAGTATGATATTTATCAAATGAAGGCTATACAGATCAGATGATTAACTGCTTATTGCAAGCTAAAATATATAATGAATAAAAAAGACATGACGGCCATAAAAACAGGTAATGATTATATAAAGAGTTTGAGAAATCGAAACTTAAATGTGTATTTGCTTGGTGAGAAAATATCCGAGCCAGTTGATCACCCAATAATCAGGCCTTCAATCAACGCGGTTGCAAAGACCTACGATCTTGCAACAGAAAATCCCGATCTAGGAACAGCGGTATCACCTTTTACTAAAAAAAGAATTAATCGATTTTTACATATAGCTGAATCTCCAAATGATGTAGTTTTACAAAATAAAATGCAGCGCCGTCTCGGTCAGAAAACAGGCACCTGTTTTCAACGCTGCGTTGGGATGGATGCATTAAATGCATTATTTTCAGTAACACATGAAATCGATGCTCAACATAGTAGTGATTATCATCAAAGATTCAAAAATTTTATTATAAAGATGCAAAATTCTGGATATGTAATCGGTGGAGCAATGACGGATGTTAAGGGTGATCGAAGTTTGGCGCCAAATGAACAAAATGATCCAGATCTTTATGTGCATATTACCAAAAGAACTCGGGATGGAGTCTATATTAGTGGGGCAAAAGCGCATCAAACGGGCTGTATAAATTCACATTGGATGATTGTAATGCCCACCATACGCTTAGGAGTGAAAGATATAGACTATGCAATAGTAGGAGCTATTCCAACCGACGCCAAAGGTATTACTTATATTTATGGACGTCAGTCTTGCGACACACGCTCAATGGATGAAGGTGATATAGATGTTGGTAATGCAAATTTTGCAGGGCAAGAGGCTATGGTTATTTTTGATAATGTATTCATTGCAAATGATAAAATATTTTTAGATGGAGAATATGAATTTGCTGCTATGCTAGTCGAACGATTTACTTGCTATCATCGTCGTAGCTATGTTTGTAAATCAGGTGTAGGTGATGTACTTATAGGTGCAGCTGCAACAATCGCAGAATACAACGGCGTGGAGAATGCTTCTCATATAAAAGATAAGTTAACCGAAATGACCCATCTCAATGAAACCATTTATGCAACCGGAATAGCGGCAAGTTATCAATCGCATAAAACAGCCTCTGGTGTTTATCTCTGTGACGATATGTTGGCAAATGTATGTAAGCACCATGTTACAAAGAATACTTATGAAATAGGTCGTTTATCACAAGATCTCGCTGGCGGATTAGTTGCTACACTTCCATCAGAAAAGGATCTTAATCATCCAGAAATTGGAGGCATGTTAAATAAATATTTAAAGGGTATAAAAGATATTCCAACAGAAAGTCGTATACGCATTCTTCGTCTAATTGAAAATATGACATTAGGGAGAAATGCTGTTGGCTATCTTACAGAATCATTGCATGGCGCAGGCTCACCGCAAGCACAGCGAATTCAGATTAATCGTGAAATGCAAATTAATTTTAAAAAATCCTTGGCGCAAGAGCTGGCAGGAATCAATACCACTAAAGCGGAAACCATTACTAATCAATTATCTGGTTATCTGGCTAAGGTTTTTAAATCTTCAGAGATATAATAACTATGCAAAGAATTTTAAAATATTTTCCAGGAATGAACTTGTTACTCAGCTCGTCGGCGGCAATCATTGTAATTATATTCTTGTCCTTCGTTTTAGCTAATCCAGATTTAGTAGATGATTTTGCTAACTTCTGGAAGAAAATAATTGCCCAGAATTTTGCTGCTTACCTTATTTGGATAGTGACCATTGTTGCCATATTTAATATAGGTATTGCTTTGACTCCCTTCGGAAAAATAACTCTTGGTCAGGATGGAGAAAAACCTGAATTTAGTCGGTTTTCATGGTTTTCAATGCTATTTGGTGCCGGCGTTGGTACTGGCATTTTATTTTATGGCGTCGCAGAACCTATTTCTCATTTACAAAATAACCCATTCTTAAAATTAGAAAATATTGAACCTATTACAACTCAAGCTGGAGTAATTGCACAACGAATTACTCTATTCCATTGGGGAATCCATGGCTGGGCCTGTTATTCATTTGTTGGGTTATGTTTAGGTTACTTTTCTTATCGTAAGGGCTTACCACTTACAATACGTTCTGCACTTCACCCTATTATTGGTGATAAAATTTATGGAATTACTGGTGATGTCATAGATCTGATTGCTGTGTTTAGCACACTCTTTGGTATCACTGTGTCATTAGGTTTGGGAGCTTCTCAGATGTCCAGTGGATTGGAATATTTATTTGATCTGGAAGTAACATCATCGTTTAAAATTGGAGTTGTATTGGTGGTATCTGCAATTGCTACTATTTCCGTTGTGTCTGGACTGAACAAAGGAATAAAACTTCTCAGTGAGATAAATATATGGTTATGCGTTATTTTACTCTCTTTTATCATATTAGCGGGTCCAACTATGATTATACTTTCTAGTTTGCTATCTGGAACTTTTGATTATTTTACAACCTTAATTCCACTTAGTATCTGGGTAGACCCTTCCGAAGAAAAAACATGGCAAACTACGTGGACACTATTTTATTGGGGCTGGTGGATTTCTTGGGGACCTTTTGTCGGTATGTTCATGGCGCGGATCTCCAGAGGTAGAACTATCAGAGAATATGTTATGGGGACCCTACTCTTCCCAGTGCTTATTGGGTTTGTATGGTTAATTGTCTTTGGTGCTACAGCGCTTGATCTTCAATTAAATGGTCCTGGTGGGCTAGTTGAGGCAGTTAACCAAGACATCACTCAAGCTATATTTACTACTTACGAATTATTAAATATAGAATGGGCTACTTGGATTATTTCCTTACTGACCACAATTTTAATTGCCTCATGGTTTGTTACCTCGTCAGACTCAGCCACACTGATTATTTGTACAATTCTCTGTCTTGGGAAAAAAAATCCACCTCAATTATTAAGAATCTTCTGGGGGGCAGTAATTGGTCTAGTTGCAGGGTTACTTCTTTTATATGGGGGTTTAGGTGCCCTTCAAATTGCTTCGACCTCAATAGCTATCCCATTTTCAGTTATCCTAGTTTTAATGATTTTTGGACTATGTAAATCACTTTATCAAACTGAAAGAAGTTAGTCAGTTGAATTGACAGTCCCCATCATGGCATTATTTCGCTCATAGCTAGGTGGATAACCAAAAAATACTTTATAACTCTTACTAAAATGTGAGACAGAAACAAAACCTGTCTCAGAGGTGACCTCAAGAATACTAAGCGATGTTTGTTGCAAAAGATCTTTTGCTCTTTGTAATCTCAACTGTGAATAATATCGTGAAGGACTACAATTAAGATATTTTTTAAACAATCGTTGTAGCTGCCTAACAGATAAATCGGAGTATGTTGCCAGTTCGTATTGATTAATAGGTTCTCTAATATTAGCCTCCATTAATTGAACTGCTGACGTTAATTGATCTGACATTGATCCAATTAGGTGTTTCAGTGGAATACGTTGTTCATCATGGCCTCGGCGAATTCGATCCGAGATAAACTGTTCTGCAATGGCTGAACTTATAGTGCTATCAAACTGCTCTCTGACAATTTTAAGGATCATATCAAATGGTGCAATTCCTCCCGAGCTCGTATATCTATCTCGATCAATAGTGAATAAATTACGTCGAACATTAATTTTAGGAAATAAATTACTCAGTGTATTTAGCCCATCCCAATGAATACTGCAAGAGTAACCATTCAATAACCCAGCCATAGCTAATATTCGACTACCCGTACATATCGCTCCGAGGGCGATCTGTTTATTGTGTACATTTCTTAAAAACCGAGCAATCCCCTTGGAATAACATTTTTCAACATCCATACCACCACACACAATCAACAAGTCGATATCCCTTAAAGCAGCCTCTGAATTAATTGGATAATCAACATTAATGCTAACGCCATCGCTTGATAGAACGGATTCTCCTGCCTCGGAAAATGTCCTCCAATTAAATACATTTTTTTCTAAGGAATGATTAGCTAATCGCAGAGGTTCTATGGCAGACGAAAATGATACCAGTGTGAATTTTTCCAGTAACAAGAACCCAAATTTTCTAGGCTGTATTGACTCTTTAGTTGAGATATTCATTTATTTTGTGTGGTTCATCTGCTTAACAAAAATAATATAACTCTTTGATCTTAGCGAACGAAATTTATGCCAAACTCCTTACCAGCTTGTGCTAGCCATAATGCGATATATTCTGCATAACTGCGACGTATAATAATTTTAAATAACGGCGTTGTGTCGACTAATGCCAACAAAACTGAAGCTTTAGCTAGTCCAGTTTGAGCGCATTGCCCGGGTAAAATAAGATTCTCATTTAAATTCAAAGTACAACCTTTTGCCAAAAGAGGGTGAACTCTTGTTCCTTGAATAGACAAATGAACTAAGCCACCCGATTGATCAGTAGCATAGAAATTATCTACTAAATTTACCTCTTTAATAATTGAGTTTAGGTCATGACCAGTTACAAGTAACCATTCATTTGGTGCGAGCCAGTAAATATGATGCGAGCCAGTAGTAAAAGTATTAGATGTAGTAGGTAATGGCTGGTGAAATATTTTTTCTGCATTACTAAGAAAACTTTCATTTTCAATCGAGCCCCTGATATTTAGAAAATTTAACCCAGCATTTATATCAACAGTTAGAGAAGAACTAATTGATTGTTTGTCTTTGGAGTTTTCCAGAAAATTATCAAGCGCATGATTTATAATATTATTTGACATGCTGCCTCTCTCCATTTGGATCATAAAAAACTGGTTTAGTGATAATTACTTCAATTTTATTTCCCTCAGATGACACAGCTATCAGTTTTTCTCCGTATCTTTTTCTACCAGCCTCCACCAAAGCAAGGGCAATTGGGTGTTTTAAGATTGGGCTGTAATAACTTGAACTTACATGACCGCACATTGGTGTTGGTCCTGAAGATAATATTTCTTTCACTAATTGTGATCCTTCTCTCACCACACTAACATTATCAGCAGAAAGCAATCCAACCAGTTGTTTTCTATCGTCACGAAGAGCATCTTCCCGACTTAAAGAACGCTTACCAATAAAATCTTTATTCCCTGCAATCAGCCAACCTAGGCCTGCATCTATAGGATTAACAGAGCCATCTGTATCTTGCCCGACGATAATAAATCCCTTTTCTGCTCTGAGTACATGCATAGTTTCTGTACCATAAGGCGTAATTCCATATTGCTCACCAGCCTTCATTAGAATATTCCATAAATGCAGCGCATGATTACTGTTTATATTGATTTCAAAAGCAAGCTCACCACTGAAACTCACCCGAAATAAAGTTACCTCAATATTTTCAATTTCACTTTTACAAACTCTCATAAATGGCAATTTTTTGGAACTTAGATCTGTCTTAACCAAACCTTGCAATACTTGTCTACTCTTTGGGCCGACGAGGGCTATAGTAGATATATGATCAGTTAAAGAGGTTAAATACACATCTAAATTTGGCCATTCAGTTTGCAGCCATTGCTCAAGCCAGCTCATTACTGACGCAGCTCCACCAGTGGTAGTGGTTAAATAAAAATGATTCTCATCAAAACGAGTCATCACGCCGTCATCCATAATCATGCCATCTTCACCAAGCATAATTCCATAAGCACACTGGCCAACTTTCATCTTGGCTACATCGTGCGTATAAATTTTTTCTAAGAAAGGTACTACATCATTGCCACGAACCTCAATTTTACCAAGTGTAGAGGCATCCATAATACCAAGAGATGATCGTGTCGCTAGACATTCTCGATTCATGGTTTCCAGCATATTTTCTTTGCCCACAGGAAAATACCAAGGTCTTAACCATTGACCAACGATCTCAAAAGGGGCTTGTTTAATTTCATGAAAATTGTGAAGCGCTGTCTTTCTGATAGGCTCAAACATTTTTCCAATATCCTCACCAGCACAAACCCCAAAACTCACTGGTGTATAGGCAGGCCGAAAAGTCGTGGTACCGATTTGTGCAATAGGTTTATCGAGTGCTTGCGCAAGAACAGCCATGCCATTGATATTACCTAATTTCCCTTGATCTGTTCCGAATCCTAGTGCGGTATATCTCTTTACATGCTCGATCCCGGTATATCCTTCTCTTACCGCTAAATATATATCAGAGACCGTCGTATCATTTTGATAATCTAAAAACTGTTTGGGTAAACTTTCTACCGGCACTAATGACTTTACCTGCCACAATGGAACCATCTTACTAACTTTATAAGTTTTCACATTTGGCAGCTTTTGAGTTGTTACCTCTAAACCAAGATGACTAATTATATTTTTGGTACATTCAATACTCTCTGCAAAACATTCACCGAGACTCCAAGTGCCATTACATGAGCCAATTGAGAAGGGCCCATGAACATTTGATTCTGGTACAAAGCAATGTCGATCCTGATCCCATTTATTTTTTCCTCCAGATTGAGAATGCAAATGAACAGCAGGGCTCCAGCCACCAGAATAAACCACTAAATCACATTGTTTTTTATCAATTTCAGATTCGCATGTATTCTCATCTACATTGTATGCTGCAATCTCAACTGCCCTTACTCTCTTAGAGCCAATGATATTCGTTATTACTGTATTAAATTGGCAAAGCACTCCATGATTTTTTGCCTCAATTAACATATCCGAAAATTGCTCCGAACGGCTATCTATGATCTCTACAGATTCGGCACCTGCTAATTTTAAGTCGATTGCAGCTTGATAAGCAGAATCATTATTGGTAAAAATAATTGCTTTTTTACCTGGAATGACAGCATAACGATTAATATAATTAGATACAGCCGAAGCCAGCATAATACCCGGGCGATCATTATTTGGGAATATCAATGGACGCTCGAAAGCACCTTGCGCCAGAACAACCTGCTTAGCTCTGACACGCCACAATTTTTGACGAATGCTATTTGGCGTGAACTCAGCTAAATGATTCGTACACTTTTCATTTATGGTTAAAAAATTATAATCATAATAACCAAATACTGTACTTCGAGATAAACAAGTAACATTTGGCAACGCTTCCAAAATTTCCAATTGAGAAACTAACCAATCATGGGCAGTTTGATCGTCTATGTTTTCTCTGGAGGCTAGCAAAGATCCCCCAAATGATGCTTGTTCGTCAGCAATTATAACTTTAGCTCCTGATTTCCCAGCCACTACTGCAGCCATTATCCCAGCCGGGCCAGCACCAACAATTAGTATATCGCAATGCGTATTCTGATGACTGTAATGATCTGGATCCGGATCTATTGGCGCCTTACCTAGACCTGCCATCTTGCGTAAAAAATATTCATATAGTTTCCAGAATTTTGCTGGATACATGAATGTTTTGTAATAAAATCCCGCACCAAATAGCTTACTAAACCAATCATTGATTATGCTGATATCGAAAGATAAGCTAGGCCAACCTTTCTCACTCGCAGCAACCAATCCATCATATAATTCTATTTGAGTGGCCCTAATACCTGCTTCTGTAGTCGCTCCTGTACCAATTTGAAAAATGGCATTTGGCTCTTCAGCGCCACTACCAATAATTCCTCTGGGGCGATGATATTTGAAACTACGGCCTACAATATTAATACCATTGGCAATCAGTGCTGATGCCAGTGTGTCACCCTGATATCCATGCAAAGTCTGACCGTTAAAAGTAAATTTTAGTAATTGGTTTCGATTGATTTGTCCACCTTGACTGAGACGATTAATTTGCATTATTCAATTGCCTCAATTTTAGAGATCTCTGTGATTTCATAGGTCACTGTATTTCTTTCTACAAGAAACCACTGACGGCATCCCAAGCTGTGATTCCATTGTTCCAGAAACAACCCGCGCGTATTCTTTCGCATAAATAAATAATCTGCCCATTGTTTATCATCGAGTGCTTTAGGATCTAGGGGGCGTTTTATGGCTGCTTCACCGCCGTAAGAAAATTCAGTTTCATCTCTCTCACCACACCATGGGCATTTTATTAATAACATGTCATTTACCTATCTTAATGAGCAACAGCAGCTGCTCCATGTTCGTCGATCAAGGCACCTGTGGAAAATCTATCCAGAGAAAACGGTGCATTCAAATGATGCGGTTGATCATTTGCTATAGTATGAGCAAATACCCATCCAGAACCTGGAGTCGCTTTAAAACCACCTGTACCCCAGCCACAATTGAAATATAAGCCTTTGATAGGTGTCTTACTCAAAATAGGACATGCGTCTGGCGAAACATCAACTATTCCACCCCATTGTCGTAACATTCTCACTCGACTGAAGCTTGGAAATAACGCTACTATAGCTTGCATACAATGCTCAATAGTGCAAAAACTCCCTTTTTGGCCATAGCCAAGATATGGGTCGATACCAGCGCCAATTACTAATTCTCCTTTATCCGATTGACTGATATAGCCATGCACTGCATTCGACATAATAACGGTATCTAATATAGGTTTTAATGGTTCAGAAACATAAGCTTGTAGAGGATGGCTTTCTAAAGGTAGACGAATACCAGCCATCTCGGCCAAAACTGAAGCATGACCAGCAACAACTGCACCTACTTTTTCAGTTTGAATAAAACCACGGCTGGTATCAATACCAATTACTTGACTACCATTTTTACGAATTCCTGTGACCTCACATTGTTGGATAATATCAACACCATACTCGCTTGCAGCTCTAGCGTATCCCCAGGCAACCGCGTCATGTCTTGCGACTCCCGCGCGCCGTTGAAGTGAGGCTCCCAAGATTGGATAACGCGCGCCAGATGAAGTATCTATCATGGGAATCGCTTCTTTTATCTGAGCTGCATCAACTACCTCAGCATCAATTCCATTTAATTGATTAGCACTTACCCTGCGTTCAATATCACGCATATCCTGTAATGTGTGACCTAAGTTATAGACACCTCGTTGACTAAACATAACATTGAAATTTATTTCCTGACTCAGTCCCTCCCATAATTTTAATGATTTCTCATATAATAACGAAGCCTCAGTCCACAGATAATTTGACCTTACTATGGTAGTATTTCTCGCTGTATTACCACCACCAATCCAACCTTTTTCAACTACTGCTATATTTCTCATACCATGATTTTTTGCTAGATAATATGCAGTTGCCAGTCCATGACCACCACCGCCCACTATGATAGCGTCATATTTTGTTTTTGGAGTAACATCTCGCCAAGAAGCTTTCCAATTCTGATTATTAGAGAGGGCATTCTTTAATAGGCTGTACGCTGAATATTTACTCATAAAATTTATTCTCAATTATCAATAACATCTCTGAGTCTTCTATTTTGGCTATCAAAAGGACTATCTTGTATCACCCTGGCAATGTGATTTTTGCCAAGAATATCTATCGAAAATTCAGTACCTTCATTCGCATACTGAGGTTTCACCATTGCAAGTGCAAGTGATCGATTTACCCTAAAACCAAAACCACCACCAGTTGCACGCCCAATTAATTCTCCCGCACTAGTTAGTGCATTATTTCCTAGGGCATCAGCTTCCTCCACGCCATCGATCTCAAGTGTAACAAGTTGATTCTCGGATCCTCTCTCTTGCCATTCAATTAATTTTTCGCGACCGATAAAATTATCTTTATCCAAGCAAACAAATCGATCCATTCCTGACTCAAAAGCAGAATATTCAATAGATAATTCAGTGCCAACCATCCGATAAGACTTCTCTATGCGCATAGAGTCCATGGCTCGAATTCCAAACGGCTTTAATCCAAACTCCTCACCAACTTCGAAGAGTGCATCAAAAATTTGATTCTGATGCTTAATTGGATGATGCAACTCCCAACCCAATTCACCGACATAGTTGACTCGCATAGCATTTACCAAGCAACCCTCTATTTCTATATCTTTTGCGGTGAGCCAACGAAAAGATGTATTTGAGAAATCTGCCGAAGATAATTTGGTTAATATATCGCGTGATTTTGGGCCAGCCAAAACTAATACGCCTATATCATCAGTTAGGTGAGAATATTTAACAGTCCCATCAGATGGTAAAAAACGTCTAATGTAATCATGGTCGAGTCTTTGTAAAGCACCGGCAGAAACTAGATAAAATGAATCTGCTGACTCTTTAAGAATAGTAAATTCAGAATGAATTCCACCATGAGAATTCAAAGCATGACATAAGCTAATTTGACCTATTTTTCTTGGAATTCGGTTCGCTACGAAGAAATTAAGAAATTCTTCTACACCAGGTCCTGAGAGACGACATTTGGCGAATGCGGTCATATCCAATAATCCCGCATTTGTAGTTACATTTTGCACTTCCTTCTCAATTGCTGTAAACCATTTAGAGCGTCTAAAAGACCAGTCATCCTCCTGTTTCATCCCATCTGTGGCAAACCAATTAGCTCGCTCCCAACCAAATTTTTGACCAAATACAGCGCCCATTGATTTCAATTTTTCATAACATGGCGCTACCTTTAATGGCCTACCTGCTGGTCTTTCCTCGTCAGGAAAATGCGTTTCAAAAACATAAGCGTAAGCTTCTTCAGTTTTTTCTATGAGATATTCTTTTGAGACATAATCACCAAATCTTCTTGGATCAACTCCCAACATATCAATAGTTGGTTCTCCATCTACAATCCACTCCGCTAATTGCCAGCCTGCACCGCCAGCTGCGGTTATACCAAAACTATGCCCTTCACTTAACCAGAAATTATCTACTCCCCATGCGGGCCCAATAATTGGGTTACCATCAGGAGTGTAAGCAATTGCCCCGTTATAAACTTGCTTAAATCCTACCTCTCCAAATGCTGGTACCCTCTCGAGAGTAGCTTCGATATGGGGCATTAAACGATCAATATCTTCCTGAAAAAGTTCATATTCAGCCTTTGGGTTTGGACCATCAACATAACAACATGGCGCACCTTTTTCATAAGGTCCCAAGATAAAACCACCATTCTCTTCTCTTAAATACCACGATCCATCTGATTCTCTTAGTACTGGCATTTCAGGGGCGCCGGATTGACGGCGTGCCTGAAGTTCTGGATGAGGCTCAGTCACAATATATTGATGCTCTACTGGCATGACAGGGAGATCCAAACCAATCATTTTTCCAGTCTGGCGTGCATAATTTCCAGATGCAGAAATAACATGATCACAAACAATTTCGCCTGTTTCCGTTTTTACAATCCAGCCACCTTGTGACGATTGTTCTATGTCTAACACAGGTGTATTTCTATAAATAGTTGCCCCCATTGCACGAGCACCTTTTGCAAAAGCTTGTGTTAAATCAGCAGGCTGAATGTATCCATCATCTGGATGATAGATTGCACCAACCAAATTATCGACCTCACAAAGAGGCCATAATGCTTTGACTTGTTTAGGACTAAGAAATTCTACATTGACACCTATAGTTTTAGCAGTAGCCGCATATTGATAGTATTCATCCATACGATCTTGATTCATAGCAAGTCGAAGATTACCAACTCTGCTGAATCCTACTGGTTGGGAGGTTTCACCCTCAAGTTTTCCATATAACTCAACCGAGTATTTATGAATTTGACCAACGCTATAACTCATATTAAAAAGTGGCAAGAGACCTGCTGCATGCCATGTCGAACCAGAAGTCAGTTCAGCTTTCTCAAGAAGCACAACATCATCACCCCATCCTTTTTTGGCGAGATGATAAAGCGCACTAACGCCAACTACACCGCCACCAATCACAACTACTTTTGCTTGTGCTTTCATTTACTAATCTCCACAAAATTATACATTTTTGAGACGCTCAGTTTAAATGACCTAAATCTTACTAATTTATTCATAAACGACATTCATTATTCATAAAACGACAATAATTTCATTTATCGCAATTAAATACAAATATAAAAAATAAATCTTTCTTCGTAGTTTTATTTCGTTAATAATCATGCTTGAAACGAATGAATTTTGGAGTGTAATTATGACACGAAGAGGTGGTGGTAGAAAATCTAAGAAAGCTATTCGTTCAGCTCCACTAGATGAAAAAAATAAACCTATTCATCCGGGTGAGATAGGTGGCCAATATAAACCTTTTGAAAGTCATGATTTAGAAACAGTTGTTGAAAATGTATTTCGAATACTAGAAGAGATCGGTTTCAACCAAGCCACACCCCACTGTATTGAACAATGCACAAACTTTGGCGCAGTTTTGGGTAATGATGGACGCTTAAGAATGCCGCGTGAAATTGTTCAAAAAGCCATTCAACTAAGTAATCGGAAATTGACACTACATGGACAAGATCCTGCCCATGATCTCGAGATTACTGGCAGCCGTGTCTATTTTGCCACCGGTGGTGCTGCCGTGATGATCGCTGATCCAAAGGATGATACTTATCGCGATTCTTTAGCACAAGATTTATATGATATGGCCAGAATAGTTGATACCTGTGAAAACATTCATTTCTTTCAGCGAACATGTGTTTTAAGAGATATTGAGAATAATTACGAGATGGATCTCAATACTACTTATAACGCTGTTATGGGTACAAAAAAACATGTAGGCGCGAGTTGGACTGAAGCTTGGCATCTTGAAAAAACACTCGAACTCTTGCATATGGTAGCTGGCAGCGAAGAAGCTTGGCGTGCAAGACCATTTGTTAGTCAATCGAATTGTTTTGTGGTGCCGCCAATGAAATTTGCAGAAGAATCACTTGAGTGTCTTCGCATTGCAGTAGAGGGTGGAATGCCTGTTTTACTCCTATCTGCTGGTCAGGCAGGAGCCACTGCTCCGCCTTGTCTTGCAGGTACAGTGTCACAAGCCTGGGCAGAATGTTTAGGTGGTTTGGTTTATGTGAACGCAATTAAACCAGGGGCGCCTGCAATTCTTGGAACTTGGCCATTCGTATCAGATCTGAGAACGGGCGCCATGAGTGGTGGCTCACCAGAGCAAGGAATCCTCTCTGCAGCATGTGCTCAAGTAGGGCAATATTTTAATTTACCTATGGGTACTGGCGCTGGAATGTCAGATTCTAAATTACCAGATTTTCAAGGGGGTGCGGAGCATGCATCTAATGTTGCTATTGCAGCACTCTCTGGGGCAAATATTATTTATGAGTCGGCTGGGATGTATGCAAGCTTGTTAAGCACCTGTCCCGAAAGCTTAATTCTAGATAATGACCTTTTAGGTGGTTGCATGAGAATGGTCAAGGGTCTCACCGTTAACAAAGAGACATTAGGTTTCGATGTTATTAAAGATGTATGTTTGAATTCAAAAGGACATTATTTAGGATCAGATCAAACCCTCAATGTCATGCAAACTGAATATATATATCCAGAACTATATAATCGTCTTAGTCCCGGAGATTGGCATGATGCAGGCAAACCTATTGCATTAGAAATGGCGATCAAAAAAACACAAGAAATTCTTGCTTCGCATTTTCCAACCCATATTAGTGAAGAAACAGATAATTTAATTCGTAAGAACTTTCCTATATTTCTGAACAAAGAAGCAATAGGAAGAGATAAATAAAATGAAAACAACCGCACGAGTCGTCATTATTGGGGGTGGCTCCCTCGGAGTGAGTTTACTTTATCATCTGATAGAAGAAGGATGGAAAGATATAATTCTTATCGAAAAAGGAGAGCTTACTAGTGGTTCTACATGGCATGCTGCTGGGTTATGCTCAAATTTTATTGGCAATATGACAGTCGCAAAAATACACAACTACTCTATTGAGCTCTATGACAAAATTCTGCCAAGCCAGAGTGAGACTCCATCGTCATTTCATAAGTGTGGAAGCCTAAGAATTGGTTACAGCAAACTCGAAGAGGAATGGTTTAATAATCTCTTAAGTCGTTCAAAAAATGTCCCATGTGATTTTAATATTCTCTCTAAAAAAGAAGCTAGAGAACTGCACCCATTTATGGATTTTGATCAAGCTAGAATTATTGTAAATACCCCTAATGATGGTCATGTTGATCCTTCTTCCGTCGTGATGACCATGTCACAACTTGCAAAAGAGAAAGGGGCCACTATTAGTCGTTTCAATCGTGTGTTGGAAATTAATAACCAGCCCAACGGAGAGTGGGAGGTGATTACTGAGAAAGGGACATTTATCGCTGAACATGTTGTCAATGCTGCGGGGTGCTTTGCCCCTGAAGTCGGAGCAATGGTTGGAGCAAAGTTACCTATAATAAATCTTGAACATCAATATCTCATTACTGAGGATCATCCTGCATTAAAGGAGCTTGATTATGAACTACCCGTTTGCCGAGATTCGTATTGCTCATCTTATCTTAGGCAAGAAGGGCAGGGGCTATTAATAGGTCCATATGAAACTTTTGGAGCCAAGCCTTGGGCCTTAGAAGGTATGAATTGGGATTTTGATAGAGGTTTATTTCCTGATGATTTAGAAAGATTAATGCCATTTTTAGATCGATGTATGGAGCGAATGCCAATTTTCAGTGAAGTAGGTGTCAAAACAGTCATCAATGGACCCATTACTCATACTCCAGATGATAATATTCTAGCTGGTCCTCAGATGGGGCTGCGGAACTTTTGGAATTTATGTGGATCCAGCATTGGTATTGCCCAGGGAGGTGTTGGTAAATTTATGGCTCAATGGATGGTGCATGGGCAAACAGAATTAAACATGGCTTCCTTAGATAGCAGGCGTTTCGGAGCATGGGCTAATAAAGAATATTGCATAACTAAAGGTATCGAATCATATGAAATTATGTATACAGAAGTTGGTGCAAATGAAAATAGTCAGCATGGGAGAAACCGTCGATCTAGTCCATTATATTCAATGCTTGCTGATAAAGGTGGAGTTCATGGTGCTGTTGCAGGCTACGAGAAAATTCTCTGGTTCAAAAATAAAGAAATAAATCATGAAACATTAACCTGGACAAGAAGTAATATACATAAGATCGCTGCTGAAGAATGCAAAGCCGTTCAAAATGCGGCTGGCATTATGGATATTTCTGGCGCCGCAAAATTTGAAATTAAAGGAAAAGATGCTCAATTGTTTCTTGATCATCTCTCCTGTAACAAATTACCAAGTAAAAATGGCACACTAGGCTTAACTCTTTTTCATGGAAATAACGGTGGAATTATGACCGAACAATCCATTACAAAAATTGATGATAATTTATTCTATTTAGTCGGTCCCATTCTTTCTGAATATAGAGATCAACACTGGATGAATTTAAATTCTGAAGAATTTGTAGTCGAAATTATAAATAAAACAGACTCTCTCAGCAGCATTCTTCTAACAGGTCCAAAATCGAGAGAGATATTACAAAAATTAACTACAGAAGATCTATCCAATGATGCATTTCCCTGGTTAAGCTGCAAGACAGTTCTGGTTGATAGTGCACTCATAAGAGTTATCAGAGTTTCTTATGCAGGAGAGCTTGGTTATGAATTACATATGCCTAATTATCAACTTTTATCAATTTATGAATCATTATTTAGAGTTGGTGAAGAATTTGGTCTAAAAGATTTTGGAGGTTATGCACTTAACTCTATGCGAATGGAAAAAATGTACCGTTCTTGGGGCAGTGAATTTACTGAAGAAATCAGTGGCATAGAGGCAGGGATGGAGCGATTTATTGACAGTAAGAGAGATTTTATTGGTGCAGAAAATATCAGATATAGAGAGAAAAATGGGACTGAAATAAAACTTGCATATTTAATTTTTGATGATGACATTTCTTGTGATTGTTTTGGGAATGAAGCTGTATATCAGGAAGGAAAATTAGTAGGTTTGATAACAAGTGGCGCGTTTGGCCATCGCGCCAATAAAAGCCTAGCATTCGCTTACATAAAATCATCCCTAGCTAAAAAGGATAACGAGTTTCAGGTGCTTACCTCAGTCGGTATGCGTAATGCACATATTGCACTTGAGCCAATATATGATCCAAAAAATCAAAAACTGCGTAGTTAAGTAATGTCTTCTAAGAGTGACTTACCTAATGAAGCGGAGATTATTATTATCGGTGGTGGCATTGTTGGTTGTTCTATTGCTTATCATTTGGCGAAAAAAGGTGTTAAAGATGTTGTTCTTATAGAAAGAAAACAACTAACCTGCGGCACAACTTGGCACGCAGCTGGATTAGTGAGCATGTTATGGCCAACTCCAACGCTCACTAATTTAGCTAAATACTGTCATGAATTATATGCATCTTTAGAATCTGAAACAGGACAAGCAACAGGATATAAACGTATTGGTAGTGTCTCCCTAGCTAGGAATTCAGAGAGACTAGAAGAGCTTAAACGCAATTCTTCGATGGCAAAAGTCTTTGGGGTCACCTCCAAAATGATTAACAACAATGAATTAGAATCATTATACCCAGGTATTAATACTGATGGTGTGATTGGAACTTTATATATCGAAAAAGATGGTCAAACTAATCCGATAGATACCACTATGGCACTGGCTAAAGGTGCTCGTTCCATGGGAGTAGAAATTATTGAAAATACTTTGGTTGACGACATTATCGTGGAAAATGATATAGCCATAGGTGTTCGTTGTAATAAAAAAAATATTAAAGGAAAGAAGATTATTTTAACTGGGGGGCTATGGTCTCGGGATATTGCAAAAAAAATAGGTGTCAATCTTCCTCTGTATGCTTGTGAGCATTATTATGTTGTAACAGAGGCCATGTCTAGTTTGACCCCAAGACCTGTTATGAGAGATTTTGATAAAGGTATTTACTTTAAAGAAGATGCTGGAAAAATGCTCATTGGATGGTTTGAGAAAAATGCGATTGGTTGTCCAATGTCCAAAATCAGCTCTGATTTTTCGTTTGATGAATTTCCTGTCGACATGGATCATATAGAACCATATCTAATGGCGGCAATGGAAACATTTCCTGAAATAGCTGAAACGGGTATCAGGACATTTTTTAATGGGCCTGAAAGTTTCACTAATGATAATTTACATTTAATGGGGCCAACACCAGAAATTGAAAATTTTTATGTTGCATGTGGAATGAATTCAAAAGGAATAGCGGCTGCGGGAGGCCTGGGTAAGATCTTTGCAGATTGGTTAATAGATGGTTATCCATCAGGAGAAATAACTGAAACAGATGTGCGAAGAAATAACTCAATTCAAACAACACAGTCATACGTTGAATCGAGAATCCCAGAAGCACTTGGTCATACTTATGCAATGCATTGGCCTTTTTATCAATATCAAACAGCTCGTAATCTCTGGCAATCGCCTCTACATAACACCCTTACTAAAGAAGGGGCATGCTTTGGTGAAGTAGGTGGCTTCGAAAGAGCGAATTGGTTTACAAAAGATGGGGTAGATGCTGAATATAAATACAGTTATAAACGACAAAACTGGTTTAAATTCTATGCTGAGGAGCATCTTGCAGTCAGAAAATCTGTTGGTGTGTATGACATCTCTTCATTCGGAAAATTTCGTGTAACCGGTAAAAATGCACAGCAGGAATTACAATACATAAGCTGCGCAAATATTGATGTTAAGCCAGGTAAAGTTGTTTATACACAGTGGCTAAATGAGCGAGGAGGCATCGAAGCTGATGTAACAATTGCAAGACTAAATGAGAATACCTTTGACGTCATAACAAGTATTTCATCATTACAAAGAGATTGGTCCTACTTACAGCAAAATTTAAAAAATGACACTCAACTAACAAATATTACTTTGGATTATGGCTGTTTATCTGTTCAAGGACCTCAATCTAGAAGCTTATTACAAGCCCTTGTCGATGTTGATTTATCAAATGATCACTTCAAATTTAGCACTGGAAAATATACTGAACTTCTGGGGTTAAAAATCTGGATACAAAAGCTCTCTTATGTTGGTGAGCTTGGATGGGAACTCTTTATCCCTTCAGCTAAAGTCAAAAAGATCTACCTCGCTATTAAAGAAGAAGGTAAAAAATATAACATTCGTGATGTGGGTATGCATGCTCTTAACAGCCTGAGGCTCGAGAAAGGCTATCGTCATTGGGGGCATGATATTGCCGCTGAAGATAACCTGATAGAAGCTGGTCTTTCTTTTATCGCTAAACCAGATGCTGGTGATTTTATTGGAAAAGATGCTTTTCTGTACGCGAAATCACAGGGTTTGCCTGCTAGAAGATTAGTCCAATTTAAATTAGATGATCCTGAGCCACTTCTTTATCACAACGAACCTATTGTGATGAATGAGGATATTGTTGGTTATCTGAGCTCAGCTATGTACGGCCATAGCTTGGGCAGAGCCATTGGGATGGGTTATGTTAAAGCGCCTGCACTAACTACTGAAAAACTAAATAATGCAAATTTTGAAATAGAAATTGCAACTGAACGTTACTCGGCTCAAGCTTCACTAAGATCACTTTACGATCCAAATAATGAGAAATTAAAGCTCTAAGATTGATTACCTTCTGCGACGTCTATTTGATCTTCTCGCTGTTTTTCCGTCACTAACAACGCGAAAACTCTTAATCCAATTAGAACAATCAGGATCATGGCCCATCATAACATTGGCGCCTAAAACAGCCTGCATTGTCTCTGTATGGAGAGGACTCGTGATAGCTGATGTCATTCCAGAAGCGATCGCCATCGTGAGAAAGGCCGCATTAATACCATTTCTATTTGGTAAACCAAAACTAACATTTGAAGCTCCACAAGTGGTATTTACTTTTAATTCATTTTTCAAGCGAGAAACAAGATGCATAATTTGCTTCCCCGCGCTGTTAATTGCACCTATCGGCATAACTAAGGGATCAACAATTACATTTTCATGAGAAATGCCATAATCTGCAGCTCGCTCAACAATCTTCTTAGCAACTTGGAATCTGACATCTGGATCTTCAGAAATACCCGTTTCATCATTAGAGATTGCCACAACTGCACAATTGTATTTTGCTACCAGGGGTAATACGGACTCAAGGCGATCTTCTTCACCAGTTACTGAATTCACTAGAGCTTTCCCTTGATAAACCGCGAGGCCAGCCTCAAGTGCCGCTACAATTGATGAGTCAATTGATAATGGGACATCGGTAACCGCTTGAACTACCTGGATAGCCTTTGCTAATAAAGCGGGTTCATCGGCTAAGGGTATACCCGCATTAACATCAAGCATATGAGCACCTGCATCAACCTGTGCTATTGCATCCGCTTCCACCCGACTAAAATCATCAGCTTTCATCTCTTCGGCTAATAATTTCCTACCAGTTGGATTAATTCTCTCACCTATGATTACAAACGGTTGATCAAAACCTATTTTGATTTCTTTTGTAGCTGATGTAATTGATGTTATGGTCATTAGCTATCTCCAACCCTTTAAATGAATTTTATGTTTTGTGACTCTTAGGACATAAGCGCTATAGTTTCTGCGCGCCATTTTTCTGTTGTCTCTATCTGGTTAAAACAAAATATATGGTAACCAGCAAGATTTGTTGCATTGATATGCTTGTATTTAGAAATATTAGCCACCAGATCATCTGGATGATAGGTGCTCGATCTCATTAACTCAGACGCAACTTGAGATTTTTTACGTAAAAAGCGAAGTGAATCACCTACCCCTATCCTCAATGAGGTTTTGAGTAAACGCCCTCGCTCAATTACCCCTGGTAAACCAGCCCATACTGGCAAATTAACTCCAAGATCTTTAATTTTGACTAGCCAATCACCGAGGATGTTTGCATCGAAACACATTTGAGTCACAATATAAGTCGCAAGATCTTTCTTTCTAATTAAATCAGCCATTAGTATAGTTTCATCAATATCAGGATGACCTTCTGGGTGAGCTGCTATCCCAATACTTTTGATGTTGTGATTTAACTTTCTCAGAGAATTAAGTAATTGATATGAATCACTGAATCTTCCCAATGGTTCGGGGCGATCACCTCCTGGAATAAATATGCTAGAAATATTTAAAGCTTCGATCCTCTCAACAATTGATTCAAGGTGGGCGTCATCTCTGACGCATTTAGCTGCTATATGGGGAGTAACTTGAAACCCTCGATCAACTAGTTTTTCACATAGCTGCAGTGTTTCATCAACCCCTTTTCTAGGTGAGCATGTCACTGCCAAGTGAGATTTTGCTTTCAGAATTTCAAACCTCTTTTCAATGTCCGGGAAAGGGATGACTTCCATATAAGCATTTTCTAAATCACTAACTATCCTTTTATTTGCGGCTTGTAACTTTTCCATATGAATTTCTTACTCTAAAATGTAATTTTTAATCTAAGTTGTTGCATTACCATGATTACGAACGAGCTTTAACAAATCATTGTCAGTATATCTTTTCTCTATAGACGCAGTTTCTTGAGTCAAAATCTCATCAATATCTTTTGAAGTCATGTCACTATCGTACTTCTCACTTTCTCTTTTCCATTCTGCAATATAGGCATTACTACTGCCTTTTCCAGCTCGCATCGCCGCTCTATCTATTGCCTCTTGAAAGCGATGCGTTAACATTTTTTTCTTTCTAATTCGACCCCTTTGAATCAACACTTGGGAAGGAATATCTCGCCAATAAATAGTTATTTTCTTAATGGCCATATACAGACTTTATTACTTTAATAATTATGCTTGTGCGGCTTGACGTTCAGCTACCATGGCAACTGAAATAGCCGCGGCTTCAGCAGCATCTCGACAATACCTATCTGCACCAACTGCAGTTCCAAATTCTTCATTTAAAGGAGCACCACCGACTAAGACAATATAATTATCACGTATGCCCGTATTTACCATCTCGTCAATCACAACTTTCATATAAGGCATAGTAGTAGTTAACAATGCGGACATCCCTAAAATATCTGGTTTGTGCTTTTCCAGAGCTGCAAAATAATCCTCTACCGAGTTATTTATGCCAATATCAATTACTTCAAAACCAGCACCTTCCATCATCATGCCTACAAGGTTCTTTCCGATATCATGAATATCTCCCTTCACTGTACCTATGACCATAGTCCCTACTGGTTTTGCTCCTGTTTCAGCTAACAATGGTTGTAATATTGCCATCCCACCCTTCATGGAATTAGCTGCCAATAATACCTCTGGAACAAACAAAATTCCGTCACGAAAATCAATGCCCACAATCTTCATGCCAGCAACCAGTGCATCACTTAATACTTTATCTGCAGTCCAGCCTCGTGATAATAATATTTCTGTACCTTCTACTATTTCTTCTTTCAGGCCGTCATAAAGATCATCATGCATTTGTTCAACCAATTCATCATCTGATAAATCAGCCAAAATGATATCTTCATCATCATATTCTTCATTTGAATCACTCATAATATAATCCCTCTTTGTTCAATTAATAAGATAAGCCAAGACTATGTTAATAATCTCGGTCAGCAAATTCAGATTTTCTCTTTGCGATATATTCTAATAACGCCTCATCTATTCCAGGGTCCAAATCTGGAGCCTTATAATCAGATAGCATTTGTTTCCATTTTTTATTCGCTCGCATTGCACAATCCAAACTACCTTCTTGCTCCCATTGCTCAAAACTATTATTGTCAGCCACTTCAGATCTATAAAATGCAGCTTCAAAATTATTTTGCGTATGCTCGGCGCCAAGAAAATGTGCGCCTGGCCCAATTTCTCTAAATGCATCTAGAGCCTGACCGTTTTCAGATAGATCAACTCCATTTAAAAGCACCTTTAACATACCTGCTTGATCAGCATCCATAATAAACTTCTCATAACCCATGGATAATCCACCCTCCAGCCAACCCGCTGTATGTAGCATGAAATTAACTCCAGCTAGAGCAGAGGCCTGCAATGTATTAGCAGATTCATATGCTGCTTGAGCATCTGGTATTTTTGACGCACAGAGTCCACCACCACTTCGAAAAGGTACACCAAGGCGTCTCGCTAATGCTCCAGCAATAGTCATAATTTGACTAGGTTCAGGTGTGCCAAAAGTGGGCGCCCCAGTTTGCATAGAGACTGCACTAGCAAATGTGCCAAATATAACTGGCGCTCCTGGCTTAACTAATTGAATATAAGCCATTCCTGCAAGCGCTTCAGCTAATATCTGAGTAACCGTTCCTACTACAGAAACCGGTGACATAGCCCCAGCTAATATAAAAGGTGAAATCATAGTGGCTTGATTATTCTTTGCATAAACAGTAGCAGAACCCAACATCGTTGCATCAAAAGTTAATGGTGAATTAGCATTAATTAAACTTGTCAATACTGTATTTTCTTCTATAAATTTTTCACCAAAAAGAATTTTGGCCATTGCAACTGTATCTGCAGCCCTATCTGGGTGTGTGACTGAGCCCATAAAAGGTTTGTCGCTATACTTAATATGACTGTAGATCATATCGAAATGACGTTTGTTCACAGGAACATCTACAGGCTCACAAATGGTTCCACCTGAGTGATGGAGATGTGGACTCATATACGCTAATTTAACAAAGTTTTTGAAATCTTCGATGGTGGCATAACGTCGCCCTTTATCTAAATCGCGGACGAAGGGTGACCCGTAGGCAGGAACTAATACTGTTCGCGGTCCACCGATTATTACATTACGCCGTGGATTTCTGGCATGCTGAGTATATTCACTAGGTGCAGTTGCTTGAACAATTCCACGACAAAGTCCTTTTGGAAAGCGAACACGCTCACCATCAATATCAGCACCAGCTTCCTTAAACAAGGTTAAAGCTTCAGGGAAATCTCGAAAATCTATGCCAATTTCTTCGAGCAAAACTTCTGCATTATTTTCGATCAGAGCTAAACCTTCCTCGCTTAAAATCTCATAATAAGGAATATTACGTTCTATAAATGGTGTCGAACTGACCGAACTAGATTGACGTGCTGCCATTTTCGAGCTTCTGCCGCCATGCTTTCTTCGACGTTTTCTTTCAACCATTTCTTGCCCTTTCTGAGATTATTCGATCCTATCAATATCGAGTAATTTAATTACTTAATTTTATTCGTGATTTTCTGCTAGATCCAAAGTAATTGCTTATTCAATAACGACATTATTATGTATAATAACGACATAATATTAGCTCAATATTATAAGTATTGCACTATGCGTAAGAATCATAAAAACCTTTACTCATGCGAGAATCAAAATCAATTACTTCACGTAATAAGCAAAAAATTATACGTAAGTATTTCACCACAATATGGGACCAAAATTTGAGAAAAACCAATTTCCTCTTTAGACTGCTCGCCATAGAATAAATAGCATTAATCACATTAGGCAATATTGCCAGGAAAATATTATGACAGACTACCTCTCTGATCTCGAAATAGCCCAAGCGGCATCTAAAAAACCGATCACAGATATCGCAGCCAAAGTAGATATTCAGGCAGCTGATTTAATCCCTTATGGTAATGATAAAGCCAAACTTACTTATGAGAGTATTGATGCACTGAAAAATAAAAAAGATGGTCGCCTTATTCTCGTAACTGCTATATCACCTACTCCGGCAGGAGAAGGAAAAACAACAACCAGCGTAGGTTTGGTCGATGGATTATGTCACATTGGTAAACGTGCCATGATATGCCTGCGCGAGCCTAGTCTGGGGCCCTGCTTTGGTATGAAAGGTGGTGCAGCTGGAGGTGGTTATGCCCAAGTTGTTCCAATGACAGATATTAATCTGCATTTTACAGGAGATTTTCATGCTATTGGTGCAGCACATAATCTTCTATCAGCCATAATTGACAACCATATACACTGGGAAAATAAATTAAACATAGACCCAAGAAGAATTACTTGGAAGCGGGTTGTGGATATGAATGATCGCGCTTTGAGGGACATCACTACTGGTCTTGGCGGTCCGGGAAATGGAATACCTCGCCAAGGTGGTTTCGATATTACTGTGGCTTCAGAAATTATGGCGGTATTTTGTTTAGCTACAGATCTTGATGATTTGCAGCAACGTATTGGAAATATTGTCATTGGTTATACACGCAATCAAGAGGCTGTAAAAGTAAATCAATTGAATGCTCAAGGCGCAATGACTGCTCTGTTGAAAGATGCTTTTCAACCTAATCTTGTACAAACTTTAGAAAATAATCCTGCGCTAATGCATGGCGGTCCATTTGCAAATATAGCTCATGGCTGTAATTCAGTAATGGCTACTAAGACTGCATTAAAACTCGCTGATTACGTTGTTACTGAAGCGGGGTTTGGAGCTGATCTGGGTGCTGAAAAATTCTTCGATATCAAATGTCGCAAAGCGGGATTGCATCCAGACGCAGTAGTTCTAGTAGCAACTACTAAAGCGCTTAAAATGCACGGTGGTGTTAAAAAGGAAGATCTACAACAAGAAAATGTTAAGGCTGTTATTACCGGTTGTGAAAATCTAGGTCGTCACATTCGTAATATAGGGCAGTATGGCGTTCCTGTGGTTGTTGCAATCAATGACTATGTAACTGACACCAAACAAGAACACCAAGCCATTATTGATTATTGTCAACATTTTGATGTGGCTTGCAAGATTTCATCACATTGGTTGGACGGTGGAAAAGGAGCTGAAGCACTTGCCACGCACGTTGCCTCAATGATTGAGAATCAACAGTCTCAATTCAGAACACTCTATGATGATGACATGAAGCTTTGGGATAAAGCGCGGCATATTGCCAGAACAATTTATGGCGCAGAAGATATAATCGCTGACAAAAAAGTTCGAGCACAATTTGAGCGCTTTGAAAATGAAGGCTACGGTCATTATCCGGTGTGCATGGCAAAAACACAGTATAGTTTTTCAACAGATCCACAACTCACCGGCGCGCCCAGCGGTCATGATGTACCTATAAGAGAAATTCGTTTAGCAGCGGGAGCTGAGTTTATTGTCATCGTTTGTGGCGATGTAATGACTATGCCAGGATTACCAAGAAAACCTGCTTCTGAAAACATCGGAGTGGATAATTTAAAAAATATTACAGGTTTATTTTAAATAACAGTGATAGATAGTTATATTCGATTGTTGTTTTTAAGCAACAAAAATAACAAAAAACTGTAATTATTAAATAATTTACTTGTAGTTTTGATCCAACTACTTTAAATTTCATGCATTAGTGTGTCTATTTAACTATCTTTTTTTTATGGATGGTAAAAAAATACATAATTAACTAAGTAATGTTTTATATAACTAAGCACAACAGGCAAATAAAAAGCCGCGGGGGAAACCAGATATGCTTAAGGTAAATAAGGTACATCAAGCAGTACTTTTCGCGATGTCAGCGAGCACAGCAGCTTCTGCAGTGCATGCGCAAGCCATTGAAGAAATTACAGTTACTGCAACAAAACGTTCAGCCAGTATGCAAGATATTCCTCTTGCCGTACAAGCAATGGACGCACAAAGATTAGAAGATGAAAATATTCAAAGTTTCAGTGATTACGTAAAATACTTACCAAGTGTTAATGCTGGTGGACGTGGGCCTGGTCAGAATGAGATATACATTCGTGGTGCCGCAGTCGACGCGATCAATATCACTGTAGCAGAATCGCAAGGTTCAGCACCGAACGTTGCGTTATATCTAGATGAACAGCCAGTTACTTCTGGTGGTCGTAATTTAGATGTTTACGTAACAGACATGGAGCGTATCGAGGTACTTCCTGGTCCTCAAGGTACTCTTTATGGTGCGAGCTCAATGGCTGGAACGGTAAGATTAATTACTAATAAGCCAGTAATCGATGAGTTCCAAGCGAGTTTTAATGGTGGCTTCGCGTCAACAGACGGCGGTGAAAACTCAAACTCGGCTGAAATGATGCTTAATATTCCTCTAGTAGAAGGAAAAATGGCCTTCAGAATGGCGCTTTATAACGATAATCAAGGTGGCTACATTGATAACGTAGAAGGTTCATTTACAGCAAGTAATGCTGTTAACCCTACATTCCCAAAAACCACGGGTGTCAAATATGCGAAAGACACTAGGTTCTTTAATGGCACAGAAATAAAAGCAGGAACAGTCATTCCAGTTAGCTATCAATCTGCAAATAACTCATCAACTGCTGAAGATGACTTTAACGATGCACATTATGCTGGAGCCAGATTAGGTCTTAAATGGATACTCAATGATAATTGGGATCTCCTTCTGCAAAATACAACACAATCTCTTAAAACAGAGGGTGTATGGGACTATGATCTCGCTAAAGGTGATTTAAAAGTCTCACGCTTCACTCCTGATAAACTTGATGATACGTTCACGCAAACAGCCTGGACTTTAAATGGCTCAATGGGTGATATAGATCTCGTGTATACAGGTGCATACATGGATCGTTCAGTTGATGCCCAACTAGACTACACTGGATATACCAATATTGGTGGATCTATATCAGGTTATCAATGTGAATACTTAACTGGTAGTTATTATACTGGTGCGGGCGTAGGGGAAACACTTCAAGTTAAAGATGCCGATGGAAACGTAACGACAGCGGCAGCAAACACAGTAGCAAGATATGGTTATGATCCTACGCTAAGTGGGAATCCTGGCGTAATTGAATGTGGGACACCTGCAAACGCAGTGGGACTTCAAAACGAAATGACACGTCTCACCAGCGAACTTCGCTTTGCAACAAATTGGGATGGTATCGTAAACATGCAAGGTGGTATGTTCTTTGAAGATTTTGAAATTAAGCATATCGGTAACTTTAATTACTTAGCTCCTTATGAGGCAGGATTTTCTCCAATTAATATCAATGCTTCACCTGGAACATTTGGAGGGGCTTCTGCTAATGCAAGAGGTGTTACATCTGCAGCTACTCAATTCAGAAATGATAATCTCAGAACTGAAGAACAGTTTGCTTTATTCGGTGAAATTGATTTTCAGCTTAGTGATGAGCTAAATGTTGCTGTAAGTGCCCGTAAGTATGATCTAGATTATAACTTTACAGGTTATGGAGCGTGGAGATACGGTAATCGACCATTGTTGGTTGATGATGCTGATCCAACAAATGATGTCAGACCAACTGTCACTGGTGGACGTGATTACGCAACTAAATTTACATCAGCAATCAGACCGTTAAATACCAAAGACACTATGATGAAATTTACTTTGTCTTATACGCCAACTGATGATCTCTTAGTCTATGCGACATGGTCAGAGGGCTACCGTCCGGGTGGTTTCAACCGTGGCGCTGCTAAGATGGGTGTTTACGATGCAACTGCTAATAATAAAGCAAATGCAGGTCTCGCTAATGAAATAGAGTGTGGCACCAAAGGAGCTATTGATGCAAAAGCAAGCACTGGCTTCCCAGGTTACTGTTTACCATATGTATTTAGATCCGATGTTATGGAAAGCACTGAGTTGGGCTGGAAAGCAACCATGTTTGATGGTCGTATGCGCTTTAACGGTGCAATTTACATGATTGACTGGAAAGACATCCAAGTATCTCATTTCGATTCACAAAACATCTCAATATTTACACTGGTTGATAATGGTGGAGATGCAGAAATCAAAGGAATGGAAGGGGATATCACTTGGGCAGCAACAGATAATCTAACTATCTATGCAGCTGGTTCCTTTAACGATACTGAGTTAACTAGAGTTGACCCAGCATTTGCTCTTGTTGTTCAAGACGAAGGAAGAGAATTACCTTTGACTCCTGAATCGCAATATACTATTCGTGGTAAGTACGAATGGGAGACAGCTGAAGGAAACATGTATTATCAATTGGGTATGAAGCATGCAAGTAAAGCGCTTAACTCAATCGTAGATACTACAGATGAGCCAAATACATATCAAAAAGCTTACACAGTACTTGATACTTCACTTGGTATGAAAAATATCAAAGATAACTGGGGCATGGAATTCTATATCAAAAACTTGACTGACGAACGTGCGCAATTGCATATCAACAGACAAGACTTTTTTGAAAGAGTTACTACTAACCGTCCTCGTACAATGGGTGTGAGAGTCTCTTACGACTTCTAAGTCATCCACTAGCGTAGATTGTATATACGCATAGGAAAATAAGGCGAGCTTAGGCTCGCCTTTTTTCTTAGTGTTTGCCAATAAATAATTTTTATTAAGTTATGAAACAGAATTTAAATCTCGAAGAAGCATTGGAAGAAGCCAGATTTTTACTTGAGCACAGTCGCTTGGTTGAAGCGGAAAAGAAGACCGAAGAAATTCTTATTCATTTTCCAGAAAATGGCCAAGCACTTTATATCATGGCTGTGTGCCAAAGATATCTGAATCGACTTGAAGATGCGCTTGAAACTCTGAGGAATTTAAAAAAAATTCGCCCAGGTTATGGTCGCGCTTTTCAAGAGGAAGGTCATGTATGCATGGCTGCTGGATTTATGAGCCAGGCTCTATTTGCTTATCGACATGCGGTAAAACTAAATAACTCATTGATTGCCAGCTGGGCTGGGTTAACTAAAATTCATACTAAACAGGGTAACTTAGATAGTGCCAAAATTACCCAATTTGAATATGAAAAATTAAAAGCACTGCCCACTGAATTACTAAGCGTGCGAAATATGATCGCAGAAGGTCATACCTATAATGCAGAAAAGTTATGTCGTAAATTTTTACTTAAAAATAAAAAAAATGTTGAGGGTATGCGCTTGCTGGCTAGTCTTGGTGTGGCTGCTGATGTTTTAGATGATGCTGAATTTCTTCTCGAAAAAGCACTGGAGTATGAACCAGACAACACTTTTACGAGGCATGACTACATGGTTGTTTTGTATAGGCGACAGAAATACAAACAATCTCTCGAACAAGCAAAACTACTGAAAAATAAAGAGCCTAATAATCTCAAATTTCAAATAGCTTATGCCAATCAATGTGTAGCAGTCGGTAACTATAAAACTGCACTTAAAATATACAATAAAGCAAATAAGATAACTCCAAATGACCCAGAATTGAGATTAGTACACGGCCATGCACTCAAAACTATAGGTAATATCAAGGAAGCAATTGAGTCTTATCGTAAAGCTTATACGGCAAAAAACGATTATGGTGATGCTTATTGGAGCATGGCTAACTTAAAAACTTATATGTTTACAGCGCACGAAGTCGAATTGATGATAACCCAAGAAGGTAAGGAATCCACTTCAATAATAAATAAAATCCATCTATGTTTTGCCCTTGGTAAGCACTATGAAGATATAAAAAATTTCAAGAGCTCTTTCTTTTACTACGAACGAGGCAATCACTTACAAAAAACAAAACAACATTACACAAAAGAAAATATGCATAAAATTCTTGGTTTACAACAAATACACTGCAACCAAAAATTATTCGATCGAAACCAAAATAAAGGTTTTCCAGCTCCAGACCCCATATTTATCGTTGGGCTACCAAGAGCGGGGTCCACTTTGCTCGAACAAATTCTAGCATCACATTCTCAAGTTGACGGTACGCATGAGTTACCTAATATACCTGCACTTGCTTATAAATTAGCAGGCAGAAAAACTATTAATGAAACACCTGATTACCCAGAAAATCTGCTGACTTTAAATGATAATCAATTACATGAATTTGGTAAAAACTATATCGAGGAAACTCGTATTCATAGAAATAAGGCGCCTTACTTTATAGACAAAATGCCCAATAATTTTCGCCATATCGGTCTCATTCAACTTATACTTCCGAATGCCAAAATTATTGACGCAAGACGCAAGCCCATGGCCTGTTGTTTTAGTGGCTTTAAACAATTATTTGCCAGTGGCCAGCAATTTTCTTATGGATTAGAGGATATTGGTGCTTATTATCTAAATTATCAAAATCTAATGGATCACTGGGATAAAGTGCTACCAAATAAAATACTGCGCGTTCAATATGAAAATGTTGTAGCTGATCTCGATCATGAAGTAGAACGGATACTTAAATATTGCCAATTGCCTTTTGAAGAGAACTGCATCAATTTTCATCAAACAGCCCGAAATGTTAGAACTCCGAGTTCTGAGCAAGTCAGACAACCAATATATAAGAGCGGATTAGAGCAATGGAAAAACTTTGAGCCGTGGTTAGAGCCATTGAAAAATATGCTAGGTGATCTTGTATAAAAATAGTTACAATAATAATTAAATGTTATAGATATAATCATATCTAAATGGAGAAACTGCAGATGTCAGCTACACAAAATAGTAATTTTATTAATGGTGAATGGTCTAATAATGGTCAAGCATTTGACAGTATCAATCCTTCTAATATAAATGATTGTCTTGGTTCATTCAGTGCCGCTACCAGCGATGATTGCAAATTAGCGATCCAAAGTGCGAAAAATGCATTCCAAAAATGGTCTCTTAGTTCACTGGAAGAGCGTAAAAAAATACTTGATTTTATTGGAAGCGAACTGATCGCCAAGAGTCCTGAACTTGGAGAAATCATTGCCAAAGAAGAAGGGAAACCACTAGCTGAGGGTATTGGTGAGGTATATCGTTCAGGTCAGTTTTTTCAGTACTTTGGGGCAGAGGTTTTACGCCAAATGGGTGAAATAACTTCATCGGTGAGAGCTAATATTAATGTTGAAGTTACTAGAGAGCCTTTGGGAGTTATTGGAGTAATTACGCCTTGGAACTTCCCTATTGCCGTTGCCGCATGGAAGATAGCACCAGCACTAGCCTATGGAAATTGTGTGGTACTTAAGCCTTCTGAAATTGTTCCAGCCAGTGCTGTTGCTTTTGCAAAAATTATGGAAAAAAGTGGATTACCAAAAGGGGTATTTAATTGCATACAGGGTCCAGGAGCACTTGCTGGTCAGGCACTTTCTCAATCAAAAGATATTGATGCTATATCTTTTACAGGCTCTGTCAAAACAGGTAATGCTATAGCTCAAGATGCAATTAAAAATATGACGCGCGTTCAACTGGAGATGGGTAGTAAAAATGCTCTAGTAGTACTTAATGATGCTGATATGGATACTGCTATTCAATGCGCTATTAATGGGGCATTTTTTGGTACTGGTCAAAAATGTACTGCTTCCTCTAGGTTGATTGTTGAGGCAGGTATACATGATCAATTTATTGAAAAAATGATTATGGCAACTAAAGCATTAAAAGTTGGCGATGCATTAGATAAGTCGACACAAATAGGTCCAGTAGTTGATGCACGTCAATTCAATCAAAATAAAACATATATTGATGCTGCGATAACTGCTGGTGCAAAAATGGTCGCTGGTGATGAATCTATGCAGTTAGCTAATGACGGTTTTTATATGCGCCCTACTCTATTTATTGACACCAATAATCAGATGAAAATTAATCGAGATGAAGTGTTTGGACCTATTGCTTGTGTTATAAAAGTCAAAGATTATGCAGAAGCATTGGAGGTATCAAATGATTCAGATTTCGGCTTAACCTCAGGAATTATAACGCAATCACTAAGAGATGCCTCACACTTCAAGCGCCACTCATCTTCAGGTTGTGTTATGGTTAATCTACCAACAGCGGGTACTGATTATCATGTTCCTTTTGGTGGCAGGAAAGCATCAAGCTACGGTCCACGCGAACAAGGAACCTATGCCAAAGAATTTTATTCAATAGTGAAAACCACTTACCTCTCATCATGAAAAATATATCTAATAAATTGAGGATTATTAACTCATGAATGCGCATGATATCCTTATCATAGATGGCCTTCAGTATGTTAACTGGAATCGAGAGCTTTTTGAGCAGGCAAAACGTGGTGGCGTGAATATTATTCATGTCACTATCGCCTATTGGGAGAATAAAAAAGAAGTAACAGAAAACATAGTAAATTGGGACAAAAAATTTAATGATCATGCTGACCTCATCATGCCGATTAAAATTGCCGATGACATCACTACTGCAGAGAAAAATGGGAAAATTGGCATTATATTCGGTTTCCAGAATTGCTCGCCGATCGAAGATGATGTCCGTCTAATTGAAAAAATGCATCGCATGGGTGCGCGTATCATGCAACTTAGCTATAACAATCAGAGCCTCCTTGCGACAGGCTGTTATGAGGATGGCGACTCCGGCATTACACGATTTGGCAAAGTAGCAATCAAAGAAATGAATCGTTTGGGTATGATTATTGATATGTCCCATAGTGCCGAATTATCTACTTTAGAAGCCATAGAGATCTCAGAAAGACCAATTGCAATAACTCATGCAAATCCGTCCTCTTTTCATGATGCTTTGAGGAACAAATCCGATACAGTACTCAAGAATTTAAGTCAGTCAGAAGGTATGCTGGGCGTAAGTCTTTACCCATTTCATCTGGCTAATGGGTCTGCTTGTACCTTGGAAGATTTTTGTAACATGATTTATGATACAGCTGAATTGATGGGTATCGATCATATTGGCATAGGCTCTGATCTCTGTCTTAATTGGGATTATACAATCTTAGAATGGATGCGAAGTGGCAGATGGTCTCTCACACCAGATTACGGTGAAGGTACAGCAACTCAACCAACATGGCCAAAACAACCTGCATGGTTTGAAAATAATCTAGGTTTTCAAAATATAATCGATGGGCTCAAGGCAACCAAATTTAGTGATGAAGATATTAAAAAAATAATGGGTGGAAATTGGTACAATTTTTTCAAATCTTCATTCACCCCTCTGGATACTATAAATAATGGGTAGTCTGAATCATCAATTAGAAGCAAAAGATATTGGTCTAAGAACTCCTGAAGTAGTTATGGATCTAAAACGTCTAGGGAGCTTTTATCCCTATAAATTAAGCTTTATGCGCAAATTAATTCGTAAGGTAATGACTGAGCAATGGGATATTAGTCTTACACTATTTAATCTAGATAAAGATGGCTTTGGTGAAGCGGTTTATGAAATAAAAACTCCATCAAATAATTTCCATTTTGTTGTTTTTGCCAATTTTCTCGACCCAGAACTTCGAAGTGATAGAGTGATAGCGGAAGCATGGGATATGACGGTAACGCTTAGGCACGGAGTCTTCAATCCAAAAGATTTAATATTTCTCAAAGAAAATGTTCCACTCCAAGAAAAAGGGAGAATGACTTCGAATAGTGTTGTTCTATCTAGAGCCAATAAAAGTAGTCGCAATTTTGATTACGTAATCAATGAACTGAGCTCTGGAAAACAACCCTGTATCAAAAAAATTAACGAAGTGGGTTATCTCTATCGCACAACAGCGGTTTATGGTAGTGGAAAATTTGGTATGGCCGATTGGGATAAAGTTAAAACATCGTATGCGGATTTTTCAGAGCCATTTTCTGCTGAAATGTTTTCATGCTTCTTGATTAGACAATTTAGCTTGGATCAAGCAGATCACATAGCGCATCAACGTAATCCAAAGACAGCAGTTAAACTCAATAAGAGTATCAAAAGGTACATTGGTATCGGTAATGCCACTGGGCTTGGGATGGCGCCATTTCTCATCAAACATCCACTTCTAATTAATAACTGGATTGAGACTCGCGAGAGAGTCTTGGCAAAAGTATTAAATGACACCTCTCCAGATAAAAATAAATTAGCATCATTTCTGTTATTAGTAAGTCGAGCCATCATACATCTAAATCAAATAACAACTAACAACCTGACACAGAAAGAAATTAATATCAACGTAAGTGATGATCTCAGCTTAATAGCTAATTATGTAACAGAACAACAAGATAAAATAAAAAAATGGCAACAAGTAACTCAGTATGTGGCAGAAAATTTTAGCATTGAAGCTCAAGAATTGATCAATACAGTGCTCATCGAGATTTATCCAAAAGAAGCGCTGCTATTTGAAAAGAATCAAGAAATTGAAGAAATATATGATCTTGTTCCTGAAATGAAGTTATCTAAACTAAAAACCATTATTCAAAATCAATATCAATGGGCCTTAAAATATAATTTTAAATCAGAAAATGCTGATGCCATTTTTTGGTATCGATCTGAAGAGAAAATGGAACCTAGACTGGGTGAAAGAAATATAGATAAAGGTGCAGATAAAGAAATGCTAATTGGCATTGCCAGATCCATAGAACAATGTTATTCCACAATACAAAATCTATCGCCAGAACTAAAAATTAACAATGTTGCAGAATTTATTTTCGCACATCCTGAATATCGTCAAATAATACGGCGTATACAGACTATGTCAAAAACCACTTATGGTGAAATTCAAGCCAATTTAAACGACAAAGATGTTCTACCAATTCATTTATTAAGATGTAAATTATCTTTTTTTGGAGTTGGAAAGTTTGATCCAAAATCTCGACTTTGGGTTAGAAATACGATGTTTCAAGGTGCCCCCATTGTTAGTGATATAAGCAATGAATATAAAGATGAATGGTTCTTCCCGGTGATGCCAAATATTGAATCGAGCAAAGGGAATGAAATTCATTAGAATTTCAGTTAATGAATCTAAAGCACTGCTAACACGTGTTTGTGAATCACATTATAAGCATCAATATGATTACGAGGATATTGCAGCCATCGTACAATGGCTAGAATTACACGATCTGGATGGAATCAGAACACTTTTAGATGAAATAAACAAACCACTACAAAAAAATAATACATTAATAAAACACAAAAAAGAGAGTAAGCAACGTCTAATTCTGAGCGATAACAGTCAAAATATTCTTCACAAGATCAGAATTTTCAGTGATTTAACATTAGCAAAATGTCATGAGGATGGACTCTGCTTTACTACTATAAATAATATTACTCATCAAGAAACTATCCTTGTCAATCTCAAAAATGTCAGCGTGAGAGGGTATCACGCCACAGCTTGGTGGATAGAAACTGAGCAAAAGCATTTACATATTGCAAAAATTGCTCCAAATCAAGATTATCCGATTTATAAAACAATCAAGTTAAATAAATATGCCGTAAATCTTCAACCTTATCTGAATTTAATTTACTCTAAGAATGATATTCAATCCCTCAAATCATATACCAATGAACATGAAATCCAAGGTGAATCTATAATACAGAAAGTAAATACCCATGATTTTAACGAGCGTTTGTATCAGAAGATTAATGATGGTCTTGAGATTAAGTTTGACCACTACCAACAACTTACTAAGATTGCTGATCTGATACTTGTTGAAGCTAGTGAAAAATCAAGGCAAGGAGCAGGAGAATAATGTGATTGATTTTACTTAAATTCACTATTGTAAATAAGGTATGATTGTTGTTATCAACAACATAATGTCTTTACAATCTAAGAAAATAAGTTAATGAGCTAATTAATCTGATTAAATAATTCATTGAAATCTCTTTACATCAAGGAGCTATAATTTTGAGTAAATCGCCCTTTTCAGAACAAAAGACAATATCAATAAATACAGAAAAATCAGGTTTTTATGAGGGTTTCAATAGAGTTGTAGCTGTAATACCAAAACTACTTATTATAATGTTGATCGCCTGGGTAGGATTTTCGCCATCTTCAGCAGGACAGGTATTACTTGAGTTGCAGAATTGGTCGACTCAGACATTTGGTGCTTGGTATATCTACGTAACCGCTTTCTATACTCTTGTTTGTTTGGGTCTTTGTATCTGGCCGAGGACGGCTTATGTTAAATTAGGCAGGCCAGATGAAACACCTGAGTTCACTACTTTCTCATGGTTGTCTATGATTTTTGGTGCTGGTATTGGAATAGGTATGCTGACTTATTCAACAGCGGAGCCGATTACTCATTTTACTAACAGCCCCGATACCATCAGAGGTTTATCTGACGGGCTGGACATGAATAATGTTCGAAATGCTTATAAATGGGCTATGTTGCACTATGGTTTAACTGCTTGGGCTTGTTTTGGTGTGGTCGGTCTGTCTCTCGGATATTTATCATACAATCGCCAATTACCTTTAACCATTAGGAGTGGGCTTGAACCTCTATTTGGTCAGACCATGTCTGGTACTATAGGTAATGTTGTCGATATTGTTGCTATCTTAGCCACCATTGTGGGATTAGGCGTAACAATAGGGTTTGGTGTATCACAATTTGCCTCTGGATTATTTAATATTACTGGTGCGAGTTGGCTGATTGATAATGGTGGTAAACCTACTCTAATGGCTCAATTATTTGGCTTAACCTTGATCGTTTGCGCCTCATGCTTATCCGCCTTATCCGGCTTAAAAAGAGGAATAAAATGGTTATCTAATATCAATATGAGCTTATCAATCTTCTTAATTATGTTCTTTATTCTCTTTGGGGCAACATTGTTTGCCTTACAAACATTTTTCTTCACCATTTGGGATTACCTGGTTGCCTTACCAATGATGTCAATAACAGTCTGGAAAAATTCTGGTAGTGAAACATCAATTGCGCTGCAAGATTGGCAGGGAGCTTGGACAATTTTCTATTGGGCTTGGTGGATCGCATTCGCACCATTTGTTGGATTATTTTTCGCACGTGTATCGCGAGGTCGAACAATTCGTGAGTATGTTCTGGGCGCTATGATCATTCCTGTTCTAATTTGTTTAGTTTGGTTCAGTTTTATTGGAGCCACGGCAATAGATATGGAGCTTTCTGGTTTAGCTCAAGGTGCGATTGTCAATGCAGATATCTCAGCCCAATTATTTAAAACAATAAATCTCATTCTCACGCCTGAACTGGCAGTCGGACTTTCTATTCTGATTGTAACTTTATTAGTGACATTCCTAGTCACTTCAGCTGATTCAGGTATCCTAATAATTAACACTTTAGCTTCGGGTGGAAGTCAAAATCAAAAACAAGCTAAGCATATAATTATCTGGGGCTTATTATTCTCAATGCTTATAGGTGTATTATTGACCGCTGGTGGAATGGATGCATTACGCTCAGTAATGATAATTGGTGCACTTCCTTTCTCAGTAGTCATGGCCCTTATGGCAATTTCTCTGATTAAATCTTTAATTAGTGACACCACATCAATAAAAGAATAAATACAATTCTCTTAATCAGAATTGTCATTTTGATAAGTATTATCGCATAACAAATGGATTTGCCATGGGTTCATTAGAAATGTTAATCCAAGTAGTTTTTGTCCTAAGATAATCATTTATTGATTGAAGCCCAGCCTCTCGTGCGTAGCCAGATTGTTTATAACCACCAAATGGAGCTATTGGTGAAATGGCACGATAACTATTGATCCAGCATATGCCAGCTCTGATCTTCTTTGATACCCGATGAGCTCGCGCAAGATTATCAGTAAACACACCAGAACCAAGCCCATAATCAGTATTATTTGCCATATCAATAGCCTCTTGCTCTTCACTAAACGTTAGCATTGACATAACTGGTCCAAACATTTCAACTTTAAGTGTAGCAATAGAATCATTATGGCAATCTACCAATGTTGGTTCAAAATAATAACCCTCACCATCTTTTCTCTTACCCCCAAATATAATCTTTGCGCCCTGTGATTCTGCCTTCTTAAGTGTCACCTGAATCAATTTAATTTGCTGCTCGGTACACAAAGGTCCAATATGTGTTTCAAGATCGGTCGGTGAACCTACCTTAATTAAATTAACTTTTTCTATTAGTTTAGCTATTAATTTTTTCTTGATCGCTCTGTGAACCAACACTCTCGAGCCAGCCACACAGGATTGTCCTGAAGCACCATAATTACCAGCTATAATTCCGTTAACCGCACTCTCAATATTTGCATCATCGAAAACGAGAATAGGTGATTTACCACCTAGTTCGAGAGTTGTTACCGCAAAATTCTCAGCCGAATTTCTAATAATTTGCTTCGCGGTGTCAGGTCCACCTGTAAAAGCAATTCGATCAACATCAGGATGAGTCGTCAAAGGAATTGCGCAATTAGCCGCATCTCCAGTAACTACTGATACCACCCCTCTAGGGAAACCTGCTGCATGAATTAATTTAGCAAAGTACAATAATGCACAAGGTGCAATTTCGGATGCTTTTATTATAACTGCACAACCGGCCGCCAGTGCTGGTGCAAGTTTTGTAGCTGTAAGAAACATCTGCGCATTCCATGGCACTATTGCTGCGACAATTCCGATAGGTTCATTCGTAGTAAAAACATGCATATCTGGTTTATCAATTGGCAAAGTCGCGCCTTCAATTTTGTCAGCTAAACCAGCAAAATAACGATAATAGTCAGCCACATATTTCGTTTGTGTAGCAGTTTCAGCTAACAGCTTACCACTATCATTGGTTTCTATTTCTCCAATTAATGCTGCATGCTCTTCAATAAGATCAGCAAGCTTAAATAATAACTTGCCACGCTCAGTTGGCAGCATTTCAGTCCATTCACCTTGATGCAGTGATTGTCTGGCTGCCATGATTGCTCGTTCAATTTCCTTTGGCTCACTATTGGCAAAAGTTGCCCACGGTTTTCCATTATGAGGATTAATACTGCAAAGCTCAATCTTAGATGATTCTATGAATTCACCATCAATATACATTGGATAATGTGGTAATTTTGTTTGCTGGCTCATAACTCTATACCCATGAATTAAATGAATTCAGGCATAACTTCATTAATGAATTTCTTAAGAGAAGCTTTCTTCAAATCTACATCCATCCCAGAATCAACCCAATAGGCAAATTCATCATAACCTAAATCTTGGTATTTTTTGATTAAGTCTTTTATTTCATCCACACTTCCAATTGCTAAATTCTTTTTTAAAATCGAAGGTGAATACATATCCATTAATTCTATTTCTTCTTTTGATAGTGCTTTTATACGCGCTTGATCTACCGGTCTTTCATTCTTAAACCAAGCACCAAAATGAGCATAAAACTCACTAAAAGAGTTAGTCGCCTGTTCCAACTCTTTATTATTGTTACTCACAAATGTATGTTGAAGTAACATAATTTTTGCTAAAGATTGTCGGTTGCATTTCTTTTTAGCCTCCTGAAAACGTTTGATCAAACTTTCCACTTCTTCGTACCCCTGCCAGAGTGGAGTTACCTGTACATTACAATCATTATTTATGGCAAATTCATGACTATTCGGATCTCTAGCCGCAATCCATATAGGTGGCCCTTGCTTTTGAAGTGGTTTTGGAGTGGAGGTGGACTTAGGAAACTCATAGTACTTGCCTTCATGTTTATAATTCCCTCGCCATAATCCCTTTATTGCTGGGACTATCTCTCTCAGTCTAGCACCAGCTTCCCATGCATCCATTCCTGGCATTAAGCGTTCGTACTCATAGCTATAAGCTCCTCTTGCCAGACCTAACTCCAATCTTCCAGATGTAATAATATCTGTCATTGCAGATTCACCTGCAATTTTTATTGGATGCCAAAATGGGGCAATAATAGTACCAGTACCTAAACGAATATTTTTAAATTTTGCAGCCAAATCAGCAATATTGATAAATGGATTTGGCGCAATAGTAAAATCCATACAGTGATGTTCTCCAGTCCATATTGTATGCATTCCACCTTGTTCCGCTAGTTCGCATAGTGCAATAAATTCCTCGTAAAGATCCGCATAAGATTGCTCATTATTAGTGCGTTCCATATGTGCGAATAAAGAGAATTTCATGGCATCAACTTGTTCTAAGTTTAATTGTCGAGATAAATGACTCTATGAGCCTGTTAATTTCAGTCGAATGACTCATTTGGGCCATGTGTCCAGCACCACAGACAATTTTTGCTGTGCCTTTCAAACATTCTTTAGCCATATTTTGACTCATTGCTATTGTAGAATTTGTATCTAACGTACCTGTTATAAAAGCTACGGGCAAATTATTCAAAGCTAATAAACTATCAGAAGCTCCCCTCACATTAGCAAAAGCATTGTAAGCTTTGATGTATCCCTCAATATTACAGTCTTGCAACCATTGATAACAAATATCAGCCAACTGATCAGATGAATTTCTCCCAAACCAACGCTCAACAGTAGCTTCTGCTACTTCTTCAATTTCTCTCAAAGCAATTTTTTTAGCCCGAAGTTGTACTTGCTTCATAGCTTCATCACTTCTCTGATAAATACAATTTAAAGCTATCACTGCATGGCACTTATGATTAAATTGCGCCGCAAAGTTAATTGCTATAAGCGCACCCAGGGAATGCCCAATAATTATAAATTTTTCTTGTATTAATTCTTCAATAAATAAACTAACTTGCTCTACATAAGGAGCAATACCAATCTGTGAGGAAGCTAAATTGGAACTCTCTCCATGTCCTGGCAAATCAATGGCAATAACAGTGAAATTTTTACTGAGGAATTCAATTTGAGCAGTCCAGCTTTCTATTCTAAGGCCTACTCCATGTACCATTAAAATTAATGGGCCTTGACCCACTTTATAATAGGCAAGATTATTTGTAGTTTTATACCGAGGCAGGATTGTCTGCATCATGACCGAGATCTTTCAAATCTTGATAGCGATCACCAATTCGGTGATGTGGGCGACCACCAATAGAGCCACCTAAAACAACCACGATCTCATCTGCTCTAGGTGCGTCTGCGATGGAAAACTGTATCGTTAGATAATGTGAACGACGCCCTGCATCATTTTTATCCATCAGGGGCACCATAATTGGCGCATCTGCAGGGCCGCGTGTATTGGTGAAAGACAGGTAGCTTTTGGCTCCCACTGCCTCCCGGTAATAATTACCAAATCTAAGTGTATGAATCAATGCTGATGCATGTTCTATTTCACCATCCAAACCAACAACGGCAGCTTTTCCATAAGCCTCTATTTTTTCACCGCCACCAGCTATTGATGTAATACGTTGTGTTAACTCCTCTCCTAATGGAGGGGCAATTGTTAAAATTTCTGGTTTCAGATCAGCAACATAATGACCCGCCCAAGGATTTTTTATCACTGCTGCAACGGCAAACATTCTCAGAGGTTTTTCTGCTTCGCAAAAGCCTTCAATTAGCGTTTCCTCGTCATGAATAACAAACTTTCTTATTTCTAAACCCACATAACACCTCTGATATAAAAGAAAATTACATAACTAAATTAATCTTATATGAATAGTAATCTACATCCTACATAAATCACTAAAACTGCAGTTAATCTTCTCACTACAATAGGTTGAATTCTGTGAACGCTCAAATGAGAACCAATTTGACCACCTACAAATACAGCAAGTAACAGCCAAAAATATTGACTTTCAAGAAGATCGATATTCATCCCATCATACTTGATAAATTGCCCAATTAGACCAGCTGAGGAGTTGACTAAAATAAAAAAACTACTAAATGCTGTTATATTTTTTACCGGCAGCAGTTGTGTTAAATGCAATAATGGAGCGAAGAAAATGCCGCCACCTATACCAACCAATCCAGCAATAAAACCCAAACATGCAGCCAAAACACAACTGAATATTAATACAACTATTTTATTAAACTTCAGCAAAGAAATACTCAGATATTTTTTTCTGTAAAGCATCATTAGGCCAGAAAAAAGTAATGCCCAAGCTAGTATCTTTATAAAGAGAACTTCATCTACCATCACAAGTCCGCCGGCGAAAGCAAACGGAATTGATGAGCCCACCACAGGCAGGGTAAATTTCCAAGGGATTAAGTTATTTTGAAAGTATCTGAGACTATTTCCACTGACCACAATAAGATTACAGGTAAGTGCAATAATCGGTATCATTATATAATTAATATCAGTTAATATTAATATTGCATTGTATGTAGATCCTCCACCAAAGCCCACTGCAGCATAAAGCAAAGCAGTGCCTAAAAATGCAATTATTATGGAAATAGTTATCTCGTATTTATATTCAAAAGATTATCTTATCAATGCATAAGTTTTTTTGCAGAATAAAATGAAGCCTCTAGATCGATTTCTTTTTTCCATTTTCTTGTCATATAGAATAGTCTCTTCGTTATGAGCATAAATAATTGGCATCGTGTCTTGCAAATGATTGTTTTGATATTTGCAGGTGAATTAGTTTTCAGTTTACCTTTTCACTTAGCGCGTTTCTTTCGCCCCAGTTTTCTAGAATTATTTAATTTGAGCAACACCAATTTAGGTGATGTATTTGCAGTTTATGGATTAACAGCAATGGTCTCTTATTTTTTTGGTGGTTTAATTGCAGATAAAATCTCAGCGCGCAAATTGATGACTATCTCTCTCCTACTAACCGCTTTTGGTGGACTTTATATGAGCACTTTTCCTAATATATTAGGAATGATGATGCTCTATGGATACTGGGGTATAACTACTATCTTTTTATTTTGGGCAGCTATGCTTAAAGCGACGAGAGAATGGGGGGGAGATTATACACAAGGGAAAGCATTTGGTCTGTTGGATGGTGGAAGAGGTTTATTAGCCTCAGTAGTCTCAGCTTTAGCGATTCTTATCTTTGCCAATTTTTTGCCCAGTGAAATTAATCTAGCGGTCACTTCGCAAAAACTAAATGGATTTCGTACTGTTATTTTATTTTACTCAGCATTAACTGCAATTGCTGCTATTTTAATCTGGATGTTCTTACCTGAACCGAGCATAACCAGTAATCACAAGCAGAATACAAATTTTAATAACCTTATCAAGGTACTCTCAAATCGAATGGTTTGGTTACATGCTGCTATTATTATTTGTGCTTACTCAACATACAAAGGTTTAGATAATATGGCATTATATGCCTATGAAGTTCTCGGTATGAATGCAGTAGAGGCTGCAAAATTATTTACATATAGCTCTCTTGCCAGACCAATTGCAGCTATTTTAGCTGGGTTTTTAGCCGACAGAATAGCTGCAAGTTACGTTATTTTCCTTGCGTTCTTTATTTTAATATTTACATATATCGGTTTTATGATATTTGATGGCTCAGCTTCATTAGTAGTATTTATTCTTATCAATATATTTTCTACTTTCTTTATGGTGTTTGCTATACGCGGCATTTATTTCGCCCTAGTAAATGAAATTAAAACACCAAAAAACATTACTGGCACCACTATAGGAATAGTTTCATTTGTTGGTTTCACCCCAGATATATTTTTTGGTTCAATTTCTGGTAGAATTTTAGATGCGAATCCAGGCATCACAGGCCATCAAAATTACTTTCTATTTCTTACTGTTATTGCATTAATTGGGGTAATTACTACTTGGTGCCTAAGAAAAGTTAATAAGTAGCTCTTCTAAATCCAAAAATAAATATATTTATTCACTTGATTCTTTCTGCTTAGACCGAAAACTATCTCTCAAAAAAACAGACAATAAAATTACACCACTAGAGCCCAAAAAAATAGCACATAAATAGGTAAAAAAATCCCAACCAGTCATGAAGCCTCCTTATTTTGAAATTGCTCATTTTGAGACTCTCCAAAATAATTACCAATGAAAAAACCAATTAAACTGATCGGTAAACAGAAAAATAAAGCATATTCTTGCCATATAGAAAATGAATACTCACCAATTGAAAATGTCAAAATATATGTACCCCAGACTTCATTATAATCACCTATTTGAGCCAAGCCGATATAAAAAGTAAGTACACTTATCAATCCAGCAGTACAACTTATCAATCCAGCAGCTGCTGTTTTTCGACCTCGATAAAACAATGCCATCAAGACAGGAACAAAAACAGTTGATGTAATTACAGTAGTAACAAAAATAAGCAGCGCCATTATTCGATCAAACTGGAAAGCAACGATGTAACCTAATGTCCAAGCAATCACAATACCAATCTTCGTGGCTTTGACTAATTCAGCATCTGTAGCCTCAGGTTTAATGAGAGGACGATACATATCATAGGAAATATTGGAACCAGCTACTAGTGTATAACCATCAATTGTTGACATTGCTGTCGCCAAAACTCCAGCAAGGAAGATGCCTGACAAACCAATTGGCAATGCATAAGTGACTGCAATTAAGAAAGCATCATTTGGATGAACATCACTGGCTAATATTCCCGTACTAACTGCAGCTAAAGCTGCTATTCCTCCAGCTACAACCAGCCAATCAAAGGTTGTCCAAATAGCAGTTGAGGTTAAGATAGCATTGCGTGCTTGACGGGCACTTCTCGCTGCAAATATACGTTGATAAAGTGAAGGATCAATAAGTACCGCTAAACTAGACGAGGCATAAGCAAATAACAACCAGGGAGGTACTGTTCCCAGTAAGTTAAAATGCCCAGTAGGAACACTTTCTTTAATTGCTGCAAATCCACCAACTTCAGAGACCAGAAGAGGGACACCGACTGCAACCGTAATACACATTAGTGAAAATTGAATCGTATCAGTAATTGCTACTGCCTTTAATCCACCTAGTAACGTATATGCCAGTGCAATTCCCCCAAGAATGAACGCTCCATAGTGAGCATCAATTCCAAATACAAATTCTGAAACTCGCCCTAATGCGAATAGAGAGGTTGTTGGTAAGCAGTAGACCATTGAACTAATCGCCCCTATTGAGGAGGTCTTTCTACCGTAAGCTTTCTCAAGAATTTCTGGTAAGGAAATAAAATTAGCTGTTCGTAATTTATCAGCCATCACAAAAGCGATAAATAAATAAAATATTAAAGTTGATAAAGCATAACCAAAAAATGCCATTAGTCCATCATTAAAGGCCATTTCTGAAGAGCCAAATAAAATATCCAGTCCATAATATGTTGATACCATGGTAGAAATTAACATTGGCGTAGTCATCCCACGTCCTGCCAACATGAATTCTTCATAACTAGAATCACGACGATATGAATAAATACCAATACTGACCAACATCACTAAATAAAGGAAAATAATTAAATAATCAATATTCGCAACGTAACTTCCCATGAGAAGACACCTGTCCTTGTGAGTTTAATAAGGTATATATGAGATCACAGTATGCTATTTTGTTGTACTAAAGCAATACTCAGATTAATATATGAAACAATGAAAAAAATAATCGGACAAGTCCATTCTGTTCATACTGGTTCAAATAATAACCTTGGCACCATTGAAGAGCCATACATCGAAGTAGAGCTTGATGGCATTATAAATGACCCGCATCGTGGCTATACCAGAGAAACTTGGGCTGGGGATAAACAAAAAAAAGGCACGATAAGGCGTAACGAAAGACAATGGTCAGCTGTTTCTATTGAGGAAATTGAAGCCATAGAAACTTCTATGAAGATAAAAAATGCCATCAATGCTAGCTCATTGGGGGCAAATCTTTGTTTCTTGGGAATCCCTAATTTATCTGCCTTGCCAAAAGGATCCATACTCAAATTTCCTTCAGGAGTGGAGCTCATAGTTGAGGAATATAATCCTCCTTGTTTAGCTATGGGGAAGAAAATAGCTGCTGAACATAAAAATAACGAAAATCAATCCATTGATGACACATTGTTTTCAAAAGCTGGAAAACTGAATAGAGGAATTGTTGGCGTAATCGAAACCACTGGTAGGATAAATCAAGGTGATGAAGTTACCGTAATAACTTATGAAGAACCAGCCTGGAAAGAACGCTTAATTGACGCTTAAGTAACTTATATTTTATCTTTCAAAGGATTCTTATATGTCGAATAATAATTCCTTTTCTTCGATTACCGATAATATAGAGTATGCTAGCGGGTTAGAAAACAAACACTACATTTCAAAACAGCAATTTAAGTCAGAAAAAAATACCATCATGTTTCAAAATTGGTGTGGCGTATCTTTCGCTAAAGATATACCAGAAATAGGTGATGTTAAACCAATTAATTTTTTAGGCTTACCCTTGCTCATTATTCGTGAAAGCGATGATGTCATTAATGTATTTGAAAATACTTGTCGCCATCGCGGCATGCAATTGGTTGATAGTTCTCAACATGCTAAAAA
>CABXCS010000001.1 GCA_902510755.1 uncultured Woeseiaceae bacterium | reverse complement strand
ATCATGTTCTAGCGCGTTCCTTCAAAGATGCGTTTCCTAGGTACAAGACAATGCAGGGCTATCATGTCCCACGTAAAGCTGGTTGGGATACTCATGGACTACCTGTAGAGCATGAAATAGAGAAACAACTAGGAATTTTTGATAAAAAAGAAATCGAATCTAAAGTGGGTATTGCTGAGTTCACTCGGCGTTGCCGAGAGTCAGTCATGACTTACATAAAAGATTGGGAAAAAATGACCCAAAGGATGGGGTTTTGGGTCAATACTGAAGATGCTTATTATACGCTTGATAATAAATACATTGAAAGCGTTTGGCATTTATTGAAAGATATTTGGAGTAAGGATCTTATTTATCGTGGTTATAAGGTGGTACCTTATGATCCCAGAATTGGTGCAACTTTATCACAACATGAGCTAGCTCAGGGTTATCGTGACGTTAAAGATCCATCTATTTTTATTAGATTTGCATTGAAAGATGAAGCTAATACGGCATTTCTCGTCTGGACTACTACTCCATGGACCCTTCCTTCTAACTTAATGTTAGCTGTTCATCGTGATGTGAATTATGTCTATATAGAATTCGAAAATGAAGTTTTAATTCTTGCAGAGGATTTGTTGGATACCGTAATGCAGGACCGTCCCTATTCGATTCTAAAGAGGGTTAAGGGCAGAGAATTGATTGGGAAAGAATACACTAGACTCTTTGATTATTTAGATGTACCAAAAGAAGCAAAAGCATTTAAGGTCTATGAAGCTGATTTTGTAAGTACTGAGAATGGAACTGGAATTGTTCACTGTGCGCCAGCTTATGGAGTGGATGATCTTGAATTGGGGCAAAAAAATGGTTTGCCCGTTATGCATGGTGTTGGTTTAGATGGAAATTTTATCAAAGAGGTAACTCCAGTTGCAGGTCTATTTTTTAAGGATGCCGATGAAATTCTTATAAATTTATTGAAAAAACAGGGCTCCATGTTTCGTTCTGAAAAATATTTACACAGTTACCCTTTTGGATGGAGAACGGGTGATCCGATTATCTATTATGCAAAACATGCTTGGTATATAAAAACATCAAAATTTCGTGACCGCATGGTTGAACTAAACAAAACAATAAATTGGGTTCCCGAGCATATTCGCGATGGCCGCTTTGGTAATTGGCTTGAAAATAATCAGGATTGGGCGTTATCTAGAGAGCGCTTCTGGGGAACACCCTTACCTGTCTGGACGGATGGTGATGATAATTATCGTTGCATAGGATCAATTGAGGAATTAGCAAAACTTTCTGGAAGGGATCTAACAGATTTGGATCTTCATCGACCAAATATTGATGAGATTAATTTTGAAGAAGATGGAAAGATTTGGCAACGTGTACCAGAAGTAATCGATTGCTGGTTTGATTCTGGTGCAATGTCTTATGCTCAATACCACTATCCATTTGAGAATCATGAGAATTTTGATGACCGTTTCCCAGTTGATTATATCTGCGAAGCAATCGATCAAACACGTGGGTGGTTTTACACTTTGCATGCTATTTCGACTTTAGTTTCTGATAGCGTGGCTTATCGTAATTGTATTTGCCTAAGTCATATTGTTGATCAGGAAGGTAAAAAAATGTCTAAGTCATTAGGCAATATAATTAATCCCTATGATGTATTTGATACTGTTGGAGCTGATGCACTTCGCTGGCATTTTTTGGCAAGAATTTCTCCAGATATTCAGAAAAGAGTGTCTGTTGAGATAATCTCTGATGTTGCAAGTTCATTTATGAATACTTTTTGGAATACTTATGGGTTTTTTATCCTTTATGCTCGGCTAGATGATATGGATTTAGATAGTCCTCTCGATATTGATGATAGGCCAGAAACCGATCGTTGGATCTTGGCACTATTGGATCAAACAATCATTAATACAACTGAAGCAATGGATAAGTATGATGCTAAAAAAGCGGGTGAAAAAATAGAGTCATTTATAGATCAGTTAAGCAATTGGTATATAAGACGCAATCGACGTCGGTTTTGGAAATCTACAGATCTTGAAGATAAAAGATCCGCTTATTTGACGTTATACCAATGTTTGGACGTCATCCACAGATTAATGGCTCCATTTGTTCCTTTCTTATCAGAAAATGTCTATCAGAATTTAGTGCGAAATAATCAATCTACAGCCCCTATTAGTGTGCATATGGCAGCATGGCCGACAACTAATTCGAGCTGGAGTAATGAGAATCTTCTATTTGAGATTAATGTGGTACAGAAAGTAGTTGGCTTGGCTCGTGCAGCAAGGTCACAATCTGGTGTACGAGTAAGACAACCCTTATCAAGGTTATTGATTAGAACTCCAGATGATCTATCAGCGAGTGCTATTGAAAAGCATCAATCACAGATTTTAGAGGAGCTAAATGTTAAAGACATTGAATTCATTGCCCGCGATGCTGGGTTGGTGAGTTATGTCATAAAGCCAAATTTACCGCGAATTGGAAAAACCTATGGTAAATTGATTCCAGCTATCAAGCAGGCTTTAAATGATGCAGATACCAATGTGATAGCCAGTGTGGTTGCTAAAGGCGAATCTTTCAATATAGATTGCGCGAATGAGACTATAACGCTCGAAGCTGAAGATGTGTTGATTGAAACTAAATCTGCAGAGGGTTTTTCTTGTGGTGAAGAGGGGGGATATTTGACTGCTTTAGATACTCAACTCAATGACGATTTGATAAAAGAAGGTTTGGCTAGAGAATTAGTACGATCAGTCCAAGAAGCTAGAAAAAAATCTGGCCTAGATGTCTCAGACAGGATTGTTCTCGGAATTAGTGGCTCAGAATTAGTAGAGAGCGCTTTAGGAAAATATAAAGAATTCTTAATGACTGAAACATTAGCCATTAAATGGCAAATAGATATCGATGATCCATTATTTACTGAAAATAATAGTCTTGATGATGAGGAATGGCTAATTGAGTTAGTAAAAGATAAAGGCTGAAACTATTCTTTTATCATCCCTAAGAATTCTGTTCGAGTTTTTGCATCTTTTCTAAAAGTACCTAACATTTGACTAGTTACCATAGAGACACCAGTTTTATGTACACCTCTTGTGGTCATACATTGATGTGATGCTTCTATAACCACAGCACAGCCTTTTGGTTTCAGAACATTTTGAATGCAATGGGCGATTTGTGCATTCATTTTCTCTTGCACTTGAAATCTTCGGGCAAAAGTCTCGACTACTCTCGCAAGTTTACTTATACCAACCACTTTATTGTTTGGAAGATAACCCACATGAGCCTTCCCAATAATAGGAGCCATATGATGCTCACAGTGTGATTCAAAGGAAATATTTCTGAGTACGATCATTTCATCATAACCCTCAACCTCTTCAAAGGTCCTCTCTAAATATTTGATGGGATCTTCTGTATAGCCTTTAAACCAGTCTTTATAGGCCCGTGCTACTCGTGCAGGAGTATCAAGAAGTCCTTCTCGATCAGGGTTATCACCTGCCCACATAAGAAGAGTACGAACCGCCTCTTCAGCATTTTGTTGGGTTGGTTTTTTTGATTGTTTACTATTTTTTTTTGCCATATAGCACCTAGTTTAAAATTAAGAGACTTTGAATATTTTATATACTGCAGGAGATGCCGGTACCTTTCATAGAGCAGTAACCGTTTATATTTTTTGCAAGATATTGTTGGTGATATGTTTCTGCATAATAAAACTTTTCTAGCACGTTAATTTCAGTAGTTATATCACCCAGAACATTTGATTCTATAGCTGACGATTCATTTGCAACCGCACTAGATAGCTTGCTTTGATATTGATTTAAAGATCTTGTTGCTAACGTTAATTGCTCATCAGAATTTACAAATATAGCGGATCGATATTGAGAGCCAACATCACTTCGTTGTCGCATGCCTTGAGTAGGATTATGGGATTCCCAGAAAGTTTGTAGTAACTCATTATAGGTTATTTCTCTAGGATGAAAAATAATCATAACCACCTCAACATGCCCTGTTGTATCGCTGCAAACTTCTTCATAGGTTGGATTTTCTTTTTGCCCTCCGGTATATCCTACAGCTGTTGAAAACACTCCTGGGATTTGCCAAAAATGTCTTTCTGGACCCCAAAAACAACCCATGCCAAATATAGCTTGCTCCGTATCTTTCGGAAATGGTCCTATAATTGGGTTCTGATTAACGAAGTGATTTTCCAATTAAATATACTCAGTAAATGATAAATTAATTTTTTATTGTATTATTTTTCAGATCTTAATTCATTGGAATCTTGATCGTTTGTTAAATTATTTTTATAAAAAAACTCATGCATAAAAGTAACATTTTTAGCTATAACTGGTTCTCTATCTATGAAAAGAGGTCGATAAACTAAGTTCCTTATTTCTTTCCCAATTACACTATGCATGAAATCCAATCCATCCGGTTTAAAGGAAGCTCGATTTATATTTCTGGCCAAACCTCTTTTGCTGACATTGTAGTTGAATGTCACTTGCGCTTTTTCGTACCCTGGAGGAGCTTTCTCAAGGGAGGTGACTGAGGTATCTTCAAAAAATTTCGGTGGTTGTATATCTTCTAAGATAACTGGTTGCTCAAGAGCTAGTGCTCTGAATTCAAGCTTTAATTCATCCTCAGATAATAGATCCCAAACATCTCGGTATACACTATATGACCTATTTGCCCGATCGCTCATCACGTAATAGTCTGCCAAGTTAATTTTTGTTTCAACCAGATCTTGCCAAGAAGCATCTGGACTATCTTTTGCTATTCGAATTGCTTTTTTCAGGTATGAGTCACCTTTCTGCACTGTGGGAGGTTCGTCGTAATAGGAGGCTGCATAATGGACAAAGAGGTAGGATTCACCTAATTCAGTTAATGGCTTAATTAAATCTATACTGTCTCTGCCTTTTTGTTTTTGCGTAATTGTTATGATTTTTCGCCATGTTTTTCTTTCCTTATCAAATAAGGCTGATTTTCTTTGTGAGCGTGCTAATGTTTCTAATGCAGGTATCATTTCGATAGAGTTTGGATCTACGTTACGGGATTGAAGATAATAAATTCTTTTTTCTATATCTGCTGCATTTTTTCGTTCTTGAGCAGAAACATAGACATTCGCCAGTGACTCGAGGTTTTCGAGTTGTTCAAGATTATGTGGCCCATCATTCACATGGCTTATATGGATAGCTCTGGTGTAATTATCTCTAGCAAGATCCATTCTATTCATTTTTAGGTGAGTTTCGGCAAGACCTCTGAGTGGATTGATTAAATTTTTGTCTAATTGATTTTCTAAACGTTCTATTATTTTTATTGCTGACCCATAATTCATAACAGCTAACTCATAGTTTTCTTGTCCATGCTGAGCTGCCGCTAGATTTATTAACGCATCTGCTGCCTCATGACTTTCACTTCCATATGTTGATATTGTTTGTTCAACTATTTGCTTAGCTAATTGGTCTGCTTCATCAAACATTTCATCTGCTACGGCATCTAAATAAATAGTTTGCAGATTCTTTAATTCATTATTTTGATCTTGCGAAAACCCTAGTGTGCAGAAAATAATTAAAGATACGAATAGAAAATGCACAGAATAGTAGTGATACTTTTTTTTGGAAAATTTTTTTTCAATTAACTCTGGCATTTCATACTCTAATAAAACTTTTATAGATGAGTATAGCCTAGCTTCGCTATTTTAAAAGTATCTTGATGTTACTGAACATGTATTCAGTGTTATGTTTGTTTTTTTGGCAGCGCCAGCCATGTGCCAATAAAAACTAATCCCACTCCAAATAGTGCAAATATATTCCATGAATATTCACCGACAATCGTAGATATTATAAGTGCAACAACTGGAAAAAGTAGAGTGGTATAGGCAGTTCTGGTGGAACCAATTCTTTTAATTAGCTCAAGATAGCAACCAAATGTGATAGCTGAGGCGGCAATCGAGAGATATAGCAGTGATGTTATGTAACTAAAGGTTATTTCAAAGGTAATGGGCTTATTCATCACAAGCGCCAGGATCAAACATAAAAAAGAACCACACAACATAGCGTGAGCATTGATAGTAACAATTGGGATGTTTGTATTGGTATTAATAACAGCCGTAATATTTCCCAGTGAAGAAATAATAACTGCGGTAAACAACCAGAGGGCACCAATAAGTGATTTGCTTGTATTGCTTAAATCACGAAGCTCAGGCCAAAACATTAAGATTATGCCCAATATACCAATTATCGTTGCCATGATAATTCTATTTTCAATTATTTTTCCGAAAAAGACACGTTCAAAAAAGGCATTAAATATAACAATAAGACCGAACAAAACCGCCGCTAGACCGCTCGCAACATAATTCATTCCATAATATGTGAAGAGATAGTTAAAACAAAACATGGAACTTCCCATGATTATAATCATTGGATAGTGTGATAAATTTATTCGAAGCTGTTCTTTTTTTATCAGAGCATAAGAGAATAGAAAGATGGCGGCGATAAAGAATCGATAGGCAACGGATAATTCTTCTGAAACAGCACCATATTGATAGGTGATCGCGATCCAGGATGAACCCCAAATAAGGGTGACAAGAGCAAATAGAAAAGGAGTTGGCATAGTTAAGATTTATGACTATTGTAAAACATCACATTATATGGAAAGTTAATATTAATGCAGTGTTTATTCTGAGATTAATAAAAATAATTATTTATGCATATTACAGCTAAACAAATAGAGCCAATTCCATCAGCAACAGTCGTTTTGGTTCGTGATGCTCTCAATGGGCCAGAAGTCTTTTTGGCTTTACGAAAAAAAAATGCAGCTTTCGGTGCGAGCTATGTTTTTCCTGGAGGTGGTATTGATCCAGTTGATAAGAATTTTGAAAGCAATATTAGCGACAAAGAAAATAGAATAATTAATGATTACCTAAATTTAAAAACTGGTGGATATGAATATTTTAGTGCGGCAATCCGAGAACTATTCGAAGAGGCAGGAATACTCCTTGTGCTAAATAATAAAAGGCAGTTTCCAGAGCACCTAAATCTAAAACAATATCGTGATTTAATATATTCAAAGGCACTCTGTTGGAATGACTTCTTAAAGGATAACAGTCTTCATCTTGATCACAAAAAACTAATTTATTTTTCTTATTGGGTAACCCCTTTGTATTTGTCGAGGAGGTATACCACACGTTTTTTTATTACCGAAATACCAGTTAAACAAGAAGCCTCTCATTGTGGCAAGGAGTTAATTGACAGTTGCTGGATAACTGCTAAAGAGGCCTTGATTGCCAGAAGAAAAAAAGAAATCAACATTCCTTATCCAACAGCAATCACCCTGATGCAGATCAGAAGATTTGGTCGTGTTAATGAGATTCTTGAGTGGGCAAAAAATAGATCTATTTTGGGGGTACCATGCTACTTTCCTGAGCTTACCGAAACTGAGAGGCAAGAAATTTAATATGAGAAAAATTTTACCAAAAGCGGGGGAAATCCATCATTTGAAACTAGGGATATGTCGTTTAACAGCACCAAATGCTGGTTTGATGACGGGACCAGGAACAAATACTTATATTTTAGGGGAGAAGGAGTTCGCCATAATTGACCCAGGACCAGAAATAGACCGGCATATACAAAATATTTTGGAATTTACACATGGCAATATCTCCTGGATACTGGCGACTCATACTCATCAAGATCATTCGCCAGCGGTTTTATCTATAGCTGAAACTACTGGTGCTGAAATTCTGGGGATCTCCCCCCCGCTGGATGGACATCAAGATATGACATTTTCTCCAGACCGAGTTCTGAAGGAGGGTGATTTACTAACAACAAAAGAATTTGAGTTAACCGTAATACATACTCCTGGACATGCCTCAAATCATCTTTGTTATTTGGATACTCAGCATAAATGGTTATTCACTGGAGATCATATAATGGAGGGCTCTACTGTAGTTATAAATCCTCCAGATGGCAGTATGGGAGAGTATCTAAATTCAATGTATAAACTTAATAAAAAAACCATTAATGCAGTAGCACCAGGTCATGGAGCAATTATTAATAATCCATATGAGGTAATAGATTGGATTATTGAGCATCGCTTTAAAAGGGAAAGAAAAGTTTTAAAAGCACTCAAGGCAAGCCCTAATTCAAAATTAAGTGATTTGGTTAAACTGGCATATAGCGACGTGCATGAATCTATACATCCACTAGCTGAGAGATCATTATTAGCTCACTTAATAAAATTAAGCGAAGATAACCTTGCCCGAAATCATAATGATCGATGGAAGATGACTAACTAACTCTATAAAGTCTTTGAGTTATAAAAAACTAATGGGTCAGGTTAAAGATCACTACAAATACAATACCTGTTTCCAGCACTCCAAGGATACAAATTAACCAATAGGCACTGTATAATATTTCTTTGCTGTCTACACTTAGCAAGAAATTATTTAAAGAGAATAAATTTATGACTTTTGTAGTAACTGAAGCCTGCATTAAATGCAAATATACTGATTGCGTTGAAGTTTGCCCTGTGGATTGTTTTCATGAGGGTCCTAATATGTTGGTTATTGATCCAGATGAATGTATAGATTGCACTTTGTGCGAGCCAGAGTGTCCTGTTGATGCAATTTTATCAGAAGATGAATTAAGTGAAGATCAGCAAAAATTCCTCCAAATCAATACAGAGCTGTCTGCAAAATGGCCAGTAATTGTCGAAATAAAAGCTGCACCAGCAGATGCTGATGATTGGGTTGATGTTAAGAATAAATTAGAGTATCTGGAAAAATAATTATCCTCAATTGCTTAATCGATATGACGGATAAAATCAATTATCGCTTCTGATAATTCATTACTTTTTTCTTCTTGCACAAAATGCCCAGCATTTTTAATAATTTGATGATTCTGATTCTTGCAACCAGGAATACTTCTCTGAAAGTATTTTTCTCCACCACGGGTAATAGGATCACGATTACTAAATAAGGTAAGGAACGGTTTTTTCCAGGATTTAAAGCCGTGCCATGCATTTCTATTATTTTGTGATTCTGGATCATTTGGTGAGATTGGTACCAGATTAGGAAAAATTCTTGCCCCAATTTTATATTTTCTGGAGGGAAAAGGGGCGTTATATGCATGGATAGTTTCTTTATCCAGAGTTTTTATACAGGCGGATTGAACGATTTTGCCAATTGGGAACCATGGACTGTATTGTGCAAATAAACGCCAATAATTAAATGCTTTGGGTATTTTTTCGTGACCTGTTGGTAATCCTCCATTAGAAAGAATAATTCTTGCAAATCGATGAGGTTCCTCTATTGCGAGACGAAGTCCTATAAGTGAACCCCAATCTTGACAGAACATGGTCAACTCTTTTAATTCAAGTATGTTGATGAATTTGCTAAGCCAATCAAGATGACCAGCATAAGAATAAGCGCTAGCAAGTATTGGCTTATCTGATTTTCCGAAACCAATGAGATCTGGCGCTATAACATTAAAACCTTCATTAGCAAGTAAGCGAATCATGTCACGATAAAGGTAGGACCAGGTGGGCTCCCCATGCAAAAGTAGAATGGTTGGGGCACTTATTGGACCCTCTTGCACATAATGCATTCGGAGACCATCAATAGTTATATAATTGGGTTCGTAGGGGTAATCCTTAAGATTTTTAAATCTTTGGTCCGGTGTTCTTAGAAATTCCATGGATTATAGCTTATCATTGTTTTCTTAATATTCACTAGTGTTGAGTAGGAGTGATTTGATGGGAAAAATTAAAGAAATAGCCATAAGAGGAAAAATACGTGCACCAATGGAGCTAATAAAAGCTGCGAATGTAGATATCAAGACAGGTATAGATGGTGATATTAGAGGCGGTACATTAAAGCGACAGGTAACACTTCTTGCAGCAGAAGCTTGGCGAGCGGTTTGTCAGGATTTAAAGGTGGAACTTCCATGGACAGTAAGGCGAGCAAATATATTAGTTGAGGGAATTGAATTACCTCAAACTTCGGGATATAGAATCGAGATAGGTGAGATATTACTGGAAGTGACGAGACAGACAGACCCATGCTCCAGGATGGATGAACAGCATATGGGACTGACAAGAACCTTGATGCCAGATTGGCGGGGTGGTGTGTGTTGCAATGTAATCCAAGGGGGAAAAATTGCAATCGGGGATAACGTTTCGTTAGTTACTTAACCGGTTCAGAATTTAACTGCACCCCAGTATTTAAGTAACAGAAAACCAAATAACATACCGCCAAGATGAGCAAAATTTGCTATATCTGGACTGGTACCTGAGACACCAAAATACAGTTCCATTACACCGGCTAAAATAACTAAGTATTTAGCTTTCATGGGGATAGGTGGAAACATTAACATGACCATACGATTTGGAAATGCTAACCCAAAGGCTAATAATAGGCCAAACACGCCACCCGAAGCTCCTAAGGTTGAATAAAAAAGACCTTGTGTGCCGGCAATAATGAGCTGAATTATACCAGCGCCCATAACGCAAGTTAGATAATAGAAAAGAAATCTTTGAGCACCCATGATGACTGCGAGCTCTTTACCGAACATCCATAACATAAACATATTAAAGAGAATGTGATAGAAATCACCGTGTAAAAAACCATATGAGAATAATTGCCAGACTGAAAAGTAATCACGATAAGTATCAATGGGCCACAATGCAAGATACCGCTCCAAAACACCAGGTATTAAAGTCTGCAAAGCAAATACCAGTGCATTAATGATTAACAACACAAATATTACATCAGGGATGTTGCTCGAATTTGAATTATATATATTTCGATTCATTTTTAGCTGTACCTAGTAGCATTTAGTTTTACAATAACTTGTTTGTAAAATATTAAACAATAGATATAGATTATGCTTGAAAAAATTCTACTTCGGAATAAAAAAAATGCTTCTTGGTTAAAATTTTCTAATCCAAAGCATGTCTACGCATGCACTGAGCTTTCTGAAGTTAAGAAGATATTACGAGAGATACAGACTCAGGTAGAAAAAGATGGTTTATACGCTGCTGGATACCTGAGTTATGAAGCAGCACCCGCATTTGATCCCGCTTTTATTGTGCATGACAAGCCTATACTTCCATTACTCTGTTTTGGTGTATACGAGGAGGTAGAGGAGCTTTCTACAATAGCAGATGACAGGCCTTCTTATGATGATGGCCTGAAATGGACTCTTGATACTTCAAAAGATTGCTATGAGGAAAAATTTTTATATATTAAGCAACAAATTGAACTTGGAAATACTTATCAAATAAATTATACATTACGAAATTTAGCAGATGGGATAACTGATCCTTATAGTTTTTTTCTAGCTAAAGCTACTCATGCCCCTTTTGCGGCTTTTATAGAGAGTCAAGAGCATACGATTATTTCTGCTTCGCCTGAATTATTCTTCTCTCTTGATGGGGAGCATTTAGAGAGCAGACCAATGAAAGGAACTTCAAGCAGAGGAAAAACATATTTTGAAGATATAACCTTGAGAAAGGAACTCAATGGTTCTGAGAAAAACTTGGCTGAGAATATTATGATTACTGATATGCTAAGAAATGATATGGGTCGAATTTCAAAGCCAGGCTCAGTTTTTGCTGATGCTGTATGTGAACTTGAGAAATATCCAACAGTCTGGCAAATGACCTCTACCGTGAAGTCACGAACAAAAGCAAATTTTATAGAAATATTAAGTGCTTTATTTCCATGCGCTTCGGTGACGGGAGCACCTAAAATCGCAAGTATGAAGATTATTTCAGAAATAGAAAATACCTCTCGAGATATCTATACCGGAGCGATTGGTTATATAGCTCCAGGCAGGAGGGCGCAATTTAGTGTCCCTATAAGAACTATTTTAGTCGATAATAATTCACATAAAGCGACTTACGGAACTGGGGGTGGAATCGTTTGGGATTCAGATAGCTCTTCTGAATTCCATGAATGTTTGACTAAGTCGAAAATGTTAACTTCAAGAGATGATGATAATTTTGAGTTATTTGAAACGATCCTCTGGGAACCAGAAAAAGGTCTCCATTTAATTGATTATCATTTTTCTCGATTACAGGAATCAGCAAGTTATTTTGGATTTGATGTCGATATTTTATTTATCAAAAAGGAGTTAATGAGCTACCTAAAAGAATCTGCTGCAGCCTCGAAAGTTATCAAAATATTAGTGAATAAGGAAGGTTCTCTGAGGATATTACAATCAGATTTATTACCCAGTCATACCGCAGCTAACTATACGATTTCTTTCGCAAAAAAACCCATTGATAAAGAAAATATATTTTATTATCACAAGACTACTAAGAGGGAGATATATGAATTGGCTGAAGCAGAGCATCCTGATAGTGATGATATTCTTTTTTGGAATAATAAGGGTGAAATTACTGAAACTAAAATTGCCAATGTAATTTTCAATATAGATGATGAATGGGTTACCCCACCACAATCAAGTGGCCTTTTAGGTGGGACTTATCGGGCTATGCTGCTCGAGAAAGCACTCCTTAAAGAACGAATTATTCATAAATCAGAGATACTAAATGCCTCTGAAATTACTTTAATTAACTCTGTTCGAGGAAAGTTTACTGCACAGTTGATTTAGATTCTCGGTCGATTGAGAATCACATCAGAGTCAGCCCATGATTTTTGGTAATTGTTGTAAGCTTCTTTGGCTGCCACCTGATTACCCTGCATTTCTAAACTTTTCCATAAACCAAACAGTGACCACCCATTGTTACGATGCCAACTTAAATCTCTTCGAAAAACAGCTTCAGCTTCAACTGCTTTATTCGCATCCAGTAAGGCTGCACCCAGATAATGACGCATGGGCTGGAGCCAGCTTGGCGGTTCAGTATAGTTATTTTGATCTTCAATATCGACCGCAGCGGAGTAATGTTTTATGGCTTCTTCTAAATTACCTTCTGCTTCAAGCATTTCACCTGTTAATGCTAATTCTGCCAACCTAAGAACAGTTGAAACAGGATTTGCGCCCACTCTATATTGGTCTACATTTTCTAGAGAAAGTATGCGTTTAATGTTATCAAGCTCGATCTGAGCTTTAACTAGATCACCAGTTGCAACATAAGTGCTTCCAATTGTATAACTCCAGATACCATCAAGATAAGGGGTGCCACTTACTTTAGGTGTGGTGTTTAATAATATGTCCCACTTACCAAATATTTTATTTATCAGCCAAGGACCAGCAAAACCCGTTTGAGCTCTTACAGCATTTAAATTATTTGGATCCATCAAGGCTTCCATTTTTTTAGCTGCATCGAAAGCTACAGCATAATTACCCTGAACAGTAGCTGCATATTTTATAAAATCAATCGCATGCGGTGGATGAATTTTTGCTGATAAAGGGTAAGTACCAATATTAGGTAAAGGGAGATCACCCCAAATATTCAAAAATTTTGCATCAACCTCTACTGACCGCATATTACTATCAATGGCTCTATTGTATTGACCGACACGCACATATATATGTGCTGGCATGTGCACAACATGTCCAACAATTGGCATTGTTGCTTCCAGTCTGTCAGCTGAAGCCAGAGCCCTTTCAGGTTCCTGTGATGCTTCTAATAAATGAATGTGTAAATGATTAGCTCCAGTATGATTTGGATTGCCTGCCAAGACACGTTCAAGTGCATTTGCTACTTTCGTGGTTGCTGATTTAGGCGTCCCATCTTTTTCCCAGTAGTCCCAGCGTCCAATATTCATATATGACTCAGCATATAATGAGACGATATCTGGATCAGTAGGGTATTTTTTTTGAAGAGCATCAGCGGCATTCATATAAGCTATATCTCTTTGACCATCATCAGAAATACTTTCTTTGTCATAAAGGATATGAAGCGCGGTAATCATATCTCGTTCCATCGGATTGGCATTTTCGAGTAAACTCATGGCTTTATTTATTGCTTTTAAGCCCTCACCTTTTGGATCATCAGGCATCCCGGAATATCGACTATTTGGATTGGGACCAATTGAGTGCGCCATACCCCAATAAATCATTGGGTGATTAGGGTCATGAATAGCTGCTTGCTGATATGAAGCTATAGATTCTGGGAAATGAAAAGCCCAAGCATAGCGTAAACCCTGATCAAAGAATTTTTGTGCAAGTTCTGAATCTGTAGATATTTTTCTTGAATAAGTGCCTGTTCCATCAACAAGTATTGCTTTTGTTTCTAATGCAGCTGTGGATTCAGAATCAGATTGAGAGCATCCACAAATTACAGCAAGTAATAACACACTAAAACTTATTAATTTCATTTTTTTGATCATTGTTCTTCCTTGAATAGAAATTTTATTTATTTCATCATGATAGCATAGAATCTTAAATGCGAATTATTCTCAGTTAATTTTTTCTTAAAATAATTAACTTTTTATTTTGGGCATTTCAGCACTGAACGTGAAAATAATTATTAACATTATTTAACTAAATTCTACAAAGCATTCAAAAAGGATTTTCAGAAAATGCATAAAATACAAAAATTATTACTTATATTATCGATTTGTTTCCTAAAAGCATGTGGTGGTGGAACTAGTAATTTCGATACTGAAATCTCTCTGGGTGCCTATGCAATTCCTGAAATTATTTCAGCAAGCTCATTTAATGTTAAGGAGAATAAAATATCTATCGGCACGGCTTTGGCTACATATGGCAACAATTTAAGTGCGATTTCGTACTCAATTTCAGGAGCTGATGCTAATTCAATTTCAATTAATTCTTCAACTGGTGCAATGATATTTAATACTGCTCCTGATTACGAAACCAAAAATTCTTATTCAGTTAAGCTAAATGCTACTGTTGGATCACTGACGGGATCTCAAGATATAACAATTTCTATTTCTAATGTATCTGAACCAATAGTTTGGCAATTGACAGACCCTGAGTTGGTTGGCATGAGTTCAACTAAGCTCTCCGATGCTTTTGATAAAGTACTAGCTGATGGTTCTTATACTCAAGGTGCACTCGTAATTAAGGATAGTAAGCTTGTTTATGAACGTTATAGAGGAATCGCAGTCAATGAAGAGTTGGTACTACAAAACAAGAACTGGGAGGGTTATAGCACCAACATCCAAGGTCGCTTAGGTGCTAGAGATGAGAATAGTCTCGTCACTTCTTGGTCAACAGCAAAATCTTTTACCAGTATTATTACAGCTATAGCGATAGAGCAAGGTTATATCAATTCGTTGGAACAGAGTGCATCCGATTTTATAAGTGAATGGGCAAATGATAGTCGCAAGCAAATTACTATTCGCGATTTACTGGATATGCACTCTGGACTGACCATGGCTTGTGCTAGCAATAGCAGTGGTGAATGGATCTTGGTTAGTAACTGTGATACCTGGAGACGTGATAATGGTATATTGTATTTCGATGATATGCTCGATGGATGCATTAATCGAGAAATGGCTCAAACTGGCGTTGATTACCCCTGGTTCAATGATTATGGCTCTGGTGAATTATGGAAATCAGGTGATTATGTTTATATGAATTGTGACACGATGGTTGTGGGTGAAATATTATTTCGAGCGACAGGAAAAAATATTGAAACATATGCAGATCTTAATCTTTTTTCTAAAATTGGGATGGATGCTGAGTGGTGGCAGGATATAGATGGTAATTATCTTACTCATTGTTGTATTGACGCTACCGTCAGAGATTTTGCAAAATTTGGTCAAGTAATTCTTAATAATGGAGTATTAGATGGCGAGCAAATTATTCCTAAATCATATATTGAGAAAATTAAAAATATACCAAACGAAGAAAAACCTGGTAATTGGAATGCAAGATATCCTAATAATAGTTATGCCTTAAATTTTTGGACCTTGGAACCGGGAACTACAGATAATGGCACAACTTTTCCAGCGGAAGATACTATTTTTCATACTTTGGGTTTTGATGAACAGATGATCATGATCGATTTTACCAATAACATGCTTGTGCTTAGGTTTAGCCTATATGAGCTTAGTTTAAATTATAATGGTGAAAGAAAGTATAAAGATAATGATCAGTATGCAACGTCCAACTATATACTCTCATTGCCAGGTGGAATTGGTTTGGGTGGAATACAGAATTATAAGCCCCATGACTTTCTTTATGACGTGACACAATCAATTAATGTAGAGTGAAAGTATTTCTGATGTGATAAGCCCGAGTAGACTTGAATTATTGATTGATGGATTATGAGGACTTCGGTTGATTAAAAAATGTGAACACAAGATAATGTGCTTTCACACATTTAAAATTTGACTGGATGTAAGAAAAGGGCACTTGGATAGTGAGTTTGTAAAACTAATTGAATCATTTCCTGAGACCTGCAAAAAATAATCATGAAAAAGCAAATCATAGCAATCGGTGGTGGTGGTTTTGGCCGGAATCCAGGTGAAGGTGTTATTGAAAAATATATTTTGGATCAAGCAAATAAAAAATCACCCAATATCTGTTTTATTCCGACCGCTACCGGAGATAATGAAGCATATAAAGTAAATTATTATGCCACTTTTTCTAAATTGCAATGCAAGCCATCGCATCTAGATTTTTTTAAAAGAACACCTGACCTAAAAAGTCTCATCCAAGCTCAGGACGTTATTTTTGTTGGTGGAGGGAACACAAAAAGCATGTTAGCTGTCTGGAAAGATTGGCACCTGGATGAGATCTTAAGAGAGGCTTATGAAGCTGGCGTAATTATGTGTGGTGTCAGTGCAGGGGCAATATGTTGGTTTGATAGAGGGGTGACAGATTCATGGTCAAAGGAATTAAAGATTATGGATTGTCTCGGGTTCGTTAAAGGAGCTTGCTGTCCCCATTATGATGAAGAGCCAGAAAGAAAGCCTTTTGTCAGTAAATCCTTATTTAATAATGATATGGACTCCTGCTATTCTGTCGATGGAGGATGTGCCTTGCACATGATTGATGGAGAACCATTTAAATCTATCGTCTTTAAGGAAAAAAAGAATGCTTTTTTGGTTACGATGGATAATTCAGTCTTGAATGAGAAGGCTTATACTAAAACAGAGATCTTCTAGTCTTAAAGAGTCGGACCATACTTATGATTCGTATTCTTTCGTGGCATCAATCAGCCATGCATAAAAACTTTTGAAGAAACTGCTATAACTGAAAATAAGGAAATCTTCAGCTGCAAATTTGAATAGAATAACGCCAATTGCATGTATGTCAGTTTGGACAACCGTGTTAGCTGGCATGGCTTCATTTGAGAAGTCGATGGCTATTTCTTTATTGAGAATAAGTGAGGCATTTACACCCTTTAAGTGAACTCCTCGTCTGGAATGAGATATATCAATGACTGCTGCATTTTCTGCAGTGATTATTTTTGACAGTTCAAAATGCAAGTTTTGACGATCAGATATGATCATATAATGACCAGGTAAAAGGCTGGCAATGAATATATCATTATGCATGAGCACTGCACCCACATTTGGTAGCGATGACAATTCAAAATAATTGATGATAATTGAAGCTATGTTCTCTGAAGTTTCTGGCCAGCTTTTTATCAACACCATCGACTCAAACTTGGTTTCACTAATTGTAAGATCTTTATGCATAGAGTCTATCTCCCTCTTTATCATAAAAATGAGGGTCGACAACTAGCACATTATTTTGCTCATTATTTAATGGGTATGTAGCGATTAGCTGCTTATCGATTAGCGTATCGCCATGCTCGATTAGGGCAAGAGCAATATATTTTTCCAGTGCGGGACTGTATGTAGTTGAAGTTATATGACCGACGTTTTTTGCACTATGTAATATATGAGAACCGGCTTTTAGCGGTTTATGATCTTGTGAGATTAGGCCAACCATTTTTTTACGGTGTGGTGCTATCAACCCCTCACGTTGCTTTAATACTGAACCAATATATTGTTTTTTTGTAGAAGCCATACCACCCAGTCCCACGTCCGCTATTGTGGTACGACCATCAAGTTCTGGGCCACTGATATGCCCTTTTTCGATGCGTAATGTTCCCAGCGCTTCAGTACCATACGGCACAATGTCATAAGATACACCAGCCTTGATAATTGCTTCCCATACAGCTGTGCCATGCGGAGTTTCCGCATAGATTTCGTAGGCACGTTCTCCCGAAAATGAAAGCCGAGCAATTTTAACTGGAATTTCACCGATGTGACCATCAGCAACAGCCATATAAGGCAATCCTTCTTCAGAAAAATCTATGTCGTCGATAATTTTAACTAGGACATCTCTACTTTTTGGCCCAGCAATAGCCATCCCTGCCCATTGATCAGTGACCGAACTGACATGAACTTTTAAGTCTGGCCATACGAGTGCGAGTAGTCGCTCCAATTCCGTTAGAACACTTGCGGCATTGGCTGTGGTAGTGGTCATCAAAAATTGTGTTTCGCTGAGTCGCCAGCATGTACCATCATCAAACATATATCCATCTTCACGCAGCATGACCCCATAGCGAGCTTTACCCACTGGTATTTTTAAAAATGCATTGGCATAAATTCGATTTAAAAATTCGGCGGCATCTGGTCCTTGTACATCAATTTTACCCAGGCTGGTCACATCTACTATGCCTACTGAATTTCTTACAGCTCTTGCCTCACGAATATAGGCCTCTTCCAGAGTTTCACCCAGTTTTTTATATACACGTGGGCGATACCAAATCCCAGCTTCAATCATCTCTGCGCCATTTTCCATATGCCAGTCATGCATGGGCGTAAGCCTTGTGGCTTTATGGTGGTTACCAATATTACGCCCAGCAAGCGTTCCCAGAGCAACTGGTTTATAGGGTGCCCTGAACCTTGTTGTTCCAGCTTCTGGAATGGATATACCCCGCAGTTCAGCCATGATTGCGAGGGCATTCATATTAGATGTTTTGCCTTGATCAGCTGCCATCCCAAGCGTTGTGTAACGCTTTAAATGCTCAACTGACCTAAAGCCTTCGATATGAGCAATCTTAATATCTGTAACTGAAACATCATGCTGCAAATCAATAAATTTCTTGGCTGATTTATTGAGTGATGGGATTTCTGTTAATGCCAATGGTATAGCTTTGTTCTCTGTATTTTCAACTTTGTTTGTCGTTAGAATTTCTTCAAGAGTAAAATCACCTTTGACTGCCCCGAAAGCTTCCCAGTTTCGGTTTGCCTTACCGGGAATGAATGCCTGCAGTTCATCGTCAAAAATAGCTGGCGTTCCTGTCTGACTGCACAGATTAATTGTTGGAGTATAACCACCTGATACAAGAAGGGTATCAACATTAATTGTTTTGGAAGATCCGATTGATTTTGAATGCGAATTATAAGGAGCGATTTTGATCGAGGAAAGTGATTTACCACCATAAGCAGAAGTGACCACATGTCCACCCATATAATTGATTGAATCATCATTCATTAAAGATGGATCAATTTGCGGGCGGGCATCAATCAAGTAGCTGATATTGACACCTAATTTTATTAATTGATTGGCTGTAGTGTATCCATCATCATTATTAGTAAAAATTGCTACATTTTTACCCACAGCAACACCATAACGATTAGCGTATCTCAATGCTGCATTGGCAAGCATGATCCCTGGCGTATCATTGCCATCAAACACCAATGGCCGCTCGATACTGCCGGTAGCAATTATCACTTGGTTAGCAAAAATTTTTAGGTGCCTTTGTCTTGGTTCATGACTTTCTGGCACTGCTTTATGATCAGCTACTCTCTCAACTGCACCTAATGTATTGTCATCAAAATACCCATAAACGGTAGTGCGAGACAGCAGGTTGATATTCTGACAGTTAGCTAGTGAATTTAATGTATCTGCTAGCCACTCACTAGGGAATTTACCATCAATAGTTCCTGGCGCTTCTGCTAAGGAACCACCAAAGTTATTGTTTTCATCAACAAGTGTGATTTTCTCTCCTGATGCAGCCATTTCTTTTGCTTTATTAAGTCCTGCTGGGCCACCACCTATGATTAAAACATCCGTAAATATATTGGATTTTTCATAGCGGTCTGGGTCCGCTATTAAACCAGCTTTACCCATACCAGCGGCGCGGCGAATAAAGTGCTCACAAAAATGCCAGAATTTCTGCCCAGTGCCCATGAAGGTTTTATAGTAAAAACCAGCTACTAAAAGCGGTGAAAATAACTGATTTATAGCCATAATATCAAATGCAAGGCTAGGCCACGCATTTTGACTATGAGCCTCCAACCCTTCATAGATCTCCACTGTTGTAGCAGTGCAGTTAGGCTCTAACCTCCCATCATTTCTGATGCTTACCAGTGCATTTGGTTCTTCTGGCCCAGCTGAATATAGCCCACGTGGCCGGTGATATTTAAAGGACCGTGCCAGCAACATCTCTCCATTTGCGAGCATCGCAGATGCTAAGGTATCACCTTGATACCCTTGATATTCTTTACCATCAAATGTGAATTTAATCAGCTTTGCAGTATCAACATGTTGCCCTTCGATTTTCAGTCGAAACCCACTCATGATTTTTTCTCCGTTGGCCAGGGGCCTGCGAGAGTAACTTCGGTAATTTCATGAGTGATGGTGTCTCTGGTTACTTTAAGAAAAGCTCTGCATCCTGAGGTGTGATGCCAATGCTCAACATGAATTCCACGAGGGTTGTTTCTCATGAAGACATAATCGACCCAGCTTTCCATATCAGTATTATCATGATGAGGTCTTATTGTTGTTGCATCACCAACATAGGTATATTCGCTTGCTTCTCGAGGTCCACAGTGAGGGCAGTTAATTATCATAAGATTCCCCCTATTGGTGAGCCGGATATGGACCGACACCCTTTTCGTCTAGTTCATGACCAGTATAAAAACGCTCGAGTGTAAAGGCGGCATTTAAGTCGTGCGGCTGATCTTTTGCAATAGTGTGAGCAAAGCACCAACCCGCTGCTGGAGTTGCTTTGAAGCCACCATAACACCAGCCTGTATTTAAATATAATCCTGGGAGCGGTCCTTTGCAGATAATGGGGCTACCGTCCATGGACATATCCATAATACCACCCCAATTTCGCAGAAGTTTTAACCGCGCTAAGTTGGGAAACATAGTTACCGCGGCATCTGCCACATGCTCGAAAATTGGTAAATTGCCACGTTGGGCATAAGAATTATAACCATCAAGGTCACCACCAAAGACTAAACCACCTTTATCAGATTGAGATATATAAAGATGACCAGCACCAAAAGTCACTACCGTGTTGATGAGTGGTTTGAGCGGCTCTGAAACGAATGCCTGAAGCACATGAGCTTCGATTGGTAATTTATGTATACCTGCTAATTTCATCACTGGTGATGTGTTACCAGCAACAGATACTCCAATTTTTGGTGCTAAAATCTCACCACGAGTTGTTTTAACTCCAGTGACTTTTTCTCCATCTTTAATAAAGCCAATAACTTCACAATTTTCAATAATATCGACACCATAGTTATCAGCTGCGCGTGCATATCCCCATGCTACTGCATCATGACGTGCTGTACCTGCTCGAGGTTGACATAATCCACCAATAATTGGAAAACGAGTGTTCTCTCCAGTAAAAAGCCCCGGCACTCTTCGGCTAATTTCATCAACTCCTAGTAGTTCTGCATCAGCTCCTTCCATCAACATAGCATTACCACGCCTAGCAAAAGCATCCATTTGCCCAGGAGTGTGTGCCAGATTAATAATACCTCGTTGCGAAAACATCATGTTGTAATTTAAATCTCTCGAGAGGCCTTCCCATAACTTCATGGAATGCTCATAAAATCTCGTGTTGGCGGGGAGCATATAATTTGATCTAACAATGGTTGTATTACGACCAATATTACCGCTACCCAAACCCCCTTTTTCAAGAACTGCAATATTATAAATACCATGCTCTTTGGCTAGGTAATAAGCGGTAGCAAGGCCATGACCTCCACCACCAATAATGATGACCTCATATTGTTTCTTCGGAGTCGGTGCGCGCCATGATCTAGTCCAATTTTTGTGACCAGTGATCGCGTTTTTAATTAGTGATATTGCTGAATATCTACTCATGCTGGCAACCTGCAAAAAAAAACAATAGCAGTATTAATACACTCGTTTGAATATTAGATATTACTTTCAAGGTTAAGGTCTACTCTTGGTGTTCTTGCATCGTTTCATAAGTTTTATCTATATTGAATTTTTTGTTTATGTTGCAAATTCTCGGCCACAAAAATACAATTTTTTAATACTAACATCATAAGTAGAATTACTAGGCATGATAAATGATTAATATGGTATGTTTTTGTAACTTAAAATGTGACATCCTTCAACTCATATTTATTTGATTGATTAATTTTAAGGAGATAGTAATGCCATTTCCCAGTCATTCACCCTATGTCATTATTGGTGCTGGAATTCATGGCTTAAGTACGGCTTATCATTTGTCTTTAGAGCTAAAAGCACAAGGTAGTGGGAGTGGTGTCGATATTCTGGTTATTGATAAATCAGGTATCAGTGCCGGGGCAACCGGGATTGCCTGTGGAGTGGTGAGGAATAATTATTATCAGCCGGCCATGCGTGAGCTGATGGCCCACAGTGTTAGTGTCTGGGAAAGTGATTCGAAGTCATACAGCTATCATCCTGTCGGCTACATGCAAATCAGCTCTGAAAGTATGCACGAAGATATTGTCTCGATTTATGAACAACAGAAAGCAATTGGTTATTCATCAGTTTTAGTTGAGGGTGAAAAAGACTGTACTAGTTACATGCGAGAAATTTTTCATGATTGGCAGGCACAGAATATTACAACTGTACTCCATGAAGCACCGGGTGGATATGCTAACAACACCAGGGCTATGTTGGGTCTTGCTTCCAAAGCAGAAGCAGAGGGTGTGCGCATTATGAGTGGTATTGAAGTGCTAGGTTTTAAAGAAGATAACCTAGGTACGATTCAATCTATAGAAACAAACTGTGGCTCGATTGATTGTGATTATGTGGTGGTTGGTGCAGGACCTTGGACACCAAAATTATGGGAAATGTTATCGCTACCCACAACGATAAACATTAAAAATCCTAGTACTGGTGAGATGTCAAATGATGTTGATATGTGGATTTACTGGTCCTTACAGGAGGGAACACTTGGTGTTAATCCGCAGTTGCAGCAAACCAATGATGGTAAAATGCCACCCGTGATTCATGTTGATACTGATGCCCCTCTTTATTCTGATGTTGATGGTGCTCTTATTACTGACGAAATGTGGGGTATTTATTATAAGCCAGACTTCCATTTTGGGGGGGTGCAGGGTGGTGCAGCACCGTTTATTGTTGATAAGAAAGCCAGTGAAGTGGCTGTCGATCCTTATGGTCCCGACTCACCAGAATTTATTGTGGGAAATGATTTTTCGCACATGTGGGTTTCAGCATTGGCACATTGTCAAAAAAGGTTCTCCGGGCAGATCAGTAAATATAAAAACGAGCCTTCTGGGGGTATTGGCGCCTTTACACCTGATAGTTTTCCAGTATTTGACACATTTAAGGAAAATTGTTTTGTTATCGCGGACAGTAATCATGGCTATAAAATGCTAGGGGTAGGTAAATTGGTAGCCAAAACCATATGTGGTCAACCATCTATATTACTTAAGCCATTTAGATACTCAAGATATGAGGAAGGTGATTTGCATCCAGTTTCAAACAGTCCGTTTCCCTGGAGTTAGAAGGGAAGGGGGTGGTGGGCCCGGGAGGACTCGAACCTCCGACCAAGGGATTATGAGTCCCCTGCTCTAACCAACTGAGCTACAGGCCCCTAGAGTATGTTATATTCTAAACTTAATGGAGGGGTCATGAAACAATTTATTTGCAAAATATTACTACTGACATCAATAGTGCTATCTGGATGCATGCATAATGCCAGTAATACTGTTAAATCTAATGCTATGAATATTAATAATTCAAGCAGAGATATTATTGGTAATAATGCTTTTCTTTATTATAAGGATTATTCGCGCGCCAAAAATTTCTATGGAGTAACCTTGGGATTAAAGAATGTTTTCGAATTTCAGGGTTTCGCCACAATTTTTCAAACCTCAGCCACTACCTTTATTACAGTAGTTAATGATAATGGCAGAGGCATGCATACATCCGATGAACCCAAAACCATAGCTATTGCTCTTCTTACAGACCAACTGGATGCTTGGTATGAATATGCAGTAGCACAACAGATGGATATTAGAAATCCACCAAAACCACTTGGTGATAATCCGCATAATGGTTTTCTTGTAACAGATCCAGGTGGCTACATTCTTGAATTTGAACATTTTGGTGTACATGAAGAAAATGTAAATTTCATACCACTACTCGATGCGAGTCACACATTATTCACTAATGTGGGTATGTCAACTGAGCACCCATCAGGATTGGGTTTCAAAGCGAGTATTTATTGGCTTTATCATAGTAATGAATTAGAAGCAGAGGAGTTTTATTTGAATGTAATGGGTCTGAATAAAATTGTAGAACAGTCTTTTTCAGATATATTAACTTCTAGCCCATCAGGATATATTGGTCTCGTTGAAGACGGGATTGGGATCCACAATGCGACGTACGAAAAAGCGGTGAATGTTGGATTTATGACAAATGATGCACAGGCATGGTTTGATTATCTTGAAAATCAGCCGTCATTTGAATTGCGAACAAAAGAGTTATTTCACGAAGAAGATGGTAATGGTAATAACTTAATTGACATTGTGATTGGGTATGACCCAGATAATTACTTTATCGAAATTGATGAATATCTCGATGTTGAATTCAATAAAGAGATTCGAGAAGCACTTGGAATGAAGTAATAACTTGCTTCACTGACTATTAGCTTTATGTTCTAGTTATTCCTAGAATCCGGTATTCTACCTATCACTACAATATTATCACCTTTGTTTACAGGCGGTGTTCCAAATAGAATAAGTAGTATCCCTGGTGATGGAGCTAGTATAGTTTCCAGCTCATTACCATGATAATCAGTAATTATTCCAAGGGGCTTACCAGCACTAATATAATCTCCAGCTCACGCATAATATTAAATGCTCCATCTATAATGGGATTGATAAATCGATTATCGGTATGACCAAGTTCACCTGATTCTATGTCTATAGATGATATCCCCGATGTCACAGCTTGGGCACTCGTATAGATCGCATTATTGATTGAGTCATATGAGCCCAGGAATTACACAATAGTTTCCAAGTTGTAAGAGATACTCTTCTTTGACCCTGATATTTTTTTAAAAACGCCCCTACACCCCTTGTTTCTTATAAACTTTGTATAAGAGACATTTAATAATAGCTTCATTCGGACAGTTTAAAATACTTTTGCTCGCTAATGTAATATCTGCTGTAAAGAACAAAGTATCCTGATTTAGAAGCCAGCATAATCTGCTAAATTTTATAAATATCTAGCATTTTTTGCCGCAGGAGCCACCAATAACGCTCAAAAATAATTTTTGTTTTTGTTATATTATAACAATTAATCAGATATCAAACAGCTAACTCTAGCTCATTTGTAACAATGTATTGGATGATTAGGTTTACATGATTTGTCGGCAATTGATCAAACAAATACATACAGTGCAATCGACGAGAATCTTTAACTTAACATAACTTAACCATGAAAGAGAGGGGTCAAAGTGAAAAACAGTACTCACTTTATTAGATCAGTTATACCAGCGACAATATGTTTGTTTGCGGCACCTATGCTTTACGCGCAATCAGATTTCGAAGAGGCAGAATTGCCTATTGAAGAAGTTATAATTTTCAGCCAAAAGCAGCCCTATCGAGGAGATGTGCCACTGGAGTCACTGCCACAGCAAGTGCAAGTGATCTCTGGTGATATGCTAAATCAACTCGGAAAGGTGAATTTTCAAAATGCTCTAGATATGGCCGGAGGAGTTGCAAAGCAAAATGGCTTTGGTGGTCTTTGGGATAGCTTTGCTATTCGAGGTTTCGCTGGAGATGAAAATCTCCCCTCTGGATACCTTATCAACGGTTTTAGTGGTGGTCGTGGATACAGCGGTAACAGGGATACATCCAATATTGAAACAATTGAAATATTAAAAGGGCCTGGTTCTGCGTTATATGGCCGCGGTGAACCCGGTGGAACAATCAATGTAGTAACGAAAAAACCTAAGTTTGAGCGAGAAGGTTATGTCAAAGCCAGTGTTGGTAATTACAGCACTCGTCGTGTTGAGGCTGATTATACAAATGAGTTGAGTGATTCTGTTGCTTTACGTATTAATGGTGCCTATAAAGATGCTGGCAGTTTTCGGGATACTATTGATACAGAAAAATTAGATTTAACGCCGTCTTTACTATTTTTACTATCTGATAAAACATCACTAAATTACGAGTTGGAAATTTTAAATCAGAAGACACCTTTTGATCGTGGCATTGTTGCGATTGATCTAGATCCAAAAGTCGTTGACGTGGAAACCTTTTACGGCGAGCCTCAAGATGGGCCTATGACCATTAAAGCGAGGGGCCATCAGTTTCTTTTGCAGCACGAGTTAGACAGTGGTTGGACAGCTCTAGCGGGTTTGGGCTATCGAGACTCTTCATTTGAGGGTTTTTCCAGTGAAACGGAGCTTTCTGGTAGTCGTCAAATTCTAACTAGGGAATCTATACAGGAAACTAACAGAGTGGGCCCCAATGAGTTTGTTAATCGTCAACGTCGTGGGCGTGACTATGATGCAACTGACTTATCTGGTCGCATTGAATTAACAGGAACGTTTGAGACAGGTTCAATGGAACACCACTTCCTGGCAGGTATCGATGCTTATAATTATGAGCTCGACGTCGTGCAACTGCGCTGGCGCGATGCTTGGCCCACCTCAACCTATTTTGTTGACGTCAACAACCCCGTTTATGGTCAGGCTCAAGATCAGGTGCTAGGGCCAAATACCGATCGTTTAGAAACCCAAGATGCTCTTGGTATTTACTTTCAGGATCAGATCGATTTATCTGATCAATGGAAAATGTTGGTAGGCTTGCGCTTCGATGATTTTAGTCAAGAAGTCACCAATCGTCTTTCTGATTCGAAGAGTAAGTCAGAGGAAACTGCAGTTAGTCCGCGTTTTGGTTTAATGTATGAGCCATCAGATGATGTGTCGGTTTATACTAGCTATGCTGAGGGCTTTCGTCCAAATAGCGGTGCAGATATCAATGGTAATAATTTTGATCCTGAAGAGAGTAAATCCTATGAAGTGGGCGTAAAGTTCTTTTCTTTAGACGGTCGTTTAAGTACGACCATTGCATTGTTTAAAATGGAGAAATCTAACATCTTAACAGCTGATCCAGTCAATGCTGGCGAGAGTGCACAAATAGGTTCGGCAGAAAGTGAAGGATTGGAAATCGATATCACGGGTGAATTGTCTGATACTGTAGACATGGTGTTTTCCTATGCCTATGTTGACGCTGGCACTACATCTGAGTTATGGAACTTCGATTGGGGGGTTTTTCTTCCCGCTGGAAGTGAGTTGGTTAATGTGCCAAAAAACAGTGCTAATTTAATGTTGTCTAAGGACTTCGACTTAAATGGTGCAGATGCTACGCTAGGTTTCACCATGAATTATGTCGATGATCGGTTGGGCGAAACCATTGACCCATCTTATAGATTACCAGTGTACACCTTGTTTAACGTTTTTGGTTCTTATCAGTTGAATGATAAGACAAAGTTAACAATAAACATCGACAATCTTTTTGATGAGAAACATTACGTCAGTTCTTATCATAAATGGTGGACTACCCCTGGAAGCCCAACTTCTTATAACGTAGGCGTCAGATACTCTTTTTAATAGGAAGTGTTATTTGTGTTGAGGAGGGGCCCGCCCCTCCTTATTTTTAGTCTTTTGATTTCAGCCAATATAAATGGTACGGGGAGCAAAAGCTGGAATATTGGCTATATGTACATTAATTACTGTACCATTTAATTGGGAAGGATTTATTAATTTCACAAACTCTTGCATTGCAAGTATTGGGGAATACTCAGAACCATGAATACCGGCGATTAGAGACAAAACTGGCCCAGAATTAGCCTTATGATTATTTATTGCTGTGAAAATAAGTTCAACGCAACAGCACTTAGTACCGTTTACTTTATGTGATGAATGTAATTCGGCTGTAAAAAAGCCTTAATCGGAACCATCTGCCGATTATTCTATGCGATATTCTAAAATTCAATTTAGTTACTGGTTTTATAAAAAACCTCTATTATAGGCATTAATATTTTAAAGAAATCAGATTAAAAAGGTTCACTAATAATGTTCAAACCCAAGTATATTTCCTTTGATTGTTACGGTACTCTAACTCGTTTCCGGATGAGTGAAGTGGCGTCCGAGATGTACGCTGACCGTATTAAAAATAAAGATATGGAGCAGTTTTGTAAGGACTTTTCCGCATACCGCATGGATCAGGTTATGGGTGACTGGCGACACTATAGAGAAATCCTGGTCACTGCTATTCAAAGAACATGCAAAAAATGGGGTATTGAATATCGCGAAGGTGAAGGAGAGCAATATTATAATGCCGTTCCAACGTGGGGGCCGCATGATGATGTCGCAAAACCATTGACGCTCGTTGGAAAAAATTTTCCATTGGTCATTCTGTCAAATGCTATGGATGAGCATATTCACAGCAATGTTAAAATGTTGGAAGCTAATTTTCATAATGTTCTGACGGCTGAGCAGGCGCAAGCTTACAAACCAAGATTTCAGGCGTTTGAATATATGTTTGATACGCTTAATGCCAACCCTGAAGACTTTCTTCATGTGTCGTCGAGCTTTCGTTATGATCTGATGTCTGCTCATGATATGGGCATTAAGAATAAAGTATTTGTCAGTCGTGGCCATGAGCCAAAGAACAGTTTCTATAGCCATGTGGAAATTCCAGATATTTTGGGTCTCCCCGGTGTAGTGGGGCTATAAAATTAATGATAGATCCCAAAAATAATTCATATTGGCTTGAAACAGCACCTAATTTTAAGGGGGCTGTCGGCTTTGAATTTTTGGGTGAAAAGTTTGATGTAGCTATTGTCGGTGGAGGATTTACGGGGCTATCTACTGCGATGGAACTAGCCAAGAGAGGTGCAAAAGTTGCTGTTCTTGAGGCGGATCGAGTTGTCAGCGGCGCATCTGGTCGCAATGGCGGGCAGTGTAATAATGGTCTTGCCCATGATTTTGCGAGCCTTGCCGCCAGTATCGGCCGGGAAAAAGCATTATATTTTTACAGATCTTATGTGGAGGCCGTTAATACTGTAGAGCGGCTTATTCAAGAACATGATATTGATTGCGATTTTCGCCGCTGCGGTCGTTTAAAGTTGGCAGCAAAGCCAGAGCATTTCAAAAAATTAGAAAAGTCATTTGATATTTTACGAGACGGTGTTGATGAGAATGTAGAGTTGATCTCAAGCCAGAAAATACAGGATGAGATAGGTTCAACCCTGTTTCATGGTGGTTTGCTACAAAGTACCAGTGCGCAAATGCATGTCGGAAAATTTGGTGTTGGACTAGCGGAAGCAGCAACAAGAAAAGGTGTAAAGGTTTTTGAAAATGCGCAAGTCATTGGATATAACCGCTTTTCCAATGAAGGGTTTGAACTTGATATATCTGGTCATAATTTAACCGCTAAGCAGATATTGGTTGCCACGGGTGGTCATGGACAAAGCCCTTTTGGCTGGTTCCGTCGCAGAATTGTCCCTGTTGGTAGTTTTGCTGTGGTGACAAAGCCGTTAGAAAAAGATCTATTGGACAAATTGTTTCCAACACGCCGAAATTATGTAACGAGTAAGAATATTGGTAATTATTTCTTAGTCACGCCAGATGACCGGTTATTATTTGCTGGGCGAGCAAAATTTTCAACCTCAAATGCAAAATCTGATGCTGAGGCCGCCGATACGTTGTCTGCGATGTTGGGGCAGACTTTCCCTGATTTATCAGGAATTGAGCTTGACCATTGTTGGGGCGGTCAAGTTGATATGACACAAGATCGCTTGCCGCGGGCAGGTGAAAAAGACGGTATTTTTTATGCCATGGGCTACAGTGGACATGGTGTCCAAATGGCGATCCATATGGGGCCAATTATGGCTGATGTCATGGAAGGCAAGGTTGATGCTAATCCTTGGCGTGATTTAGGCTGGCCAGCTATTCCTGGCTATTTCGGAAAACCCTGGTTCTTACCTTTTGTGGGGGCTTACTATCGTTTTCAAGATTATCTACATTAAGGTGTAAAGTAATATGGAAAAATTGTCGATAATATTATGCAATAAATCTCGAAGAGAGGTGCTTCAGGCGCTAGCATATGGCAGTGTTAGTTTGGCAGGGGGAATGTTTCCATCACCAGCAACGGCAGCGACAGAGACGCCAAAATATGGGGGACATATTCGCGTTGCAAGTTTGTCAATTTCAATATCTGATACGCTTGATCCTGCTAGAGGGACGCTGTCCACAGATTACATGCGTCAATATATGATTTTTAATGGATTAACGTCTTATAATGAGGCGCTCGGTGCTGATCTTGCCTTAGCGGAGCGTATTGAAACTGATGATAATAAGCGCTGGATTATTTATTTGCGTAATGACGTTGTGTTTCATGGTGGAAAATCACTCCATGCTGATGATGTTGTATTTTCACTTATGCGTCATAAAGATCCGCAAACGGCTTCAATTGTAAATGGTATTGCCGCGCAATTCGAAACAATTCGTGTGAAAGGGGCGCTAGAGGTAGAAATAAATCTGGTAAGCCCTAATGCAGATCTACCGGTCATTTTGGCTGACTCTCATTTTTTGATTGTTCCAAGTGGAACGACCAATTTCAATAAGGTTTCTGGAACAGGTCCATATAGGATTAAGGAATTTAATCCAGGTGTTAATACGGTGGTTGTCCGTAACGAGAATTACTGGAAAAATGGCAAACCCTATTTGGATGAAATTGAGTTGATCGGTATTCCCGATGAAACTTCGCGGGTTAATGCGTTGCTCGCTGGCGATATCCATTTGACACTTGCTGTAAACCCGCGTTCTGAAAAACGTATCAGGCAGTCTGGAACGCACTCTCTACTTGCGACACCATCAGGGTTATATACTAGTCTAATCATGAGCCAACGTGGGGAACCAACGAATAACCCAGACTTTGTTATGGCAATGAAATATATGTTTGATAGAAAGCTTATTCGCCGGGCACTATTTCGTAATTTTGCTGAAATCGCAAATGATCATCCAATACAACCAGGCCATAAATACTATATGTCTGATTTGCCACAACGATCTTATGACCCGGACAAGGCGAGATTTCACTTGAAAAAAGCGGGTATGATCGGTGTGAGAATACCTGTTTATGCATCCCCCGCAGCGGAAGGGTCCGTTGATATGGGATCGATTTTGCAAGAGACGAGCGCAAGGGTAGGTTTGAAGCTGGCGGTGAACAGGGTACCGGCGGATGGTTATTGGTCAAACCACTGGATGAAACATCCACTGGGTTTTGGTAATACTAATGCACGGCCTACGGCGGATATGATATTTTCTCAATTCTATAAATCAGATGCTCCGTGGAACGAGTCTGGCTGGCACAACGAACAGTTTGACCAGCTTCTGCTTCTGGCGCGCGCAGAATCAGAAGAAATGAAGCGCAGGCAAATGTATGGAGATATGCAGCAACTAATCCATAAACATTGCGGTGTGAGTATTCCTGTTTTTATTAATCTGATTGACGCTTTTGACAATCGAATAAAAGGGCTTGGTGCAATACCGACAGGTGGACTAATGGGGTATTCCTTTGCTGAACATGTTTGGTTAAATGGATGATGATACTTTACACGGATGCAAAATGAATATTGCGGCTATAATAATTGCTAAAAGATTGGCATTAGGGGTATTGACCCTTTTCCTCGTATCGATGATTGTTTTTGCAATCAGCTCACTATTGCCAGGTGATGCCGCTCAAGAACTTTTGGGGCAGAGTGCGACGCCAGAAGCAGTGGCTGCTTTACGCGATCAGTTGGGCCTTAATAAGCCTCCCGTTGAGCGATATTTCGACTGGTTATTTGGTTTGATTGCAGGCAATCCAGGAATGTCGATGACGGGGAATATGCCTGTTGCGGATTTAATCGCCGATCGATTACCTAAATCTCTGCAGCTTGCGGGGCTTACTACTCTTGTATCTGTTCCGATCGCATTCATCATTGGCGTGGTTTCAGCGATGTATCAAGGAAGTAGGCTTGATCGGATGCTTAATGTTACGACCATCTTCATGATTGCGGTGCCAGAATTTCTGGTCGCAACGATTGCGGTACTCATTTTTTCTGTTCAGATGCGTTGGTTGCCATCGATCACCATCATTCCTCCCGATCCCACGCTTGGTGAATTTTTACGTGCCTTCGCGCTTCCTGTTATGACACTGTGTTTTGTTGTGATAGCACAGATGGCGCGTATGACACGTGCAGCAATCATCGATCAATTAAATCAACCTTATGTTGAAATGGCGATCCTCAAAGGAGTGGGTATTCCGACGATTGTATATCGTCATGTTTTGCCCAATGCGATCGGCCCCATGGCTAACGCTTTTGCATTTTCTTTGTCCTATCTATTAGGTGGGGCAATAATTGTCGAGATTATTTTTAATTATCCTGGAATTGCGAGCTTGATGGTTGATGCGGTGACAAGTCGTGATATGCCCTTGTTGCAGGCATGCGCTATGATTTTTTGCGCTGTGTATCTTCTATTAGTGCTTACTGCGGATATCTGCTCCATTCTTGCTAACCCAAAACTGAGGCGATCATGAACAATATAGATACTCAAGCAGAAATGTTGGATGTAGAAGAGCGTAGGATAGTCAGCCGTAGTTTAGACGCGTACCGAAAAATGTCACCCTCAGAAAAGATTGGAACTATTTTAGTTGTTTTTTGGTTAATCGTTGCGATTTTTGGGCCAATGCTGGCACCTTATGAGGTCGGCGCCTTTGTTGCAGAAGAAGTTTTTGATACGGCAAGTTTTACACATATTTTGGGAACCGATTACTTGGGACGAGATGTACTCAGTCGCGTTTTATCGGGTGCACGATATACGGTCGGCTTGGCCTTGGCTTCTGCGCTCACGGCAAGTGCTATTGGAATAACGATAGCGTTATTTTCTGTTGTGAGTAGTCGCATTGTTGATGAAGTGATCAGCCGATTGATGGATGCGTTTATTTCAATTCCCAGTAAGATTTTGGCTTTGGTTATTGTTGCCGCATTTGGTTCTTCAATCCCGCTTCTTTATATCGTGGTCGCTATAACCTACATTCCTGGTGCGTTTCGAATTGCTCGCTCGCTAGCTGTTGGTCAGAATGAAATGGAATATGTAATAGTGGCACGTGCGCGGGGCGAAGGGCGGGCGTATATCGCTTGTGTGGAAATTTTCCCTAATATCATTAATCCCATGCTGACGGACTTCGGCTTGCGATTTATTTTTGCTATTCTTTTATTAAGTGGATTGAGCTTTCTGGGGCTAGGAGTTCAGCCACCATTTGCGGATCTGGGTTCATTAGTTCGTGAGAATATGTCTGGTCTAGCTGAGGGAGCATTGGCAATTCTTGCACCCTCTGTGGCAATCGCAACATTAACGATCGGGATGAATTTGATGATTGATAGCTTACCCCATAATAATAAAAAACATGGAGGGGAAGGCTAATATGAAAAGTTTGGTGGAAGTAAAAAACCTATCTGTTGAAGTTCGTAGTGATAAAGCTGAACCCTTTACAATTGTCAAAGATGTGAGCTTTGCTATTCCCCAAGGTGATGTTCTCGCTTTAATTGGCGAATCTGGTTCTGGTAAAACAACTATCGCCTTGTCTTTATTGGGCTATGCCAGGGCAGGGTGCTTTTTTTCTGGCGGGGAGGTTTTAGTTGATAACAATGATATGCAGCGATTGAGTGATGCAGAGCTTAGAAATTCACGTGGTTCTGAAATAACCTATGTGGCACAAAGCGCAGGAGCATCGTTTAACCCGTCCAAACGAATTATTGATCAGGTGATTGAGCCTGCCTTATTGCATGGATTATTGGATCAGAAGGTTGCTAAAGAAAAAGCTGTTGAGATGTTTAAAGGGTTAGCGCTGCCTGAACCAGAAAGTATAGGCAACCGCTATCCTCATGAAGTCTCTGGCGGACAGTTGCAAAGGTTGCTGGCGGCTATGGCATTGATCACCAACCCAAAGTTGGTGATATTTGATGAGCCAACCACAGCACTTGATGTGACAACCCAGATAGAAGTTTTACGTGTATTTAAAAAAGTCGTTTGTGAACAGGGCGCGACTGCGGTTTATGTTTCGCATGATCTCGCCGTTGTTGCACAGATGGCGGATCATGTCGTTGTGCTTCAAAATGGTGAAGTGCGAGAAGCGGGAACGATCAGTAAAATCCTTAATCATTCGGAACATGCATATACCCAGTCATTATTGACAGCTGCAAAACCCCGTACCGAAGTTGTTAAATCTGTAGATGTATCGGACCAAGAAAACTATCTTCTTGAACTCAAGGGTGTTTTTGCTGGATATGGCCCCCAGAAATCAAATGGAATGCCAGAAAAACTTGTCCTAAATGATATCGGGTTTAAAATTCGCAAAGGAACGACATATGGCGTAATAGGTGAATCAGGTTCTGGAAAGTCAACAATTGCCCGTGTTATCGCAGGCTTATTACCCCAAGCTCGTGGGGAAGTTCTTTTTAAAGGTGAAGCTTTGCCGCCATCACTCAAGTTACGAACGAAAGATCAGTTTAGACGTATTCAGATTGTTTTCCAAAATCCAGATACTGCACTAAATCCTGCTCATACGGTTGAGCAGATTCTTGCTCGGCCATTAAAGTTCTATCATGGTATGACGGGGCAGGTGCAGCGAAACCGGATCATGGAGCTTCTGGATCAGATTTGCTTGCCAGCATCTATTTGTTCCAGAAGATCTGGGGAGCTTTCAGGTGGACAGAAGCAACGTATCAATCTGGCGCGCGCGCTTGCCGCAGAACCAGACTTGATCTTATGCGATGAAATTACATCTGCACTTGATACGGTGGTAGGGGCCGCCATATTGGATCTCCTCGCTGATCTGCGAAAGGAATTAAATGTGTCTTATATGTTTATTAGTCATTATATTTCTACGGTAAGGTCGATTTGTGATGACACTATGGTTCTTTACTCCGGACAAAAAGTTGAAACAGGGAACCAATCAAGTTTCTCTGAATTACCCTTCCACCCCTATACGGATATGTTAATTTCATCTGTACCAGAGATGCGACAAGGTTGGCTCGAACAAACCAGAACTCGTCAAAAAACGGCAATAATTACTCCGCAAAAGGGAGCAATGGGTTTATGTAGCTTTTTGAATGTTTGCCCTGTTTCACAAGAAGGACTATGTAACGTTAAACCGCCAGAGGTTGTTTGCATGAGTGGCGGTAGCGAAATATACTGCCATTTGCCGGAAAATATTCTAAGGGACATTCAGATGAAATCCCTAGCGCAGGAAGGAGCCACCAAATGAGCGGGCGATTTGTCCGGCTTAATGAAGAGGGCCGGAAAGAAATAACATTATATGTTGACGGTGAAGCCATAAAGGCTAAAGAAGGTGATACCTTGATGGTTGCTATTCTTACCGCAAAAAAATATTTGAGATCATCGGAATTTGATGACACCAAACGAGCGGGGTTTTGTTTGATGGGTGCTTGTCAGGATTGTTGGGTTCGGACAGAAGAAGGTGATCGAATTAGATCATGTTCCACTCCTGTTAGTCAGGGAATAAAGGTTGTTACTGGACATGAGGAGGTCAAATGGACAACCATCAAGTAGTAGTTGTTGGCGCAGGTCCAGCAGGTATCCAATGTGCAGAAACATTGGTTTTGGCAGGAATACGTCCTATTTTGATCGATGAAGGCCAACGTTGCGGTGGTCAGATTTATCGACAACAGCCGGAAAATTTTGAGCGGTCAAAATCTGACCTCTATGGAACAGAAGCCGACAAGGCGGATGATGTTCATAAAAGCTTTGAAGCCATAAGAGACAAGATAGAGTATTTGTCTGAAACGACGGTTTGGAATGTTGCTAAGGAAAAACTCTTCACGGTTTGCGGAACAACACAGAAAACCATTCCCTATGATTCATTGATTATTTGTACTGGGGCGATTGATCGTCTTATGCCGGTGAAAGGGTGGGACTTGTCTGGAACATATAGCCTTGGCGGCGCACAAATTGCCTTAAAGTCGCAAGCCTGCTCTATTGGTCATGAAGTTGTGTTTATGGGATCAGGACCATTGCTGTATTTAGTTGCCGCACAATATATCAAAGCAGGAGCGACGGTTAAGGCTGTACTTGATACGTCATCCTATTTTAATCGGATAAAAGCCTTACCAAAATTGTTGGCCCGTCCTTCGGTCTTATGGAATGGTGTTCTACTGAATAAAGATATAATGAAAGCCGGCGTACCTATAAAGACAGGCATTACGCCCATTGAATTTGAAGGCTCTAAAGAAACAGGCGTACAAACGGTTCGCTTTAAAACCCAATTTGGTAACGATAAATTGGTTCAATGTGATGCGGTCGCGGTGGGCTATCATTTGCGTCCAGAAACGCAAATTGCCGACCTCGCAAGATGTCAGTTTCAATTTGACAAGACGACACGTCAATGGCTTTTGCAAAGGGACGCGGATGGCCGGGCATCAAGGTCAGGTGTTTACCTTGCTGGTGATGGATCAGCGATAATGGGGGCTGATGCTGCTGAACTCGCAGGAAAAAGGGTTGCAATGACAGTTTTAGAAGACATCGGCCAGAATGTGAGTAAGACCGAAAAAAATAAACTCTCTCATGAAATAGGCATACAAGCACGGTTTGCAAATGGCTTAGCTCAGGCCTTTCCATGGCCAGCAAACCAAGCAAAGAATTTGACTGATGACACTATTGTATGTCGTTGTGAAGTTGTTAGCGCAGGGGATTTAAGACGTATTGTGCGTGAAACAGGAGCGCAAGAGGTTAACCGGGCAAAAGCCTTCAGCCGAATAGGAATGGGGCGATGTCAGGGGCGATATTGTGGTCATGTTGCTGCAGAAATTATTGCCAGTGAGGCATCTGTTCCTATCAAAGATGTTGGTCGTATTAGGACACAGGCACCGATCAAACCTTTAACAATTGCCATTGAGGATAATAACGAATGAGGGGAAAACTCCATTCTTAAAAGCGACGTTTTGATTATCGGTGGCGGTATTATGGGAACCTCTGCTGCTTTCTTCTTGAGGCAGCGTGGACGATCTGTTCGCTTATTGGAATCTGGTCTGATCGGTCGACAAGCCAGTGGGACAACTTTTGGTAATATTCGTAGACAAGGCAGACCCTTGGACCAATTACCAATATCAAATCGCGCCATAGATATTTGGCGTAATTCAAAACAGCTTTTAGGCGAAGATGTGGAATATGTAGAGGGAGGGCATATGCGGGTCTGTTACAAGGACCGTCCTGAGTATGTAGAAATATTTGAAAAATACGCCAAAGATGCTGCAGAAACGGGGTTGGATCTGGAAATTTTAAATTCCAATGAACTTCGTTCCCGCTTTCCTTTTTTGGGACCTGATTGCCTTGCGGGCTCATATTCGGCTAATTGTGGTCATGCTAATCCAAGGTTAGCATCCCCTGCCTTTGCACGGGCGGCCCAAAGGGAAGGTGCGCTTATTCATGAGCAGACGCGTGTTATAGAAGTTGAAAAAGAGAATGAAGATTTTCGGGTTACCGCAGTAGACGGGAGAGTTTTTAAAGCTCCTATTTTATTAATAACTGCGGGAGCATGGGGAGATATTCTTTCTAAACAATTTGGAGAGCCAGTTCCACTTATCGCGCGGGCACCAACCATGTCAGTTACAGAGCCTGTACCCTATCAAATATTACCAACAATTGGTGTTGCAACACCTTTGGAAGAGGAAACTGTATATTTCCGTCAAGTAACACGTGGTAATGTAATTATCGGCGGTAGTACGCGCGCACCGGCTTACCGCGATGTTGAAAGGGCCTACGTCGAGCCAGAAAATATATTGTCCCAATTACGTGAAATTAGGAAGTTTGCACCGCCACTCGCGAAACTAAATATTATTAGAGTGTGGAGTGGAATTGAAGGCTACCTACCTGATTCACAGCCTTTGATGGGGTTAAGCTCTAAGGTGAGTGGTTTACATTATGCCTTTGGGTTTTCGGGTTCTGGTTTTCAAATTGGTCCGGCTGTTGGTGATATTATGGCCGAATTGATTGATACAGGCGCGACTGACATTGATCTGTCAAATTATGATATGAAACGATTTCAGAAAACAGGTATTTAAATTGGAAATTCAATCAATGCTGTTTTGATGCGTAAATTTGCTTCATAGGCTTGCTTACCCAAATCTTTGCCAATTCCAGATTTTTTATATCCACCAGTTGGTAAAATGAAATCGTTACTACGACCGTATCTATTCACCCAAACATTGCCAGTTTCTAATTTATGTATTGCACGCATAGCCCTAGATAAATCAGCCGTGTGAACACCAGCTGCCAAACCATATTCGCTATCATTTGCCATTGCGATGGCTTCGTCTTCGTTGGAAAATGTCTGTACCGTCATTACGGGGCCAAAAAGTTCTTTCTTCGCCGCGTCTGAATTATTTTCTACATTCGTGAGTATTGTCGGCGCGTAAAAAGCCCCTTTATGAGAGACTGATAATACTTTCCCTCCACATATGGCTTCTGCACCATCCGAAACTGCTTTTTGTACTGCACTATCGATCATTTGGTTTTGATGTATTGAAATAATAGGTGATAATGTTGTTTTGTCGCTCCAGGTTGGTCCTGCGGTTAATTGTGTAAAATTGTTCTGTACACTTTCAATAAATTGTTCAGCGATTTTTTCATCAACCAGTAATCGGGATCCTGCATTACAAACTTGTCCGGCATTGCCTGTGATCGCCTTGGCGACAATCGCGGCGGTTACATCAATGCTAACGGGATCATCGAAAACGATTTGTGGACTTTTTCCGCCCAGTTCCAGCGTAACAGGTTTTGGACCAGATCGCGCGCATGCAGACATGATTGCTGACCCTGTTGCGGTGGAGCCAGTGAAGGTTACTTTGGATACCTTAGGATGACGGCATAGGGAATCACCTGCGATCCCACCTTGGCCTTGTACGATATTGAAAACTCCTGACGGTACGCCTGCTTCAATGGCAAGTTCCGCTAACCTTATGACGCTAAACGGTGTCATTTCAGAAGGTTTAAGGATAATTGTATTTCCTGCGGCCATAGCGGCTGCAATTTTCCAACTTGCCATGACCAGCGGAAAGTTCCACGGAGCAATAGCGGCGACCACACCATAGGGTTCGGCAATAGTAAGTCCTAATTTTCCTGCTTCACTTGCGGCAATCTCACCACCAAATTTATCTGCAAATTCAGAGAAAAACCGAATACCTTCGGCAGTGAAGGGAACGTCCCATGTCTTGGCATCCATTATGGGGCGCGTTGAACCAATAGCCTCTAGCGGAGCGAGTTTTTCTACGTCTGCATCTATTAAATCAGCCCAGCGTCGCATGATTTTCATACGATCCCGTGGAGGCATGCTTGACCAGCCGCTATTATGAAATGCCTGCCATGCGTTTTCTACGGCGGCATCAATATCATCAATTGTCGAAGCCTTAACCTCATGATAGATCTGCCCGTCAGATGGGCGGATCACTTCGATAATATCACCTGAACCTTGAGTTAGTTGACCATTCACAAAATTGCCACTGTTTATATTTATCTGATCAGGGTTAAAAATATTCACGGTATTATTTCCAAACATATTTATTTATATATTAACAGTTCAATATTAATAATGTTAGACAGCATTTGATGCGGAAATCTTTGATAGATGGACAATTTCCCTCTGATTTAAGCGTGAAAACAGTTTTCAATGCTTGCCTATTCAGTGGATACTGATGTCTGTTGATTAAAGGCCCATCTGTTATTATGTGGGTAAATTTTAAAAGGATTTTTTATGTCGGAACCGTTAGATACTCCTATCACAATTAGGGAAATGCTCTCTGATGATCTGAAGCAGGCTCATGGGCTTTCCTTAGCAGAAAAATGGCCGCATCGTATACAGGAATGGCAGCGATGTTTTCTCCTGGGTTTCGGTTTTGTTGCTGAACAAAATGGTGTGATCGTCGGCACTGCGATGGGTTGGCCTTTCACGGATCAAGTATCTTCGTTGGGGTTGGTTATAGTATCCTCGGATATTCGTGGTAAAGGTTTAGGGCGTAAACTGATGGATGTCGTTCTTGATAAACTTGGTGAGCGGGCAGTTATGCTTATTTCAACCGCGGACGGATTGCCGCTTTATAAAAAATACGGTTTTGATGTAAAGGGTACGATTCATCAGCATCAAGGTGCAAGCTTTACAGCGCCGCTCTTGATAGCAAATGAAGGGCAGCGACTTAGACCTATGGGCGCGAGTGATATTGATAAAATAGTGCAATTGGATGCCAGTGCGGTTGGTTATGATCGCGCCAAGGTGCTGAGGGAATTAATGGAAAGTGGTAAGGGTATTGTTTTAGAATCTCAGGATGGAGCAGTGGGCTTTTCTATATTTAGGCGATTTGGTCATGGGCATGTCATTGGACCTACAATTGCACCAAACCTTGAGGGTGCAAAAATGATGATATCACATTGGTTGAGATCCAATCCGGGTATGTTTATTCGACTTGATGTTCCTGGGGATGGTGATCTGTCTGATTGGCTTGATGATTTAGGGGTGAGCTGTGTCGATCGTGTTAACAGAATGGTTCTGGGAAATTCATCAGAGTTGGATAGCAGGGGAAATGTATTCTCTATTGTTAACCAAGCAATTGGCTAAAAATGTAGCTATTTTTTATCATATTATTTTAGTTTTAATTCATGTTTAAACAATCTTTTTCTCTGGCGAACCCTGATTTTCTCTGCGAACAAGCTTATGTCGATGGTGAGTGGATTTCTGCGGATAAGGGACGCACGGTTGATGTATTTAATCCCGCCACGGGCGAGCTTATCGGCACTGTCCCAGATTGTGGTAGGGATACAACCTGTCAAGCTATTGAGGCTGCGGAAAAGGCCTTTGTAAAATGGCGGAAACTGACGGCAGGGCAAAGGGCATCTTTTATCGAAAAGTGGTACGATTTGATAATAGAGAATCTTCAGGATCTTGGTCGTATTTTAACTATAGAACAAGGAAAGCCCATTGCGGAAGCCGAAGGTGAAATTAAATATGCGGCTTCAATTGTAAAATGGTTCGCTGAAGAAGGTCGAAGGATCAACGGTTACGATGTAGCCTCACCAGAGGCAAATCGCCGGATCATGGTTATGAAAGAGCCAGTTGGTGTTTGTGCGGCGATTACGCCGTGGAACTTTCCTGCGGCGATGATCACGCGAAAATGTGCTCCTGCTTTAGCGGCGGGTTGTACGGTTGTGGTTAAGCCATCAGAACTCACTCCTTATACTGCATTGGCTTTGGCTAAATTGGCAGAAAAGGCCAGTATTCCAGCAGGGGTGTTTAATGTTGTGACGGGATTACCTGTTGAAATTGGTGCGGAAATCACATCAAATCCAATTGTTCGCAAACTGTCTTTCACAGGATCGACAAAGATTGGTTCTTTGCTTATGGAACAAAGTGCAAAAACGGTCAAGCGGCTAAGTCTTGAACTTGGTGGTAATGCGCCGCTGATTGTATTTGATGATGCTGATTTGGATTTGGCAATCGAAGGTGCAATTGCCAGTAAATTTCGAAATGCCGGGCAAACGTGTATTTGCGCCAACAGAATTCTGGTGCAGAGTGGGATATATGATGAATTTGCAAATAAACTTGAAAAGGTGATTTCCGAATTTAAAATCGGGAATGGACAAAGTGAGGGTGTAACCATTGGCCCGCTTATCAATGCTACCGCTGTTAAAAAGGTGCAGGCCCATATTGATGATGCGCTCGCCCTCGGTGGGAAATTAATGAGTGTTATGACCCCAGTTGAGATGGATAAAGATAAATTTATCGCACCCGCAGTCTTAAGGAATGCGACAGAAGATATGCTCTGTGCACAGGAGGAGACGTTTGGTCCCCTAGCGCCCTTATTTCGGTTTAAGGATGAGGATGAAGCTCTTCGTATAGCCAATGATACACCTTACGGTTTAGCAAGTTATTTCTATACTGAGGATATGCATAGAGCATGGCGAGTTGCGGATAAGTTAGAGGCTGGCATGGTCGCGTTAAATACAGGGTCACTTGCCATGGAAATGGCACCCTTTGGCGGCGTTAAAAGTTCAGGTCTTGGTCGTGAAGGCGGTGCAGCCGGTATCGAAGAATATCTTGAATTAAAGGCCTTTCATGTAGCTGGATTAAAATTATAGGAGTGTTGAAATGACACAGGCTAATTCCTCAGAGAATAGAAAATATAAAATTTCAGTGATCCCTGGTGACGGCATTGGTAAGGAAGTTATGCCGGAAGGTGTGGCCTTACTTGAAAAGGCAGCAAAGCTTTACAGATTTGAAGTTGATCTTAATTGGCATGATTTTGCCAGCTGTGACTATTATGTTCAACATGGACAAATGATGCCGGATGACTGGAAAGAAAAAATTGGAGATGCTGATGCAATCCTTTATGGGGCTGTGGGTTGGCCAGATACGGTCCCTGATCATATTTCCCTTGAAGGTGGACTTCTTAAATTTCGCCGCGAATATGATCAGTATATCAATTTGCGACCTGTGAAGCTTTTGTCAGGCGTGGAGTCTCCTTTGGCAGGACGTAAGCCAGGGGATATTGATTTTTTTGTCGTGCGCGAAAATACTGAAGGAGAATATTCTCCTGTTGGTGGGCGGATGTTCTCTGGTACTGAGCGTGAAGTTGTTATGCAGCAATCAGTTATGACCCGTGTAGGTGTTGACCGTGTGCTTAAATATGCATTTGATTTGGCAGATAGTAGGCCTGCTAAACATTTAACTTCTGCTACAAAATCAAATGGTCTTGGTATTACAATGCCTTTTTGGGATGAGCGTGTCGAAGCAACAGCACAAAATTATCCTGCGGTGGGATGGGATAAATACCATATTGATATCTTAACTATGCATTTCGTCGTGAATCCTGATCGTTTCGATGTTGTTGTGGCCTCTAATTTATTTGGAGATATCCTCTCAGATCTTGGGCCTGCCTGTACCGGAACAATTGGTATTGCTCCTTCGGGTAACATAAATCCAGAGGGTATTTATCCTTCCTTGTTTGAACCCGTACATGGCTCTGCACCTGATATAGCAGGACAAGGCATTGCAAATCCGATTGGTCAAATTTGGACCGTTGCTATGATGTTAGAACATCTAGGAGAGGCAGACGCGGCGAAAGCAATATGTGAAGCTTTTGAGAGTGTTTTAAGTTCCCCTGCCACCCGAACAGCCGATCTTAAGGGCACAGCCAATACCGAAGAGTGTGGAGCGGCAATTCTTGCAGCTATGGAATAGCTCAGCATAATCTGCTGTGTCTGTTGTAAAGAAGGCGGATATTAAATCTTCTGGGTTAGTTATTCAGTATAAAAAAATTGATGAAACTATCTAAACTTAAGACATAACAGAATTTAAAAGGAATGATGTAATTGTCTGAGCAACAACTTTCTCTTGAGGAAATAGACCGTAACCATTTAATCCATCCTGTCACGTCATACCGAAGACATGAGGCAGTGGGGCCAATGGTGTGGGAATCTGGAAAAGGAATGTTTCTTACCGATACTAATGGGCGTGAATTTTTTGATGCTTTTGCGGGGCTATGGTGCGTGAATGTCGGCTATGGCCAAGAGAGTATTGTGAAGGTCGCTAATGAACAAATGCGCCGTCTTCCTTACGGCACAGGCTATTTCCATTTTAGTAATGAACCAGCCATTCGCCTAGCTGATAAATTAATCTCACTTGCCCCTTCTTCCTTGAATAAGGTGTTTTTTACACTGGGTGGATCTGATGCTATTGATACAGCCGTTCGATATATTAAAAATTACTTTAATTCTATAGGTAAGCCGAATAAGAAGAATTTTATATCTCTTGATCGGGGTTTTCACGGATCAAGTTCAACGGGATCTGGATTGACGGGATTGCCTGTATTTCACAATAATTTCGACGTCCCACTTGCTTCTCAGCATAAAGTTAGCCCTCCTTATGCTTTTCGTAAAGAGGGAAAAAATGATGATCAAACAATTATTGCATGCTCAACAGCTGATCTAGGACAAAAAGTAAATGCACTAGGGGCAGATAATGTCGCGGCTTTTTTCTGTGAGCCTGTTATTGGGTCTGGTGGTGTTATTGTTCCACCTGTTGGTTGGATGACGGCCATGCAAAAAACCTGCAAAGAATTAGGAATTCTGTTTGTGGTTGATGAGGTTATTACTGGATTTGGGCGAACGGGAAAGATGTTTGCTTGTGAACATGAGGGTATTAAACCCGATCTTATGACAGTTGCCAAGGGATTGACGGCAGGTTATACCCCAATGGGCGCAGTAATATTATCAGAAGAGATCTATTCTGGTATAGCCGATGGCTCAGCAGATGGAGTTCCGATCGGTCATGGGTTGACATATTCAGGACATCCAGTAAGTGCAGCAGTCGGTCTTGAAGCAATACGACTTTATACAGAAGGTGGAATTTTAAAAAATGCACAAGCCATTGCCCCACAATTTTTAAGCGGTTTGAAAGCCCTTGAAGATCACCCATTGGTGGGAGAAAGTCGTGGAAAAGGCATGTTAGCCGCCGTTGAACTGGTCGCGAATAAGAAAACAAAAGCAAGATTTCCAAGTGAACTAGCTATCGCAGACCGTCTATTCGAGATTGCCTATAAAAATGGTATTATCTTTCGGACGTTTGCTGATGGTATTATTGGATTGGCACCTGCTCTTTGTTGTAGGGCATCCGAAATGGATCTATTACTTGAAAGACTTAGTAAGACTTTAGATGATCTACTAGAAGATACGGGTGTCCGAAAAGCCATTTCGGGGTGAAGAGCCATCATCGAGTAGGGTAGGTTTAGTTTTGTAATAATTTTTATTATATTATGCTTTCAGCTTCGCTTAGTATTTTGAAATTGTAGAATTGAGATAGGAAATAGAATTCATATGAATATGTCTATTAAACTTGATCGAATTGATTTGAATATTCTGGCGCAAGTCCAGAAAAGTGGCCGTATCGCCAATGTTGACTTGGCAGATGCTGTTGGTTTGTCGGCGAGCCCCTGTCTTGCACGGCTTAAAAAACTGGAAAAAGCAGGTTATATAACTGGTTATAGCGGTTTAATTAATTTGAATAAATTAGGAGAGTTTTTGATTGTTTATACAGAAGTTACTCTTACCAACCATCGTGCCAATGATTTTTCTCTATTTGAAAAAAAAACAAGAAAAATTGAGGAAGTCCTCGAATGCCATTTGATTAGTGGTGGATATGATTATTTGCTGAAATTTGCAACCCGTGGTGTTACGCAATATCAAGAGATTATGGAATATATGCTTGAAGGTGACTTCGGTATCGAGAAATATTTTAGCTACATTGTCATCAAATCGCCCTTTGTCAAACATCATTATCCAATCAAAAGTCTTTTTGGGGATAAGAATTAAATTCATCCTCCTACCCATAAACTGTTTTATCCCTCCCTTTTATTGAGAATGTTATGCCAAATGTCGAAAAAGAAATTGCTGATCTGATAGAGCCCCTTGTGTCGTTTCGCCGAGATATTCATGCACACCCTGAACTTGGGTTCGAAGAATTTCGTACCGCTAATAAAATAGCTGAAGCACTCAAAGATATTGGGCTGGAAGTACATACTGGTATTGGGAAAACAGGGGTTGTCGGTGTTCTACGAAATGGAAGTTCCGATCGAAGCTTAGCTTTTAGAGCTGATATGGATGCGCTGCCAATACATGAAGAAACGGGCCTTTCTTATGCAAGTAAAAGTTCTGGAGTGTTTCACGGTTGTGGTCATGATGGTCATGTGGCGATGTTGCTAGGTGCTGCCCGTCATTTAGCCCGTACAAAGCGGTTCGGTGGGACAGTGAATTTTGTTTTTCAACCTGCTGAAGAAGGGCTAGGTGGTGCGAATGAAATGATTAAAGAAGGCTTATTTGATATTTGTCCAACGGATGAAATTTATGCTCTCCACAACTGGCCAGACCTTGACGCAGGTATGATACAGACACGACCTGGACCGATAATGGCAGCAGCGGATAAATTTGAGATTACCTTAAATGGTTCGGGTGGCCATGCGGCTCTTCCTCATCAAACGCCTGATACTTTACTCGCCGCAAGTGAATTGGTATCAAAGTTGAATTCAATTATATCCCGGCGGGTTTCAGCATTCGATTCTGCTGTGCTGACAGTGACCCAAATTAATGGTGGGCACACTCACAATGTCATTCCTGCTAAAGTTATTGTCGGGGGAACTGTGCGTACCTTTGATGTTGAGATACAGGACCGTATTGAGCAATCATTAAGAGATATGGTGGAAAGTGTTGCATTGGCTCACGAGGTTAAGTCCTTCACACATTACGACCGTTACTACCCTGCTACGATTAATGACCCAGATGCGGCAGAGCAGGCAATCAAGTCTGCCAAAAGTATTTGTAAATGTGCCGAAATGGCACCTGATCCTGCTTTTACATCAGAAGACTTTTCTTTCATGTTGCAAGCGAAGAAGGGGGCGTATGTATGGCTCGGACAAAAAGAGGGCGAGAGCAGTTGCCCACTTCATCACCCAAAATATGATTTTAACGATAAGGTTATACCGTTAGGCATTCAGTGGTACTCGAAACTTGCCGAAGATATACTTGTCCCGTGAGTTTCTGTCTTTTTATATTTGTAGGAAAGAAAGAATATGTCTGTACTTTACAAAGGAGACACTAGAAGGCAACAAAAGTGGCAAGAGTATTTTGCTAAATTTTCTCCTGAGATTCCTTTTTTCTTAGAAAAGGATATAAAAAATCCAGAGTGCATTAAATATATACTCGCGTGGGATTATTCCCCAGAAATGATAGAGAATTTCCCTAATCTTGAAGTGTTTTTTGCATTGGGGGCCGGTATTGATCAATTTGATTTGTCATTGTTTCCGAAACATCTCTCTCTCGTACGTCTGATAGATCCAAGTATTATTGATGGTATGGTTGAATATGTAATTTTTGCTAGTCTTGCGTTGCATCGGGATATGCTGCAATACCATCAATTTCAAAGTGAAGCTCGTTGGGAAACAATCCAGACGACATTAGCATCAAACCGAAAAGTTGGTATCATGGGGCTAGGTAGTCTTGGTCAAGCAGTGATCAATGGATTGAAACCATTTGGCTTTCCTTTGCACGGTTGGTCCCGGTCAATTCATGATGTTGACGGTGTAATCTGTTATGCGGGCCCTGATGGGTTACAAGAATTTCTTTCAAATAGTGATATTCTAATATGCCTTATTCCTCTCACGCCAAAGACGCAGGGTATTTTAAATAAATCTTTGTTTGACCAATTGCCATCGGGTGCGGGGTTAATAAATGTAGGGCGCGGCGGTCATCTTGTTGAACAAGATCTATTGGATTCTCTGGATGAAGGGCATTTGTCCGCTGCAGTTCTAGACGTGATGGCACAGGAGCCTGCTCTTTCAGATCATCCATTTTGGCAACACCCTAGGATTATTATGACTCCTCATATCGCAAGTATTACGAATCCTGATAGTGCAGCACAAGTGGTAATAGACAATCTGGTAAGACATAAGAAGGGTCAACCAATGATCGGTGAAGTTGAGCGCGTTAAGGGCTACTAGTTCTGCTCGTCGTTTGATTAAAGACTGCTATTTTTAGCGATATTTCAGTGTATAGTTTTCCGTAACGACAACAAAACGGCACAACGAATCGATTTTACTGAGATATACTGGTTATATCATTCTCATAGACTAGTTTAGAGATTGAAAAAAGTAATGACAGTTACAGTAATTGGAATGGATGATTCGATTGCATCATTAACTTTAGATACTCTCAAGTTGCCACGATAGATCTCCCCAGGAGAGATAATCACACCGCCTATTTCAAAAAGACTGTTGCTTGAAGGTTGCTTTTCTTATGCATGAGTATTAACTGAAATTAAAAATAAATAGATGAATATGATTAATACTTTTTTCATAATAAAGACCTTTAAAATTATTAGAAATATTTAAGCCAAGCAATATGCTTATTGGCTTGTTTATATTGCGCGAACCATTTGGTTGGGAAATATAGTGCAATCGTCAGAATTATAAAGGTAAACCAGATATAACTAACACTCGGAAAAGAGAGGTATTGACCTTGATTTGGTCCAAGCATTGAATATCCAATTTTATAAAGTATCTGCAATACAAATAAGTGTAAAACATAAAAAAACATGGGTGCTGCACCAAAATGCGACATTATTTGTACGATTTTATGATTTTGCAATTTCTCAAAAAGATATAAAAAAAGAAAACCTAGGCTTAGCATGGATAAATTAAATAATAGTGATGGTGGGTATTTGGTGAGTGAAAGAAAGCTCATCAAGGTAGTAGTAAAATCACCAGTATTTATCCAGGGATGGTCACCATAAAAATTAAGAAACCTAATGAATAAAAAGAGAAAAAGCCCCAAAAAACCATATGAAAGCATCATTTTTTGTCTTTGCTCAGTTGGTATGATTTTTGAGAACCAAGGGCCAGAAATAAAACCTAAAGCAATCACTCCTACCCATGGCAATATTGGATAACTGGTTCTGAATAAGATACCACCTAGATCGAATACTTCTCGTTGATAGAGTATGGCCCAAGCTATATAGAAAATAGAATCTGAATCGAGTCTGAAGCCCCCAATTAGGTTATGACCGCAGACAATAGTTATACCTATCAACATTATCTGCCAAGATCGAAGGTAGATAATACCTGAGAGCGCGATCATACAGAGCCCAATACACCAGATTACTTGTAGAAAAAACATATCTGGCGGATATTTTCCAGACCATAAAAATGCGATTAGTGTTACCTCGAGTAATATAAGAAAAATACCTCTTTTAAGAAGAAATTGTGAAGTCTCGATTTTTGAATGTTTTTGCATAAATAGCCAAGCTGAAACACCAGTAAGCCAAATAAAAACGGGCGCACAAATAGAGCTGACAAACCGCGTATAAAATAGATCAGGACTCGTAACAAATACATCTACGGGATCAGAGACTTGGAGGTGAAGATAGAAAGTTTCACGGATATGATCGATAAGCATGATAACCATAACAAAACCACGCAAGGCATCTATAGATTTGAGTCGATGCATAGATTTAAATTTTGGAATTGTCAGTCAGAAATGTCATTGTTATATTATAACAATGAGTTAATCTCATTAATGTTAAGTTTTGTTAGTTACCAGATATTCCATGGAATATCTCTGCCAGGATAGGCAATACTTTTGAGATTCCAATATTTATCTAGCCACTCTTTTGTTTGATAAAATAACTCCTCATCCAGATCAATTCTGCTGTCCTTTACCCAAAGATAAACCTCACAACTGTAATCTTTTTTTGAAGTAGGATTGATGTAGACGCAACCTATGTAGTCATCTTTATTTTTTGTATAAACAGAATAAGCGAATGCTTTTTTTTGTTTGAATTCAGATGCATGCCTAATTAAGTCTTTCGTATTCTCTTTGATAGTCATCTCTTTTGCTGGCCAACTATCATTATGGCGGAATACTTGTCTCAGTCTTGTTTGGCTAGACATGACCGCCTCATAATCAATATTGGTTAGAGATGGTTCTAAGACAGTAAAATAGAAGTCACGCGTATTATAATTTTCAGGAACAATAAAATCCCTTGGAAGAATTAATTTACCTGCTGACAATTAAATTAATCTTCGAGTAAGAAGCTTTTAAGCTGATCTGATCTCGTCGGATGACGCAATTTACGAAGCGCTTTTGCTTCAATCTGTCGGATACGCTCTCTAGTAACATCGAATTGCTTGCCGACTTCCTCCAGCGTATGATCGGTGTTCATATCGATTCCAAATCTCATTCTAAGTACTTTTGCTTCTCTGGGTGTGAGACCTGCAAGTACCGAATGTGTACTCTCTTTTAAGCCTTGACCAGTAGCTGAATCTTGTGGCGAATGGATTGTGTGATCTTCAATGAAGTCACCAAGATGAGAGTCTTCATCATCCCCAATCGGAGTTTCTGTAGAGATAGGTTCTTTTGCAATTTTTAAAACTTTTCTCACTTTATCTTCAGGCATTTCCATTCTTTCTGCTAGTTCTTCAGGCTGAGGATCTCTTCCCATTTCTTGTAGCATTTGTCGTGAGATACGATTGAGTTTGTTGATGGTTTCAATCATATGTACTGGAATACGAATAGTCCGGGCTTGATCTGCAATCGATCTCGTAATCGCCTGTCTTATCCACCAAGTAGCATAAGTTGAAAATTTATAACCACGCCTATACTCAAACTTATCAACTGCCTTCATTAGACCAATATTCCCTTCCTGAATGAGATCCAAAAATTGTAAGCCACGATTTGTGTATTTTTTTGCAATTGATATGACTAATCTAAGGTTCGCCTCTACCATTTCTTTTTTTGCACGTCTGGCTTTAGCTTCACCCATAGTCATACGCCTATTAATTTCTTTGATTTCTGCAATCAACAGTTGTGTGTGACTTTCAATTGAAATTAATTTTCTTTGAGCACGAAGAATATCATTTTTTAATTTTGAGAGAGAGGATGAGTGTTTGCGTTTAGCTCGTATGTGTTTTTCGATCCATTCTAAATCTGTTTGACTTTTTTGAAAGCTGGATAAGAAATCTTTTCTTGGCATTCCTGATTTAACCACTGCCATTTGTTGTATATTTCGTTCCTGAGCTCTTATTATCGCGACATCTTTTTTCAATTCTGAGACGATGATATCAGTTAGTTTTGGAGATAATTTGATCTCCATTAGTTTATTTGTCATTTCTGTAATTACTTCGATGGTTTTTGCGTCTTGAGCCCCATTTTCTTCTAGTAATTTATTATATTTGTTATTCAGGCGATTAATTACCTTCATTCTGGCTTTAACTTCATCCGGATCTGGACCAGTATCTATTTCTTCTGCTTCATCTTCATCATCATCTTCATCAGTTTGTTCTGATTTATTGACGGGCGAGCTAATTTCATCTGGAGCATTTGGGTCAATAAAATCGACAATAAAATCCTGCATTCTGGTATCACCATTTTGAACTGCAGTATAAACTTCGATTAATTTGGCGAGTGAGGGGGGATATTTAATCGCTTCCATTTTAACTTGATTGAGCCCTTCCTCAATTCGCTTGGCTATCTCTATCTCACCTTCTCTGGTCAAGAGTTCAACGGTTCCCATTTCTCGCATATACATCCTAACAGGATCAGTTGTTCGTCCAAATTCTGCATCTACACTTGCTAATGCCTCTTCCGCTTCTTCAGCGGCGTCATCATCACTCGAGACAACTTCATCGTTAAGCATAAGTGATTCACTATCAGGGGCCTTTTCAAATACAGATATTCCCATGTCATTAATCATGTTTACGATGTCTTCAATCTGTTCGGGATCAACAATACCATTCGGCAGATGATCATTGACCTCACTATAAGTAAGGAAACCTTTCTCCTTTCCTTTCGCGATCAAATCTTTCAATTGTTGTGCTTGTTTGCTGACAACTGGTGCAACTTTTAATTCATCCTCATTACTGGATTGATCGCTTTCTTTTTTTGGCGAAGTTGCTTGTTCTACATCAACTGCAGCGGATTTTTTTTCTTTTTTGCTCAAGTCGTTAGGCCTTATTATTTGAGAAACAGGATAGACAAATCAACCTATAATTTTATCACATTTTTAATCACTTATGATAAATTTATTAATTACTGATATTTTTACTAATCAAATTTTTAAATTCTTTTTTCTCATCTGGTGTGAGTTCATTATTACTTTGTTTATCTATAAGATGGGTGATCCTAGCTTTATGATTTTCTTTTGTAATTTGATGCAGGCAATCTTGCAGCTCATTCTTGGCATTGAAATCCTCATTTTCGGGTAATTCCGTGATCGCCAGCTGCCCAAGAAATTTACCCTCTGGATCATCACGCCATAATTCAATGAGTCCAGCAGTCGTAATTTGTGGTTTTTCTTGAATCGTAGTCAGTAGTTTTTTTAGTATTTCAACACCAGGCTTCTTATTTGCTCCGATTTGTTCATGGGTAATATCATTGGCAATACTTGGGTAATTTAATATTAGGGTAATTGCTTTTTTTATAACCGATGGGCCACCTTTTAATTTTTTCTTAGGGATTTTGGAAATCATTCTACGACGATCATTATTCGTTAGTTGATTATCTTGGTTAATTAATAGCTTATTTAGTTTGGCTGGGGAAAGTCCGATTGATGCAGAAAGTTTTTCTAATATTAATTCTTTGAAAATACCTTTAGGAATCTGATTAATTAGAGGTTTTGCCTTTTCTGCTAATCTCGCTTTACCATCTATGGATTTCATATCAATAGCATTAGCTAATTTTTTAATTAAAAAATCCGATAAATCTAAACCATGATCAAGCTTCTTTTCAAAAGCAGCAGCGCTGTTTTTTTTCACATACGTATCAGGATCATCGTTTTCCGGAAGAAAGACAAATTTTATCTGACGCCCTTCACGAACATGTGGTAACGCATTTTTGAGCGCTCGCCATGCCGCATCTAAACCCGCTTGGTCTCCATCAAAACAGAAGTAAATATAGTCAGTCAGACGAAATAAGCGATTAAAATGATCATCTGTAGTAGCTGTACCCATAGAGGCAACAGCATAATCAATACCATGCTGCGCGAGACTAATAACGTCCATGTAACCCTCAACAACTACAATTCTTTCAATATTTCTGAGAGCTTGCTGGCATTCATACAAGCCATATAATTCTCTTCCTTTATGAAACAGTGGCGTTTCTGGAGAATTAAGATACTTTGGCTGATCGTCATTTAGGATTCGACCACCGAAGCCAATATAACGTCCGCGATTATCTCTGATTGGAAACATAATGCGTTCTCGAAATCGATCATAATAATTATTATTATCCTTTCGGATAATTAAACCTAGTTTTAATAGCTCATTAATATTATTCTTCGAAGTCCCATACTTATCCAGAATATTTCGCCAACCTGATGGAGCGAAACCAATATTAAAGCGTTTGGCAATATCTCCAGTAATCCCTCTATTTTTAAGATATTTAATAGCACCTGTGTTCTTTTTGAGTAGCGATTGATAATGAGCTTGTATTTCTGTGAGCAGATCATACAGGTTATTATTTTTCTTAATTGGTTGTTGATTTTGCTCGTATGGAATATCTACCCCAAGGCTAGAAGCTAGACTTTCGATTGCCTCAACAAAACTGAGATGTTCATAATTCATCAAAAATCCTACTGCTGTTCCATGCGCCCCACAACTGAAACAATGATAGAACCCTTTGGATGGGCTAATAGTTAATGATGGATTACTGTCATCATGAAATGGACAAACTGCCTTAAATTCTTTTCCAGCTTTTTTGATTTGTATTCGATTACTTAAGATCTCGACTATATCGACTCTTGCTATTAGATCATCAATAAAATTTTGTGGGATTAATCCGGCCATACACTGAATGAGTTTATCATTTAAAGGAATTTACTATAACATGAGAAAGGCCACGCATTATTGCTTGGCAACTAGAGTTTTAAAATATTTTTGCCTATTAAGATAGGTATGTTTTTATTTTTTGGCTAATAATCGACATATCAGCCCTACCATTTATTTTACTCTTAATACCCGCCATGACTTTACCCATATCTTTCATGCTTGTTGCAGCGCATTCGGCAATAGTATTTTTTATGATTACTTCAATCTCTTCAGTAGTTAATTGTGCCGGGAGATATTGCTCTAAAATAATAATCTCTGCTGATTCTATATCGGCTAAATCATGACGATTACCAGCAACAAATTGTTTAATCGAATCTCGTCTTTGCTTAACCATTTTGTTAATAATGAGAAGAACTTCATCATCATCAGAAACTTCTGAGCGAGTATCAACTTCAATTTGTTTTATTGATGAGAGGATCAGACGAATAACTTTTAATCTATCGCGCTCGCCAGAACGCATTGCATCTTTCATTTCTTCTTGAATGCGATTCTTTAAGCTCATTGGTTTTTCCTCACCTCAGATTTGAGGCTAGGCCTATCAATACAAGCGTTTTCTTTTAGTAACATCTCTGGATACTTTTTTAAGATGTCTCTTTACTGCAGCAGCTTTTTTTCTTTTGCGTTCCATGGTCGGCTTTTCATAAAACTCACGCTTACGAAGTTCTGTTAGGATTCCAGCTTTTTCGCAGGCACGCTTGAATCGACGCATTGCAGAATCAAAATACTCATTTTCTTTTAAGTGAACACTTGGCATTTATTATTTCTCAGTTAAACTATCATTTACTAATTAAGCGGTGCATCATATAGGTTACACTTGCAATTTGCAAAAATTAAAACTGATATTTTAAGCATATTAGTTGCTTTTTTTACTTTACAACTCATCGATTATGATAATTCTTGGAATTGAAACAAGCTGTGATGAAACTGCTGTAGCAGTATTCGATACAGATGATGGATTACTATCTCATACTCTTAGGAGTCAGATAGCATTGCACGCACCTTATGGTGGGGTTGTTCCTGAAATCGCTGCGAGAGATCATTTGCGTTGTTTATTACCATTGATCCAAGAAAGTTTGAGTGAGGCTAAAGTCTCAAAACCTGATGTCATCGCTTATACTGCTGGACCAGGATTAATTGGCGCTTTAATGGTGGGGGGTGGGCTAGCTAATGGATTAGCCCTTGCTTGGCAGTGCAAGGTAATCCCAATACATCACATGGAGGGCCATCTTTTGGCCCCGATGTTGGAAACGAATAAACCAGAATATCCTTTTTTAGCTTTATTAGTATCTGGTGGTCATTCTTTATTGGTATCTGTTACCAATTTAGGTTGTTATGAGTTATTAGGTACCACATTAGATGATGCTATTGGTGAAGCATTTGATAAAGTAGCTAAATTACTAGGCTTGGCTTATCCAGGTGGCCCAGAAATTGCCAAACTTGCTGAATTAGGAGACCCTGATGCCTATAAATTTCCTAGGCCAATGTTAAAAAAACCAGGCCTTAACTTTAGTTTTAGCGGTTTAAAAACTGCGGTGATGCTCGCAGTTAGACAAGCCGAAAAGGACGGTACAATCAATGTAAATAAACCTGATATAGCAGCCTCATTTCAAAAAGCCGCTATTGATACTTTGATTGGTCGAACATTAAAGGCAGCTGAAAAACATAATTTTAAGCGTATAGTTGTCGCTGGTGGGGTAGGTGCAAATACTATGCTTAGGAGAAATTTAAAAATCGAATTTGATGGCGCTGTCTTCTATCCGCGACATGAATTTTGCACAGATAATGCAGCAATGATAGCTATTGCAGCCAGTTATCGTCTTGCGGAGGCTAAAGAAGTTTCTGAAATTAGAGCAACTGCCAGGTGGTCGCTTGAATCAATTAGCTCGAGTCAATCTTAAAAAGGAATGGATATGGACACAATATTTTTAAATGAAATGAGGATAGAAACCATTGTAGGAATTTGGGATTGGGAGAGAAAGACAAAACAGATTGTATCTATTGATTTAGAAATGGGTGCTGATATAAAAAAGGCAGCTATGACTGACAGTATTGATGACACATTAAATTATAAAGGTGTGGCCAAACGAATTCGAAAATTTGTTGAAGAATCGAGTTTTCAGTTGGTTGAAACAATGGCTGAAAAAATAGCAGAGATAATTTTGTTGGAATTTAAGGTTCCATGGGTAAAAGTTAGAGTAAACAAACCAGGGGCAATAAGAGGTTCGCGAGACGTGGGAGTAGTTATTAAACGCGAGCAAGAGAATTAATTTAATGGCTTGTGTATATCTCGGGATTGGGAGTAACGATCGTCCGCAAGAGAATATAATATTAGCGATTGATGAACTGAGGCAATCATTCGGGAATATAAAAATATCCCCTATATATAAAAATAAAGCTATAGGCTTCACTGGTGAGGATTTTCTCAATCTGGTTGTGAAATTTAATACTTCGATTGAGATTAAAGGTATCATAAAAATTATTGAAAGAATTCATAAGCTCTCTGGGCGCATTAGAGGATCTGAGAAATTTTCTTCACGAACACTTGATATCGATTTACTTTTGTATGGTGAGGTTATTTTAGATAATGATGAGGTAAAAATACCACGCGATGATGTTCTAAAATATAGTTTTGTTCTAAAACCTCTAGCGGATATAGCTCCTAATCTTATTCATCCTGTAACTAATAGAGCTATTTTGGATCATTGGAGTGACATGAGTGATGAAGTTCATGATCTGGAGTTGGTTGATCTAAAACTCAATTGATTTAAACGCTTCTTCCTCCATCTACAGCGATAATTTGTCCTGTAATATAATCCGCTTTGTAAAGAAGAAATAAAACGCAATCAGCAATATCTTGAGGAGAGCCAGTTCGGTGGAGTGGAATTTTATTTAGTATGTCTTTTTTGACATCTTCAGTCATTCCTTCTTCAGGCCAAAGAATTGCTCCAGGGGAGATCCCATTCACTCTGATTTCAGGGGCCAAATCTTTTGCTAGTGAGCGAGTAAGCATTTTAAGGCCAGCTTTTGCTGAGCCGTATATAGGATGATTTTTCAAAGGGCTTCTAGTATGGATATCGATAAGATTAATCACTGAACCTTTTGCTTCTTTTAGTGCATTAGTTGCTGCCTGAGTGATAAACAAGGGTCCCTTTAAATTTGTACCCATAAGATCATGCCATTGATTATCCGTAATGGTTCCAACGGGGGTTGGATAAAAACTAGATGCGTTATTCACCAATAAATCAAGACCACCAGCCCAATTAATAAAATTATTAATCAAGCTATTGGCCTCATCAGTGTTTGTAATATTAGCATTAAATATGGAAGTAGAGTTTGGTCTTATTACATTGAGTTCATTAGATAAATCTGAAGCCTCAGTTTTTGATGAATTATAATGAATACCTATATCGACTCCTGACGCATGTAGGTTTTTGACAATAGTAGCACCAATTCTTTTTGATGAACCGGTCACGAGTGCTTTTAACTTCTTCTGGTTATTGGTTGGTCGCATGAGATTTATATAAAATTTATTATGTTTATGTCAGAAATAGATGATAATAAATCAAGAAAATAAAATACATATATTTGTTGAATAAATTTAATATGAAATTAGAAGTTATAAAACCCATCGATCTTCCATTACCGAATAGTGATTACTTAAAAAAAAGTAAAGTTATTGCAGACGTTATAAAGAAAGAAATAGATAAAAATAATGGGTGTTTAAGTTTTAAGGATTTCATGGATCACGCATTATATCAAAAAGATCTGGGCTATTATTCAAGCAAGAGACAGATAATAGGACCGGATGGGGATTTCATAACAGCACCTGAAATAGGCAATATTTTTGCAGGCGCTATAGCAAAACAGTGCGCTTTGGCTTTTTCAGCAACAGCTGCAGCTAGTGTTATAGAAATTGGTGCAGGCAAAGGGTCACTTGCTGTGGATATTTTACAAAGACTAGACCAGATGAATTGTTTGCCAGAACAATATTTTATTATTGAGATATCTGAGAAATTAATTAAGCATCAGAAAAAAAAGTTGAAAGATAAAGCACCTGAGTATTCTTCAGTTGTATCCTGGATAACTTCAGTACCTGATAATTTTGATGGAATTATAATTGCCAATGAATTATTGGATGCTTTCCCCTTTGAGCGATTTGCAAGGACCAATGAGAATGTTTTACAGTTATTTGTCTCATTTGAGAAAGATAACTTTGTCTATAAGTTCCGCAAAGCTGAAAAACAGCTGCACGATTATGTTGTTTTACTGGAAAAAAAACTAGGGTATCAATTAGATGATGGATATTTTTCAGAAGTTTCATTTGAATCGCAAGAGTGGGTAAAGGAGACTGCCAGTAAAATCAATACTGGAGTTCTGCTTTTGATAGATTATGGTGCTTCGCGGAAAGATTATTATGCGGCTAATAGAAACCATGGTTGGACGAGATGCCATCTCTTGCATCATGCCCATAATGAGCCTCTTATCTATCCTGGGATACAGGACATTACTACTTGGGTTGATTTTTCTGCTGTAGCAGATGTCGCTGTTATGATGGACATGAAGATTGAAGGTTTTATAAATCAATCACAATTTATACTTAACAGTGGTTTTGAGAATGACTTTAATGATTTTGTTAAATTGGATATAAAATCACAAATTGAGCTCACTAGACAAATTAAATTTTTAACGTTACCTAATCAGATGGGAGAAAACTTTAAATGTCTTCGATTATCTAAAAATATTACACTGGGTGAAGATTGGTTTAATAAGGGTGACAGAGCATATTTATTGTAATCATATTTTAGTAACATCTTATCTATGACATTAATTCAGATAATCATACTCGCGATAGTTCAAGGGATAACAGAGTTTTTACCTGTATCCAGTTCAGGACACCTTGTTTTAGTACCAAAGCTTATTGGTTGGAAAGATCAAGGTATTATTTTTGATATTGCAGTGCACTTGGGTTCATTGGGTGCAGTTTGCATTTACTTTAGAGGTGATATTGTAAAATTACTCGTAAGTTTTTCAAAACTTCTAACTTTCAAGGTAGAAAAGAAATCGTCTGATTTACTGTTTTTACTATTAATAGCGACTTTACCAGCGGCAATTGTTGGATTTTTTAGTGCTGAATGGATTGAGATGTACGCTAGAAATCCTCTAGTGATTGCCTTTACACTGTGTTTCTATGGTTTATTAATGTTGATTGCTGACAAAAAAGGCAAGAAAGAAGTCACCATCAGTGAAATTTCATACTCTCATGCATTGGTGATTGGTCTAGCTCAGGTATTAGCTCTCATTCCTGGTACATCAAGATCAGGGGTCACAATGACCGCAGGTTTATTCTTAGGAATGAAGCGATTTGATGCTGCAAAATTCTCTTTTCTTATGTCAGTTCCAGTAATCATTTTGGCATCTTTGTATAAGTTGTTAGTTATATTCTTAGAAAATATTTATGTAAATTGGGGAGAACTATTTTTAGGTATGGTAGTTTCTATGTGCGTTGCTTATGCAAGCATTGGATTTTTTATGAGCGTGATCCAGCGAGTAGGATTTATTCCTTTCTTTATATACAGGGTGGCACTTTCAGTCATAATTATTTGGGTATTTTTCTAGCATTTTCTTTATCGATAATTTCTATTCTCTTATGTCTTATTAGGCTCTTTATTTTTTCACCATTCGATTCATTACCCACAATTTCTCGAATAGGCAAATCATTACATAAATCCACCATTTTAATAACGCGCTCGTAAATTTTACATTCTGTTTTCGAGGTTTCACTATATTGTTTGAAAAATTTGCAAGCCTTAAGAAATTTCTCGAATCTTTCTCTACGGCGAAAAGCGTCCGTTTTTTCGAGGAAATTGAGGAGATCTTCAGCATTCATGCGTTCTAATTGACTGTAATCTTTGAAGTAAAATATAAGTTTTGCTAATTCCAGAAAATTATTTGGTATAGGTAGTCTGTTCGTTATCAATTTTATTAATTTAAGATGTTTTTCTTTTGTGTAATTTTTATTGAGAATATTATTATTTATAAATATTACTGTAATAAAGTTGATTGCAGGATCATTGATTAGTTGAGAAGAGAGTTTAAGCGCATCCAAATTTAAGAATGATTTTTGCTCTAATTTTTTGTTTTTATTATTAGGTAATTGATGATAAAACTCTGGATATACTCTCGATAATGCATGACAATCTTCAAGCACATTAAAAAAAATGTGTGGATCTGATCCCTCAAGAATTTCTTTGGTTTCTTTCCAGATTCGATCTGGTGCTAATGTATCAATTTCACTATTTTTTACCATTTCTTGCATAAATATTATTGTACTATCTGCTACCTTAAATCCAATTTGATGAAACCTTGCAGCAAATTTTGCGGTTCTTAGGACCCGAACAGGATCCTCTTTAAATGCTTCTGACACATGCCTGAGAGTTTTATTTTTTATATCTTCTAAACCATTATATGGATCAATTATTTGCCCATGTTTATCTTTAGCAATAGCATTGATTGTTAAATCACGTCGCTTCAAATCATCCTCGAGTGTGATATCTTTCGAGGTACAAAATGTAAAGCCATGATAACCTGGCTGAGTTTTTCTCTCAGTTCTTGCAAGTGCGTATTCTTCTTTTGTTTCAGGATGCAGAAAAATAGGAAAATCTTTCCCTACAGATTTGAACCCCTTTGATTTAAGTTCTGTTTCTGACGAACCTACTACGCACCAATCTTTCTCGCTAACAGGGATACCTAATTTTTCATCTCTGACGGCACCACCTACAAGGTATATTTCCATAGAGAATCTTTTACTGAATCCTGAGAATCAGGGTACGATTATCTCTCTCAAACATTAAATAGAGAATACTATTTTGTTTTGCTATTTTTTCTAACTGCTGAATAGTTTCAACTTTTAACCTGTTTACGGCAATTATGATATCGCCTTTCCTCAATCCCCTCTGCGCAGCCGGAGAGCCTGCCTCTATTTCCGTAACTATTATCCCTGGTTTGTCCATAGAAGATGCTAAGCTTGCTCCATTAAGACCTGGATGTATATCTGATCCTGATTGCTTGGAAGCCACTTGCTGCCCCAGAGTAGCTTCTGTTTTTAATATATCTGATCCTCTCATATATTCGATAATCACAGTATCGCCAGAACCTTTTAGACCAATTGCGTTGGCCAGTTCTCTACTGGTTGTTATTTTTTCGTCATCAACTTTAATAATAATATCATCAACTTTTAGTGCTGCTTTTTCTGCAGCCGAGCCTGGCTCAATTGCAGATATTAAAGCGCCACTTTCGGTATTAACTCCAAGTATTTCAGCACTTTCTTTGTCAATTGTTTGTATTGATACACCAAGTAAACCTCTTCTGACTTCTCCAAAATCTAGTATTTGACTCATAATGGATTGGGCAATTTCGGAGGGAACTGCAAAGCCAATTCCAACATTGCCTCCTGATCTGCTTATGATGGCCGAGTTAATACCCACTAATTCACCTTTCATATTCACTAGAGCGCCACCCGAATTTCCTGGATTTATTGATGCGTCAGTCTGGATGAAATCTTCATACCCACTCTCACTAATCCCAGTCCTTCCAAGCGCACTGACAATTCCTGAAGTTACTGTATTACCTAGCCCAAATGGATTGCCAATAGCAATTACAAAATCTCCCACCTCAACAGCATCCGATTCACCAATAATAATATCAGTAAGGTCATTTGCCTCCACCTTAAGTAAGGCTATATCAGTAGCAGGATCAGAACCGATAACCTCTGCATCAAGTGTAGTTTCATTGATCAGAGATATTTGAATTTTTTCTGCGCCAGAGACTACGTGATGATTAGTTAATATATATCCATTTTCAGCGTCAACAATGACCCCAGAGCCAGCACTTTGAACTTCTCTCTGGTTATTCGGTGAATTCGGTGTCCCAAAAAAACGACGAAACATTTCGTCATCATAGGGTGATCGAGATTGAACAGTTTGACTTACTCTTATATTAACAACAGCAGGTGCTACTTGTTTAACCAGAGGTGCTAGGCTTGTAATAATTGCACCATCATCATTTCTAGGCAGTGCTGCAAAACCTATTGTAGTGATCAAGCACAATACTATTATTTGTATAAATTTTTGATTAATACGCATATCAAGATTCCTTAGTACTGTTAAATATATAATAAATTAACTTAAAAATAACCAGTGTTTTTAATGTAGATACTCGTTTTCTATTTATATGCATGATTAGTAAGAATTCAAGCACTAAGTAGATATCGTCGACAAAGTTATATTCTTTAAAAAAAATACTGTTATTTTGAATTTATATAAACCACTACATATTGATAATTAAATTATAATTATTTTGCTTTTTTTTAATAAAAATTTTACTATAAATTTTAATAACTTATTTTTTATATATATTTTAAGTCATTGTTTTTATTATATTTTCTTATTTATAATTATTTTATAAATTTTACATAACATGGTTGCTTTGCAAGAAAACTTAAGTTAAGTTACACACAACATCTTGTGTTTTATTTTAAAGCATTAGATTGTAAATATAGTTACAAATAAGTACATCTTAATCGCTTACTATCGGGAGTATCTAATCAATATGGGATCTGCAGCTAACAATAGTGTCGTAACGAACACATCAACCATAGTAGAACTTCAGTCAACCTCATTGGATATATGGAAGACTAAATATCAATTGACTGCTAAAGATGGCTCTGTTGTAGATCAGAATATTGATGACACTTATATTAGACTTGCCCGTGCGTTAGCTGACGTGGAAGTTGAGTCAGAACAAGAGAGGTATTTCAATGAGTTCTTGTGGGCGCTTCGAAGTGGTGCTATTCCAGCCGGGCGTATAGTTTCAAATGCTGGAGCTAATGAACACAAACCAGCTACTTCAACCATAAATTGCACAGTTTCAGGCACTGTTTCAGATTCCATGGATAATATTTTAGATAAAGTGCATGAAGCTGGATTGACGCTCAAAGCGGGCTGTGGGATTGGTTATGAATTCTCTACTTTGCGCCCAAAAGGTGCTTATGTATCAGGTGCAGGTGCTTATACATCCGGACCACTTTCTTTCATGGATATATACGATAAAATGTGTTTTACAGTGTCGTCAGCAGGAGGCCGACGTGGTGCTCAAATGGGTACATTTGATATTAGTCATCCAGATATTGTTGAATTTATTCGGGCTAAACGCGAAGACGGTAGATTGAGGCAGTTTAATTTATCGTTACTTATTACAGAAGAATTTATGGAGGCAGTAAAAAGTAATAGTGAGTGGAGCCTTGCGTTTCCAATAACACAAAAAGAATTAGATGAGGATGGTCTAGATATTAATGATGATTCATTATTTGTGTGGCGTGAATGGCCAGAAACAAATAAATATATTGTAAACCCTGAAGGCCTAGTTGCCTGTAAAATTTATAAGAAAATGCCCGCTCATCGTGTGTGGGATATTATTATGACTTCAACATATGATTTTGCTGAACCAGGATTTGTACTTATCGATAAAGTCAATCAAATGAATAATAACTGGTTTGATGAGAATATAAGAGCCACTAACCCATGTGGAGAGCAACCATTACCACCATATGGATCTTGTCTGCTTGGATCTGTCAATCTAACGAAATTTATTGTTAATCCGTTCACTGATGAAGCGACATTTGATTGGAAAGAATTTAGAAAAGTGGTTAAGTTATTCACAAGAATGCTTGACAATGTTGTAGAAATAAATGGCCTGCCTCTCTCCAATCAGAGGGATGAGATTTTAAGAAAAAGACGACATGGGATGGGGTTTCTTGGATTAGGCTCAACAATTACAATGTTGTGTATGAAATATGGTGACAATGATTCAATTGATTTCACAACAGAAATATCAAAACAGTTAGCATTGGCTGGATGGGAAGCATCACTAGAGTTATCTATAGAGAAGGGTCCTGCGCCGATAATGAATGAAAGTTTTGAAGTAACTCAGGAGATGCTCTCGAAGCGACCTGAAATGGTAAGCGATGGTTATAAACTTGGTGATAAAGTTAAAGGTCGTATTCTACATTGTCGTTACAGTAATTATATGAAACGTATTGCTCAAGAAAATCCGGAGCTCGTAGATAAATTAGCTGAAGTTGGTTCAAGGTTTACTCACCATAGCTCTATTGCACCTACTGGAACTATAGCGCTATCACTAGCTAACAATGCCAGTAATGGAATAGAACCTAGTTTTGCTCATCATTATTTCCGAAACGTGATCAGGGAGGGCAAAAAAACAAAAGAGAAGGTAGATGTATTTTCATTTGAATTACTGGCATACAGGGAATTTGTTAACAAGAATGCAATGCCTTCTTTCGGGAATACTGACAAAGAAAATGAGCTCCCAGATTATTTTCTAACAGCTGATAATATTACTCCAAAGGAACATGTTGATATTCAAGCTGCAGCTCAATATTGGATTGACTCATCTATATCTAAAACGGCTAATGTACCTACTGATTTTCCGTATGAAGAATTTAAAGATATTTATTTGTACGCTTACGAACAGGGATTAAAAGGTTGTACGACGTTCCGATTTAATCCCGAAGCTTTTCAGGGCGTTTTGGTTAAAGAAGAAGATTTAAAGAATACTTCATATACATTTACTTTAGATGACGGCAGTGAAATTATATTAAAAGGTGATGAAGAAATTGAATATGATGGGGAAGTTCATTCAGCCGCTAATTTATTTGATGCATTAAAAGAAGGTTATTACGGTAAGTTTTAATAAAATAACCTCTAAGTAATGTGGATAAGGAAAATATAAACAAATGAAAAAAATAGATAAAAAAATAGTTGGTTATGCTGTTACAAATAATTCAACTATCAAAGAGGATGTCTCAAAAAAATCCGATATTGAAAATGTGACCGCAGAAAGTGCAGATGTAATTCGAATGCATGAAAAACTTGAACGTCCTGAAATGTTAATTGGGTCGACTTATAAGGTAAAAACACCAATTTCAGATCATGCAATGTATGTCACAATTAATGACATAGTATTGAATAAGGATACGGAACATGAAAAAAGACGACCTTTTGAAATATTCATAAACTCAAAAAATCTAGATCATTATCAGTGGATTGTTGCGCTCACACGAATTATATCTGCGGTATTTAGAAAAGGTGGAGATGTCACATTTTTGGTTGATGAGTTAAAAGCGGTATTCGATCCAAGAGGTGGATATTGGCAAGCTGGGGGGAAGTTTATGCCTTCTATTATTGCTGAACTTGGTTATATAGTTGAAAAGCATTTAATCTCAATTGGGTTGCTTACGAAATTAGAGCTTGATGAGCATCAAAAAGAATTGATTAAGCAAAAGCGTGAGGAATATGAGAATGCGAAAAAGCAACAAGATGCTTTTTCTCAACCCGAATATCCTGAAGGCGCTCAATTATGTGCCAAATGTAATGACACATCAGTAGTGATGATGGATGGATGCATGACTTGCCTTGCTTGCGGTGATTCTAAATGTGGATAAATAATATTTAGCTCACACCTCCTATGTGTAATCATTTCTTGCAAATTTAACTGATGAATATTCAATCATTCAGATATTTTAAATGAGTGAAAGTACAATTAGTACAATAATGAATGCATATATGATCATCGTCTGCAAAATGCATGATCGCGAAAAGTTCATCAATGGTTATGGTAAAGCGGTGCCATTATTGGTTGAAAAATATGGTGGCAAGTACCTTGTTGTCGCTCCAGAAGCAGTTTCTTTAGAGGGAGCTTTAGAAGGATACTCCTCGGTCGCTATTTCACGATGGCCAAGTAAACAGGCAGCACTTGATTTTTGGGACTCTGAAGAATACATGGAAGTAAAAAAGTTACGTGAAAATCTTGCCGATGTTGAGGTCTTACTTGTAGAGGCCCCGGAGATCTAGTAGAAGATAATTCAAATAAAATTATGGATATTTTCATTCCAACAAGCAAAAAAAAGGATGCGATAGTAGGCCCACTAAGTATGGTTACATGGGTTACAAACGAGGCACAGCAAGTAAGTAAAATATTATGCAATGGCTACCATCAGACTCAAGATGAATGGAGGGAACCAACTTCGGAATCATATGAAGGATGGAATAATTATTTTGGTTTTGATGAGTCTTGTAAATGGAAATATGCTCGTTTCGATAAACAAGGGGCTGGAAAAAATGTAGGTATTCGAATTATTCATCCCGATGATTTTTACCCAGCTATACGTCCAACATATGAAGGTTTATATAAGGGAGGCGCAACAATTAGTTGTCCTATTCAGGATATTTCTAGGCATGAAGCTGAGATGAGTGATCTTGGTATTGAGTCAACTATTGGCATTAAGGAAATGGAATTTGAAAGTCCTTCTGGTGAGACTTATATTTCTTCAGAGATTGTTTATAAGGGGCCAGACAATATATTCGTATTGGGAGTTACCAGGCCTGAAATTTTTATTCCAATTGGGCCAGTAGATGAGGATATAGGACTAGGTGGAGTAGCTTACTCTGCGAGATGTATTTCAGAGACAAAAAATACAATTGATTTTTTTGAACAAGTATTAGGGTTTGAGATTCGACGCGATGTGAAATTTGATATTGATAGTCGATCTGCTATTAATTTACCTGAAGGCATATCTGAACGATTTATTCAGGGTTTTTCTCCTGGTTCTTCTTCAGGGTACGTTGTCTTTATGGATCATGGTGAAGAGACAAAATACCCCGAAATCGATTGCTATAGTGCTCCATATCGAGGGATAGTGATGTGGTCATTTCCAACATTGAATCTTGATGAGATATTTGAGCGAGCAGTAGGATTTGGAGTTGAAATTCTTCATTCCCCTAATAACTATATGAGTCCTACTCTGGCAGCCAGAAGATCATTTGTTTTGAAGGATCCAGATGGCTTTCAGATTGAGATATTTGAGAATCAAAGCAGCATCTAAATTGATTTCTAGTCATTAATTAAGTACAAGAATTACCTAATCAGGTTATTTATCATCAATGTTATAGTAAGATAAAAGAATGATAAAAATATCAGATTTATCTAACTCAAGGATATTGGTTCTGGGTGATGTAATGTTGGATCGTTATTTGTTTGGTTCAACTGAAAGAGTATCACCAGAAGCACCAGTTCCTGTAGTTAGTGTGAACAATATCGATGACCGTCCTGGAGGTGCAGCAAATGTTGCTATGAATCTATCAAAAATAGGGGTAAAGACTCGTATTTTTGGTTTTATCGGAGATGACATAGAAGGAACGTCTTTAGAAAAAATCTTAGCGACTGAAAAGATACGCTGTAATTTAAGAAAGATTAAAGATTCATTCACGACAACGAAGACTAGAATCCAAAGTCGAGGACAACAATTAATACGTTATGATAGAGATACATTTCCGCAAAAGCATTATTCTTTCTTTAATGAATTAAAGAAAAATTTAACATCAATTGATGCGGTTATTATTTCGGATTATGCGAAAGGCGTTATATCGAATATTTCTGAGATTGTTGATTTATGTAAAGATAATAAAATCCCTATCTTGGTTGACCCAAAAGGCATAGATTTTGGAAAGTATGAAGGTGCCGATATATTAACTCCAAATCAAAGCGAATTCGAAGCCATAATGGGAACTTGTGAATCTGAAGATTTGTTAGTGAAAAAAGCACGGGATATGATTGAGGACCTCAAGCTAGGGGCACTATTAATTACCCGAAGTGACAAGGGGATGTTACTGGTAGAGAAGAATGGTGATCATACTTTCCTTGATACAAGAGCTGTTGATGTCTTTGATGTAACAGGAGCTGGGGATACTGTTATTTCAATTTTAGCAGCGTCATTGTCGGCAGGCTACTCGTACATAGAAGCAGCAAAATTTGCCAATTTTGCTGCAGGTATCGTTGTTGGAAAGATTGGCACTGCTTATGTCACTCAAGCTGAGTTACAAGACTATAATCGTTTCTCCTCTGCGAGCAATGAAGCTCTGAAAACTCTGTCGCAATTAGATAATTTGGTCAATTCATACAAGGGAGACTCTAAGAAAATAGTTATGACTAATGGATGTTTTGATATTTTACATGCGGGACATATTGCTTATCTTGAGCAAGCTAGATCTCTTGGTGATAAATTAATTGTAGCGGTAAATAGTGATGATTCAGTTAAGCGGCTGAAGGGTCAAGCTAGACCAATTAATTCACTCGATGATAGGGTAAAAGTCCTTAGTGGTTTGTCCGCGGTAGATTGGATTGTTACTTTTAATGAAGATACACCACTTAAGTTAATAACAACTCTTAAGCCCGATATTTTAGTTAAAGGTGGTGATTATAAAATTGAGGAAGTAGTTGGAGGAAAGGAAGTTATTGAGAGCGGAGGAGAAGTTCAAATATTATGTTATGAAGAGGGTTTTTCGACCAGTGCAATAGTTGAAAAACTGCAGTCATAAGATTTTGGTTAGTTAGCTTCTAGTTAAATCAAGTTTAATGAAAAGAATATTAATAAGTTCTATTTATACACTACTGACATTTTTTTTATTGCCTGTTTATGTCAGTTATTGGTTCATAAAAGGTATTTTGAATAAAACATATTGGGATCGAATAACTCAAAGGTTCGGTTGGGGTTACCCAGTGATAAATTCAGATGTTATATGGATTCATGCCGTGTCTGTGGGGGAAGTAAACGCGGCCTATCCGCTAGTTACTGAGCTAAAAATTCGTTATCCAAAAAAGCATATTGTTATTACTACAGTGACTCCAACTGGATCAGAGCAAGTCAAAAAAATTTTTAACAATGAGGTTACTCATTGTTATATTCCATTCGAGACACCATTTGCAGTTAGTAGTTTTTTTAACGCCATAAAACCATCAATTGCTTTGATAATGGAAACAGAAATTTGGCCGAATATATACAATGAATGTGGTCGACGAAAAATATTATTAGTCCTTGTTAGTGCAAAAATTTCCAAGAAGTCATTATTTTATTACCATAAATTATTGCCACTCTTTCGAGAAACCCTATCTCATGGGATTCTAATCGCAGCTCAGAGCGAGTTGGATGCAGAGAGATTTTTATCTTTGGGTGCATCACCAAACAAAACTTGGGTCATGGGTAATATAAAATTTGACTATAATTTACCAGCTGAAGCTTTACATAATGGCCAGGCGTTTCGTTTTAATACTATTCAGGACAGGCCTATCTGGATTGCAGCAAGCACCCATCAAGACGAAGAAGAGCAGATCTTAAATGCACACAAACAAATATTAAAGGTAGTGAGTAATATGCTTTTGATACTTGTGCCAAGGCATCCTGAACGATTTATTAAGGTTAAGCAGCTGCTTAACCTTCAAGGATATAACTTTACCTTAAGAACAGAATATAAATCAGTTCCAGAAAATAATGAGATTTTTTTAGGCGATACTATGGGAGAATTATTGTTATTTTATGCGGCTAGTGATGTCGCTTTTGTGGGAGGAAGCATGGTACCGATTGGGGGGCATAATCTCCTCGAGCCTGCTTCATTAGGCTTACCGATTATTACAGGAAAGCACATGTTTTCTCAGAAGGATATGACTGACTTGTTTATAAAACATAATGCGGTTGATATTGTCAGTAATGAGAATGAATTAGCGAGTAAAGTGATCTACTACATTCAGAATAAACAATATCGTCTTAAACAGGGCGGAAAGGCCAGAGGTGTTGTATCGAAAAAACGAGGTGCTCTGAGCAGCCTAATGACTCGAATAGATGATCTTTTGAAAGAATAGACTGCTTATTTCAAATATCTTGCTTAGAAATTATTTCTTCTGGTGATGGTCGTTCTTTTAACCAAACATCAAACTGCTCTAAATCTTGAACACGTAATGTACCAGCTGATTTTTTTAGATTAAAAACATTGGCAATATAATCATAACGACTTTTCGCATAATTCTGGTTAGCAGCTTCGAGGGCAAATTGTGAGTTTAAAACATCAACAATCGTCCTAGTTCCTACTTCAAAACCAGCTTGTGTAGCCTGAAGAGCAGTTTTACTTGATATAACCGCTTGTTTGAGAGCTTTTACTCTACTGATTTCGGATGTCACTCCCAAGTATGCATCTCTAGCTTCTCTTTCGGTTTCCCTGGCTATCCTCTGTAGTTTCTCTCTACTGGCCCTATGAAGGTAGACTGCCTCTTGAACTTTTGAAGAAGTATTTCCTCCAGAATAAATAGGTATCGATAATTGGATACTTATCGAATCATTTTGGTTACTGGTAGAAAGATTTGGAAAATTGATCGCATTTCTTACTTGATCTTCAACATCAGTATCTTGACCACCCATATTTGCCACAACATTCAGAGACGGATAATGACCTGTTTTTTGATATGAGATCTCATGTCTGGCAATTTCCTCATCAAAACGATTCGAAATTAAATTTAAGTTTTGCTGCATCGCTGTGGCTATCCATTCATCTTCAACGGCTGGATTAGGGAGCTCTAATGGCATTGTCTCATCTGGAGCATCAAGTGTTGGTAAATAGGCTCCAGTAATTTCTCTGAGTAACTCTCTGGCTGTTGCTAATGATCTTTTAGCATTGATTTCACTTGCAACACTTTGATCGTAAGCCGCTTGCGATTCTTGTACGGCAGTCACCGCTATCAAGCCTACTTCGAATCTTTGTTTTGCCTGCTCTAGTTGCCGCGCAATAGCTAATTTATTACTATTTATTGATACCAAATTATCCTCAGCAGCCAGAACATTCAGATACCTAGTAACTACTCTTATTATTAAATCTTGTTGCTGTATTTCATAGTCAATTTCAGCCTTTGCTGATCTTTTACCGGCCTGTTTCAGGCCAACCCATCTATCCCATTGGAATAGTGTTTGTGTTAGTTGAATTTGCCAACCAGTTGAAATGTTGGTTGATTGGGAAGATACGGAGGCTACATTTCCTGAGGCACCTGCTTCAACTGAAGAACCATCAAAATTAGATACACTGTAGCGATTCCCAACACTTAGTTCAGGTAACAGACGACTCCTTGCTTGTGTTTCTCTTTCCAGAGAAGCAAGTCTTCTTGATTCTGCTTCATGAATTAATGGATCACTTTGTAGAGCTCTTTGATAAACCTCGAGAAGAGAAGCTGATTGCGCTGGATTTATCACTACTATTGTTATGAATGAGATTAATGCTATTTTAATTACTAAGTGGATTTTCATGTGTGTATTATAGATGAAATTATTGATGATTTGAAAAGTTCGCATTAATTTATTGTTACGGCATGTATCTTTGAGTTTAATAACGAGGTATTGATTGATCAACTGTTTGCGACCATTCATTAATTCCACCCTCAATATTTGCAACTTCTTTGAAAGAGTGAGTAATTAATATTTCTGCGATTTTGGCACTTCTAATGCCCGAGTGACAGATTACAGCAATAGGATTACTGTTATCTAATAAATGTAATTTCTGTATAACTTCATCCATAGGAATATTGATTGTAGTACTTATTTTTGCAACATTAAGCTCCCAAGGCTCTCTTACATCAAGTAACTGCCAGTTGTTATTTTGTTTTTTTTGATCTTGATAATCTAATGGCGATAATTTTTTATACACGACGAACCTTTTAAATAATTTGAAAGATTATATTACCAGAATTAACATCAATTGATTTTTTTAAAGTGTCAAATTTTGAAAAGAAAAGAAAAGATTTGTTATCTTAAAAAAAACCGCCATAAAGGCGGTTTTTAATGTGATACAAACAATATATGTAATTTACATCAATGGAACAATCAACAATGCAACAATATTAATTATCTTAATAAGTGGATTGATAGCTGGTCCCGCAGTATCTTTATATGGGTCACCAACAGTATCACCTGTAACTGCTGCTTTGTGAGCATCTGATCCTTTTCCGTCACAATTACCATCTTCAATGTATTTTTTAGCATTATCCCAAGCGCCACCGCCTGTTGTCATCGAGATTGCTACAAATAATCCGGTAATGATGGTTCCAAGAAGAACCCCACCAAGAGCTTTAGGTCCTAATATCAAGCCTACTGCCACTGGGACAAGTATTGGTAGTAAGGACGGAACTATCATTTCTTTGATGGCAGCCTTGGTTAGAAGATCAACAGCACGACTGTAATCAGGTTTTCCAGTACCATCCATGATACCCGGGATTTCTTTAAATTGTCTTCTTACCTCAGTTACAACCTCACTGGCAGCTCTACCAACAGCTTCCATTGCCATAGATCCAAAGAGAAATGGGACGAGACCCCCTAAGAATAAACCAATAATTACTAAATGATCAGATAGATCAAAATTGACCGATATATTGGCAGCCTCAAGAGCATTAGTGTAATCAGCGAATAGCACAAGTGCCGCTAGACCAGCTGATCCAATAGCATAACCTTTCGTGACGGCTTTGGTTGTATTACCAACTGCATCCAGTTGATCTGTTATGGTTCTTACTTCGGGAGGTAGCTCTGACATTTCAGCAATACCACCGGCATTATCAGTAATTGGCCCAAAAGCATCAAGTGCTACAACCACACCAGTCATTGAAAGCATAGATGTAGCTGCAATCGCAATGTTGTATAGCCCTGCCATTGAATCACCTTCTGGTGCAAGTGCGAATGCACCCCAAATACTGGCACAAACAGCAAGTACTGGCATTGCAGTAGATTTCATAGAAATACCAAGACCAGCAATAATATTTGTTGCATCACCCGTACGAGAAGCCTCTGCAATTGTTCTTACAGGCGAATATTCTGTACTGGTGTAGTATTCGGTAATAATAACCATAGCTGCAGTTAGAGCTAGGCCGATAAGGGCTGAACCGAATATGCCTGATGCACTAGCTGGATCCATCATCATATTAGTAATTGGGTAGAAAGCTATCGCAGCTAGTAATCCAGAAACTATCATGCCTTTATATAGAGCTCCCATGACCTTTCCACCATCAGAAGTTCTTACAAAAAATGTACCAATTATTGAGGCAACAATAGAAACTGCTCCGAGTACCAGAGGGTAAAGAACAGTTGAGCTATTGTCTTGAGTAATAAGTAATGAACCCAGAAGCATAGTTGCGATGATGGTCACTGCATATGTTTCAAAGAGATCAGCAGCCATACCAGCACAATCTCCAACATTATCTCCTACGTTATCAGCAATTACTCCTGGATTTCTTGGGTCATCCTCAGGAATCCCAGCTTCTACCTTTCCGACAAGATCAGCACCAACATCAGCGCCTTTAGTAAAAATTCCTCCTCCTAAACGAGCAAAAATTGATATTAATGATCCACCAAATGCTAAACCGACTAAAGAATGTATAGATTTATCAATAGACATACCCATTTTAGTTAAGATCGTGTAATAGCCAGCGACTCCAATTAAGCCAAGGCCAACTACTAGTAGACCTGTGATAGCGCCGCCTTTAAACGCGATATTTAGCGCAGGATTGACTCCTGTTCTAGCTGCCTCAGCAGTTCTCACATTTGCCCTTACCGAAACAAACATACCAATGTATCCAGCTAGTCCAGAAAAAATAGCACCAATTGCAAATCCGATACCTGTAGGTAAATCAATGAAATAGGCCAACAATACAAAGAGCACCGCACCTACTATGCCAATGGAGTAGTATTGTCGGTTCATGTATGCGTTTGCACCTTCTTGTATCGCTCGAGCTATTTCTTGCATACGCTCGTTTCCTGCTGGCTGATTAACAATCCATTTCGCGGATATAGCTCCATAGATTACTGCAAGTGCACCCGCAGATATTGAAAGCCATAGGGCAAGGTCATCAGTTAACATTATTGTTCTCCCAGTATTTTTTTTACAGAATGTGTATATTTTTAAATTTTACGCACTTATGAATGCGTAAAAAAGCTTTTTTAAAATTCTTCGGACGCAATCATACCACAAAATTATTATTTAATAGCTTGGGAACTAAGATATTATTTAATCTTATTTTCTTAGGAAGCCCCTCAAAATAAGGAGGGTAATCTTCACCTTGTATAAGAGGTAAAAGATATCTTCTACAAGCTGGTGTAATTGAAAAACCATCTTTAGCAATAAATTTTTTTGGTACCATTTTTTCTTTATTGGCAATTCTTGATAATTGAGCATGATCAATCTTCCATCGATATGGGCGGTCAGATACTCGCTTGATTACTGGCATCATAGCAGTTTGCCCTTTGATGGCCATTTCAACAGCAGCTCTTCCAACGGCATAAGCTTGTTTAACATCAACTGCTGATGCCAGATGTCTGGCGGAACGCTGGAGATAATCAGCAATTGCATAATGGTATTTTAAGCCCAGATTCTTCGAAATGATATGAGCTAATACCGGTGCAACTCCTCCAAGTTGCGCATGTCCAAATGCATCTTTAGTGCCAGCCTCTGCTAAAAATTTACCATTAGCGTATCGAGCACCTTCACTTGCAACAATGACACAGTAGTCATATTTATTGACAGATTCTTTAACTTTCTTCAAGAATGACTTTTTGTTAAATGCAACTTCCGGGAATAAAATAATATGTGGCGCATTATCGTTTTCTTTTTTAGCTAGACCACTAGCTGCGGCAATCCATCCTGCATGCCTTCCCATAACTTCTAGTATAAATATTTTTGTCGATGTTTTTGACATGGATATAACATCCATAGCAGCTTCTTGAGTAGAAACAGCAACATATTTTGCAACTGAACCAAAACCAGGGCAATTATCGGTAACTGGGAGATCGTTATCAACAGTTTTTGGTATCCCTATGCAAGTGACAGGAAAGCCCATTTTTTTACTTATTTGTGAAACTTTATGTGCGGTATCCATAGAATCATTTCCCCCATTATAGAAAAAATAACCAATATTATGCGCTTTAAATACCTCAATTAGTCTTTCGTATTCAAGTAGATTTTCGTCAAATCCTTTTAATTTATATCGTGCTGAACCAAAAATACCACCTGGCATGTATTTTAAATTTTCAATATTTTTTTTCGACTCTTTATTTGTGTTAAACATCTCTTCTTGGAGCGCACCAATAATTCCATTTTTCCCCGCATAGAGATTTGAGATTATATTTTTATTCGATCTAATTGTCTCGATAACGCCACACGCAGAAGCATTAATAACAGCGGTAACTCCTCCAGATTGGGCGTAAAATGCGTTCATTGCTGCCATACTTTCACCAATTTTAATAACAACTGGATTGAAGCATAACCCAAAGTTGTCGAATCGTCACCGTTAGCTTTATTTTTGAATTGACCAATGCATTGATTATGGGTAATTTTATTTGCCAGTATCCAGATTATCATTTGTTAACGAGGTAGAATAATGAGGATTGTTTTGTTAGGTGCGCCAGGCTCTGGGAAGGGAACTCAAGCACAACGTTTAATGGCCGAAAAAAATATACCCCAAATATCCACTGGTGATATGTTACGTGCAGCTGTTGATGCAAAATCAAGCTTTGGCCTGCAGGCAAAAGAGGTTATGGAGGCTGGTAATTTAGTTTCAGATGAAATTATGATTGGTATTATTCGCGAGCGTTTAATGGAAAATGATATTGAATATGGTTTTATCCTTGATGGCTTTCCCAGAACAACTAAACAAGCTGAAGATTTAGATAATCTACTGAAGCAATTGGAGCAACCACTGGATGTAGTAATTCTAATGGATATGGAAAATGATGTGCTTATGAAGCGAATTGTTGGTCGTCGCACATGTTCGCTAACTGGTAAGTTATTGAATATATATTTCTCTGGTAAGGAAGAATTAGACGCCTGTACTGAGGCTGGAGGTGAGTTAATTAAACGCAAGGATGATAATGAAGAGACTGTTCGTAATCGCTTACATGTTTATCAGGAGCAAACTGAACCTTTAGTTTCTTTTTATAACCAAAGGCATTTACTTAAGAAAGTTAATGCAGAGGGCTCTGTGGATTGTGTCTATAAGCGCTTGATTGATTCATTAGAATATGAATAGCAATCAATCATCAATCAATTAGCTTTGCCAATTCATTTCCAATAATTTCTTTTCGCCAGCCAGTCATTAACCGGCTATTATAATTTTTACTAATCAATGAGGTCAGTTCTTTTTTTGATGCTATCACTTCAGGGGTGATATCCAGTTCGGCACTTTTTTTCTTAACAGCCTTAACTAGCGCATTAAGAATTTTTTTTTCTTTTTCGCTAAACCTTGGTTTAGCTAAATACTCACTATAGTCAGCTGAAGCATCTTCTAATAGAAGAAGTATTTCATGACTTGAGCGCTCAATTAGTGATTTTGGTAAATTTTTTACTTTACGCAGATCATCAATATTTTTAATATCTGAGGTTGCGATAGCTAATAAGTCTTTATCACTTATGATCCATTTTCTGGGTAAGTTTTTCTTAATAGCCTGATTTTCTCGCCATTCAACCAACAGATAGGCTGCTTTCTTATATTTTCCGGCAAGGTAATGGACGGATTTAATTTTCTTTAACGCACTCTCTAAGGATGGCTGAAAGAGATTTTGATTAATCATATAGTTTGAATCTTCTTTAACCCAATCTAGGCGACTTAGTTGCTGTAATTTGTCACTTAATAATTTGTGAAGTTCAGGTAAGTACTTAACATCTTCTGCAGCATATTCAATCATTTCTATGGATAGAGGTCTTGCCCCCCAATTAGCTCGGGTTTGATCTTTTTTTAGAGATATTTGAAAGAAATTCTCTACTAGTTTTGCATAACCAATTTGAGGTGAGAGCCCTAAAATACCAGCTGCAATCTGGGTATCAAAAAGATTTTTTGGAAGAATATTTGTAGTTTGAAAGATGACCTCTAAGTCTTGCCTAGCAGAGTGTATTATCCAAGTTTTCTTCTCAGCTAACTTCCAGAATTTATCTAAATTAAGGTTTGCTAACGCATCAATACATACTATTGATTTTGAGTCACCAACTTGGAGCAGACATAATTTCGCAAAAAATGTCTTTTCACGCATAAATTCAGTATCAATTGCCAAGTAATTACTTTTTGTTATATTTGATAAAGAGTCGATATTGAAATTAGAATCAATTAATTGAACTTTATTCATGAGTTAGTCGATTATATTTGGGTTTTTTAATATGTATATCATGCGATAATACGCGAATTAATCTTAAATGTTTTGGAAATAATGAGAGAGTTAATAAAAAGTTATATAGATATAATTATGTTACGCAAAGGGCCCGATAACATCCCTTCATCATGGCTTATATTGTGTATCTCAATTGGATTGTTAGTAATCTCATCTGCGGGAGCATTTTTACTTATTAATAATGACTCCAATCAAGAACCTTGGATCAATTTTATCGGTTACTTTTTAGGTATTGCTTTCTATGCCACAATTTTAAGCAGTTATGGCTATAATCGTCGAATACTGCAAACAATAAGTGCGATTATTGGATGCGGTTCATTAATTACCATTATTTTTGTGCTTGAGTTTATTTTTTTTTCACCGTTTATTGGTAAAAATTTTGCTGGATTAATTGCGATTTTTATTATGTTTTGGTCGGTTCCGGTTGAAGGGCACATAATTAGCTCAGCCATCAATAGTAGAAAATTTATTGGCATTATTATCGCGCTTATAGCGCTTCTTATTCACCTAACATCGTCTTGGCTGATTTTTAATCTCATCACATGACTATGATAATTAAATTAAATTATTACTATCGATTCGTCGTATTAATTATGTCGAAATATTTTAATTCTGCTGGCTGAGACAATTGTGCACATTCATATACTAGGAATTTGTGGAACATTTATGACCGGTATTGCCTCGCTAGCTAAAGCGTCGGGCTATCACGTTACAGGAAGTGATAAGAATTTCTATCCACCAATGAGTCATGAGTTAGAGCGATTGGGTATTGAAGTTGATAGAGATTATGAGATGTCTCAACTTGAGAGAAAGCCCGATTATTTAATCGTTGGGAATGTTATGACCAGAGGTTATCCTGTTATTGAAGCTATGTTAGATAAAAATATACCTTTTATTTCAGGACCACAATGGCTTGCTGAGAATATTTTAAAGGATCGGACTGTAATAGTGATTACTGGAACTCACGGAAAGACGACAACAAGTAGCATTCTAACTTGGATCTTAGAAGATAATGACTACTCACCAGGCTATCTTATTGGAGGTGTTCCTGAGAATTTTAATCATTCAGCATCACTAGGAAATTCTGAATATTTTATAATCGAGGCTGATGAATACGATACTGCTTTTTTTGATAAGCGCCCTAAATTCTTACATTACCGTCCAAATATTACTGTGATTAATAATTTAGAATTTGATCATGCTGATATTTATAAAGATTTGGATGAGATAAAGTGGCAGTTTCATCAACTTCTGAGAATTACACCTAGTTCAGGAAAAATAATCGCAAATGGTAATGATGAGAATATTCAAGATGTAATAGAAATGGGCGCTTGGTCACCAATAGAGACTTTTGGTTTCAGTGGAGTAAATACTTGGACTGGAGGTAGCGAAAAGAGTGGCAATATACAGATTACATATAAAGATAAACAGCCTGTCTCAGAAACTTGGGATTTAGAGGGAAATTACAATATTGAAAATGCACTAGGAGCAATAGCAGCAGCAAATGCTATTGGAGTTAATTATCAACGTTCAATTCGATCTTTAACTACTTTCTCTGGCGTAAAACGGCGATTAGAAAAATTGGGAACAATATCCGGAGTTACAATTTATGATGATTTTGCGCACCATCCAACGTCAATTAGTAAAACTCTCAATACCATCAAAAACAAAAAATCTTTTGAGCGCATAATTGCAGTAGTTGAGATACGATCTAATACCATGCTAATGGGTTTACATGATGAATCTTTATTGAAATCATTAAAAAACATAGATCAGGTTTATTTTTTTCAATCGTCTAAAAAACCAATATCACTTGAGAGTAATCAGGAATTTAATCACAATAAAATGTCCGTATTGAGCGATTCTCAGAAACTAGTAGAGAATATAATTCGAGAAATTAAAAGTGGTGATGTTTTGATTTTTTTGAGTAACGGTGACTTTCAAGGGGCAAGAGAACTACTTCTTGAAAAATTAAAAATACTAATTAATTAACTATCAATACAACTTAAATTTTTTGGATCGAAAATGAAAATACCTCTATTCCCATTACAGACAATTTTATACCCTGATGGGCCGCTCTTGTTGAGAATCTTTGAAAGAAGATATTTAGATATGGTTAGCGCATGCTTAAATTCTGAGAAAATGTTCGGTATTATCCTATCAAATCAAGCTTTTGGTTCAAATGAAGAAGGTTTTTGTAATCTGGGAACATTAGCAAGAATCGTAGATTGGACGAAAGGATCAGATGGTATTTTAGGGTTAACTGTAATTGGAGACAGTAAATTTATAATAAAAGAAAATTTTAAAGATGATAATGGCTTAAATGTTGGAACTATTGAAATGGTTGCAAAAGAAGAAAAATCTATAGTGCCAGAGAATTATGAGTCTCTAGTTTCTTTATTGGAAACTTTGATCGATGAATTCGAGGATACATACAAATATATAAAAAAAGATTATCAAGATGCAACCTGGGTTGGAAATCGCTTGGCTGAAATTTTACCTATTGATATAAAACAAAAACAAACATTTTTAGAGATTAGCGATCCCATCGATCGATTGGAATTAATTAATACTTATTTATCTGTGGCGCAGGCCATGCACAAGGATAAGAATGATTTGATGTTACAATAAAGAAAATACTTTCTCAGTAGCATCCAGTGTCAAATTAATCTCTTTATTGGTGTGTGCTGATGAGATAAAGCCAGCCTCAAAAGCGGAGGGAGCTAAATAGATGTTTTCTGCAAGCATCCCATGAAAAAATTGTTTGAATAAGTTTATATCTGAATTAGTAATGTCCTCAAAATTCTTAATTGGTCCATTCTCATTAAAAGTAAAACCAAACATACCACCCAAGTAATTAACTTGAAGTGGAAGATCATAATTGTTTGCTAATTCCAGCATCCCATTCATCAGTAGATCACATTTATTATGAAGACTTTTATAAAAGTCCTTTTCTTCTAAAGATTCCAATGTTACTAATCCTGCAAGCATGGCTATAGGATTTCCAGATAATGTTCCTGCTTGATAAACAGGACCTTCAGGAGCAAGATAAGACATGATGTCTTGACGACCACCGAATGCAGCTGCTGGTAAACCACCCCCAATGATTTTACCTAACGTTGTTAAATCAGGCGATATATTGTAAATAGACTGAGCTCCTCCTTTTGCTACTCTAAACCCAGTCATCACTTCATCAAATATCAATATTGCACCGGAAGCTTCACACTCTTCTTTGATTGCCTCTAAAAAGCCAGGACTCGGTATAATCATATTCATATTGCCAGTCACTGGTTCCATAATGACGCAAGCAATTTTGCCTCTCATTAAATTAAAAGTATCCTTAACACGCTGTGTATCGTTAAATGGAAGGGTGATTGTTTTTTTGGCTAAGGACTTTGGAATGCCAGGTGAACTTGGAACTCCATGAGTTAATGCACCCGACCCAGCTTTAATAAGCAAAGAGTCAGAATGTCCATGGTAGCAACCTTCGAATTTGATAATAACATCGCGCTTTGTAAAGCCCCTCGCTAGACGAATAGCACTCATAGTTGCTTCTGTTCCTGTACTGACCATTCGAATTCTTTCCATTGATGGTATGAATTCACGAACCTTATTGGCAAGTTTTGTCTCAATTATTGTTGGCGCACCAAAACTGAGTCCATTATTTACACTCTCTTTTATGGCATTTATAACAGGCGAGTAGGCATGTCCCAGAATTAGTGGCCCCCATGAGCCAACATAATCTATCATATCGCGCCCGTCTTCTGTTTTTACCCAGGCACCTTTACCTGACTTAAAGAAAACTGGATCACCACCAACTCCACCAAAAGATCTTGCTGGAGAATTAACACCCCCAGCTATTACTTTTTTTGCCTCTTCAAATAGTGCCATAGTTTTAGAATAATTATTTAGTACAAGATTGTTTGTATTGGAACATAAAATTATTGGTTAAGCCAAATAACATTTGTATCAATAGAACCATTTTGATTTAGCTGTATTTCTCTATATCCTGGCGGTGAATTATCCATAGCAAAGCTATTACTATTAGGCTTAAATTGCCGACAGGTTGATGGAGTTCCGATGACCTGAATATCCCCGTAATGCATTTCTATTGACTGATGGATATGACCAAAAAAAAGTGCCCTAATTTTCTTATTATTATTCAAGATTTCATACAGTTCATTTTTATTTTCAAGACCGATGGCGTCTATCCATCGACTATTAATATTAATCGGTTGGTGATGAAGATATATCATTATATATTTAGCATTAGTTGATTTTATAGATGATTTTAATCTCTGAAGTTCTCTCTGAGAGATATTACCACTTGGGGAATGTTCTTTGCTGCTGTCAATACCAATAATTAACCAGTTATGCATTACGAGCTCATCACAATAATGAAATAATGGCTTTTTTAAGACAGACTGCATTATAGTTTTATTATCATGATTTCCAGGTATTGAGTAAATTGGAGTATTCAGAGATTCTAGTAATTTAATATAGTGAATATAAGACTCTTTGGTATTATCTTGTGTCAAATCTCCAGTTGCTATAACCATATCACAACCCCAGTTTGATCTTTTTATACGGTCGATTACTAATTTAAGGGTTTCAAAAGGCTTTACATCTCTAAAAGAGTCATTTTGGTCTTCGAGTAAATGAGGATCAGTAATTTGAATGATTTTAATCAATGGTAATCTTTAATTAATGACAATCAACCACCCAGAAGCCTTTAAGCTCCTAGTGGCTTAGCCATCAGTATCGATAATATTCAGGCTTGTAAGGTCCTTCTTTTTTCACACCAATATAATCGGCTTGTTCTTGAGATAATTTGGTCATCACCCCACCAAAGCCAATTACCATACAATTAGCGACTTCTTCGTCCAAATGTTTAGGAAGAATTTCCACCTGTAATGATTTTGATTTTGTCGCACTATCCTGATCAGCAAATTTGCGTCCATATAATTCAATTTGAGCAAGCACCTGATTAGCGAATGACCCGTCCATAATCCGGCTTGGGTGACCAGTTGCATTTCCTAGATTAACTAATCGACCTTCCGCTAATAACAAAAGATGATCATTTTTCTTTTTGTCTCGATATATTTTATGAACTTGTGGTTTGATTTCTTCCCATTCCCATTTATCACGCATGAAAGCCGTATCAATTTCATTATCAAAATGCCCAATATTACAAACCACACAACCACTCTTTAATGAGGCAAGTACATCCGCGTCACATACGTTATAGTTGCCTGTGCTGGTTACAAGCATGTCAGTACTTTCAAGTAATTCAACATTGATTCCTTTAGCAGCATCACCTTCTTTGAATGTAGAAACTACTTCGAATCCATCTAGGCAAGCTTGCATAGCACAGATCGGATCAATTTCAGTCACCTTGACAATCATACCTTCTTGCCTAAGTGATTGTGCTGAACCTTTCCCTACGTCACCATAACCAACAACTACCGCTTTTTTCCCCATCAATAGATGATCTGTTGCACGTTTAATTGCATCACTAAGACTGTGTCTGCAACCATACTTATTATCACATTTTGATTTAGTAACTGAATCATTTACATTAATGGCTGGAACTTTCAATTCACCAGACTCAAGCATTTCATATAGGCGGTGAACACCAGTTGTTGTTTCTTCAGTAATTCCATGAACAGCATCGAGTACTTGTGGATATTTTTGATGAAGTAATGCGGTTAGATCTCCACCATCGTCAAGAATCATATTTGCGTTCCAAGGCTTTCCATCTTTCAATACCTGTTGTTCTAAGCACCACTCATACTCTTCCTCTGTTTCACCTTTCCAAGCATAAACAGGAGTACCATTAGCCGCTATTGCTGCTGCGGCATGATCTTGCGTGGAGAAGATGTTACAAGATGTCCAACGAACTTCTGCTCCCAGTGATTCAAGAGTTTCAATTAAAACAGCAGTTTGAATAGTCATGTGAATGCAACCTAGAATTCGAGCATCTTTTAATGGTTGTTCGGCATGGTATTTCTTTCTTAGTGTCATAAGAGCAGGCATTTCAGTTTCTGCTATTGAAATTTCTTTTCTTCCCCATGAAGCCAATGAAATATCAGCTACTTTGAAGTCATCTTTATTTTTATTTATTGCAACAGCTTCAGTAGCCACGGCAGTCTCCTTTTTTATTTAAAATGAATTTCTGAGTTCTTCAGCTTTGTTAGTATTCTCCCAACTAAGATCAATGTCATTTCTTCCAAAATGACCGTATGCTGCTGTTGGTTGGTAGATTGGTTTTAATAAATCCAGCATTTTAAGGATCCCATAAGGTCTTAGATCAAACTTTTCATTAATCAAATTGATAAGTTTATCTTCACTGACTTTACTGGTACCAAATGTATTCACACTGATAGAGGTAGGCTCAGCAACTCCTATTGCGTAGGATACCTGAATCTCACAGCGCTCTGCGATGCCGGCTGCAACTATATTCTTTGCCACATATCGGCAAGCATAGGCTGCTGAGCGATCTACTTTAGACGGATCCTTGCCGGAGAAGGCTCCCCCTCCGTGTCTGGCTGATCCACCATAAGTGTCTACGATGATTTTTCTTCCAGTTAAACCACAATCTCCCATTGGACCACCCACTTCGAATCGACCAGTTGGATTGATATGATATTTTGTTTTTTCATTTATCCACTGAGTAGGAATGATTGGTTTGATTATCTCCTCCATCACACCCTCTTTTAGATCGGTCATTTTAACATCTGCATGATGTTGAGTTGATAAAACTACAGCATCTATTCCGATTGGTTGATTATTCTCATAAACAAATGTTACCTGGCTTTTTGAATCAGGTCTTAACCATGAGAGGATACCAGCTTTTCTAACCTCGGCATGTTTTCGAACAAGGTTATGCGCTAAGGTAATCGGAGCGGGCATTAATACATCAGTTTCATTTGTAGCGTATCCAAACATTAAACCTTGATCTCCTGCTCCTTGATCTTCCGGGTTCGACCTATCTACTCCTTGAGCGATGTCTGGCGATTGTTTTCCAAGTGCATTCATTACAGCACAGGTCTTTCCATCAAAGCCCATATCGGAGTCCGTATAGCCAATATCAACAATTGTTTTGCGAACTATTTCTTCTACATCAATTATTGCATCAGTTGTAACCTCGCCAGCAACAATTGCCATCCCTGTTTTAACCATTGTTTCACAAGCTACTCGCGCTGATTGGTCATGTTTGATAATGGCATCTAATATAGCATCTGATATTTGATCAGAAATTTTATCAGGATGACCTTCAGATACTGATTCAGATGTAAACAAGTAAGAATGACTCATAAGTACCTCTTTGTTATTGAGATTGATGATATACGTGATTAGTTAATAATGTTGATTTTTAATGTTTCAAACTGTATCGCTATTAATTTTTTAATAATACATATTAACCTGAACAATTTTTTTAAAATGTTCCTTGCGACCTTGCTCTTAAATCAGCAAAATACTCATAATAATTAATTTTTTTTTAATTAACATATCATTATATCTCATTAAGGATTCTTATGCCAAATGATCAAAATTCAGAGACTAATTGCCCTCGACGTAAGCTAGCAAATGCTATCAGGGTGCTAAGTATGGATGCTGTTCAGCAAGCAAATTCTGGTCACCCTGGAATGCCAATGGGAATGGCAGATATAGCTGAAGTTCTCTGGAATGATTATTTGGTACACAACCCCAATAATCCACAATGGATCAATAGAGATCGATTCGTTCTGTCCAATGGTCATGGATCGATGCTTTTGTATAGCTTGCTTTATTTAAGTGGCTATCCACTAACTTTGGATCAGATTAAAAATTTTAGGCAATTCGATCAGATTACTGCAGGTCATCCTGAGCGAGAACCAGAGATTGGAATTGAAACTACAACCGGTCCATTAGGACAAGGAATCACTAATGCGGTTGGCATGGCTCTTGCTGAGAAAATACTTGCAGCAACATTTAATAAATCTGATATGGATATTATTAATCATCGTACTTGGGTTTTTGCTGGTGATGGTTGTTTGATGGAGGGGATCTCACATGAGGCTTGCTCTCTGGCAGGTACTTGGAAACTTGGAAAATTGATCTGCTTCTATGATGATAATGGCATTTCAATTGATGGAGAGGTGAATGGATGGTTTACAGATAACACTGTTAAGCGCTTTGAATCTTATGGATGGCAGGTTATTCCCGATGTCGATGGTCATGATTCTGAAGCCGTATCTGAAGCTATATCAGAAGCAATAATTGATAAAAATCGACCTTCATTGATCTGTTGTAGAACAAAGATAGGGTATGGCTCTCCAAGCAAAGAAGGTTCGGCTAGTTCGCATGGCGCACCATTAGGCGAAGAAGAAATAGTCGCAACCAAAAAGGCGCTTGGCTGGAACCATGCTGCTTTTGAAGTGCCAAGCGATATTTTGAATGCATGGAATGCATCGAAGAAGGGACAAAAGACCGAAGAGTCATGGAATAATTTATTATCACAGTATAATAAATCATATCCAGAATTGGGAGTCGAGCTTGAAAGAAGGATGCAAAATAGACTTCCAGATGACTGGAGTGAGATCTCAGAAAAAGCAATTTTGGAGGTTAATGAAGAAGCTCTTGATCTAGCTACAAGGCAATCATCACTATTGGCATTAAATAAACTTGCACCATATTTGCCTGAAATGATTGGTGGTTCCGCAGATTTAACTGGTTCTAATTTGACCAAGCATGATACTTCTGTGATTTTTGATGAGAGCAATCCTAGTGCTAACTATCTAAACTTTGGAGTTCGAGAATTTGGGATGTCTGCTATTGGTAATGGAATGACTCTTCATGGCGGAATTATTCCTTATTCGGGAACATTTTTAACCTTTTCTGATTATGCTCGTAATGCCCTAAGAATGGCAGCATTAATGAAGCTTCAAAATATCTTTGTATATACCCATGATTCTATCGGCTTGGGTGAAGATGGCCCGACTCATCAGCCCATAGAGCATGTATCGAGCTTAAGAATTATGCCAAATATGCGAGTATGGCGGCCGTGTGATGCAGTAGAAACATTAATTTCATGGCAAGATGCCATCCAGAGAAGTAAAGGGCCAACAAGTTTAATTTTAACACGACAAAAACTCCCCCATCAGAATAGAGCGGGAATACAGATAGAGAATATTGCTAAGGGTGGATATATTCTATTTGATTCAAATGATGCTCCAGATATCATTCTTATCGCTACTGGCTCAGAGGTTTTCATTACTATTGAAGCAGCTAAGAAATTAATTGAATATGGAGTTAAAGTTCGGGTTGTATCTATGCCTTGTACTGATTTATTTGACGAGCAAGATGAGGAATATAAATCAAGCGTATTACCAAGTGACTGTGTTAACAGACTGGCTATCGAAGCCGGCGTTACAGATTTTTGGTGGCGATACCTAAGTTCAAATGGTGCAGTGATTGGGATTGATCAATTTGGTTTGTCTGCTCCAGCAGATGAGCTTTTTGAGTATTTTGGTTTTAGTGCTGATAACATAGTTGCAAAAGCAAAATCCTTAATTGGTATCTGAGCTAAGATTTAAAAACATTTTTAATATGATTTAGGAGATTTGATGACTATCAAAGTTGCAATTAATGGATTTGGCCGTATTGGAAGAAATGTAATGCGCGCACTTTACGAATCTGGAAAACGTAAAGATATTGAGATTGTAGCTATTAATTGCCGAGGCGAAGCGAAAAATCATGCGCATCTCTTCAAAAATGATACAGCTCATGGCAGATTTTCTGGTGAAGTTGAAATAGATGGTGAATCAATCATTGTAAATGGGGATAGGGTAAGAATGGTCTATGATCGTGATCCATTAAATTTACCATGGTTGGATCTTGAGGTGGATGTCGTTCTTGAATGTACAGGTTCTTTCAGATCCTATGAATCAGCACATAAACACATACAAGCAGGAGCGAAGAAAGTAATAATTTCATCACCCGCAAGTGAAATGGATGCCACAATTGTGTATGGAGTTAATCATGATATTTTAAAAAAGGAGCATACAATAATCTCTAATGCTTCCTGCACAACTAACTGTCTTGCGCCACTCATTAAGCCATTGCATGAAAAGATTGGTGTACGGCATGGCCTCATGACTACCATCCATTCTTACACGAATGACCAAGTTCTGAGTGATATTTATCATCCAGATCCACGTCGAGGTAGGGCAGCAGCCATGTCACAAATCCCCACAAAAACTGGGGCAACTAAAGGATTGGGACTTGTAATACCTGAGCTTAATGGTCGACTTGATGGGTTCGCTATGCGCGTTCCTACTCTTAATGTGTCTTCTGTTGTATTAAGTTTTGTAGCAGAAAGAAATACTACAGTAGAGGAAATTAATCAGGTTATGTACGAAGCAAGTAATAATAAATTGACTGGAGTCCTGGATTATTGCGATGAGCCACTAGTTTCTATTGATTTTAACCATAATCCCGCTTCGACTATTTATGATTCGACCTTGACAAAAGTCATGCAAGGATCCCTAGTAAAAGCTATCGCTTGGTATGATAATGAATGGGGATTTTCGTGCCGGATGTTGGACACAACATTAGCGTTGATAAATGCAAAATAATTAAAATCACCTCAGTTTTATAGGTTATTTTGCTAAGTGAGTTTTTGCATATGATGACCATGAAAGATCTGGATTTAACTGGAAAAAGAATTCTTATCAGGGAGGATTTAAATGTTCCTATTGTAAATGGAGAAATTACCAGTGACATAAGGATTCGAGCAATACTACCAACTTTGAGATTAGCGATAGAATCAAAATGTACTATCCTCATAATGTCACATATGGGGAGACCAGAGGAAGGTCAATTTGATTCTGAGTTTTCACTCAAGCCGATCGCAAAACATTTAGCTAAGCTGATTTCGAAAAATGTTCAATTTATAGCGAACTGGAAAAATGGAGTAGATATTCCTCAGGGAAGTATTGCATTGCTGGAAAATGTCAGGTTCGAAGTAGGCGAAAAGAAAAATAATGATTTATTAGCTAAGCAAATGGCAAAGTTATGCGATATTTTTGTAATGGACGCATTCGCATGTGCTCATAGAGCGCATGCCAGCACATATGGCGTCATAAAATTTGCAAAATTATCCTGTGCGGGACCACTTTTATCAAAAGAACTTGATTCTCTAGAATTGAGTTTTAGACAATCTGAAAAACCAATTATTGCTATCGTTGGCGGATCAAAAATTTCTACAAAGCTAGAAGTCATTAAATCACTCGGAGAAATGGTTGATTATTTAATTCTAGGTGGTGGTATTGCGAATACTTTTATTAAAGCGGCGGGAAAAAAAATTGGGAATTCACTACATGAAGAAGGAATGTTGGATGTAGCTCGGGAGATAAAATCAAATGCAAAAGGAAAGTGTGAGATACCAGAGATTGAAGATGTTGTGGTTGCAAAAAACTTCCATGAGGATGCTTTAGCAATTAATAAATCAATTGATGATATTGAGGATGATGATCTGATCCTAGATATTGGCCCTAAAACTGCAAATAAATATTCCAAAATAATTGAAAATTCTAAAACTATAATATGGAATGGTCCATTGGGTGTATTTGAATTTGACCAGTTTGGCTCAGGTACTGAGAGGATTGCTAAAGCAATTGCTGCCAGTGATGCATTCTCAGCAGCTGGAGGAGGTGATACACTAGCAGCAATAGAGAAGTATCAAATTGCCCATGATATGTCATATATATCGACAGGCGGGGGCGCTTTTTTAGAGTATATTGAAGGAAAAACACTGCCATCTGTCGCGGCACTTCAATCAATTAAATAATGATTCTGGGCCAAGACCCATTAATGGCAAGTGTTAAACCTCTATTTTGAATATTCACGAACATGGTGCGCCCATCTGGTGAGAAGCAGACTCCACAGAGTTCTGAATCAGAGTAAGCATTATCAGCGAATACATATTGCTTACCAGTAGGGCTAATACCCACTAGACCACAGTAATTAAAAGTATCCTCACAAATGATAAGGTCGCCCCAGGGACTCATTATAATATTATCAGCATGCTGAAGAGTACTAGAATGGTTAGATTCAGCTAATAGTTTCAGATGCCCTGAGCTACCCTGGCCATTTTTATTAAATTCTCTATTGATTCGATATTCAAACACTTGTCCCATTCTCTCGGCACCACCGATAGTTGCTGTGATAAATATACTATTATCTGCATAACAAATACCTTCTCCTCGGGCAAATCTAGAGGCACCCAGTTCAAAACCTCTGAGCCTCAAGTCATTAATATCTGAATCAACATTATCTAAATCAATCCATTCTACGTCATGCCATTCATCTTCATTCATTGAAGTAGTTTGCCAATTACGAGTATCAAATGATGGTTTTTTTGAAATAGATAAAGCTTGAAGTTTTCCACCATCTATTAATTTTCCGAGTGTGTTTGGAATGAAGCGATAGAGTAAACTTCTATGTTTATCTTCTGTTAAATAAATCGCACCTGATACTGGATCAACTGCAGCCGCTTCATGCTCAAATCGACCCATTTCTTTGAGTGGAATTGGTTTGCTAGATTTTGGGTTATTTGCAGAAACCTCGAATATATAACCATGCCGTTGTTCTCTTTTGACAACTGTATTCATCTCAAATGTTGTCCCCGGATCAGTGAAGCACTCTTCACAGCTTAACCAGCTACCCCATGGTGTGGCACCTCCAGCACAATTATATTCTGTTCCCATTAGACTTAAATGCTGATTGATGGTTTGACGGTTATCGGGGTTATATTCTATGGTTGTTGTTCCGCCTGTGCCCGGTGTAATACCATTACCAGCATCATAGATATGTTCATACTCAGCTTTATCCAAGTATTCATTGTTACCCCCAAAGCCGCTACGATTTTTTCTTGCTGGGTGGTTCTCATGATTTAGAACTATTCTTAGGTTACCATTAGCACCCTGAAAAGCAGCCATTCCATCTGCTTGAGCTGGTGTAATAAGTCCGTCGCTCATAAGTCGACCTTGTTCTGAAATTATCGTATATTCAAAGCCTTCTGGAAGATCTAGAATCTTATTCGGATCAGCTTTTATTTTACCAAAGGGAGATCTTGGGGCGCTCATTATATTTTTTGCATTAAGTGAGATACCAGCAAAAATTGCCCCTTGGATGAATTGTCTTCTTTTGATCATAAAATGTTAAATCCAATATTATTTTGATTGACTGGTTTTAATGAGTTTTTGTTCAATTTTTAGTTTATCATCTTGATAATACAATATGCACTTAAGAACTAAAATAATAAATGCTCAGAAGAACTAAAATAATAGCTACAATTGGACCAGCTTCCAGTAAATATAAAATACTCGAAGGAATGGTGGCAGCAGGAATGAATCTTGCTCGCATAAATTTCTCTCATGGTAATAAGAAAGAGTACATCGAAATCATAAAAATGCTTCGCGAAATATCACTCAAATGTGATTCTCATATAGGGATAATTGCAGATCTTCAGGGTCCAAAAATAAGAATCAAATCATTTCAGAAGGATGTAATTTTTTTAAATAACTCAAAATCATTTTTCTTAGATTCTTCATTAGCAGAATCAGCTGGTTCTGAAGTTGGAGTTGGTGTCGACTATGAAAATATGTCGCAAGATGTAAGTATAGGTGATTCAATCCTGCTGGATGATGGAAGAATTAAACTGCGAGTAGAGAAAATTGAAGGAACTCGTATTAATACATTTGTAGAATGTGGTGGAGAATTATCGAATCATAAGGGGATTAATTTACCTGCAGGCACCGGGCTCTCAATTACTGCAATTACGAAGAAAGATCGGCAGGATATTTTACTAGCGGCAGAACTAAACATTGACTTTTTAGCGATATCTTTTGTTAAAGATAAGAGTGATATTGAAGAGGTTAGGCGCCTCTATAAGCTGGCTGGAGGGCAAGGTCGAATCATAGCAAAAATTGAAAGAACACAAGCATACAATAATTTAGATGAATTAATAGAAGCAACTGATGTTGTTATGGTGGCGAGGGGTGATCTGGGAACTGAAATAGGTTTTGCTGAATTAACTGGAATTCAAAAAGAAGTTATCAGGAAAACACGACGCAGAAATAAACCTGTAATTACCGCTACCGAAATGATGCAATCCATGATTAATAGTCCATTACCAACAAGAGCTGAAGTTTCTGATGTATCGAATGCTGTTATGGATGGAACAGATGCTGTTATGCTCTCCGCAGAGACAGCAATAGGAGTGAACCCTGTTGCAGTAATATCGTCAATGAGTGAAGTGATTTGTGGTGCAGAAAAATACAACCTCCCAAAAGGGAAGAGCGCTTACCGAATTGATAATGCATTTAAAGCAATTGATGAATCGATCGCAATGGCTGCAATGTATACAGCTAATCATTACTCTGTTGTCGCAATAATTGCTCTGACAGAATCAGGGTCAACTCCCTTATGGATGTCGAGAATTCGTTCTGAAATTCCAATTTTTGCGCTTACGCCACATAATTTTTCTGGGAGAAGAGTGACTTTATATCGAGGTGTTTATCCACTTTCATTAACTATAAATGATAGGTCACTATCAGATGAGTTTATTTTTGATTTAATTTTAGAAAAAGGCTTCGCTCAAGAAGGCGATTCAATAATCTTGACGAGAGGGTCTGAGGATGGTTTATCTGGAGGTACTAATTCAATGAGAATACTCAAGGTTCAGAGATCAAAAAAGTAAATCTCTGGTATCTAGATTTGCATGATATTAGTATCATGGCATAAGAAATATTCGGAAGTAATACATGAAAATAAATAAATTTACAGGAACAAAATCATACATAGCAACTGATGATCTTAAGATGTCGATCAATGCGGCGGTTACACTCCAGAGACCAATTTTAGTTAAGGGTGAGCCTGGAACTGGTAAAACTCAATTGGCAATTGAAGTAGCTGAGGCTTTGGGTAGGCCATTATATGAGTGGCATATTAAATCCACCACCAAAGCTCAGCAGGGTATGTATGATTATGATGCAGTTGCGAGATTAAGAGATTCACAATTAGGTGATAATCGTGTTCATGATATCGAAAACTATATTGTTCGAGGCAAAGTTTGGGATGCTTTTGATTCTGAGGTACAGCCAGTATTGCTTATTGATGAGATAGATAAAGCCGACATAGAATTCCCAAATGATCTTCTGCAAGAGCTCGACAGAATGGAATTTTTTGTTTACGAGACAAAAAAACTGATCAAGGCAAAGCATCGACCTATTATCATCATTACTAGTAATAATGAAAAAGAGTTACCAGATGCCTTCTTGAGACGATGTTTTTTTCACTACATTAAGTTTCCAGATCAAAAAACTATGCAAGCAATTGTGAATGTTCATTTTCCTAAATTAAAGAAAATTCTACTAAAGGAAGCATTAGACACGTTTTATAGGGTCCGTGATGTTCCAGGATTAAAGAAAAAACCATCTACTTCTGAATTACTCGATTGGATTAAATTACTTTTAGCTGAAGATGTACCTGCTGATGCATTGAGAAATAGCGATAACAGAAAATCAATTCCCCCGTTTCATGGTGCATTATTAAAAAACGAACAAGATGTTCATTTATTCGAGCAGTTAGTCTTCATGGAATCACGCAATCGTTAAATTATGTTAATCAAATTCTTTTTTATGTTGCGTGTTGGTGGGTTGAAACCATCAATTACAGAGTTACTTCATCTATTGGATATTTTGAAGCACGGAATCAGTGAATTTAGTATTGAGAATTTTTATTTTCTAGCCAGAACCACCATGGTTAAAGATGAGGCACTATATGATCGGTTCGACCAAATATTTGCCGCACATTTTTCTGGAATCGAGAGAATCGTAAATAAACTTTTTTCTGAAGTCCCTGATGAATGGCTGAGAAAGCAAGCAGAATTAATGTTGACTGAGGCTGAGCGAGCAGAAATTGAAGCTTTGGGTGGTTTTGAAAAATTAATCGAAACTTTGAAAAAACGTTTTGAAGAACAGAAGGAGCGACATCAGGGTGGAAATAAATGGATAGGGACGGCTGGTACCTCTCCTTTCGGTGCATATGGTTATAATCCAGAGGGTGTTCGAATTGGTCAAGCGGGTTCGCGTCAGCGCACTGCTGTTAAGGTTTGGGATAAAAGAGAATTTCGTAATTTAGATAATTCAATTAGTTTAGGGACTAGAGGAATTAAAATTGCTCTGAGGCAATTAAGAAAATTCGCTAGAGAAGGCCTCGCTGACCAACTTGATATTGACAGCACAATTGCCAGTACCGCCAAAAATGCTGGACTCCTTGATTTAAAAATGATCCCAGAGAAACATAATTCCATTAAAATATTATTGTGTCTGGATGTGGGAGGTTCAATGGATGATCACGTTAAAATATGTGAAGAGTTATTTTCAGCGGCAAGCAGTGAATTTAAAAATCTTGAATATTTTTATTTCCATAATTTTCTTTATGAAAAATTATGGAAAGACAATCGACGAAGAAATATAGAGCAAATCCCTGTAATGGATATTATAAATAAATATGGATCTGACTATAAATTAGTTTTTGTTGGAGATGCGACGATGAGTCCCTATGAAATAGCTTATCCTGGGGGCAGTATTGAGCATTGGAATGAGGAGGCAGGCGCTTTATGGATTCAAAGATTGTTGGGGCATTTTACCAAAGCAATTTGGTTTAATCCCGAACCAGAAAATCGCTGGGAATATACGCCTTCAATTAAACTTACAAATGAGTTAATGCAGGGAAAAATGTTCCCTTTAACTTTATCGGGTTTGTCAGATGGTATCAGAGAGCTTCATTGATGGTAAACGATTCTTGGAATTATAAATAAATGATGTAGCTGTAATAATGCAAAAAAGTATATCTAAACAAACTGGCTTAGTTCTTCCTGGAGGAGGTGCAAGAGGTGCATACCAGGTAGGGGTACTAAAAGGAGTTGCTGAATTATTACCTAGCGATTGCTCAAATCCATTTCAAGTTATAAGTGGAACATCTGCTGGTGCTGTTAATGCTTCAGTTATCGCTGCTAATAGTAATAGTTTTGGAATTGCTGTTGATGAGCTTGAGGGTGTGTGGAGTAATTTTCAAAGCAATCAGGTTTATAAAACTGATAACCTAACAATGATAAGAAGTAGTATGCACTGGTTGGTTTCTATTGTAATGAGAGGCTATATGTTTGGTAACCCTAAATCACTATTAGACAATAGTCCATTGCGTGAACTTTTAACAGAGCACATTAGATTTTCAGACATACAAAGAAATATAGATGCTGGTTTATTGCAAGCTATTTCAGTAACAGCTGCTGGGTACTCATCTCAATGCTCCACTTCTTTTTTTCAATCAAATAATATTATTGAGGAATGGAGGCGCACCAGAAGAAAGGGTGTGAGAGCTGATATAACAATCGATCATCTGATGGCAAGTATTGCTATTCCAATGATATTTCCTCAAGTAAGAATAAATAATGAATACTTTGGTGATGGAGCAATGCGTCAAGCTACTCCTCTCAGTACCGCAATTCATCTAGGCGCAGACCGTATTCTTGTTATTGGGATTAGGGGCCATGAAGAAAAATTAGCACATCAAAATCTCACCTCAAGTTATCCATCATTTGCGCATATTGCTGGTTATATGTTGGATACTTTATTTATGGATGGATTATATTCAGACCTTGAGAGAGTAATCAGAATCAATGAGTTAATAGATGAGTCTCATCAAAATCATACGAATGAATTAAATTATAGATTACGTCCAATTGACACTATGATTATAAATCCATCTCAAAGTATAAGTAGTATAGCGAGTCAATGTTATTCCTCAATGCCAAGATCAATTAGACTCATTATAAGAGGGATAAGTGAGAGAGATAATAATGGTGTTGATCGTTTGCTAAGTTTCTTATTATTTGAAAAGCAGTATACAAAAAAATTAATTGATCTAGGTTATCAAGATGCAATTGCTATGCAAAAGAACTTATTGAAATTCGTCAAAGGTCAGGAGATTTCTGGAACTGTTAACTCAAGAAAAAATTAAATTCAAAATAAGTTTATTTCAATAAACTTTCTTACAATAGTAAAATCGCACCAAGTCCAAGGAATGAAATATACCCAATTACATCGGTTACTGTGGTAAGTACCACACCACCCGCTATGGCAGGATCGATGTTTAATCTCTTCAATATAAGAGGTATCGAAAAGCCAGCTAGAGCAGCAACAATCAGATTAATTGTCATCGCACCAGCAATAACTATTCCAATGAGCCACTCATCGAACCAGAGATAGGTTAGTATTCCAACCACAGTTGCCCATAGCAACCCGTTCAATATACCAACCAATATTTCTTTTTTTAAGATACCACTTGTGTTTGTTTTATCTAGATTTCCTAGGGCAATTGCCCTTGTTATGATAGTTAAAGATTGACTTCCAGCTACACCACCCATACTTGGTACAATAGGCATTAATACTGCGAGTAGCACAATCTTATCTAATGTTGTTTGAAACAAATCCACTACAGATGCAGCCAAAAAAGCTGTAGCTAAATTTACGCCAAGCCAGATTGCTCGTCGTTTTGCACTTTTAGTTGCTGGGGAAAATAAATCATCTTCTTCATCTAACCCAGCAGCACTCATAAGAGAATGTTCAGCTTCATCTCTGATAACATCAACTACATCATCAATAGTTATTCGTCCTAATAATTTATTATTTTCATCTATAACAGGGGCTGATAATAAATCTCTGTTTTCGAATTCCCAGACAACCTTATCTGAGGGAGTATTTGCTGGAATTGGGATAATTTTTTCTGACATGATTTCTGCAACTGGTTTGCTAGGTTCTTCGGTAACAAGTCGTGAGAGAAGTAAAGCACCTTTATAAATATTATTTCGATTTACTACATAAATTGAATCTGTTCCGGTTGGGATAGCATTTTGATTACGGAGATATCTGAGGACAACCTCAACAGTAATGTCAGGTCTTACAGATATAATATCAATATTCATGAGGCCGCCAGCACTATTTTCATCAAATGTTAGAACATGTTTTAGGCGTTCACGATCTTGATAATCTAATGATCGAATTACTTCTTGAGTCAGCGTTTCGGGTAAGTCAGTAACCAGATCCGCAAGATCATCTAGTGCCATTCCCTCAATAGCCGTTATCAATTCATTCGTATCCATTCCTTCAATTAGTCCATCGCGAACCTCATCAGCAACCTCAACAACAACATCACCTTTATTTTTAACTTCTATTAATTCCCATATAATGGCTCGCTCTTTTAATGGGAGTGACTCAATTAGTCTAGCGAGCTCAGATGGATGTAGATTGTTGATTAGATTTCTGGCACCGAGCATTTTTCCGCTTTCAAGGCGATTCTTTAGATTATCTATATTTGAAATTTTTACCGCGTCTTCCACAAAAATTCCCTATAGTTTGAAATTCTGACCTAGGTAGACTTCCTTAACATGTTCATTTGATAGTATCTCGGATGGTGTTCCTGAAGCTATTAAATTACCATCATTGAGTATGTATGCTTTTTCACAAATGCCAAGTGTTTCTCTTACATTATGATCTGTTATTAACACACCAATACCCCTCTCTTTTAAATGCTTTATTATACGTTGTATATCTAATACAGATATTGGATCGACGCCAGCAAATGGCTCATCTAATAGAATAAAACGTGGTTTGGCTGCTAGTGAACGGGCTATTTCAACTCTTCTTCTCTCGCCTCCGGATAGATTGATACCCATGCTCTTTCTTACGTGATTAACATGCAACTCTTCTAATAACTTATCCAATTCTTGTTCACGTTCGGATTTTGTTAAGTCATTTCTATATTCAAGTATTGCTAAGACATTTTCTTCTACAGTAAGCTTTCGAAAAATCGATGCCTCCTGAGGCAGATACCCTAGTCCGAGTTTTGATCTGTGATGCATTGATAAATTAGTAATATTCTGATCATCAAGAAATATAGAGCCATGATCAGCTTTTACTAGACCCACAGTGATGTAAAAAGCGGTAGTTTTTCCTGCTCCATTTGGGCCAAGAAGGCCGACAACCTCCCCACTCTTAATTTCCATAGATATATCTTTTACTACATCTAACAATTTGTAACTCTTGGATATGTTATTTATTTTGAGTGAATTCATTTTGCTTTATTTATGTTAGAGTCATCAATTTTACGTGGTGTATAAGTGATCCTGACTTTTGGGTTGTCTGCGATATTGGATTGAGCTTGGATAGATTGTTGTTCGATATTGTAAACGAGATAATTGCTCGAAATTTGATTACCATCTTCTATAATTGTCACATTTCCTGAAAAATCGATCATAGCTGCCTCAAAGTCATAATCAATTCTATCGGCCATTGCTGTCGTAATATGATCCTTTTCCTGGCGCTGAAATTCCAATATAACTTGATTCTCTTTACTTCCAGTGATATTCGCAATTTTAATTTGATGACCTTGGAATTCAAGATAGGTTTTATTTGCTAAAATCACTCCATTCTCTAGGGTTATTTTAACATTACCCAGAAATTGCCAAGTACTATTTTCAAAGTCTAGTTTACTTGCTTGACCAGTATCTGAAGATATTTTGATATTACCTTGACTTAGATTAAGCTTTTTAAATTTAAGGATTGATGGGTTTCCTTCGTAATCTGTTGACTCTGCATCAATTGTTATAGGAAGATCAGTTGTGTTTATTTGTGCGGTAGTTGTACTTATGAAAAACGTTAAGGGGAACGTCAATAGTATCGAAAGAAATGCATTGTTTTTCAGTTTGATTTGTTTCATGACTAGCTTCTAAAGATATTTGTTTTACTATAAGAGAGTTGGTGGAAGAAAAGTACCATTAATTTTAGATTGAAGTGTTAACTTGTCCTTATCGAGAGTTGCCTGCATACCAATTGCACTGAGATTATGTTCTCCTAATTGAATTATTACATGCTCTGAAGTTTTAACTATGTATTTCTGAGGATTTAGTTCTATTAGCTCTGAGTATATTTTGGTTTCTTGTCCCTGGCCCACACTATTTTTAGCTATGACATTGCCTTTTAAAATAAGAAAATCGTTTTTACTAAGTTTGGTTGCTTTGTCGGAAGTTATCGTCCAAGATATCTTTGACTTTGGTGTATAAGATATCTTTACATTAAAAAATTCAGCACTATCTGTAGATTCCTGTTCAATATAATCAGCCTCAAGCGTAAATAAATAATCCCCAGAAGAGTCGATGTTAATTATTTTTGCTGAGTTTAGATAGAACTTGTTTTCAAATGGCTGAACTACCGTCTGCTTGAACGCTTCTCTTTCATCATAGAATTGTGAAATTACCCAGGTCCCAATAGCAAAGATAACTAGAACAACCAGACTTATTTGCTTTTTAATAATTAATAACATAAGACTTATGGATGGAGAATAAGATCACTAATTTCTCTGATAGCACCGGAACCACCAGCTTTTTTTGTTACGTATTTCGCTACTTTTTTTATTGCTGGTTGAGCATTAGCAACTGCAACTGGAAGTCCAACAGTATTCAGAGCTTCAAGATCAGGAATGTCATCACCGATAAAGGCAGTCGAATCCATTGGAATTGAATATTTCTTGGCTAGTCTTATGAGTAAAGTTTTTTTATTATTACAACCAAGGTGCACTTCTTTGATTCCAAGTTCACTCATTCTAATTGCTGTAGCCTCAGATTTTCTGCCACTTATAACCACAACTTTAATGTTCACTTTTATTAATTGTCGAATTCCATAGCCATCATGTGTATGGAATGCTTTTGACTCAATCCCATTATTGTCAATATAGATGCGACCGTCAGTGAATACACCATCAACATCAAGGCCTATTAATTTAATATTTTTGAAAAGATCATTCATTATATAGACCTTACTATTCCAGCTTGTAATAAATCATGAATATTGAGCGCTCCCAGTAAATTATTGGATTCATTAGTGATTAATAGATGTGTTATTTTGAATTCTTTTAATAATTTCATTGAATCCATGGCCAGCATTTCACTCGATGCACATTTAAAATTGGGGCTCATTACTTCTTTCATTGATGTCTTGTGAATATCAATCTTTGCATCAAGTGATCGTCTCAAATCTCCATCTGTGAAGATTCCGATGACCTGATTTTTGTCGTTGATAATTGCAACCATACCCAAACTTTTTTGAGAAATTTCAATTAACCCTTCGCTCAACATTTGATCGGGCTTAATTGTTGGAACTTGGTCTCCAGTATGCATAATATCTGAAACTTTCAAAAGCAATCGTTTCCCAAGAGATCCGTTAGGGTGTGATTTTGCAAAATCTTCTGTTGAGAAATTTCTTGATTCACTTAAAGTTGCTGCAATTGCATCACCCAAGGCGAGACTTGCTGTTGTGCTTGCGGTAGGCGCTAAGTTAAGTGGACATGCCTCTTTTTTAACTTGAACTAAAATATGCACATTTGATGCTTTGGCAAGTGATGAATTACAATCACCAGTTATCGAGATAATATTCACTTGCATTTTTTTTATTGCTGGTAATATATTGAGTATTTCTTGTGTTTCTCCAGAATGAGAAAGCGCCAAGATAGTATCCGACGCTGATATCATACCTAGATCACCATGACTGGCATCTGCTGCATTAATAAAAAATGAGGAAGTTCCTGTGCTCGATAAAGTCGCTGAAATTTTTCTCGCAATATGGCCAGATTTTCCAATACCAATAGTTATTAATTTGCCCTCTGATTCTAAAATGAGCTTACATGCATTAGAAAAAGATTGATTTAATGTATCTGCAACATTTTTTATTGCATCTGATTCGACATACATTACTTCTCTGGCGAGAGTGAGAATTTCATTACTGGTCATTTCATTTTTCATCTATTTTTATAATAATATGGATTGAAATTAAGATTGGAGGATTATGTATGTTAAGTAAAAGCAGAACATTGACAATAGGCCAAATCCTTCATATCTTTTGATAGTGTTATTTCTCCTAAAGGTAACAATAAATATCATTAGCGTTAAAATTAGCATAACCATGAGATGAACGGATAGGATATTATTTGGTAATACCGCTTCCTTAATAGATGTTGCTATTCCTATAACTGCTAATAAGTTGAATATATTAGAACCAATAATATTGCCTATGGCTAAGCCATATTCTCCTTTTATCGCACTTGTTATAGAGACACTGAGCTCTGGAAGGCTTGTTCCAATTGCCACTAATGTTATACCAATAATTGTTTGAGAAACACCTAATGTTTCTGCAATTTTTATTGCATTTTCGACAACCAGGTTAGCTCCAAACGTCAGCACAATTAATCCAATTGTTAACATTAAAACAGCCTTCGGCGCGCTATAAATATTATAGTCTGAATCTGACAGTTCGGATGCTTCATCACCCTCTGAGTGAATTTTTAAACTAAAACTAATTAACCATGACATGACTAAAAGAAACGCTAACAATATAAGCCTGCCTTCGAATAGACTAATTTCATTGTTCCAGAAAGGAAAAATCATGCTTAATGAAACTAAGAGTAAAAGTAACATCAGTTTCTTATGGATCTTGGAATCTATGGATATTGGTTTTATGCTTGCCATTAAACCCAATACAAGGCCTATATTAGCGGTATTAGAACCAATAGCATTTCCTACCGCCAGATTTGACTCATTATTTAATGCTGCAACAATTGAAACTAGAATTTCGGGGGCAGAAGTTGCAAATGCGACAATTGTGAGACCAATTACGATGATTGGTATTTTTAGAATTTGCGCAATTGATGCAACACCATTGACAAAATAATTAGAGCCCATAATTAATAAGACTATTCCGAGAGTCATTAAAATAAGATCAATAAGCATAAATCACATAAAATTTTTAAGAATTATAATTTTTTTTCATTTTGAATTAGAATCTAAAACAATAATACATAATATTCTCCTAGATGTCGGAGTTGTTTCGAGTAATCATAGAGAATACCCAACAAGGAATAAAAGAATATGCTTCCGGATGAAATAAGCAAGTTAATAAAAGATGGTATTAATGGTGCTAGAGTTACTGTGCATAGTGATGACAATACTCATTATAATGCGATTGTGATAAGTGATTCTTTTACTGGAAAATCCTTAATTCAGAGACATCAAATGGTATACGGTTGTCTTGGTCAAGCCGTAGGAAATGAAATCCACGCTTTGTCTTTAAAAACTCATACAATTGATGAGTTAAAGCTCAAAGAATGAAATGGAAAAATTAAAAATCATAGGTGGCGAACGATTATCAGGTGAATTAGTTGTCTCTGGTGCTAAGAATGCTGCTCTTCCAATATTAGCTGGTTCTTTACTCACATCTAAGATCGTTTCGTTAAAAAATATTCCACAACTAAATGATATTGCAACAATGTTGACGCTGCTGCAAAGCATGGGGGTAAAGGTTTTATTCGACGAAAAGATGAATTTACAACTTGATGCAGCCTCAATCGACACGTTTTGTGCGCCATATGATCTGGTCAAAACCATGAGAGCGTCAATTTTAGTTTTAGGTCCGTTATTATCAAGATTTGGACAAGCGAAGGTGTCTTTGCCAGGTGGATGTGCCATTGGTGCTAGGCCAGTTAATTTTCATGTGCAAGGCTTGAAAGCGATGGGAGCCAATATTTCTGTTGCTGATGGGTATATAAATGCTTCAGCAGATAAATTGCATGGAGCGATAATTGAGTTTAGTAAAGTAAGTGTTACAGGCACACAAAATATTATGATGGCCGCAACATTAGCCGACGGTAAAACGGTAATTAAAAATGCAGCTCGAGAACCCGAGGTTATTGATCTAGCGAATTTTTTAAATAACCTAGGAGCTAAAATTACTGATGTTGGAAATGATCAGATAACCATTATTGGAGTGGATTCACTTCAGGGTTCTAATTATGAAATACTTTCTGATCGAATTGAAGCTGGTACTTATCTTGTGGCTGCAGCAATCACTAGAGGCAAAATTAAGCTAAAAAAAATTAACCCAAATAATTTAGAGGCAGTTATTTTAAAATTAGTTGAAGCAGGCGCCATAATTGAGGTTGGAGACGATTGGATAAGCTTAGATATGCAGGGCAAGAAACCCAAATCAGTTGATATAAAAACGTTACCTCATCCCGGCTTCCCAACAGATATGCAAGCTCAATTTTGCGCATTGAATTCGGTTGCATCGGGTTTAGCTGTGGTAGAGGAAACTATTTTTGAAAATCGATTTCAACATATTAATGAACTACACAGAATGGGAGCATCTATAGAGATAGATGGAAAAATCGCTAAAATAAAAGGTATTAAACAGCTAACCGCCGCTCCTGTGATGGCCACAGACTTGAGAGCTTCTGCTGGATTAATTATTGCCGCATTAGCTGCTAAAGGTGAGACAATCATTGACCGTATTTATCATATCGATAGAGGGTACGAGAGAATAGAAGAGAAATTAAATCAATTAGGCGCATCAATAACTCGTGAATCAGGCTAAAATTATATTTCTATATGTATACTGCTAGCCAATTGGTCTAATGAACGTGTATAATATTCACCTAGCAAATAAGTCGATTAAATTTACAACCAAACTAAAATTAATAACCTTAGCCACTAATAAAATAGGTAAATATAAATTATTTTTTCCGCTGATGACGTTTCTTAGTGTCTGATGACGAAGAAAGGCAAGAACATCTATAAAATTGGTGGGTGGAGTATTTACCGATGACAGAAAAAGTCGATCAAAGTAAGCGTCACTTTTTAACTATTGCCACAGCAGTGACTGGCTCAGCAGGTATAGCTTTTGCGGCAGTACCGTTCTTATCATCATTGAAACCAAGTGCCAGAGCTAGGGCCCTTGGAGCGCCTGTAGAGGTCCCATTAGGATCACTTGAGCCTGGAGAGATGGTAAGAGTTGTATGGCGCGGAAAGCTTGTATATGTTTTGCGACGCACTGAAGAAATGTTACAAAGATTATCAGGCGTCACAGAGTTCCTCAGAGACCCAGATTCAGCAGATACTGAACTTCAACCAAGTTATGCCTCCAACGAGCACCGTTCAGTTGATCCAGAATTCCTTGTGGTTGAGGGATCATGTACCCATCTTGGTTGCGCACCCATACCTCAATTCGAAGTTACACCGTCGACAGATTGGTTTGGAGGGTTTTTTTGCCCTTGTCATGGTTCAAAATTTGATTTATCTGGGAGGGTATACAAAGGTGTACCAGCTCCAACAAACTTAAAAGTACCCCCATATAGCTTCACCCAAACAAATGTTATAACAATTGGTATAGATTCAGGTAATGCGTAATGGTAAATAAAGAAAATAAACAAGCAGAATCATCAAGTAAGTTACTTGACTGGATAGATCAACGTTTCCCATATACGGAGACGATGAAGCAGCATATTACCGAATATTACGCCTCGAAAAACTTCAACATTTGGTACGTTTTTGGTGTCTTAGCTATGGTAGTTCTGGTTATTCAGCTATTCACTGGTATTTTCTTAACTATGAACTATAAGCCATCAGCAGCTGATGCCTTTTCATCTGTAGAATATATTATGCGAGATGTGGAATGGGGCTGGTTGATTCGTTACATGCATTCAACTGGTGCATCATTCTTTTTTATCGTTGTATATCTCCATATGTTCAGAGCAATGCTTTATGGGTCTTATAAAAAGCCAAGAGAGTTGATATGGATTATAGGTATGCTGATCTTTATTGTGCTCATGGCTGAAGCATTTGCAGGTTATCTATTGCCATGGGGTCAAATGTCATACTGGGGAGCTCAGGTTATAATTTCAATATTTGGTGCAATACCTTTTATCGGGGAAGCTTTAGTTGAAATTATTCGGGGTGATTATTCAATCTCAGATATAACGCTGAACCGTTTTTTTGCCCTACATGTGATCGCATTACCGCTGGCTCTAGTAGCATTGATTTTTGTTCATATCGTGGCACTCCATGAAGTAGGTTCGAATAACCCAGATGGAATTGAAATAAAAGAGCATAAGGATCATAACGGCATTCCAATTGACGGTGTTGCCTTCCATCCATACCATACCAGTAAAGATCTAGTAGCAATAATTATATTCTTGATGATATTTTCTTTTGTTGTATTTTTTGCCCCAGATATGGGTGGTTACTTCTTGGAATACGCGAATTTTGAGAAAGCAAATCCAACAGCAACTCCTGAGCATATAGTTCCTGTTTGGTACTTCACTCCTTTTTATGCATTACTTAGAGCGGTTCCAGATAAACTTGGTGGTGCGATAGCAATGGGACTGGCTGTTATTCTTCCATTATTCCTTCCTTGGCTTGATCGAGCTAAGGTAAAATCAATTCGTTATCGTGGATGGATTTATAAAACAGCACTAACATCGTTTGTCATAAGCTTTGTTTCATTGGGTGTTCTTGGAGTGCTTCCAGCAGAGGGGATATATATTTCATTAGCAAGATTTTTTGGGTTTATTTATTTTGCTTTCTTTATCCTTATGCCTTACTACAGCAAGATAGATAAAACGAAACCAGTGCCTAATAGGGTAACTTAGATGAAAAATATTATTAAAAAATTATTAATATCAGTCGCTGCTTTGATATTTTCGATAAATGTTTTCGCGGCCACCGAACAATCTTTACTAGTAGCGAATAACAATCCTCATGATGTGGAATCACTCCAAAGAGGTGCTCGAAACTTCATGAATTATTGTTCAGGTTGTCACTCAGCAGAATATGTTCGATATGAAGTGATTGCATCTGATCTTGGCTTAAGTGATCAGCAAGTGAAAGAATATTTGATGTTTAATGCGCAACAAACATTTGAAACAATTAATACATCGATGCTTGAAGTCGATGCCGCTGGCTGGTTTGGTCAAGCACCACCTGATCTATCATTAATGGCTAGAGCTAAAGGAACGGATTATATATATACTTTTTTAAAGAGTTTTTACATAGATAAATCAAGCCCTACTGGAGTAGATAATGTGGTTTTAGCTGGTACAAGCATGCCAAATGTATTGTGGGAATTGCAAGGTCATCAAGTCAATCTTGAGGAAGATGGAATAAATCATCTTGAACTCGAGATTCAGGGAAAAATGTCTCCTGAAGAGTTTGATTTTTTTCTTCGAGATACAGTTAATTTTTTAGAATATATGAGTGAGCCAATTAGAAATGCTCGACGAGCTCTAGGGATAAAAGTACTTTTTTTCTTGGCTTTTTTCCTCTCATTAGCTTATTTTCTAAAGAAAGAAATCTGGAAAGACGTAAAATAGTACCCTAAAAGATTTCTAATTTTAGTCAAACATTCTTTTTTTAAAGGGATTTCAAATGTCAGTAATTGCTAATCGACGATCAATAATGAATTTATTTTCAAAACCGACTTGTATTCACAGTCATCGAACTAGAATTGTATTGGCTGAAAAAAACATTAATATTGATATCACTAGTGTGGTGGGACCTGATCTCCCTGAAGATCTAATGGATATTAATCCCTATCATACACTGCCAACTCTGATTGACAGAGATTTAGTACTCTATGATTCACGAGTTATCATCGAGTACTTGGATGAGCGCTTCCCGCACCCTCCATTAATGCCTGTAGATCCAGTGACACGCGCACAATTCAGAATGGCACTCTATAGAATAGAGCAAGATTGGTATACGTTGGCCGATAAATATGCAGTAAATGGAGAGGGTAAGTTAGCAACAAAACCAAAAAAAATGTTAAAAGAAAGTATCCTTGCTGCTGTCGATTTATTTTCTATAAAGGATTATTTTATTAGCGATGATTTTTCATTGGTTGATTGTACAATCGCACCTATCTTATGGAGATTACCTGAATATGGTATTGACCTAGGACAGAATGCTGCGGCTATTGATAACTACATGGATCGCGTCTTTGACCGGCCATCATTTCGTGAAAGTTTAAGTGAGTTAGAGCAAGAAATGCGCCTATAGGTCAGGCTTAATTAAAAAAATGGCATTACCATTACTCTCTAAACGTCCTTACCTCATCAGAGCAATGCTAGATTGGATTAATGATAATAAATTAACTCCATATATTTTAGTAGATACAAATATATCGAATGTTACGGTACCAGAAAAATTCATTAATAAAGAAAAGATTATTCTTAATATTGGCCATACAGCAACGGATGACTTGAATGTGACTTTGGAGTCAATTTCATTTAATGGTAGATTTGATGGAAAATCACTATCAATTTTTGTACCTACTGAAGCAATACTGAGTATCTACACAAAAGAAACAGGAGATGGCATGATATTTTCTGATGAAGGCACATCCCAACCAAAAGATAAGATTGAAAAGAAGGCCCCTCATCTCAAATTAGTAGAGTAAGTTACCTGTCTCTTGTAAGTTTCTTTGAATTTTTAGCTCACCATCTATTAATTGTGCCCAAGCGAGCCTTCTGCGAATTTTTCCATCTTCTTGCATGAATAATTGACCTGTAGCACCATTTAATTCTTCCATATGGTTATTTCTTATTGAGCTTATCGCCGCCATTAAGAAATACGCATCGTACCCCATCGCATTTTGACGACTTTGTATTGCGTCACCAGGCCAATATTTTCTTAACAGTGAAGGTAAATTCTCTAACCAAGTTTGTTGATCTATAACCCAGGGGGCATCAGTAAATATTATTCCATTTAGATCATCTAGATTGGTATTAACAGAATATATTGTAGATGTTGAATATATTGTTAAGGGTTTATCCCCTGACAAGTGATAGTTTAGTTGAGATTTTAAAAGCTTTGCTGTTGTTGAATCTGCAGCTACAAAAAAAATAAAATCTATGTCTTGTCTACGTCTAGGATTATAATTTATTCTTTCTCTTAGATTAGCGGACAATCGGTCATATCTTTTTTCGCTCAATGAGATACCCAATGAGCTTTTTAATTCTGATGAAAAGTCTTTCTGCGTGGGATCGTAAAACTTACTCTCAACAATAACGCCATCCATGGATTGGAATGTACTTTTATAGATTGCCTCTAATTGTCTGCCCCACTCATTATCTGGAGCGAGGATTAATCCAACTTTATTCTGATCTACTATAACTTTACTTGAGGTTGAGATAGCTTCATCGATTGATGATAAAGAAAATTGATACATACCAATCAATGAATCGTCAACATCTAGAGTGTTTAATGTCAGAATTGGAATATTAAAAGCAATTTTATTGCTTAACTCTTTAACTGAGTTTTGCAATAAAGGTCCTACTACAAAATCAGCACCTTCATTTACAGCTTGATCATAAGCTTCCTCACTAGTTTGAAATTTTTGAGTATCGTAAATTCTAATTTTGCTAGCACCAATATTTCTCTGATTTAGAGAGTAATGAGCACTTAAGAATCCATGCAATATAGATTCACCCTCTCTTTGGAAATCCCCACTCATTGGGAGAATAAGAGCGACCTGACGAGGGAAGTTTTTCAGGAATAATGGCGCTGATAACCCTTCGTCTCTCATGACTGGCAAGACTGTCTCACTGACACTAGAATTACTTAAATTTTTGTTAAGCGTAGATCCGCACCCAGTCAAGATACAACACAGTATTAAAAATGATAGCAATTTATGGTGGTTTTTATTTTTCAATAGATTCTTTTTTATCTTAATTAATGACCGATTTAGGATATTCTTATGCTAATCATTAAAAATATCAATGGAACTTTTGATAATTGTGAAAAACGTAATAAAAAATGGTTGTATATATGTGGTGGCAACACCCATTGGAAATCTCGGCGATGTGTCAAATAGAAGTATAGAGATCCTAGGAAAAGTTGACTACGTTGCTGCTGAAGATACTCGTAACACTCGTAATTTTTTATCTCATTTTCAAGTTAGCACCAAGTTAATTTCCCTTCATGAGCATAATGAAGTTAATCAATCTAAAAAAATCATTAAAGATGTTTTGAAGGGTATGTCGATAGCCATTGTTAGTGATGCGGGCACACCAGCAATCAATGATCCGGGATATAGATTGATTTCATTGGCTCATCAAAATGAAATAAAAGTAATTCCATTGCCCGGACCTTGTTCTGTTATCAGTGCGCTTTCAGTTTCAGGGTTGCCCAGTGATAGATTTTGTTTTGAGGGTTATTTGCCCGCTAAGAGAGAGTTGAGAAAATCGAAATTAAAAGAGTTAATTGAAGAAGAAAGAACCATGATTTTTTTAGTTTCAGTACATAAAATCCATCTAGTCATTGAAGACATGATGTCGATCTTTGGTGAATCTAGACCAGTCTTTTTGGCCCGTGAAATGACAAAAATATTCGAGCAAAGTATAAAAACAAATCTTAAGGAATTATCACTAATGATTGTTAGTGGACAAATCCCTAAAAAAGGAGAATTTGTGGTTGTTCTTAGTGGAGTCATTGTAAGAAAAAATAATTTAGCTCTAGCAAAAGAACTATTGGATGAGTTAATTAAAATTAATTTGAGTAGTAAAGCGGTTGATATCGTCACCAGAGTCACAAAGGAAAAACGTAATAAGATATATAAATTAATGCTTGAGATGAGAGAGGATGATGAAAGTAAATAAATACTTTTTGTTATCTCTTATTTGTTGATTGTCTTAAGTTATATTGATATGTTCATAGGACAAAAATTTTTATACATGAGTAATATTATCTGATGACAAAAAATTCAAAGCCTGCTAATGAGGGTCCACTCAATGATGTTCGAGTGATTGAGCTGGGCCAACTAATTGCAGGACCTTTTTGCGGACAATTAATGGCCGATATGGGCGCTGATGTAATTAAGGTTGAGCCACCTGGAGCTGGGGATCCCATGAGAGTATGGGGCCGTGGTGATTACCCCTTATGGTGGAGTGTTTGTGCGAGAAACAAAAGATGCATAACGGCAAACTTAAGAGAGTCAGAAGGACAGGAATTAGTAAAAAAATTAATTTCTCAGGCTGACATGGTCCTGGAGAATTTCCGACCGGGTACCCTTGAAAGATGGGGAATGAGTTATGATGAGTTATCAGCTCAAAATCCTGGTTTAATAATGATTAGAGTATCAGGTTACGGACAAAGTGGTCCTTACTCAAAGAGAGCGGGCTATGCTTCGGTTGGAGAGGCTGTTGGAGGCATGCGCTATCTTTGTGGTGAGCCTGATCGTAAACCCAGTCGAGCTGGTTTATCTTTAGGCGACTCTTTGGCGGCAACGTATGCATGTATGGGAGCTTTAGCAGCATTACATCATCGAGAAAAAACAGGTGAAGGGCAAGTAATTGATGCCTCTATATATGAATCGGTATTAACAGTGATGGAGGCAACAATTCCTGAGTATACGGTGAGTAATCACATAAGAGAAAGATCAGGATCAAAATTACCAAATATCGCCCCATCAAATATTTATGACTGTAAGAATGGCAGTATAGTTATTGGGGCCAATCAGGACACTATTTTTAAGCGTCTATGTGATGCTATGCAACAACCTGAACTTGCTTCAGATAAACGTTTTATAGATCATGTTAGCAGAGGAGATAACCAAGATACTTTGGATCAGCTAATAAATGATTGGTGTTCTACAAGGAATGTAGATGAAGTGGAAGAGTTAATGCAACTTCATACCGTCCCTGCCGGAAAAGTTTATCGAGCACCTGAAATGCTCAATGATCCACATTTTATCGATAGAGAAGCTTTGGTCGATGTACCGTCTGAGAGATGGCCAGATCTAAAAATGCAGAATGTATTTCCCAAAATGTCAAAAACACAAGGCCAAATTAGATGGCCTGGTGTAGATGAGCTAGGGGCTCACAATAATGAAATTTATGAGGGAATATTAAATCTCTCAAAAGATCAACTAAGTGATCTTAAGAAGAAATCAATAATTTAATAATATAGATAGAGGGTATAGATATGAACTTCAGACTTGGTGTGGACGTTGGGGGAACTTTTACAGATTTATTGTTGGTTGATGAATCTTCTGGACAGACATATACAGCAAAGGTTCCATCTACTCCTCAAGACTCGTCAATTGGTGTATTGGATGGTGTTAACCGTATTTGTAGTGAGTCGGATATTGATTTAACTAAAGTTTCACAAGTTATGCATGGCACAACGGTGGCAACAAATGCTGTGCTAACTGGTAAGGGCGCAAGAGTCGGATTAATAACTACCAAAGGTTATCGACAGGTACTGCAGGTGGCCAGATCTTTCTGCCCTGGTGGTCTAGGAGGTTGGGTAAGTTATATTAAGGCCCCATTACTTGCTCCTTTGGAATTAACTATCGAGGCTGATGAAAGGATGGATGCTCAGGGTAATACAGTTTCAGCTTTAAACGAAAAGAATTTCAAAAAAGATCTAAAGACATTATTGGATAAAAATGAAATAGAAGCGCTCACAATCTGTTTTATTAATTCTTATGTGAATGGAGCTCATGAAATCCGTGCTCGTGAAATCGCGCAAGAAATCCTTGGGGAAATTCCAATCTCTATAAGTAGTGAGGTAGTTCCTGAGATGCAAGAGTATGAGAGAACAGAAACCACTGTAGTTAATTCATATGTGCGTCCCCAGGTATCAAAATATGTAAATAATTTACAAAGTTCACTGCAAGAAATAATGGGGAATGATGTAAATCTTGCGATACTTCGTTCTGATGGAGGCTTGGCTTCTGGAAGAGCTGCAGCTGAATCACCGGTCAATTTACTCTTATCTGGCCCTGCTGGCGGTGTAGCTGGGGCAATGTATTTTTGCCGAAGAGGGGGTTTTGAAGATATTCTAACTTTTGATATGGGCGGGACTTCAACAGATGTGGCTCTTATCCAAAATGGGGAAGCACGGGTAAAAAGAGAAACTCGCGTGGGGGATGTCACGGTCCGTGCACCAGCTGTGGATGTTAGAACTGTTGGTGCAGGTGGGGGTTCTATTGCATTTGTTCCTGAGCTCACGAAAGCATTGCGAGTAGGCCCAGAATCAGCTGGCGCTGAACCTGGACCAGCGGCTTATAAGAAAGGTGGGGACAAAGCAACAGTATGTGATGCAAATGTTGTACTCGGGTACCTACCATCTGATGTCAAATTGGGCGGTGCAATGCAAATTGACCGAGATAGTTCGGTAGCAGTTGTTCAAAATTTAGCAGATGCAATGGATATTGACCTGATGGCTGCGGCAGAGGGAATTATTAAGATTGTAAACGAATCTATGTTGGGGGCTTTAAGATTGGTATCAGTAGAACAAGGTTATGATCCTCGGGACTTTGCCTTGGTAGGCTTTGGTGGGGCTGGCCCTTTACATGCAAATTCACTAGGAATTTTAACTGGAGCTTGGCCCGTAATAGTTCCACCTGGACCTGGTGTCTTATGTGCTTATGGAGATGCTACAACAGAAGTACGAGATGAAGCATCACAAACTTATGTAAAAAAAGTTGAAGATATTAATCTAGATGAGTTTTTGAGTGAGCTTGAATCATTGAAAACTAGAGCAAGTATTTCTTTTGCTAAAGACGGTATTTCTGAAGAAAGGCAGAAGGTCGCTTATCAAGCTGATATTCGTTATGCCGGACAGGCATTCCAACTTTCACTGGGGATCTCAACAGACGATTTAAGAGAAAATGGATTGCAAGTTTTAACTACTGAATTTGATCGCCAGCATGAGCAGTTATTTACTTTTGCACATGGTAAGGATCATGAGATAGTGATGTTAAGGGCAGTAGTTAAAGCGAAAAATGAGGGAATGGCAGACATACAGATGGCTGAAGATGGCGCAAGTATTGCGGATGCAGTTATCCAAGAAACTAAATTTTATTTTGAAGGTGAGTGGTATGATGCCACAATTTTTGACAGGAATAAGATAGGGATTGGTACGGAGATTCCTGGCCCTGCTATTGTTCAGGAAATGGACTCAACAACAGTTATATTACCCAAGCATGAAGCTAAAGTAGATAGTGTCGGTAATTTATTAATTAATCCAAGTAATTAAAAGGAGTAAGTTATGACAGCAAAAATTATAGAAACCAACAATACACCTTTTGAAAGAGTGGATGTTGATACAGTAACTGTTGATATTATTGAGAATGCTCTGCGAAATGTTCGAGAAGAAATGGATGCTGTGCTATTCAGAACTGCCATGAGCCCAGGTATAAGAGAGCAAGGTGATTGTTTTCCGATGGTTGCTAATAGAGAGGGTAAGATGGTCGTTGGACAATTCGGTTCATTCATTCATGGATTCTTGGATGCTTATGATGATGAAATTAAAGAAGGCGATATCATTCTGACTAATGATCCATACATGTGCAATGCGGCTGTTTCTCATCTTCCTGATTGGATAATTTTAGTACCCGTTTTTAAAGATGGTAGGCATCTTGCTTGGACTGCGATGTTTGGGCACATGTCTGATAATGGAGGGATGGTTCCAGGCTCCATTCCAATAAAAGCCGAAACAATATATCAAGAAGGTATTAGAATTCCACCAACAAAATTATATAAAAATGGCGTGCTTCAAGAAGATATTCTTGAACTGATTTTACATAATGTAAGGACATCAGAATGGAATCGATTTGATTTAAATGCTTTGGTTGCATCTTGCAGGACAGCGGCAAAGAGATGTATAGAGATCGCTGACAGATTTGGTGATGAGGTATTTGATACCACAATGCAGATCATGCTCGAGCGAAATCTCCAAGCTATGACAGCTATCATTAATATGATCGTTCCTGAGGAACCAGCTTATTTTGAAGACTTTATTTGTGATGATGGCGTTGGTAAAGGACCATATAAAATTGCATGTAAGATGTGGCGAGAAGGCACTGCAGAACGCCCGTTAGCAATTTTTGATTTTTCAGGTACAGATCCACAAGCAAAGAGTTCAATTAATTTCTATATGAATGAGGAGATGTTTAAAATGTTTTTTGGTTCATTTACCATTAACTTAGTTGATCCTCAAATATTATTCAATGATGGTTTCTATGATCTGGTAGATGTTCGCATTCCTCAAGGGAGTCTTCTGAAACCAAATTTCCCAGCTGCCTTGAGCGGAAGAACGCATGCATTAGGTCGAATCTTTGATGTTATGGGGGGGGTCCTAGGGCAGGGAGCTCCTGACGCAATGAATGCAGCTGGCTTTTCAGATAGCCCTCATCTATTTTACTCGGGATATGATAAAAAAGGTGAATGGTTCCAATTATTCCAGATAGGATTTGGTGGAATTCCCGGGCGACCAATAGGTGATGGACCTGATGGTCATTCACTTTGGCCTGGATTCACCAATGTACCAAATGAATTTATTGAAGCTTATTTTCCTCTGAGAATAGTGAAATATGAACCGATTGTGGACTCTGGCGGGGCTGGATTACATAGAGGTGGCAATGGCCTTTCAGTAGCCTATGAATTTTTAGCCGAAGGTCAGATTGCAATACATGATGAGCGATGGTTGACTTATCCGTGGGGAGTCAATGGCGGTGAACCGGGTATGCGCTCTACAAAAAAACTAGTTCGTCAGGATGGATCTGAAGAATGGTTACCAGCAAAATGTGAGGGTATTGATGTAATGGAAGGAGATATTCTTTACTTTAATACTTGGGGTGGAGGAGGATGGGGTGATCCTTTTGCAAGAGAACCTGGTCTAGTTGAACATGATTATTTAAGAGGTCTAGTATCCGCTAATGGGGCAAATCGATATGGGGTCGTATTGAATGATAAGGGAAAAATTGATGAGGATGCGACTGAAATATTACGATCTAAAATGAAGCAAGAAAGGGGTGACGTCGAGTTATTTAATTTTGGTGGTACCATTGAAGAAATAAAAGCGCGCTCTGTGGAAGAGACTCATCTTGAGCCTCCAGTAACGCCATAAAAAGTTAAGAAGGTAATACCAAGTTTATGACCGATTATTTATTAACATTACGGCAAGAGTGGGATCTTAATAAAAATGATCCGATGTCAAGGGTGCCACTCTATCATCAGTTATATATGTTGTTAAAAAATTCCATCCTCGATGGCACCTTAATCAATGATGTTCAGATGCCAACTGAGCAAAAACTGGTTGAGACTTTCGAGGTTTCTCGTATAACTGCTAAACGTGCAATGGATGAATTGGCTTCTGAAAAATTGATTGCCAGATATCGGGGCAAAGGTTCGCATGTTACATACCAATATGAGCCAAAACCAGTTAAAGCTCCTTTAATTGGAATGTTAGAAAATCTTGTTGAAATGGGAATGCATAGTATTGTTAAAGTGATATCTATTGAGACAGTTGTTCCTCCGCATGAGATCGCATTAAAACTCAGTCTTTCTGAAGAACAGACTGTAAAAAAAGTGACAAGAGTTAGAAGTAATGAGGAAGGTATACCCTATGCTTTTTATATTAGTTGGACTCTTGGTGTAACTAGAGGTTTTACTAAAGAGAATCTTGAAAATACACCAAGGTTAAATATTATTCGTGAGAATGGAATTCAATTGACAAAAGTCGAGCAAACACTGAGTGCCCGTAATGCCTCAATGAATGTGGCACAAGAATTAGGCTTAAAAAAAGGTGATGCATTACTTTCAATTATTCGTAATTCATTTGATGAAGAAGGTAAAGTTATAGATATAATTGATTGTGTCTATAACCCACTACTGTTCAATTATGCCATGGTGATGGCTTTAGATTAAATAATCTTGTTTCTTCTTTAGTTTTAACTCAAATCAATTTATTATTACTATAATAAAGTATTAAAGATATATCAAAGTATCATTTATACTTACTGGACAGTAAATTATGGCAATAGATAAAGTTATCAAGAATGTTCGTATAGTTAGACCAGGTTCTTCTGGTCCAGAACAAAAAGATATTGGTATACATCAGGGTCGTTTCTGTGAAATAGAAGATGATATTTCGGTTGATAAAGCAACTGAGGTTATAGATGGTAATAATCACTTGGCTTTTCCAGGGCTAGTGGACGCGCATATGCATGTCGGTATTTATTCTCCTCTTGAGCAGGATGCCAGGACCGAGAGTAAAGCTGCGGCAATGGGGGGAGTGACTTCGGCACTAACATATTTTCGAACTGGCCAATATTATCTTAATAAAGGCGGTCCTTATGCTCAGTTTTATCCTGAAGTTTTAGAAAAATCAGCTGGTAATTACTGGGTTGATTATGGTTATCATCTAGCCCCGATATCTAGTGGGCATATTGATGAAATGGAATCCTTATTAATTAATCATGGTGTAAGTTCATTTAAAATTTTTATGTTTTATGGTGGATATGGTTTACATGGTAAAACTGATCAAAATGCTCAAAAAGAATTTCTAATGATTGGTGATGATGATAGTTATGATATGGCACATTTTGAATTTATTATGCGTGCGGTCACAAAATTAATTCATAAATACCCTGAATATGCCAATCAAATAAGTGTTAGTTTGCATTGTGAGTTGGCTGATATTCTCAATGCTTATACGAAAATTGTTCAAAAGGATAAAACATTGACTGGTTTGAAAGCTTATAGTGCAGCTAGACCTCCACACTCAGAAGGCCTAGCAATTTGGATTGCATCTTATTTGGCCTATGAAACTGAATGTCTTAATATTAATTTATTGCACTTAACATCGAGAAAAGCAGTCGAAGCAGCATTAATGATGCAAAGCACTTTTCCACATATAAATTTTCGGCGTGAAGTTACAATAGGGCACTTATTACTTGATTATGATACGCCAGTTATTTGTCATGCTAAGGTGAATCCTCCAATACGCTCTCGTGCAGATGTAGAATTCCTATGGGAGGCGCTTTTAGATAAAAAAATAGATTGGGTTGTGAGCGATCATGCTTGTTGCTCAAAAGAATTAAAAACTAATAACACAGCTCATGATGATGGAAATAATATTTGGGTGTCTAAATCAGGTTTTGGTGGCACCGAGTATCTCTTGTCTGGACTTTATAGTGAGGGAATAAAAAGAGGAATGTCACTAAATCATATGGCAGAACTTACTTCAAAAAATCCAGCTGATCGCTATGGACTTAAGAACAAAGGAGATATTGCGATAGGTTATGATGCTGATTTGGTGTTGTTTGATCCGGATGAAACTTTCATAGTTCGTTCAGAAGAATCTGAGTCAATTCAAGGCTATTCAACTTTTGAAGGGATGGAATTAACTGGTCGAGTAAAAGCTACTATTTTACGAGGTAACTTAGTATATGAAAATGGGAATACCGTCGGATTTGCTCAAGGTAAGTATCTGCATAGACCAACCAAGATCAATCATGAGATGAATTAATGTTGACAAGTGAAATATACATTTTATTATCAACAGCCGCTGCTATAGCTTTTATTCATACATTGATTGGGCCTGACCACTATTTGGTTTTTGTTGCTTTGGGTAAAGCCAGAAATTGGACTCTTAGCAAAACTTTAAGAATTACCTCAATTTGTGGCATTGGGCATGTTTTAAGTTCAGTTGTAATTGGTTCAATTGGAATCTTTTTTGGTGCTGAGCTCATAAAATTAATCCATTTAGAGGAAACACGTGGGATTTTATCAGGATGGCTGTTGTTAATGTTTGGCGGTATTTATTTCATTTGGGGTTTAAAAAAGATTGGCCGATCTCAATCCCATACTCACTATCATCAACATGGCGATATTTATCATTCTCATGAGCATTCACATGAAGCAGAGCATATGCATCCTCATTTAATTAAAAGTAAAAATTATCCTACTTCTTGGGCTCTGTTTGTAATCTTTATTCTTGGTCCTTGTGAAGCATTAATTCCTTTATTTATGTATCCAGCAGCTCAAAATAGTAATGGTGTTGTCATAATGGTAGCTACTGTATTTGGTTTGGTTACTCTTATGACTATGTTATTAGCGGTTTTTTTGAGTATGCATGGATTAAAATATTTTAAAATACAGTTTTTAGAGAAATATTCTCATACTTTTGCTGGTGCATCTATCATGCTATGTGCTGGAGCGATTAATTTTATGAACTTATGAATATAAATTATAATAAGATAGCTTTTACTATTTATCTGGAGAAAAGAGATGTCATTTTTAGACACAAGAATAGATCATGAGCGTTCAAAAGAGGCGGCTAAGTGGCTTGAAGAAGAGATTTCCGAACAATTGGAGCGTTATAAAAAAATTGTTTCTGATATGGATGCTGCCAGTGAGAAACGAGAGCAATGGTATCAAGAATTTTTTGATCGTATTCAAAATCAGGGATTTAATATGGATGGTGATACGCGTGTGAAAATTCCCAATGATGACTTGCCTGTCAAACCAGACGCTAAACATAAAGTTGTTTATTAAGGATTTTTAAGAAATTTTTTGGAGATAGAAGATGCCTAGACCACATATTGAACCTTTTTGTGATCGTGATGTAAGTTTTAAAAATATGACATTACCAGGCTTTGGCTCTGGTTTTAGTTATAAGACGCTCAGTTTAGATAATGAAACTGGAGCTTGCTCCTTAACTGTTCAGTTGCGCGGTGGTTATAAACAACCGCCCGGGTTTAGCTATTCAGAATTAGAAATAATGGTTGTTGAAGGCCAAATTAAAATAGGGGATGAAGTGTGTAATCGTGGGCATTATTTTTTTATTCCAGCCGGTTACGCACTACCTGCAATAGAGAGTGATCAAGGTGCTATATTATTAATGATGTATAACACTAGTGAACCTAATCATATTGAGAGCACTGATCATCACCCATTAAGTAGAAAGGAGCTTTATCATGCAGTTGACTCATATAAGGATATTATCTGGGCTCCAGGAAATGTAGTGAGCCCCTCGGTAGCATCTGGCTGTATGATTAAATTATTAAATTTTAATCCAGAATCTCATGCAATGACTTTTTTATATTGTATGACACCTCAATTTCATCAGGATAACATCTCTTATCATGATTGTGCCGAAGAAGGTTACCATCTTTGGGGAACTTCTTGGATGATGCAATTTGGAGATCTTCCTACTGGTGGTTATTTCTGGCGCCCTGCATATATTAATCATGGTGCATTTGCCAGTGAATATGGATGTATTGCATTAGGGAGGACGGATTCAAAGCTCTTCAATCATTTTCACTACAATCCTTGGAGCACACCAGAAGAAAATCAATTGAGAGCTGCTGCTAGATTAGCTAAAAGAGACCCACTGCTATATAAGTGGTGCGTGAGTGAGAGTCATAATCACCCACATGGACCTGAAGATTTCGAAGATACCATGCCAAGAAAAGGGCATACTCATGCTAATGGGGTGCACCATCATCACGATCACGATCACGATCACGATCACGATCACGATCACGAGAATTGATTTAAATTTTCTTTAAGCTTTCTTTGAGTTGCTGTTTGTCTATTTTTCCTGATTCTTTTTTGGGTAAATAATCTAATTGAATGAACTTTGCAGGGATTTTATATGGAGCAAGATTCTTTTTGCAGAAATCCAAGCATTTGTTGAGCTCAAATTTTGAGTTCGTCTCTAAAAATGCCACGATCGTTTCTCCAGAATCTCTATTTTTATATCCAATCACAGAGACTTCCTTGATGCCTGGATCATTTATCAATGTCGATTCAATCTCATTTGGATAGATATTTATGCCACCACGAATAATTAAATCATTACTTCTTCCAACAAGTTGAATATGATCTGAGGGAAGTTTTTTTGCTAAATCTCCAGGAAAAAACCATCCATCATCGGCTTCTATTGAAGATTTATTGCCCTTGTCATCAAGAAAATTAGTAGCTACACCTGGCCCTTTGTATTTAAGTCTTCCAACAACGCCCAGATCGACTTCATGATTTTTATCATCAACAATTTTAATATCAGTCTGATAAATTGCTGTACCAACTGTTTCTGAATAATTTTCTATTTCCATTGGCTTAATTACAGAAATTCCCCCTCCTTCGCTAGAGGCGTAATAGCCGGTTAACTTTGGGGATAGTTTTTCTAAACAAGCTAATGCCTCTTCACTATGGAGTGGTTCTCCGCTATATAGCAAGTGCTCTAACTCACCTAAGAGAGGCTTGGATGCTGATGCCATTGGCAGCAAACGCCTCAATAAAGTGGGAGGTAAAAAGGTTGCGCTAATATCATTATTATTTAGAATTTCCACTATTTCATCTGGTTGATGGGGAGGAGGAGCGATTACTACTCTTCCTCCAATTACTAGCATGCTCATTGCAAAAGATCGTCCAGCACCGAAAAAAAGCGGCGTCAACAAACCAAAGCTATCCTCAGAATTAAACCCAATTGATTTCTGTTGACTAACGAATCTTTGATATAAATTATCATGAGTAAGAATCGCTCCTTTTGGTTTTCCCGTAGTTCCAGAAGAGAGTGAAATTAGTAAATCTTGTTTATAATTCAAGTCTATCTCAGAATTGGGATGAATGTTTTCTTTGATATCTAATTCTGTTAGAGAGATTGTATTGATATTATCGATATCACCTTGATCCATGATAAGAAGTTTTACCTGAAAGACTAAAGAAATCCTTTCTTTTTCATTTTCAGTCCACCTATGATCGATTGGGACAATAATTGCACCAATAGCAGCGACAGAAAAATGCGCAATAAGATGCAAGGGGTGATCTTTCATTGCTAGACCAATGCGATCTCCTTTTTTCATGCCTTTAGAAATCAAAATATTACTGAAACCTATGATCAAGGACCAAACTTGCTTATAAGTGTATTGTTTATTTAGATAGGATATGGCAATTTTGTCGCCAAAAATAGATGCATTGTTTTTAACATGTGCTGCAATGTTCATGTTAGTTAATCGAGAGAATATATGTTTTTTGTATTTTCTCTCAAAAGTTTTTTCAATACATGTGGTTTAAATCCCAATTCATAGATTTCTTGAACAGTTCTTTTAAAATCCAAAACTGGAAAATCTGTGCCAAAAATAACTTTATCTTGCCCATAGCTATTTATATAATGTTTGAAGCTGTCTGGCCAATACTTTGGGCTGTGCGCATCACAACCGATAAATACATTAGCATGCTTCCATGACATAGCGATCATCTCATCGGTCCATGGAATACCAACATGTATTCCAATTATCTTGAGATCAGGAAAATCACAAGCAATAGAATCTAAGTGAATAGGTTGACCTACGCTCCTGCATGGAAATTCTTTTGAATAAACCATTGATTGGCCAACTTGCATTTGGATAGGAATTCCAAGTTCGCAACACTTCGCATAAAAAGGATAGTATTTTGCATGATTCGGAGGTAACTCGAACCAATGAGGGTATAAATGCGCCCCAATAAAACCTAAGGTATTAACTGCCTCCTCAAGCTCTTTAACACCTTTCATACCTGTATAAGGATCTATTCCAATGATTCCAGAAAAACTTTTTGGATGCTTTTTTACAGCTTTAGCCACAACCTCAGGAGGCATATGATAACAACCTGGTAGACCTGGTCGACCAGATTTTGCTGCAATTAAAAAAGAATGATCAATACTAGCCGACTTCATTCTAGCGAGCATGTCATCTAGAGAGAGACCATGCATAAGATCTTTGTTGGTTCTCATTTTTTCAACAAAAAACTCAGTACCCCAGTCCGGTCTTATGGAGAGCGCCTCTTCAGTCCATATATTAACCACGGCATCAATAATTTTTATGTCATTCATGATATTTCTATTTCCTTTAATGCTTATACCCAAGAGGCAGACCAGCATTAGCCGTATAGCCATATAAGGGCTCATCTGGAAGGGCCTTGGATAGGATATCTCTTATGGAGAATAGTTTGTCTAAATCTATTCCTGTATCAAAACCCATTGCATCCAACATAAATACTAAATCTTCGGTGACGATGTTTCCACTTGCACCAGGAGCGAAGGGGCAACCACCAATACCACTAATTGAGCTATCTATTGTAGTTATACCTTCCTCAATTGCAGCAAATGCATTCGCTAAACCGAGACCTCTTGTATTATGAAGATGGATACTATTTAATTTATTATCGCCAATAGTAGCTTTTAGTTTTCTTACTAATTTTCTTACTTTACTTGGGTCACCATATCCGGTTGTGTCAGACAGAACAATCTCTTTACTTCCAGCCTTCATAATTTGTTCAGCTAAGCTGATTACTAAATCCTCAGGTATTTCACCAATAATAGAGCAACCAAAAGCAGTAGCTAGTGCAACTTCAAGATGAGTATTATGATTATTCTCTAAAATGTAATCTGAAATTTTTTTTATTTCTTCGATCATCTGTTTATGGTTTTTATTTACGTTCTTAATACTATGAGTTTCACTGGTTGAGAAGGGAATTGAAATTTTATGTGCGCCAGATTTTATAGCATTTATGGCACCTTTTAAATTTGGAACCAATGCAGCTACAGTTAAATTAGGAATAGTTATCGCGTATTTTACAATTTCTGCGGTATCAGCAAGTTGCGGAATGAGTGATTTTGGAACAAAGGACCCAACTTCAATTTCTTGGATCCCAGCGTTTGCCAGAGCAAGAATCCATTGTTTTTTTATTTCTGTAGGTAAAATTGAATCGATACTTTGGAGGCCGTCTCTTGGGCCTACTTCGCTAACGAGTATTTGTTTGTTGTTCATAAGTATATTATGTTTGACGACTATTTTTATTGAAAGTAATTTTTAGCTTTATAAAACTTCCATTTTGCTAAATAGGTATTAAAGTTATATTAATATAACTTAACTAGGATGGTTTTTCATCTAGTTGCTATACTAAAGATAAATTATGAATGACCTTCCCTTAAAAAACATAAAAGTAATTGAGTTTTCCCATATGGTAATGGGCCCTTCTGCCGGTTTAATATTGGCTGATCTTGGTGCTGATGTTATTAAGATCGAACCAATTGATGGAGACAAGACTAGAATTTTGAAAGGTTCGGGTGCCGGTTATTTTCCTATGTATAATCGTAATAAAAGGAGCATGAGGCTCGATCTAAAGACTGAGAATGGCATTAAAATTGCAAAAAGTTTAATTTCTAAGAGTGATATTTTAATTGAAAATTTTAGATCTGGGGCAATGGAGAAGCTTGGTTTAGGATATGAGCCTCTAAAGAAAATAAACTCTAAACTTATTTATTGCTCAAATAAAGGATTTCTTACTGGGCCATATTCTAAAAGGACAGCTCTGGACGAGGTTGCACAAATGATGGGGGGATTGGCATATATGACGGGTCCTTCTGGCAAACCACTTAGGGCAGGAGCATCAGTTATAGACGTTATGGGTGGTATGTTTGGTGTGATTGCAATAATGGCGGCTATTGAAAAAAGACATGAAACAGGAGAAGGGCAACATGTAATGAGCTCTCTCTATGAAAGTACTGTATTTCTGGTGGGCCAACATATGGCTCAATATGGTGTTACTGGCGAACCAGCTCTGCCAATGCCCGAAAGAGTATCAGCTTGGGCAGTATATGATGTTTTTTCTACCCTCGAAGATGAAAAAGTTTTTATCGGTGTGGTCAGTGATTCTCAATGGAAAACTTTCTGTACAGATTTTAAGTTTGACGATTTTATTAAAGATGAATCATTACAAAAGAATAATGATCGAGTAAAGCAAAGAGACAAGATTATACCAATTATTCAAAACCGTTTTTCTCAAATGGAGTGTGATATTTTATTGAATAAGCTTGAAAAAAGTGGTCTGCCATTTGCTCCTATTAAGCGACCTGAAGATCTTTCTAATGATAAGCATTTGCTTGATTCAAACGGTTTGGTTGAAGTTACATTGAATGATTCAAGAAAAATTAAATTACCCGCAATTCCAATTGAAATGAGTCAAGATAAATTCCTACTGCGAAAAGATATTCCTAAGTCAGGTGAACATACTAATGAGATATTAAGAGAGGTTGGTTATCAAGAATCAGAAATAAGTGCATTTATAAAAGATGGAATTGTTTCGACAGATAAATTATAAATGAGCCCATGATCTCTTGATTTTATCTTTTTTTAAAAAGCTATCAATAACCCTCTCTTTAAGCAGAGTATTCTCAATAAAATCTTGTCCTTTCAGAAGTATTCCCATTACAAAAGGATCAATATTAAATGCAAATTTTTTGTTATCCGGTGTGATGACCATTTTTCTTCTTAAGTGAATTTCAATAAGATTGTTATTAGTACTCTTTTTAATTAATTTATTTATATACTCAATTTGCATTCTAGTTAGCTCAATGGTTAAAAGCCCATTACGAGCACAATTATTTTTAAAAATACGCCCAAATGATTCTGCAATTACTACTTTTATACCAAAATCTATAAGTGCCCATACCGCATGCTCGCGTGATGAACCGCAACCAAAGTTTTTTCCACTCAGTAGAATTGAACTGTGCGAGAATTCTTTTTTATTTAGAATAAAATCTTTATTTAAGCCAATTTTTTTCCTTTTTGCATAAACATATTGCCAGTTTGCAAAGAGACCTTTTTTTAAACCTTTTTTTGAGATAGTTTTCATTTCACGTGAAGGGATGATCTGATCAGTATCGATATTATCGATTAATAACGGTGCGGTTACACCTTTGAAGGCACTGGACCAGTTCATTGTTTTGTTATCGTTTGTGGGGGTACTATTTTTCCTGCAATAGCTGAAGCCGCAACTGTTACTGGGCTAGCAAGATGTGAACGAACTCCGTTGCCCTGCCTGCCCCTGAAATTTCGATTAGTACTTGTTATCACCCTTTGTTGTGGAAGAAATCCCTCACCTCCAGCATAAAAACAAAGAGAGCAGCCTGGTTCACGCCATTGAAAACCTGCATCTTTAAATATTTTATCAATACCTTCTTGCTCTGCTTGTTTTTTTACATCTGCCGATCCTGGAGTGCAGATTGCTTTAATGTTGGGTGAGATTTTATTATTTTTGAGTATTTTAGCAGCTGATCTTAAGTCAGTTAATCTTGCGTTAGTACATGAACCAATAAATGCAGCATCTATTGGTAGCCCCACGAGTGATTGCCCGTTCTTTAGGCCCATATATTCTAAGGTACTTGCCATGTCTTTATTTTTTTCATGATTGGTTAGGTTGTTTGCTCTAGGAATCTTACCATTAATGGGTATAGATTCTTCAGGGCTTAAACCCCAGGTGACAGAAGGGTAGATGTCAGAGGCGTTAATTTCTATATATTTATCAAATACAGCATTATCATCACTGGCTAAACATTTCCAATGTTTTATATTTTCTGACCAATTATTTGTTGGTGAATAAGGGCGGTCTTTCAGGTATTTAAACACTTTTTGATCAGGGGCGATAATTCCAGTAAAAGCAGAAAACTCGACCGCCATATTACACAGTGTAAATCGATTTTCTATTGGCATCATGTGGATTGTGTCACCACTAAACTCAATTGCATATCCCGAACCACCAGAGGCAGAATATTTTTCTATTAGATGTAGCATCATATCCTTTGGATTGACTCCTTCATTGAGTTTTCCATTGAATGTCACTTTCATTTGTTTTGGTTTAATACCACTAAGCGTAGTGGTTGCAAGTGCATGTTCACAATCGCTAGATCCTACACCCCAGCCTATAGCTCCAAGAGCACCTAATGTACAGGTATGACTATCAGGGCAGGTAACAATACTTCCTGGTAATGTTATACCTTGTTCAGCAGAAATAAGATGAGAGATTCCATGTCTTGGATCATCAATATCAAATAAAGTAATATTAAATTCCTTTGCTAGATAACGCATTGTTGTTATAAATTTTTTTCCTCCAGGCATGAGTGTCTCATCACCTCTACCTGGAAAAGTATCGATAATATGATCCATTGTCGCGAAAACATGCTTTGGATTCTTGACTGACAAACCCCGTTCCTTGAGGCTTTTAAGAGCAAAACTTCCAGTTCGTTCATGAAGGAATATCCGATCTATATAGATAAGATCAGGTTGGTTTTCACCTTCAAAGATACGGTGTGAATTCCAGATTTTTTCGAATAATGTTAATGGCATAAGTTCATTATATATAAAAGTTATAAATATATAACAATATATCAATAAATTTTATAATTCTCTCAGTAAATGAAACTTATTTATGTGATAAATAATGTCATGAATTGTCAATTATTATGTTATTATTTGTCATTAACATTTTAGAAAGTAAAAATTATGTTTGAGATATATAATGATAAGTCTGGCAAGTTCCGTTTTAGACTAAGAGCTAATAATGGTGAGATAATCTGCGCTAGTCAAGGATATGTTTCTAAAGCTGGTTGCATGAAAGGCATAAAAGCTCTAGCTACTAATGCTAAAAATAAAAATGCTTTTAAAACACATGAAAATCGCGGAGGTAAATGGACGTTTAATGTTGTCTCAGGTAACAATAAAGTTGTCGCTTCATCTCAAAGTTACAAAGATAAGAACGGAATGAATAAAGGAATTAAAAGCGTAATGACTAACGCACCAAAACTAATAATTAAGTGATTTCTTTATTTGTAATTAGAATATTTCCATTGTAGATCTATAGTTATTGCATAGGGCTAATTTGAGCATTATCTTTTACTTACTTTCTTAGTATGGTGAGGAAGTTTTTTTAGCGGTTAATATAAAATTATCTAATTGGCTTCAGTAATTTCTAGTTCTATTAGTTCATAATGAGTCATCATATAGCCCGTTACCGAAGCTTTTAACATGATAAATTCACCATCCGCAGAGGTCCAGGCTTCATATGGTGGATGTTCACCTGTCTCGTTTGAACCTGGCCGATTACTATTTCTTTCACCATAGCAAAAATGTAATGCATCAAATGTCCCCGCGGCAACAGTTATCCTCTCTTCTCCGATGTATTCAATCTTTAGTGGGTCTTTCCAGGTCATCAATGAGGGGCCGGTAGCACCTCGATGATCAAGTGAGCTCATGAGAAAGTTTTTGTAGATTTTGATGGATGGCCCTTTACTTCGATCAAGCATATGCAGGTGCATTGCATCTCCTTGGATTGGGTGGGTACCAAATAAAGGTGATGGTTTTTCGTATTCAATTCGTTCTGAGATTCTATCCTTCTCGTTTAATAAACCCTCGCATTCTGCAAATGTATCCTCAAATCTGAACCAGCTACTGCCAACAGTTTTATCACCCAAAGATATTCTGACAAAAGCATCCCTTGTCACCCAATTTTTATCCATTGTTAATACCACATCCCTCATTACATTTGGGTCATCATCAATCTCACAATGAGCTCTTAAGGTTCTTCTTCCATCCTTATGAATAGTAATAGTGAAATATTCACGACCTCTCTCTACGCCTTCATGATTTGGTTTTTGGCTGGTATAGAGGAGTTTCCCTCTTATTGTTTTATGCGGTCTCATGCTGACTCCATATTATGAACTTCAATTATTTACTTTAATGATGGTTTTTCCATGATTTGTACCTCGCATTAATCTTGAAAATGCCTCTGGTGCTTTTCCAAGACCTTCCGTGACATCTTCGAGATATTGTATGCGATCTTCCTTTATCCATTTACTTATATCTAACATGCACTGTTTCCTTAGATCTTCATGATCATAAACTACCATGCCCTTAACTATTGCTCGTGACTTAATGATCCATGCAGGATTTGGCCCTGCGGGCATTGAGTCACTATTATATTGCGCCATTAAGCCGCACAAAACTACTCTGGAATAAAGTGCTAGCTGCTCTATTGCAGCTTGCAGCAACTCACCACCAACATTATCAAAGTAAATATCAACTCCATTGGGACAAAATTCTTTGATTTTTTCAGGTAAAATCTCTGTTTTATAATTAATGCAATTATCCATACCTGCCACATTCTTCACCCAATCACATTTTTCATTTGTTCCAGCAATTCCAATAACTTGACAGTTTTTTATCTTGGCTATTTGACCAACCATTGAGCCTACAGCTCCAGAAGCAGCTGAGACTAGAACAACATCATTATCTTTAGGCTCTGCAAGTCTCAATAGCCCAGCATAAGCAGTTAATCCTGGCATACCCATAATGCCAAGATAGGTTGAGATGGGAATTCCATGATCGATAATTTTAGTAGCATCACAGATATTAATTATTGGGTGAGATTGCCAGCCACTATGAGAGATCACAAGATCGCCTTCGTTGAATTTTGGATCATTTGATACTTGAACGCGACTTATGGCTTCCCCTGCCATTAAATCTCCTGGAAAAATAGAACCAGATATATGTCGACCATTTATTTTTCCTCTCAAGTAAGGATCAAGCGAAAGATATAGTGTTTCACATCTAATTTGGCCATCTTGAGGATCTTTAATTGCCTCTTTCACCTCCTCAAAATCATATTCTTGAGGAAGCCCTGTACATCTGGTTTTTAGTAAAATTTTTGTATTAGAGGTCAATTTATAAATTCCTTACTCATAAACTATATATACCCTGATATAATAAACTAATATTATACAATCTTATATGAAGCTGGTTAATTTTAATGACTGAAGAAAAATCTAATAATATTGTTGAGAAATTTGAATGCCTTCATGGAAAAGAATATGTACTTTCCGATGAGGAAAGTTGCATTTTGTATGCACAAGATATTTATTCAAAAACGATACCAGCTCTCGCTATAATTCGTCCAAAAAATAAAGAAGAATTATCTGAAGCAATTAAGTTAGCTACCAAATATGACTGCCCCATTATTCCGAGAGGAGGTGGAATGTCTTACTCGCAAGGATATGTTCCTCTCATTAAGAATAGCATCATTGTAGACTTTTGTCGGATGAATGAAATTCTCGAAATTAACGAAGAAGATATGTTCGTAACGGTTGAAAGTGGATGCACATGGCAAAAATTATATGAAGGATTAAAAACTACTAATTTGCGAACCCCTTTTTGGGGAACACTTTCAGGAATATCGGCAACTATAGGAGGTACATTGTCTCAAAATGGGATATTTTGGGGCTCGACTAAATTTGGTTCTGCTGTGGATTCAGTTATTGGTTTAGAGGTTATTTTAGGTGATGGGAATATTGTTTCTACAGGCTCCAATGCACAAAGAAATGCGATGCCATTTTTTCGCCATTATGGACCTGACCTTACTGGATTATTTACTTGTGATAATGGTGCGTTGGGGTTCAAAACATCAGCCACATTAAAACTCATACCTAAAAGAGAATACCGTGAATATGCTTCTTTTAAATTTAATGATTTTGACTCTCTTTTCAAGGCAATGAGCAAAATTTCAAAAAATGAGCTCGTAGATGTATGTGTCGGCTTTGATCCATATTTGCAGAATATACGAATGCAAAGAGAGAGTCTCAGTAGTGATTTAAAGAACTTAGCTGGTGTTATAAAAGGCAATAAGAATCGAGTTAGTGCAATGAAAGATACTGTAAAAATTGCTTTATCAGGGCGACGTTATATGGACAATGTTGAATATTCAGTGCATCTAATTCTAGAGGAGAAAACGCAAGAATCAGCCACAACTACGATCGTTGAAGTAAAGAGGATATGTAATCATGCTGGAGGTTCTGAGATTGAATCGAGCATTCCCAAAATACTCCGTGCAAATCCATTTACACCATTAAATAATATCATCGGACCAAGAGGTGAACGATGGATGCCAATTCATGTGATCATTCCTCATTCAAAAGCTAATCAAGCAATGAGAGAAATACAACAATTGCTGGCCAAACATCAGGATAAATTAGATAAAAATAAAATTGGTGTTGGCTTTCTTTATACTGTGATTTCGAATAATGGTTTTGTAATCGAACCGGTATTTTTTACACCTGACTCAATTGATGAAATTCACAAAGAGGTGGTTGAGGATGGTATTTTAAAAAATATTGAATGTTTTGAAGATAATCCAGTAGCCAGAGGGCTAACTAATACACTGAGATACGAGTTATTTGATTTATTTGAGGATATTGGTGGCGTGCATATGCAGATAGGTAAATCTTATAATTTTAGAAAAGGTCTCAATATTGAATCATGGAATGTCATAGAAAATATTAAACATATAGTTGATCCAAATGGATTAATTAATCCAGGTTCCCTCGGGTTAAATTTGGGTGATGATCATAACTAATTTGATTCAATTATTTCAATTAATTCCCCAGAAATACCCCTTATTACTCCACTTTTTTTCTTGTTGTAAGGTACTCCATCACTATTAATCAGTGGATTTAAGTATGGTAAATTTTTATCAATTTCATCAGAATAGAAGCTTACCATTGCTATTCCCGGGGGAAGCTCTCCAGCTACTACTTGTCTGGTTGAAGAATTAGTCGGATATTCATCTATTTCCACTAAAGATGCATCAGAAAGTTGTGCGATAGAGAGAGGAAATTTTGTATCCATTGGTAAGGAATACTCTTTTGCTAGCGTCCTTATGCGATATGGCATTGGTTCAGATGTATTTATTTTAAATCTTTCTAAATAGAATTCTCTCAATGAGCCTATATCACTTACACCTAATATTATTATAAATACTCGATCTATTTTTATCTCTGCTTCTTTGATCATCAAACCTATTTTTTCTGGTTTTTCTATACTGGTTAAGTAAATTAATTCATTAGATGGTCCTAGTATTTGCATAGCTTTGATGCTTTTTTCGTCATTGATATAGACTGGATCACCGACTACTTTGAAATTGTTACTTTGTTTGAATCTGATGAAAAGTTCATCTAGATTTTTCACGAGTATCTCAATTGCATTCCACCCAAGTGTTCTCAATGAGTTGAATTGACTATCAAAAAATTTTGCTTGAATGAACCTAATGTAAACAGCCGCTTTATTTTTTGGCCCCATTATAAGGAATGATCTACCTGCCACATTTTCAGCATCCCAGCTCTTGGCAAGTTTATGAGAAATTATTCCTTCTTCGATGACAACATAGGCCAGCTCTTCTTTATAGGCTAACTTCATTAGATCTAGATTTTCCACCATGATGGTGACAATGGCGATATCATTTAACATTTTTTAAGAATTAAGATTTTTTTTGGCAAGAGTATCAATGACTTTTTTCTGTGTTTCAGAGAAATGTTTTCGTTCTGGAATAAAAAAATCACCTGTCTTTTTGTCTAATAAAGTATTGGCAGGATAAATAGATTTTAAGTTGTAGGTTTCACTAAACAGTTCTAAGCGCTGTCTTGAGAGAATATTACTCATGCCAGGTCTATTTCTATAGCGTCTTAGTGCTAATAAATCTATCTCTGCATTACTCACCATTGTTTCTCCAATGCAACTAGATGCTATGACATTCCCACGAAAATCAATAATCTTGGACATACCATCCACAGAATTCATTGGAATTGGTGAGTTTTTAATACCACCGCTATTACAAGAAATTACATAAGTAATATTCTCTATGGCCCTTGCTCGTTTGGAAATATCTTTTGGGGTTGAATTATTACTAGCTACTTCACTACTTGAATGAAGTATAACTTCTGCTCCACGGAGTGTATGGGCACGGCAAATTTCTGGATAAAGAATCTCTTCAGAGGCGCAACATGCTAATTTTCCAATTTCGGTATTAGCAACTGGAAACACGGCTTCATAACCATAGGCTTCGAGATACCTATCCCAAACATCATGGGGTGTTGGCGCATAAAGAGATATCAATCTCCTGTAGCGTAATATTAGATCTCCACTTGAACTGATTATAAAGCTTGTTTGAAAATATAGACCTGGAAATTTCGAATCTCTCTCATAGGCATTACCTGACAGAAATATATTATTTTCTTGAGCAATACGTGAGAGCGCATTATATTCTATACCATCAATATTTATTGCCGCTTTTTTGCTCCATTCTTGAATGGATTCTCCCAAGGGATATCCAGTCATAAAGTATTCTGGTAAAACTACCAATCTAGTGTCATTTCCAATTAATGCTTTGCTACCATTGATGTGAAAACCAATTTTTTCAATGGTCTTCATCATACTTATCCTGGATTCATCTATTGATAATTTATTTATAGTTGGACAGTTTAATTGAAGGCAAAGCGCCATGTAATGTGTAGTATTTTGAGTCATTTTAGTTCTCTTTATTTTTCTCAATGATATAAACATTGATTGTGGCTGCATCTTTTCTTAGCTCTTTGAGATCTTGGTATTCTTGAGAATGCCAAAATTTCCTAGCAGCGTCCATTGATGGCCATTCGGAGATAACAATCTTTCGGTCATCTAGCTTACCCTCTAGTTGTTCGCTTTCAGTACGCATACAAATATATTTTCCACCAAACTGTTTAATTAAGCTAGGCGCCTTCATGCTATAGGTCTTAAATTTCTCAAGATCAGTGATTGATGCTTGTATGATCATTAGTGTTTTCATGCTAGTTTTCCTATGTTTTTAAATTAGTAAATTAAGTGAAGACCAAGCGAAGTATTTAACAAAAGACAGATCCAAATAAAAACAACATAGCGTCTGGAGTTTTCAATACTCTTTTTCATAATTGCATTTGAATTTTGAGTATCCTTTCCATTGATAAGCGCCATGAATGCAGGCTCAAAGTTTCTTAGGTTATGCCTAATAATCAGGCCGCAGATAACTGTTAAAGAGAAAATAAAAATTTTCATACCAGCCCAATTAAATTCTGGTTGATATAAGAAAATATAAGCTACCGTAATAAACATTATTAAGATTATTAAAACTCTCAACCAGTAATCAAGCAAGGCTAAATTTTTTGCTGATTGACCACTTATATGCAGGATAATAACTAGGATTAGCCATAGAATGGCTATAATCCAAATCACACTTAATATCAGAGTTGAAATATCCAGATATCCGAGTATTTTTGACAGGTGAATCCCAGATGGAAGGATTAAAATCATTGATATCCTAGGAGTTTGATCTAAAAAAAATAGAACTTTTGAAATTGTTATCCTTGTTTCTTTGGATAATTTTTCATCAATTAGGAAGTAACTTGAATAGAACACACCTAGATCTGCACCAAGCCAATACACGAGACATAAAGTATGAATTAACTTTAGAATACCTAATTCAGCTGACATCTAATATACTCAGGACATTCTCTGCAATGACTTCTGCACCTTCTTCAAATACGTTAGAAGTAATAGTGTGAATATTTACTATTTCTGAGTTATTTAATGTTTGTGCCGCAATTTTTGTTGCTTCAAGTAACATAGATTTAGTAGCAATAACATTAATATGCTTTGGATTAGATTTAAATCTTTCCTCACACTTATAAGTGAAAGCAGCATGGAAGGCAAAGTAATCATTTTTTCCAGGCTTCAAGTTTTCAATAAATAATTCCAATGACCTCTCTATTGGAACTTTATCGATACGATTCTTTATATTGAAATCCCATGTTTTTTGTAATGATTCTATATCACCGCTTATACTTAATGGATTAGTCATTTGTGGATAAAGTTTTTTTTGCTCCTTATGATTGAAATAAGGTATATCGATCATAATAATTTTATCAACGCTTTGTTCATTAATTATGCTTAACTCATTTGCAACAAGACAGCCAGTATGAAAACCAAGAAGGTCATATTGAATTTGGGTATCATTCTGCATAAATCCTTCATTAATAGCGTCTGCATAATCTGCAATTTTTGGATTCGCGCCTAATGAATACGAACCCCCGTAACCAGGGTAGTCAGGCGCAATAATTCGACGGTATTTGTTCAGCAATGGCATTATAGTTTTGAAGAAGAGGCCACTGTATGGTGCAGGATGTAAACAAAGGAGAGGCTTGTGTCTCTCTTCAACTGATGCTTCTATTTCATATAAATGCATTTGTCCTTTTTTTATCTGTATATATCTTTTTTGCATTTATATTTTAACTCTCATTCTCAATCTTAATAAGTTCATTATTATACGTTTTTAGTGTGAATTTAGCCCATGGCAAGACTAAGATTCCAAATATAAAGGGAACTGCCGCACAGGCATAATTTAAATTTTCGTTACCAAATATATTGTCCGAGAGCCAGCCAACTGTAAATGGTCCCAATAAGAGACCAGTTATACTAATAACCATATAATAAAGTGCCACAGTTTGAGCGCGGATCACACCTGGCGTGATATTTAACAATGCCGTTACAGAGGTTGCTGAGGTTGCCGCTATTCCAAATGTATTGAATGCGATAACTAACATCGCTAACTCAGGTGTAGGCATTAATGGCACTGCTATTCCAGTTGGAACGAGAATAAAGGCGCCAAATATCACTATTAAAAGCGGTGCATCTTTGCGGTTATATTTGGAATACATTTTATCACTCAGCCACCCTGCAATATTTACCGTTAATGGACCCACTGCAAGCAGAACAAGTGCATTCCACACAGCATATGTTTCTGCTTCCCAACCCCAGGTTCTTTTAAACATTGGCGCATAAAAGCCCTGACTATATGCACAGATAATCATTAAACAAACAAAAGCAATAAAACTTCCATAGATTTTCCATTTTTCCTTCACATGTTTAAAAGTGTCAGCAAAGGTTATGCTCTTGTCATCAGCAGCATTTTTTCCAACACGTTTTGGCTCTTTCATGAAAAGAAAAAGGATTGCTAGTAAGAAGCCTGGCAACCCTACAATGATAAATACAAATTGCCAAGGTGCGATTTCTCCTAAAAAAGGAAAAGAAAGATTAGGTTCTGATTTGGCCCAATTCAGAACTCCAGCACTTATTAAAGAGGCAATTCCAGCACCTAATGACAATGCAGCAGTGTAAAAAGCTATTGGCTTACCTCTTTTTTCTGGAGGAAAGCTGTCTGAAATCATTGACATTGCGCACGGGCTTAGTGTTGCTTCTCCCGCACCAACAGTCATACGGGCAATAAAAAGTTGCACGAAATTTTTTGCTATACCTGAAGCTGCTGTTGCTGCAGACCAAACTGCGATTCCTGCCGCTACTAACCAAGTTCTTTTTTTTCTATCAGCTAAATAGCCTAATGGAAGACCCATAGTGGCATAGAAGATTGCAAATGCAAATCCAAGCAAAAGGCCAATTTCAGTATCTGTTAGATCTAAGTCTGCTTTTATTGGCTCAATTAATAATCCGAGTATATAGCGATCAACGAACGATAGAATATAAGCAATGGTTAGCATTACTACCATGTACCATGCATATTTTTCGCTAGGATAATTCCTATTTTCTTTACTCATAAAAAAAATTCCTTATATATTTAATTTGTTTTTTTTGGGATATGATAGATGACGATCAGATTACCATCGAAATCATTGATGCCAACTTCTCTGCCAATTCTGCCGTCATGAGTCACTAGCTCTTCCTCTCTATGAATATGACAACCTAATGCTGCTGCTTCACTTATTATTCGATCCACATTACCTACTTCGATAACGATAGCGCAGCGTTTTGGATTTGGTATTGGCTCGAGTTTTCCATCTTTAATTTCAGTCAAAGCCATTACACGAAGTTGATCAGGGGTTCCAAGAACTGCCCAACGAATCTTATTTGTTTTTTTTATCTCGAAAACATCATATGAATAAGAGTTATCAGGCGCATCTGCTTCATATTGATTAATCATTCCAAGTACATTGCAATAGAGTTTCAATGATTTATCGAGGTCTGTGACAATATAATTGGCACGCTGAAATCTAACATATTCTTTTTTTATCTTATTCATTAATAATTTCCTTTTGATTATTCATCATCATTGGGTCCATGTCTTATTCGGCTGAGTGCAACCCCATAATTACCGCCATCATAGATACTGGATAGTGCTTTCGGCATATTTTCAAAACCATCATAGATATGCTCCACAGGTTTAATTTTTCTCTCTTTTACCCAGCTAGATAACTCTTTTTCTGCGGCATCAAATTGAGCTGAATAATTGTAGATAAAGAACCCTTGCATACATGAATTGGTTCTCCTCAATTTTGTGTAATTATCAAGACCATAGGGTTTATCATGAAGATATTCAGAAATTGACCCACAAAGAACGATTCGTGAATTCTGAGCTAGGTGATCTAGAGAGGCAGATAAAATATCTCCTCCAACATTATCAAAATAAATATCTATTCCATTTTGACAGAGATTACTGAGAGTTTGTCTAATATCTTCAGTTCTATAATTAATAGCCTCATCACAGCCCAGCTCTTTTATTAAATCACATTTTGCTTGATTACCGGCCAAACCAATAACTCTACATCCAATCATCTTTGCAATTTGAATCACTGTTGATCCAACCCCCCCAGCAGCTCCTGAGACTACAATCGTTTCATTTTTTTTAGGTTTACCACATGCCAGTAAACCAAAATAAGCTGATAATCCCGTCATCCCCAATGTACTCAAACCAATTGAGAAAGGCAGGCCACAATTATTGATTTTTCGAAATCTTTCTCTTTCAGTTACCTCTGTGCTTTTGAAAGTTTGCCATCCAATTTGGCCCTGAAGAATCTCTCCAGGTTTGTAATTTGAATTATTGGATTTAATCACTTCAGCTACACCTCGACCATGGATAACGTCACCAATATCAAGGCCTTTTTCACCAGCGATTGATTCTCCAGACATATACATTCTCATTACTGGCGCAAGATTTAAATAAAGAGTTCTAAGCAGTATCTCGTTATCCTGTAATATGGGAATCTCTTCCTCGTGATATAAGAAATCCTCAGCAACCACGTTTCCTTTTGGTCTGCGGGCTATCCTCCATTGGCAATTTTTTTGTTCATTAGTAATTGCCAATTTAGATTACTCTTCACTAACTAATTGGTTAATTTCATAAAAATAACCATCAGGGTCAAATAAAAATAATCCAAGAAATTTCTTCATTTTTCCATTTTGACCTCGAATTGACCATTCAGTTGGCCCGGAATGAATATTTGAGCCAAACTCCTGGGCTTTTTTCGCAACTTCTTGAACGTTATCAGAAGAAGCTACAAACGTTGGATTGCCATAAGTTACAGTTTTAGGAATTTCTTTTGGGGCAGGTAATTTAGGATCCACCCATTCTAAGAGACCAATCATTCCAATTGCAGGATCTTCAGCTTGCATAATAATTAACCTTACTTTATCGCCTGCACCACCTGCGGGCATTCCCGTTCCAGAGAGAGTGACAATATCGTCCATCCAGACGCTAAATCCCAGGACATCCTCGTACCATGTTTTTGAAACTTCCATATCTCTAACAAAGAGTGTCGTTCTTTTGATGATATTCTTCATTTGACTTCCTCAGTGATTAGTTTTTTAGTTGTTTTTTAAATACAGTCCAAGATGTTTCATTGGGCCTATTGTCATCTAATGGAGGTGGATTTAAATATTCAGGATAGCGAGTGTTTAGGATATTTTGAATTTTTTCAGGTACATCATTTAATTCGAAAGTATTAAAGACACTAGCATTAAATATCATTATGCCGGGCTTATCCCCCATTTCCATCCATGGTAGCCATTGCGCTACGCGAGTCCAACCACCATGTGATTCTCCAATGCTTTTTATATCATCATCAAGAAGTTTTTCGGCATTATAGAAGCTATTAAATATTTCCATTGCATGGTACATGCCACCAACAAATTTTTGATAATCGCCACCCAGTGCATTCTTGTAAAAAAGAGGTATTTCAGTAGGAGAAGCTACAACATCATGATACCTTCTTACTTTCATCTTCCTTGAGGATGCTCCATCTTTATCAAACTCATAACTAATAGCTCGCATATTAACAGGATCATTTGCGACGTGAAGAACGGAAGTATCATTGTTGGTCCATGGATTTGTCCACGTATCTAATATCTCATCGGTCTTTGGGTCAAGATACATTTGAATTTCACGTGAGACACTTCTGAATCCTCTGCCTTGAGTGTCATCATTGGTCCTCAAGCATTGACGAACATTAATTCCTACAAGATTAAAGATATGCTTATCCTTTTCTCCTGGTACTCGACTATAAGCTCTTCCTTGCCATGTTCCATATCTTGTAATCCCTTCTTCAGTGGTGCCACAGATCATTTTTTGGTAGGCAAAATAGGCATTTTCCCCAGTTAGTTCTATCTCCTGCGAATGCAGAATGCCTGCTGTTATTGTTAATAGAAAGATTGATATTAGATATTTCATTATTTTTCCTCGTATTTTGGATTAATTACTTCTGCATTTCTTGTATTGATGTGACATCACCTCGATTTATAAATAGAGCTTTTTTTCTAAAAAATCTTGTAAAACCTTCGTTACCATTTCTTGAAGGTCCCATACCAGAATTTTTATAAGTATTCTTTTCCTCCTCGAAAATCATAGAGGTTAATCCAGCATCATTAATACTCATCCCGCCACAATGTATTTTCTTGGCGATACTGAGTGCTATACTTTCATTTTCACTAAATATTGCAGCAGAGAGCCCATAATTGGAGTCATTAGCGAGACTAATTGCTTCTTCAATCGAATGGAACGCCATGACTGGCATAATTGGCCCAAAGGTTTCCTTCTTCATGATATCCATATCGTGATTAACATTACTTATTACAGTCGGCTTGATCCATAGACCACCCATATGATCTTCAATCTTACCTCCGCTATGTATGATCGCACCTTTATCGACCGCATCATCGAGATGGTTTGAAATGATTTCTGCCTGTTCTTCAAAGATTAAAGGTCCAATTTCTCCACCATCGTTATCCAAAATATTTAAATTTATTTTTTTGGATTTTTCTGTTAATTGATCAATAAAATCATCATGTAATGATATATCAACATAAATTCTTTCTAATGATTGACAGGCTTGACCAGTAGCAATGGTAGATGCTCTCAAAATGGAGGTTGTCGCTCTTTCTAGGTCACTATCGGCCATCACTATAACCGGGTCTTTCCCGCCCAGTTCAAGGCAGACAGGGATGAATGATTTGGCTGCTGATTGAGCCACTTTTCTTCCCGTAGCAACACTCCCAGTAAAAGCGATAATATCCACAGAGTTTATTAGGTTTGCACCTGATGAGCCATCTCCGGGGATAATCGTAATTATATTCTTTAAATCAGGTATTTTTTCGATAATCTTAATAAGAGGTTTTATAAATCTCGGTGTAATCTCACTGGGTTTTATAATTACAGCACAACCCGCTAAAAGAGCAGGAGTGGCATCGATGAATGAGAGTAATAATGGAAAATTCCACGGACTAATAACACCTAACAAAGGGTATGGATCATGAGTTTTTTGTATAGCAATATGTGGTATGAATTTTGACTGCCGTTCCTCATTATTTAGTATTGTTGGAGCATTTTTACACCACCTGTCAATACTTCCACACAAACCATAGAGTTCTTGTTTAGAGATGGTAGTCCTTCCAGTATCTATACTCAGAGCATCGATTAGCTCGTCCTTATTTTCTAAAAGCGCATCTTTAAAGCTTTGCAAAATTGAAATTCTTTTAGTTATATCTCTTTTTGACCATTTTTCTTGTGCAATTCTTGAAAGTTTCGCTAGCTTATTGATTTTATTTGCATTAGTAATTTCAATTTCATAATCATAAGCTCCAGTTTTTGGATTGCGTATTTTCAAAGTCTTCTCATGGATCATTTTTTCACTCATTTTGCTTATGAAACTTCTTGATCTCTTTTGATACTAACTCAGGATAAGCACTTAAAAATCCATGACCCCAATCAGGATAATCGATTCGCTCACCATTTCTTAACACAGGGTCAATTCGCTTTGTATGCTCAAAAGTATCATCATTAACATTCATTACTAGAATCGGTTTTTTAATTTTAGATAGATTGGAAATATATTCTTGCGCATAAGTGAATGCAGCCTCATGACCCCATTCATAATAATCTCCTGCCCTTAAATTTTCTGCCATTGAATCCGCGCACATTTTTAATGTCATGCCAGGACCCTTATGAAACATTATTCTTTCCCACATAATTCTGAAGCGATTACCTGCCGTATCAATTGGTATAGGTGCAAACATTTCAGAAAATTCTGACAGTTCTTTATCAGTAAATAGAGGTGCAGCAATATTGATGAGACTGAGAATCCTTTGGGGTTGCTGCATTGTTAACTCAACTGAAACCATTGATCCTGTGTGATGACCAATAAGATGAACTGGTTGATTGCCAACTAGATCATCTATTACATCCCAAATGGATTCAGAGAAATCTTTTATGGTTACGTGAGGATCTACTGGTGGTAAGGAAGATTCTCCATGTCCTGGATAATCAGGAGCAATTACAATTCTTTCTTTATCAGATAAGTATGGAAGAATTTCATGATAAGAGCGACCTGATTTTGGGCTCATATGTAAGCATACTATAGGGGGTTTTAGCTGGCTCGTTGGAAAAATTCCTCTACAGTGCATCTGACCATATTTACTGTTTGTGTAACTTTTTATTATCAAAAAAATCCTTTATTAATTTCTTTTAATATATCTCTAGTTTAATTTATTATGCTACTGTTATATCAAATAGTATTTTGATATAACATTATGCCATCTTCACAGATTAATGGAACAAAGTAATAAATATGGCCAAATTTGCTCCCTCGGTTAACAAATTAAAAGATCAGGTATTTCTGGTTCTAGCTTATGATGCTGAAGGTAAAAATAATGTGAGAAATATTTTTTTAGATGAGCATTTAGAATTCATAGAAAAAAATTATAATCAATATCTTTCCTGTGGCCCCCTTCGTTTGCCAGGCGAGCAAGATATTATTGGTAGCTTTTTTATCGTAACTTCTGAGGATGAGGAGAAATTAAACTCTTTTTTGCAAAAAGACCCATACATTGCAAATGACTTATACGGAAAGATGAGAATACTCTCAGCTACACCTGCTGCTGGCTCATGGATGGGTGGTGTGATATGGAATAATGCAGAGGATATTCGACCAAATGCGACTTAAATTTGTTAAATTTTTAATATTATTATTTCTCCATGATGTCATTTGGGCTGAGGAAATAAGTGAGCATCCGATATTTTCAGGTGGTTATAAGGAAGCAGTATTTAGCGTTTCTGATATAGATGGTGCGGTTAAGTTTTATCAAAATGTTGCTGGATGGGATATTTTAAGTGAGGGATATGTTCCTAGAGAAATATTGAATAGTTACGCTCTTAAAAAAAATGTAACTGCTAAAGAAGTTGTTATGGGTAATCCCGGATCTGAAAGAGGTTTCATCAGATTAGTTAATTTTGAGGGTGTCAATCAAGTTCAAATTCGACCTAATGCTCAGAGCTGGGAAACAGGAGGAATCTTTGATGTGAACTTTCGTGTATTAGACATGGAAAAAAAATATAAAGAATTACAACAATATAATTGGCAGTCAATGAGCGATCCAGTTGAATTTAGTTTTGGGCCGTTTATTGTTAAAGAATGGATACCAAGAGGTCCTGATGGAATAGTTTTTGCAATGATTGAAAGGGTTCAGCCAACTCTAGAAGGGTGGCCTAACTTGCGTGAAATGAGTAGAATTTTTAACGCCACTCAAGTCATAGATGATATGGAAGAAGCTAAAGATTTTTATATAAAAAAACTGGGCTTTCAAACTTACCTTGAGCACAACGATGTTAGTGCAAAGGAGGGGCCAAATGTCCTTGGATTGCCTCATAACCTGACAACAGAAATAAGTAGGGAAGTTTTTATCCTTCATCCAAATGGTGTGAATGAAGGCTCTATAGAGCTCCTTAAGTTTTATGGTGCTAATGGAAGAGATTTTTCAAAGCTAGCAGTTCCACCAAATTTAGGAATATTGATGTTGAGATTTCCCGTATTTGATATCACGAAGTTTTATCAGCTCTCATTAGATGAGAAAATTGATATCATTTATTCTCCAATTCAAGTCGAGCTATTACCTTATGGCGATGTTAAATTAATGGCGGTGAGGGGCCCCGGGGGTGTTTGGTTAGAGTTTTTTGAGAAGATTGATTAAAAATATATTTGAGGGGTTTTTGAATGACTACATATCTTTTTTTGAAATGGGCACATATTCTGGCTATGGCTTATTGGCTTGGTGGCGAATGGGGGGTATTCAATGCCTCTCGACCGGTCACAAATATCAATTTAAGTCTTGAGGAGAGACGTCGTCATATGGAGACTGCGTATCTCATAGATATTCTTCCAAGATCAGCAATTATATTACTTCTTCCGTTGGGTCTGCATATGGGAAGCATCATGACTTATCATCCACTTGGCGCCAGCTGGATCATACCTATGTGGATATTTGTAGTATTTTGGATGTCGATTACATTTACATCATTTCGACATCGTGGAACTGATAAAGGTCTATTCTATACTAGAATAGACGAGTCCTTTCGTTATGTGATTATTCCACTCTTGATTGGCTTTGCAATTTATTCATTGATTACTGGTTGGCCGTTTACTGCTTCTTGGTATGCGGTAAAAGTACTAATTTATGCTCTGCTCTTGATTATCGGTCTTTTACTCAGATTTATTATGAAGGAGTGGGTAATATTATTTAGGATTTTAAATAACGAGGGTTCAAATAAAGAAGTGGAAAACAAACTCTCAAGGTCTCTAGCCTTTGGAAGGTTGTTAGCATATTTTTATTGGATTGGTATCGCTACAGTGGCATGGTTTGGTGTATTTAAACCAGTTTTCTAGAAAAGTATCATTTAAAAAATGGGAGAATAAATTATGGCGGTAGGATATGGCGAATTTCGATTAGGATGGAAATCTGTATTCGCGTCCGCAGTAGGTATTGGTTTAGGTCTCTCACCACTACCGTTTTATACTATAGGTGTTTTTGTTGCACCATTTATCAATGAATTTGGTTGGTCTGTTGAGCAGATTATGCGGGGGCTACCAATTTTGATAATTGGCGCTCTAATTATGAGCCCCGTCGCTGGTTACCTCGCAGATAAATATGGCGTCAGAAAAGTCGTGCTTACCTCCATTCCTCTTTTTTCATTATCGATGATGAGCTTTTCTCTTAATAATGGATCAATGGTAATTTATCTTTTATGTTGGGGTTCAATTGCTGTAACGGGTGCTGGGACTCTTCCAGTGACATGGACGCGCGCTGTAAATAGTTGGTTTATTAAGAGGCGAGGATTAGCTTTAGGAATGTCATTAATTGGAACTGGTTTATTTGGGCCATTAGCTAAGATATATGCAGCAACTTTAATAGAGCTATTTGGCTGGAGATTTGCTTATTTTGGTGTGGGTCTACTGCCTCTTTTAATTGCTTTTCCTATAGCATGGTTCTTATTGCATGAGGCAACAAATGATGATTTGAATATTAAAGACTCCTTTACAGAAGCTCAGAGTGAAACAAATAACTTAGGAGGTATGACTGCCACTCAAGCACTCCGTGATTGGCGGTTTTGGCTACTTGGTTTTTGCTTTCTCCCAGTTTCCTTTGCAGTTGGTGGGCCAATACCTAATCTAGAGCAAATGTTCAGTACGAAGGGTTTTTCTCTAGCAGAAGCGATTGCATTAGCCAGTTTTGTCGGATTTCCATCAGTAATAATAGGTCGTGTGTTGGGTGGTTATCTGCTGGATTATTTTTGGGCGCCTGCTGTGGCTGCAATAATACTTAGTCTACCAGCATTGTCATTATTTTTGATGGTACAACCAGACTTATCTCTAGTAATAGCATTTTTCGCTATGTTTCTTTTAGGTCTTGCAGCTGGTGTTGAGTATGATCTAATGGCTTATCTGGTCTCACGATATTTCGGGCAATTAAATTACTCTTCTATATATGGATTACTTTATGGATTTTTTGCCATTGGGTCGGGCTTTGGCCCATGGGTATTTGCTAATTCATATTCGGCAACAGGAAGTTATGACACTATGTTAAAAATTTCAGCAGTTTTATTTATTGTTGGTGCAATACCTCTTTTATTTTTAGGTAAATACAGAGATTTCGAGGCACATTAATATAGTAAATATTATTTTTTTATTGCTTTTAGTTCTATATCTTTTGCACATAAATAGGTAATCTACCTGACATAAGAGTTGACCAGGCAATCGCTATTACTTTTATAAAAGAATAATAGAGGAAAGTCCGGGCTCCTTCGAACAAAGTGCCAGGTAATACCTGGAGAGTGCAAACTCATGGAAAGTGCCGCAGAAAATATACCGCCTAAGCATTTTATGCCGGTAAGGTTGAAAAGGTGCGGTAAGAGCGCACCGCTTAAATGGTAACATTTATGGCAGGGTAAACCCCACTTGGAGCAAGACCAAATAGAGGAGTTATTGATTTTAATCAAATCGTGTGTTTCGAGCGAACTCCCGGGTAGGTTGCTAGAGGTAGTTGGTGACAACTATCCCAGATGAATGATTGTCCATGACAGAACCCGGCTTATGGTCAACTCTTAATTACCTTATTGATGTGAGTTATCAATAAAAGAATAACTTAATCAGCTACTTAATTGATAAATTTATGGATATTAATTAGCGCAGAATAAATTTTAATTGTATGTAAATTTATTTTTTAAATTATTAGTTCTATGAATTAAGATAATTCAAATATTATTGTTTAGATAGTATCTTTAAGTGATTGATTTTTGGTTCCAAAAATTGGTAAATTATTATTATATTTTCTCCCGAAATGTACCTAAGTTACTGTACTCCATAGAATTATTCTGTTTATTAGGTTGACGCTATTATTTGTCAAGAATATAGTGTAGATAAGTGGAAAAAAGTGGGAGATTATGGTTTTTACTATCATTAAAATCAATAATATTTATTAAATATGATGTTTCGTGGAGCAACTAAAGTAACTATCGATGCAAAAGGACGGTTGGCTATTCCAACACGTTATCGTGATCGATTAACTACGCGCAGTAATGGTCAGTTGGTTGTTACAGTCGATAGGGACTATTGCTTGCTTTTATATCCTTACCCAGATTGGGAAGAAATCGAGAGGAAGCTAATCAGATTACCCAGTTTAAATAAACAAGCTAGACGTTTGCAAAGACTCATGGTCGGTTACGCCACTGAACTAGAGTTAGATGGAAATGGAAGAATATTATTATCACGTGAACTAAGAGAGTTTGCTGATATAGAACGACAAGCTATTTTGATAGGGCAGGGAAATAAATTTGAACTATGGAATGATGAAATTTGGAATAAAAAAAGAGATACATGGTTGAGTGATGAGGAGGATGGAAATTTATCAGCCGAACTCGAGTCACTATCTCTTTAGATAGATTGAAATGACTGCTGGAGTAAAATATAAGCATATTCCAGTTTTACTTAAGGAAACGATTGCTGGATTGAATGTAAGAAAAGATGGGTTTTATATTGATGGAACATTTGGAAGGGGTGGCCATAGTAGAGCGGTTTTGGAACAGTTGAGTAATAAAGGTAACTTATTAGCAATTGATAGAGATGAACAAGCATTAAGTTGTGTATTACCTGAATTTAATAACGATTTACGTTTTGAGTTGATTAAGGGCGAAATGTCAGAGCTAAAAAACATAGTAGGAAATAAATCTTTATCAGGAAAGATAGATGGAATTATGCTTGATTTAGGAGTTTCATCCCCTCAATTAGATCAAGCTTCAAGAGGTTTTAGTTTTCAGAAAGATGGGCCATTAGATATGAGGATGGATTCTAATAGCGGTATTTCTGCTGCAGAATGGTTAGCTGAAGTTAGTGAGGATGATCTTAAAAAGGTCTTGTATGAGTATGGAGAAGAAAAGTTCGCGCCAAGAATTACAAAAAAAATTATAGAAGATAGGGCTGTTTCGTCTTTGAAAACAACTTCGGATTTAGCGAAATTAGTAATTAAGGCATTACCAAAAACATATTCAAAAAAACATCCGGCTACAAAAACATTTCAAGCGATTCGAATATATATTAATGATGAATTAAACCAATTAGAAAGTGCTTTAAAGGGAAGTCTAGAGATTCTTAAGAGTGGCGGACGTTTGTGTGTGATTAGTTTCCATTCACTTGAAGATAGAATTGTAAAAAGATTTATGAAAAATGCGTCAATGGAGTCTGAGCAATATCGAGGTATGCCAAACGTCCCCATAGAATTTCAGCCAAAATTAAAAATAATCAAGAAATCAGTTAAGGCATCAATTGAAGAAATTGATAGGAATATTAGAAGTAGAAGTGCGGTATTAAGAGTAGCAGAGAAAGTATAATTTAACGTAAATTTTTAAGGGAGATTTGCAAATGTTTGAGTTAATGGATGCACACAGTCAGAGCGCAATAATAAAAGTAATCGGTGTAGGCGGCGGCGGTGGAAATGCTGTTTCGCATATGGTGAATGCAGGCATAGAAGGGGTTGATTTTGTTTGTGCAAATACTGATGCACAAGCTTTGAATACTGCAAGAGTGAAGACGGCACTGCAAATTGGCTGCAATATAACAAAAGGTCTAGGTGCAGGTGCCGATCCTGATATTGGTCGCCAAGCTGCAATGGAGGATCGAGACAGAATAGTAGAAGTAATAGAAGGCGCTGATATGCTCTTCATTACAGCAGGGATGGGAGGAGGAACTGGCACCGGAGCAGCACCTGTTGTAGCTCAGGTTGCAAAAGAGCTTGGCATTCTGACAGTTGCAGTTGTCACGAGGCCATTTGAGATGGAGGGCTCCAAAAGAATGGCAATTGCTGATCAAGGTATTGCAGAATTAGGAAAGTATGTGGATTCATTAATTACAATTCCTAATGAAAAGTTATTAGCAGTTTTAGGGAGTGATACGACATTAATAGATGCCTTTCAATCTGCAAATGAAGTTCTTCAGGGGGCTGTTCAAGGTATTGCTGAATTGATAACTACACCAGGAACAATGAATGTAGACTTTGCAGATGTAAGAACTGTTATGTCAGAAATGGGAATGGCAATGATGGGAACAGGCATGTCTTCTGGAGAAGGTAGGGCAAGAGAAGCGGCAGAAGCGGCTATTTCTAGTCCATTATTGGAGGATGTAAACCTTTCTGGCGCAAATGGAATCCTAGTTAATGTCACGTCAGATATAAACTTAACTATAGGGGAATTTGCAGCAATAGGTGACACCGTAAAAGAATTTTCAGCGTCAGATGCGACAGTTATTATCGGGTCTGCACTTGATCCATCAATGAAAGATGAAGTTCGAGTTACGGTTGTAGCTACCGGACTTGGCAAAAGCTCGAATAATGCACAGACCTCACCAATGCGGATTATAAAAAAAGAAGTAGTGATGAATGATGATCCTGATTATGGAAAATTAGAGAGACCCACTGTTGGAAGACAAAAGGCAGTCGGTGATGGCATCGATGATGATGGTGATGCGCCAGATTTGTTGGACATACCAGCTTTTCTTAGAAGACAGGCTGATTAGTTATAGGGCGGGTAGTTGTTTTTTTCTCAATCCTACTGATAATAATATTATTCTAATTAATGCGAATTTATGTGATGTGAGATGAGTGCAGTCAAGTCATTATCTCAATTGTTGTTATGTGGGTTTTTATGCATTACTTCAGCCATTAGTATTATTTTTATCAAACATCAGTCTCGAGAATTATTTATCGAGCTAGAGGAATTGAGTATTACAAGAGATAAATTGAATATTGAATGGAGTGCTCTGCAGGCTAAAGAAAATATATGGGCAACTCCTATGCGAATTGAGACCGAAGCTATTGAAAATTTGAATTTGCATAGACCTACAGCACCTATGATCAAAGTGTATCAAAGATAATGAATCGTGGAGCGGAAACAAAGGAAGAGATCTCAAGTAGATTTATATTGCGAGCCTTCTGGGTACTCGGTCTTTTTGTTTTTTTATCATTTTTCTTGCTCCTAAGAGCTACATACTTGCAGGTTCTCAATAAAGATTTTTATATAAGCCAAGGTGAGTCAAGACAAATTAGATATCCAGCTATAGCTGCTTATAGAGGGACAATTAGTGATAGGAATAATAGACCATTAGCAATCAGTACTCCAGTTGATAGTATTTCTATAAATCCTAGAAATTTTGACTCCTCATCCAACAATCTTAAGTCTTTATCTGTTTTATTAGGGCTTGATTTAAAGAAATTAAAGAACAAAATTGAACAAAATACTGCAAGTGGTCATCTGTATATTAAGAGGCACCTTAGTATAGATATTTCAAAAAAAGTAAAAGCGCTCAATATAAATAATTTGAATTTTACAAGAGAATATCGTCGTTCTTATCCTGCTGGTGAAATAACCGCCCAGCTTTTAGGTTATGCCGATATAGATGAAATTGGTATTGAGGGTATCGAACTTCAATATGAAAATTGGTTGAGAGGGATCTCTGGAAAAAAGAAAGTTCTGAAAGATAGATACTCTAGATCATTTGAAAATATAGGAGTTATCAATACCGCTAAACCTGGAAAAGATCTTCGACTAAGTATCGATCTTAGATTGCAGCATGTAGCAAATAAAATATTGAAAGAGTCTATCATAGAACATAAAGCTCAGTCTGGGAGTGTGGTTGTTTTGAATGCTTTAACAAGTGAAGTGTTAGCGATTGTTAACCAACCCTCATTTGATAATAACGAGCGCTCAGTTATTAATCCTAGTCTGGTAAGGAATCGAGCAATAATAGATATGTACGAACCTGGCTCGAGTTTTAAGCCATTTGTTATTGCCAATGCAATTGAGTCTGGTGATTATGATAGTTCAAGTTTAGTTGATACCTCACCAATCAAAATAGGAAAAAAAGTAATAAAAGATCCTAATGATCTTGGCGTTACTGATCTGGCTACCATTTTGCGAAAATCTTCAAATGCAGGGATGAGTCGAATATCATTAACCTTAGACTCAGAAAACCTCTGGGAAATGCTTAATAATTTCGGTTTTGGCTCATTATCAACGAGTGGTTTTCCCGGAGAAGCCTGGGGTGAACTTCATCATCATTCACTGTGGGGTGATCTTGGTAAGGCGACCCTTTCTTATGGATATGGAGTTAGTGTAACCCCTCTTCAGTTGGCACAAGCATATGCTACATTAGCAAATGATGGTATTCGCATGCCAATTACATTGCTTGCTGGTCAAATTGGAGAGGGACAAAAAGTCATTTCAGAAGAGACTGCATATGATGTCCGATTAATGCTTGAAGGAACCTCCAAGAAAGCTGCTATTGAGGGTTATCGTGTTGGAGGTAAATCTGGAACTGCCAAGAAAACGTCTGGTTCAGGTGGTTATACTGAAGATAGATACCGCTCTTTTTTTGCAGGAATTGCTCCATTAGATGACCCTAAATTGGTTGTGGTTGTGTTTATTGATGAACCAACTGGAGATTATTATTATGGAGGAGATGTCGCGGCACCTGTTTTCTCAAAAGTGACTGCAGAGTCTCTCAGACTCTTATCTATTCCTCCAAGCTATGCGCCGTTTCATGATATTTCCAGAATTGCTAATGCAGATTTCTAATGATTAATTATTAGTGATGAATGCAATAAAAAAGAGAAATTTAAGTGAGTTATTATCTGGAATCAAAGATGCACCTTCTACAAAAATCACTGGAATCTGTGATGATAGTCGAAATATTAAAAAAGGAGATGTTTTTTTTGCATTTCAAGGTGATATTTCTCATGGGATGGATTATCTTGAAATTGTTATAGAAGCAGGTGCAGCAGCTATAATTTATGAACTACCTTATGCAAACATAACGGAAAATAATTTTAATATTCCAATAATTGGAGTAGATAACCTAAATAAATATAAGGGAGAAATTGCAAATCGTTGGCATAATAATATTTCAGAAAAATTAAAAATTATTGGTATTACTGGGACAAATGGTAAAACTACTGTAGCAGCATTAATTCAATCTTGTTTACACTCTCTTGGACATATTTGCGGCTATATAGGCACACTTGGGTTAGGTATTTATGAACTAGAAGATAGCAATTTAACTACTCCATCCAATTTTAAGTTACATCAGGTATTAGCTGATTTTTATCGGCAGGGTGCAAAATTCGTAGTGATGGAGGTATCTTCCCATTCTATAGCCCAAAATCGAATAGCTGGTATTCCTTTTGATGCCACAATGTTCACTAATTTAACTCAAGATCATCTGGATTATCATAAAAATATGAGAAGCTATGGTGAAATAAAATCTAAACTATTCACTGAAGTAGAATCAAAAATCAAGATCATTAATTGTATCGACGATTTTGGAAAGAAATTATCTAAAGAAATACAAAAGGACGTCATCGAAATTACAAATATTACTGTGCCGAGAGAATATAAAGGATTATTTCTCAATATTGAGAAAAGTACGGCTAATGGTCTTGGCTACTCTGTTTCAATCCAGAGCTCATGGGGTCATAAAGAATTCAATCTTCCATTAATAGGTGCATTCAATGTCGAAAATGCATCTCAGGTAATTGCATTACTTTTATCGTATAACTTTAATTTTCACAAAATAGTTTCAGCTATAAAAAGTCTAACCCCCCCCCAAAGGACGAATGCAGTTAGTTAGCTTAACTTCAGATAAAAGATTACCAAAAGTTTATATAGATTTTGCGCATACACCAGAGGCATTAAAATTAGCATTAATAGCTTTACGAAGCCATTATGATTCGAATATATGGTGTGTATTTGGTTGTGGCGGTGATCGAGACCAAGGAAAGAGAAAATTAATGGGTCATATCGCAGAGAAATATTCAGATTATGTGGTAATAACAAGTGATAATCCTAGAGGCGAGGATCCCAAAAATATAATTAATGATATTTTAGAAGGTGTGGAAGAAGATGTTGAGATTTTTGAAGATAGGGCTAAAGCTATTCAATACGCAATTCAAACTGCTTCAGATCGGGATATAATTTTAATAGCTGGGAAGGGCCATGAGGGTTATCAACTGATTAATGATAGTAGAATTACATTTGTTGATAATGACCATGCAGATAGGGCATTGAAGAATCGGTTAAATATAAGCAATGATTAAATTATCCTTAAAAAATGCAACTAAGATAATTAATGGAGATTTAAATGGCGAAGACAAGAACTTTTTTGGCGTTAGTACTGATTCGAGAAACATAAAAAAGAATCAATTATTTTTCGCATTAAAGGGATTAAATTTTAATGGCAATACATTTAGTCAAGCCGCTCTCTCTAGGCAAGCTGCCGCTTGTGTAATCGATGAAAAAAAATTTCATACAGTTGGAAATATACTTGTTAAAGATGCACATATAGCGCTTGGTGAGCTAGCATCAGCTTGGAAAGAAAGTTTAAATACTAAAGTCATCGCTATCACTGGAAGTAATGGTAAGACTACATTAAAGGAGATTGTAGCTAATTGCCTCTCAATTGATTCTCATATTCTATGTACAGAAGGAAACTATAATAACCATATCGGCCTTCCATTAATGTTATTGAAATTAAATAAAGGGCATGAGTATGCTGTTCTTGAAATGGGTGCAAATCATCCAAAAGAAATCGATTATCTTGTTAGTTTAACTAATCCTCACATTGCGATAATTAATAATGCTGGGCCAGCACATCTGGAGGGGTTTGAAAGTCTAGATGGTGTCGCAAAGGCAAAAGGGGAGATATTGCAAGGTGATATACCTCCAGCATATGCAATCTTGAATTATGATGATAGGTATTTTGGACTGTGGAGAGAAATGGCTGTTCGCTCCGACATAATTAGCTTTGGCTTAGATTCGAAAGCCACTATATATGCTAAAGATGTGGAATTAAGAAATAATTACTCAAGTTTTAAATTAATGTTTCCAGAAAACGCAATTAATATTAAATTACCAATTCTGGGAAAGCATAATATTATGAATGCAATTGCTGCCGCAGCTATTCTCTACGCTTTAAAAAAACCGATAAGTTTAATTAAAAATGGACTGGAAAGTGTTCGAACTATACCTGGTAGATTGCAACTTATGAATGGCTTATATAATCATTGTGTTATTAACGACACATATAATGCTAATCCAACCAGTACAATTGCTGCAATTGGTATACTTGGGAAAATGGATAAAACTAATTGCCTTGTTTTTGGGGATATGAAAGAGCTAGGTGAGAAATCAAGATTAATGCATGAATCGATTGGTAGAGCTGCTAAAGATGCAGATATTGATATAGTAGTCGCAACGGGTGAAATGACGAAATATACAGTCAGTAAATTTGGCCCTCAAGGATATTGGTTCAAGACCATAGAGGAATTATTAGATTATCTACATGAATTAATAAGACTGACACCAGATATGAATATATTAGTAAAAGGTTCAAGATCCATGCAGATGGAAAGAGTAATAAATGAAATTACCAAGCAATGACAACTAAAAAGGAAATTCAGGATGTTACTTTATTTAGCTAATTATCTGAGTCAATTTGACTCGAGCTTTACTGTATTTAATTACATAACATTAAGGGCGGTATTTGGAGCTCTTACAGCATTAATTATTTCATTTATGATTGGTCCAAAATTAATAGAAAAGCTAAATAATAGGCAATTAAATCAACCAGTTAGGGATGATGGTCCAGAAACTCATTTGATCAAGATTGGAACACCTACTATGGGCGGTGCATTAATATTATTGTCAATATCGATTAGTACTCTGTTGTGGTCTGATTTATCGAATATATATGTGTGGATTGTTTTGTTTGTCACAATCTCTTTCGGCTTGATCGGTTACATAGATGATTATAAAAAGATTATCAATAAAAATTCAGATGGAATATCTGCCCGGACAAAAATTTTCTGGCAAGCTTTTGTAGCAATAATCACTGCTACTTGGCTTAATTCATTGGCGGTAGATAGCAATGCAACTTCATTATTAATACCTTATCTTAAAGATGTATTGATACCATTAGGGGTATTTCAAATATTTGTTACTTTCTTCTTTATTGTGGGTTTCAGTAACGCGGTTAATTTGACAGATGGCCTTGATGGCTTAGCAATTATGCCAACTGTCCTAGTTGGTGGAGCACTTGGATTGTTCGCCTATGTTACTGGAAACTTTAATTTTTCATCTTATTTGGATATTCCATATATTTCTGGTGCGGGAGAGATTTTTGTTTTTTGTGCAACATTATCTGGCGCTGGATTGGGCTTCCTCTGGTTCAATACATATCCTGCACAAGTATTTATGGGCGATATTGGCTCATTGTCACTTGGAGCCGCACTGGGTGTTATCGCTGTAATTATAAGACAAGAAATAATTCTTATAATAATGGGTGGCGTGTTTGTAGTAGAAACCTTATCAGTAATTATTCAGGTAAGTTCATACAAACTTACCGGTCGAAGAGTATTCAGAATGGCTCCATTACATCATCATTATGAACTTAAAGGATGGCAAGAACCGAAAATAATCGTTCGTTTCTGGATTATTACAGTAATATTAGTCCTGATCGGACTTGCTAGCCTGAAGATTAGATAGAAAATAATGAACAATATTAAGATTTCCACTAACTTTAAATCTAAATATATGGTTTTTGGGTTGGGGAAAACAGGGTTATCAGTAGCGAAGTATCTCAGTAGAAATAATATTGATGCAATCTATTACGATACAAGAATTAACCCCCCTAATTTAAATGAGTTAAAAGCAATTATTCCTGAATCAAAAATTTTTCTGGGAAATTATGCTCAATTTTTACTGACAGATGTTGATAGATTGGTTGTATCACCAGGCCTGAATAATAATGAACCATTAATTCAGAAGGCTAACAATTTAGGTATTGAGATTATTTCAGATATTGATATTTTTGTGGAAAATACAATTCAAGAATTTGTTGTAATCACTGGTTCAAATGGAAAAAGTACAGTTACCGAATTATTATTATTAATGTGTATGAAGGCTAAAATTGAAGCTGTAGCTGGAGCAAATCTAGGTAAACCAGCATTAGATTTGTTAAGTGAGAACATTGATATTTATCTTCTTGAGCTTTCAAGTTTTCACTTAGCACGTTGCAACCACTTACCTGCAAAAGTAGCTGCTTTATTAAATATATCCAGCGATCATATTGATTGGCATGGATCTGAAGAAAGTTATTATCAGGCAAAATACCGTATATATAGGGAGGCCTCATCATCTGTATACAATCGGAATAATTTAAAATCTTTAGATTATATTGGTGAGGGTTTAAGTTCGAGTTTTGGTATGGATCAGGGCAATGAAGATCATTTTGGTACTCTAAAGTCTGATGGAATTAGGTATTTAGCGAAAGGTTCTGAGAAGCTTTTATCTACGCATGATATAAGGTTGTCTGGTTCACATAATATTGAAAATATCCTAGCTGCTATGTCTATAGGAACATTAATGGGTATTCCAAAAGAATCTATGATTGATGCAATAAAAGAATTCAAAGGATTGCCTCATCGCATGCAATTGATCGCTTCGATAAATGGAGTTCAATATATTAACGATTCAAAAGGAACAAATGTAGGTGCAGCTATTGCTTCTGTAAACTCGATTGAAGGGTCTTTAATTTTAATAGCAGGTGGTCAAGGAAAAGGAGGTGATTTCAAGTTTTTCGCAGACTCTATTTATAGGAATTTAAAAGAGATTATTCTTATTGGAGAGGATTCTAAAATAATAGCAAAGGAATTTGAGCCTCTAATTTCTACTACAATTGTTGATAATCTTGATGAGGCCGTATATTTAGCTGCAGAAAATAGTAATAAAGATGGTACAGTTCTTCTTTCACCGGCTTGTGCGAGCTTTGATCAATTTGATAGTTATATTCATCGTGGTGATGAGTTTTGCCGTATCGTCAGAGAGTTAAAATAATGCCTATTCGTAAGTACCTAGGATCAATACAAATGATTTCAATTAATGATTTGAAAGTTGATTCAGTATTATTACTTTCAATTTTGATATTGATTATGACGGGATTAATTACCTTATCATCAGCATCATCTGCTATATCTGAGAATAACTTTGGCACTCCATTTTACTACCTAAATAGGCAGCTTATAGCTATTTTTATAGGATCTATTTTTGCAATGATTTGTTTATATGTCCCAATTTTTTATTGGGAGAGAATGGGTCCATTTTTACTAATAGTGGGCTTATTATTATTACTGCTTGTTCTGTTACCAGGTTTCGGTCATACAGTTAACGGATCTACAAGATGGTTAAGAATGGGAATTATGAATGTGCAGGTTTCTGATCCAGCACGTCTGTGTATTATGATATATGTAGCTGGATATTTAGTTAGAAGAAATAGACAGTTGAGGGAGGGCTTTGTCGGTTTCCTTCGTCCTATGATAGTACTTGGATTAGCATCACTGTTGCTATTACTTGAGACTGATTTTGGTGCAACAGCAGTTTTATTGGTGACAGTTCTCTCAATGTTATTAGTTGCAGGAGCAAGAATCAGAGACTTTCTTATGTTTCTTGTAACTACCATTATGATGCTAGCACTTTTAGTTATGCAATTTCCCTCTCGAATGAGAAGATTTACTGGATTTCTAGATCCGTGGGATGAGAGTGTTGTTTATAATGCTGGCTATCAGCTGTCACAATCGCTTATAGCAATTGGTCGAGGTGAATGGCTTGGTGTTGGCTTGGGAAACAGTGTACAGAAATTATTTTATTTGCCAGAAGCACATACAGATTTTATTTTTGCTGTTTTCTCTGAGGAGTTTGGATTGTTTGGTTCAATCTTTTTAATATTATTATTTACTATCCTAATATGGAGAATATTTAGATTGGCAATTAAATCAGCAAAAGTCGATCATTTTTTTGAAGCATACTTTTGTATAGGGGTTGGCTCTTGGTTGGGTTTTCAAGTTGCAATTAATCTTGGAGTAAATATGGGCTTGTTACCTACGAAAGGTCTTACATTGCCACTCATAAGCTACGGAAGAAGTAGTATTATTATGACTTTGGTGACATTAGGTATTCTTTTGAGGATCTATCATGAATTAGATTCTGGATATGCATCAAAACATAAAAGAAAGGTACGAAAAAGATAGCCATGAAACAACCTAAGATATTAATTATGGCAGGTGGAACGGGAGGCCATGTTTTTCCTGGCCTCGCTATAGCAAAAGATCTTCAAGAGAATAAATGTAAAGTTGTTTGGTTGGGAACAAAACGTGGAATAGAATCAAGATTAGTTGAAGAGGCTGGAATAGATATAGAATATATAAATGTTGGTGGTCTCCGAGGTAAAAGTTTCAGAGCTTTTATGCGCTCAGTAGGAAAGTTGATGCTAGCTTTCTTTCAATCATTTGTAATTATACTGAGACAACGCCCTGATGTGGTTCTTGGGATGGGTGGTTATGTAACTGGCCCAGGTGCGATTATGGCTTATATAATGAGATGTCCTGTGATTATTCATGAGCAGAATGCAGTTGCAGGTGGTACAAATAAACTATTAAGTAGGATTGCATCGCTAGTGATTGAAGCGTTCCCAGGTAGTTTTCCTGCGCACAAAAATCTTAGAACCTTCGGCAACCCTGTACGTGAAGATATTCTTTCTATTCCCTCGCCTGAAGTTAGATTAAAAGATAGAGATGGCCCGATTAAAATATTGGTAATAGGCGGTAGTCAAGGCTCTTTGATTTTAAATAAAACACTGCCTAAAGCTTTCAGACATTTGACATCTTCAGTTAAATTAGAGGTACTTCATCAAGCTGGTAAAAAAACTCTTCAAGAGGCACAGAAGGCCTATGAAGGCGTGCCAGTTGGCTTATATTTAGTTGAATTTATAGATGATATGGCTGATGCGTATGCTTGGGCTGATCTTGTAATATGCAGGTCTGGCGCTATGACAGTCACAGAATTGATGACGATAGGGGTGCCAGCCATTTTAATACCATTTTCTTTGGCCATAGATGATCATCAAACTGCTAATGCAAGAATTATGCAAGAAGTTGGCGCTGCAGAAATAGTGCACGAAAATGAATTGGAAAGTGGTAAATTGACTTTGGTGCTTCGTGACTGGATACAAGATAGGAATAACCTTAAAAGAAGAGCCTGCCTTGCTAGATCAAGTGCTAAGCCCAATGCCACAGAGAATATTGTTAAATCATGCCTGAATTATGTGAGTAGCTATGATTAAAAGGAATCGAAGGTTAAAACGAGTACATTTCATAGGTATTGGTGGCTCAGGAATGTCAGGAATTGCAGAGGTGATGCTGGGGCTGGGATACCATGTACAAGGCTCAGATCTGAATGATAGTCAACAAATAAATAGGTTGAAGTCACAAGGTGCAAAAATATTCATTGGTCATTCTAGAGAGAATATTTGTGACGCAGATGCAGTGGTTGTCTCAAGTGCTATAGATAATGATAATTGTGAAGTATCTGAGGCTTATAAGTTAATGCTCCCAGTAGTTGCACGTGCTGAGATGCTTGCTGAATTAATGCGCTTCTGTTATTCCATAGCTGTAGCAGGAACTCATGGAAAAACAACAACAACAAGTCTCATTGCAAGTTTACTAGCTGAAGGCGGATTAGATCCGACTTATATAATTGGAGGGCGACTAAAAAGTTCTAACTCAAACGCAAAGCTTGGCTTAAGTGAATTTTTAGTTGCTGAAGCTGACGAGAGTGATGCCTCATTTATTCATTTGAAGCCCATGATATCAGTTGTCACTAATATTGATTTTGATCATATGTCGACATATAACAATGATGTTAATGAGTTAAATCAAGGTTTCTTAACTTTTCTGCATAATCTACCATTTTATGGTCTTGCGATTGTTTGTACTGATGATCCAGGAGTGCGGAAGATACTTCCAAAAATTGGAAGATCATTTATAAGCTATGGTATTTCAGAAAAAGCGGATGTAACAGCATCAAATATTAAATTTTTAAATAAAACAACACGATTTGATGTCACAAGAAAAAATAAAAAGAACAAATTAAAGATTCAAATAAATTTACCTGGTAAGCATAATATTTTGAATGCGCTTGCAGCTATAGCAGTTGCTTCAGAATTAGATGTGGAAGATAACCAGATAGAAAATGCATTTAAGTGTTTTGCTGGAATAGATCGTCGTTTCCAGGTTATAAATAGTGTAAATTGTTGTGATGGTAGTTTTACATTAATCGATGACTATGGCCATCATCCATCGGAAATAAAAGCAACGATCGAGGCAGTTAAATTGAGTTGGCCTGACAAGAAAATAACCATAGTTTTTCAACCACATCGTTTCAGTCGGACAAGAGACTTATTTGATGATTTTGTTAATACTTTATCAACAGTTGATCATGTATTAATTGCCGAAATATACTCAGCAGGAGAAAAGCCAATTGATAATATAAACAGTAAAAATATTGTCAGCAGCCTAAAAGATAAAACAAATAAACCTGTGCAATATCTACCATTTTTAAGTGATGCTATCCCTATTTTGTATAAATTAATGAAGAATGATGAAGTGCTCTTGGTCATGGGTGCTGGTGATGTTGGAAAATTTGCAGCTGAATTACCAAATGAGTTAGCTGGTATAAAATAAAAATAAGGTAAATAATTTTGCTTGTACCTACTGACACAATACGAGGTGAATTAATTTTTTCTGAACCATTGAAAAAATATACTTCTTTGCGTGTTGGTGGTGAAGCTGAGTATTTTTTTAAGCCTGCAGATATTATTGATCTTAAATTTTTCTTATCGAAAATTGAAAGCGATGTACCAATCTTTTGGTTAGGAAGGGGAAGTAATTTGTTGGTGAGAGATGGTGGTATAAAAGGCATTGTTATATCAACTTCAAAAATTCTGAAAGAAATAATTAAAATCAATGATAATCAAGTTGAAGTTGGTGCAAATGTCCCTTGCACGACAGTTGCGAGGAAGTGTATCAGATGGAATATGGGGCCATCAGAATTTTTTTCAGGAATCCCCGGTTCCCTAGGAGGTGCTCTTGCAATGAACGCAGGTGCTTATGGTTATGAGACTTGGGAAAGGGTAACAACTGTGAGAACTATAGACCGAATAGGTAATATTCATGAACGTAATCCAAAAGATTATCTGATTGAATATCGTCAGGTTAAGGGCCCGACTGATGAGTGGTTTTTAAGTGCTAAATTGAGGTTCGATTCAAAAGATACTCCATCAATTGAGAAACAAAAAGAAATGTTGATGCATAGAAAAAATTCACAACCGCTTGGTTTGCCAAGCTGTGGATCAGTATTTCGAAATCCACCTAATAACTTCGCGGCAAAATTGATTGAAGAATCCAATTTGAAGGGCTATAGAATTGGAGGAGCAGAGATTTCAAAAAAACATGCAAATTTTATAATTACAGATCATACCGCAATATCAAATGATGTAGAGCAACTAATAAATCATATAAGGGCAACTGTAAAAAAAATTCATAATGTAGATTTACAATGTGAGGTCAAAATAGTTGGTGATCACAAAAAAATTATATAGATTAAATCTTGATGAATAAAATAATCAAAGATCCAAGTGAATTTGGTAAGGTTCTTGTGATACTTGGAGGTCATTCAAGTGAGCGTGAGATCTCTTTAAAGAGTGGCAGAGCTGTTGTCAGTGCTTTGAAGTTTCTTGGTGTGAACATTTATGAGTGGGATCCAGCTGTCACATCACTTCATGAAATTTTAAAATTTAAATTTGATCGTGCATTTATTGTTCTGCATGGACGAGGCGGCGAAGATGGAAAAATCCAAGCAATTTTAGAGTTTTTGGGCATACCATATACAGGATCTAACGTCACTTCATCTGCTATTGCTATGAATAAGATAATTTCAAAGAAAATTTTTCAAGCTCACGATATCCCAACCCCCAAAGCAAAGATTATTTATTCCTTAAATGATGCAATTCAGTCATCGATAGACTTAAATTTTCCTATGGTCCTAAAACCGATATCAGAGGGTTCCAGCATAGGAATGACTATTGTTTCAAGTATCAAAGACCTTGATAGCGCTACTGAATTAGCATTAAGTTTTAATGGGGTAGCATTGGCCGAAGAATGTATCATTGGAGATGAAGTGACAGTGAGCATTTTGAATGGTGAAGCGCTACCCAGTATTTTAATAAATACGCCTAATATTTTCTATGACTATCATGCGAAATATCAATCTTTAGATACTCAATATATTTGTCCGAGTTCAAAAGATTCTAATCTAGAAAAAGTCTATTCTGAAATTGCTCTTAAAGCATTTCGTGCAATCGGTTGTAATGGTTGGGGAAGAGTGGATTTTATGATAAAAGATAATGGACAGCCAAAAGTTTTGGAAATAAATACAGTTCCTGGCATGACAGAGAAAAGCCTTGTACCGATGGCAGCTGAAAATTACGGTCTGAATTTTAATGACTTATGCTGGCAAATATTAGAAACCAGTATCAAGATAGATTGAGAATTACTCTAATGTCACACAGACAAGCAAAAAAGAAAAAATTAGAACAAAAAGAAGATAATATTTGGTTGCAAATCACAAAAAAGAATTTCTTTAGAATAACCGTTTCTATTGTATTGCTGGTAACTGGGTATCAATTCTTTGTCGTTGTATTGAATCAGCCAATAGCTTCAATTTCACTTGAAGGATCTTTTCAAAAAGTTAAATCAAATCAAGTTGAAGGTGCCATTAGGCATCATTTAGATACAGGTCTTTTGAGATTAAATATTTCAGAAATTCAGAATGATATTTTGAAAATTGAATGGGTGGATAATATAAGAATAGCTAAAAGATGGCCGAATAAGTTAGAAATAAGTATATTTGAACACACTCCAGTTGCTAGATGGGGAGAACGAGGCTTGCTGAATGATAAAGGCGAGCTATTCATTGAGATTGATAATCAAAATCATATTCCAGATTTGGCTCATCTATCAGGTCCTATAGGAGCTTCAAAAGAAGTCGCTGAGAAATACTTTATCTTACGCGATCAATTAATTCCTCTAGGGTTGAATGTAAAAAGAATATCAATGAGTTCAAGAGGTGCCTGGTCAATAACTCTCTATAATGGAATTGAAGTAGATTTCGGCAGGGAAAACATAGAACAGAAGATTGATTTATTCATAGATATATCAAAAAATGTTATTTCTCAGCAATCAGATGAAATAGAATCTGTAGATATGAGATATGACAAAGGTTTTACTATATTATGGAAAAACGTACCATTGGCTAGTTAATCAGAAAAAGGATTATAGTGAGTAAGAGAGGCGAAAAAAATCTAATTGTTGGTCTTGATATAGGGACTTCAAAAGTTGTCGCAATCGTTGGTGAGATTAATGAGATGGATGAAATTGAAGTAGTTGGGATTGGCATGTACCCTTCAAGAGGACTGAAAAAAGGTGTAGTTGTAAATATTGAATCTACTGTTCAGTCAATTCAAAAAGCAATAGAAGAGGCGGAATTAATGGCTGGTTGTGATATTCACTCTGTTTATGCTGGTATCGCAGGTAGTCATATAAGGAGTTTAAATTCTCATGGAATAGTTGCAATTCAAGAAAAAGAGGTGAGCCTGAATGATGTCGATCGAGTTATAGATGCGGCAAGAGCGGTTGCGATACCTGCAGATCAAAAAATATTACATATCCTCCCCCAAGAATTTTTAATAGATAGCCAGGAAGGTATTCTTGATCCGATAGGAATGTCAGGAATTCGAATGGAAGCTAAGGTTCATATGGTAACTGGTGCGGAGAGCGCTTCACAAAATATAACAAAATGTATACAAAAATGTGGCTTAGAAGTTGATGATATTGTTCTTGAGCAGTTGGCCTCGAGTTATGCAGTTCTAACTGAGGACGAAAAAGAACTTGGCTCCTGTTTGGTTGATATTGGAGGAGGAACTACAGATATTGCGGTATTTCAAGGAGGAGCAATCCAGCATACTGCAGTTATTCCAATCGCAGGTGATCAAGTTACTAATGATATTGCAGTTTCGATGAGAACGCCTACCCAATATGCGGAAGACATTAAAATAAAATATGCATGCGCTTTATCTCAATTAGCTAATCCAGATGAAACAATAGAGGTTCCGAGTGTTGGTGATAGACCACCGAGAAGACTTGCTAGACAAACACTAGCAGAGATAGTGGAGCCAAGGTTTGAGGAGTTATTCAGTTTAATAAGAAATGAATTGAGAAGAAGCGGTTTTGAGGAATCCATACCAGCAGGAATAGTTATTACTGGTGGAAGCGCAAAAATGGAAGGTGCAGTGGAATTAGCTGAGGAAGTATTTCATGTTCCTGTTAGGTTGGGTTCTCCGCAATATATCGAGGGTTTAGCTGATGTTGTGAGGAATCCAATCCATGCTACGGGGGTTGGATTGCTTATTTATGGGCGAGATTCTATGGATAGAAGAAACTATAATAAGGCTTCCATAAAAAATAGTATTTCAGATAAAATGGATCAAATAAAAGATTGGTTTCGAAAGCAGTTTTAATTACGTTTATTTTTGTATATTTTTAGTCAACTGATATAATTATATTGTTGTTTTTTAACGGATATCTAGATAAGGAAATATTACATGTTTCGACAAAGAACCATTAAAACGACGATTAGAGCGACTGGAGTTGGTTTGCATACTGGTAAAAAAGTATTCATGACATTAAGACCAGGTGCTGTAGATACAGGGATAATGTTCAGAAGGATAGATATTGAGCAAGCACAAGATATCCCAGCTAATGCAGAGCTTGTCGGTGAAACCACACTTGGAACAACTCTTATTAAAAATGATATTAAAGTAGCCACAGTAGAACATTTGATGTCAGCATTTGCTGGTCTTGGTATAGATAATGTTATTGTTGAACTCTCAGCGCCTGAAGTTCCAATTATGGATGGGAGCGCAGGACCTTTTGTTTTTTTGATTCAATCAGCAGGAATTGAAGAACAAAGTGCGCCAAAGAAATTCATTAAAATTAAGAAAAAAATTAAAATTAAAGAAGATGATAAATGGGCCGAATTATCCCCTTTTAACGGTTTTAAGGTTGATTTTGAGATAGGATTTAATCATCCTATTTTCAATAAAATTGAACAAAAAGCTTCTCTAGATTTTTCATCAACTTCATTTGTAAAAGAAGTAAGTAGAGCAAGGACATTCGGTTTTCTGAGAGATATTGAAAAGTTACGTGAGAATAACTTAACTCTTGGTGGAAGCATGGATAATGCTATCGTTTTGGATGATTTTAGGATCCTTAATGAAGATGGTTTGCGTTATTCGAATGAGTTTGTAATTCATAAGATTCTCGATGCAATCGGTGATACTTACTTGCTAGGGCATAGTTTAATTGGAAGATACTCTGCAAAGAAATCTGGCCATTGCCTGAATAATAAATTAATGAGAGCTCTTCTCGCAGATAAAAGTGCGTGGGAGGAGGTTTCATTTAATAACGAAAAAACTGCTCCGATTTCCTATTTAACACCAGCTTATAATTAAGGGCTATTTTTCTTATTATCCGGCTAGAATTTTTATTTCACAGCTTGTGACATGAGGAAATTTTTCTCTTGCGGTCCTCAAGAATAATTGATTTTGATAACGAAACTTTGATGCCCATGCGTTAGAGTTACATAAAATTATTAATTTTCCTGACTTTCTTATGTTGCAAGCTATAAGATATTGCGCAGCTTCATTATCGATAGTTTTTTTTAATGTAAAGCATAATTCTTCCATATTTTTAGCTCGTTGAACGATATCATCTAAGTTATTATGCGAACTTGAGTTTAAGATTTTTTGTAATTTATTAAATGACATTTTAGATTTATTTTTTTATGCTCTGATTTCAGGTATTTTTCAGAATTTCATTTATAATATCCTTTGATATTTCATTTACAAGTAGAACACAAGTTTCACAATTAAGGAATAAATTCTACTCATAGGAAATTGCGTGGCAAATATATTAACTAATTTATTCGGTAGTCGAAACCAAAGACTTTTAAAGCGCTTATCAAAAAAAGTAAGCGCTATAAATAAGTTAGAACCAGAGATTCAATCTTTATCCGATGAAGCTCTTAAATCTAAGACTGGAGAATTTAGAAAACGATTACGTGAAGGCGTGCCTTTGGATGATCTTTTGATAGAGGCATTTGCAGTGGTTAGAGAAGTCTCACAAAGAACTCTAAAAATGAGACCATTTGATGTTCAATTAATTGGAGGGATGGTGCTCCATCAAGGTGATATAGCTGAGATGAGGACCGGTGAAGGTAAAACATTAGTTGCTACATTACCTGCTTATCTAAATGCCCTAAGCGAAAAGGGCGTGCACGTAATTACAGTTAATGAGTATCTTGCTAAGCGAGATGCTGATTGGATGAGACCAATTTATGAGTTTTTGGATTTAACAGTTAGCGTAACTGCAAGTGATCAATCTCATGAAGAGAAAAAAGCCGCTTATTCTGCAGATATAACTTACACGACGAATAATGAACTTGGATTCGATTATCTTCGTGATAATTTAGCTTTTTCATCTGAAGATAAGGTACAAAAAGAGCTCAATTTTGCGATTGTTGATGAGGTTGACTCAATCTTAATTGATGAAGCTCGAACTCCATTGATTATATCTGGCCCTGTTGAAGAAAATACAGATCTTTATCAAAAAATAAATAAATTAATACCAAAATTATCTCTTCAGAATGAAGATGATGAAAGTGGCGATTACTCTAAAGATGAAAAAACTAAGCAAGTGTATATTTCGGAAGCAGGCCATCAACATATAGAAGAATTAATGATTAAGTCTGGTCTTTTACAAGAAAATGAAAGTCTTTATGATGCAGGTAACATTAGATTGTTACATCATTTGAATGCGGCTTTGAGAGCTCATGTAATGTTTAATAAGGACATTGACTATATTATCAAGGATGGTGAAATAGTTATTGTGGATGAGTTTACTGGAAGAACAATGCCGGGAAGAAGATGGTCTGATGGACTTCATCAGGCAGTTGAAGCAAAAGAAAATGTTGCCGTTAAGCAGGAAAATCAGACTGTTGCCTCTATCACATTTCAGAATTATTTTCGCTTATATAACAATTTATCTGGTATGACTGGTACAGCAGATACAGAGGCCTATGAATTTCAGTCTATCTATGGCCTCGAAGTTATTGTGATACCAACACATAAAGAGATGGTCCGCAATGACCAACCTGATAAAGTTTATCTTACCGAAGAAGGGAAATTTAATGCAATTATTGAGGATATAATTGATTGTAGAGAGAGAAGTCAGCCGGCTTTGGTTGGAACAACTTCAATAGAGACATCAGAATTACTATCATCAATTTTGAATAAAAAAAATATTAAGCATGAGGTTCTCAATGCAAAGCAACATGAGAGAGAAGCTATTGTTGTTCAGCAAGCAGGGCGACCTGGAGCTATTACTATTGCAACAAATATGGCTGGCCGAGGAACAGATATAGTTTTGGGTGGGAATTTAGCGGCCGAACTAGAGGAACAGGAAATAGATATTGACGCCGTTACCGCTGATTGGAAAAAAAGACAAGCACAAGTAATAGATGCAGGTGGGCTTCATATTATTGGTACAGAAAGACACGAATCTAGACGTATAGATAATCAGTTGCGAGGAAGATCAGGAAGGCAAGGAGATCCTGGTTCCAGTCGTTTCTATTTATCGATGGAAGATAATTTAATGCGAATATTTGGTGATCCAGATAGAACTAAATCTCTGCTATCACGAGCTGGTATGAAAGATAGTGAAGCAATTGAGAGTAAACTCTTGAGTCGTCAAATAGAAAAAGCACAGCGAAAAGTAGAATCACATAACTTTGATATAAGGAAAAATCTTCTTGAATATGATGATGTTTCGAATGATCAAAGAAAGGTTGTTTATCACCAAAGAAATGAGTTGATGAGTGCTGAAGAAATCCAGGAATCGATTATTGCGATCAGAGAAGAGGTGATTGAGCACACTGTTGATAAGTATATTCAAGAAGATACTCATGAGGAAAATTGGGATATTGAAGGGTTAATGAGGGCTTTGGAGAAGGAGTTTCTATTGCCTTTGAAAATTTCTCAATGGGTCAAAGATGAGCCAACATTAAACGTATCTACGATAAGTGAGAGATGTGTTGCCAAGATGCAATCAGCAAGCCAAGAAAAAGAAGATACGATCGGCTCTAGTTTGATGAGGATGGTAGAAAAAGAAATTATGTTAAAACAGCTTGATCTTCATTGGAAAGAGCATCTAGGTGGAATGGATTACTTGCGGCAAGGTATTGGTCTCAGGGGGTATGCACAAAAAAATCCAAAACAAGAATACAAACGAGAAGCCTTTTTGATGTTTGGAGAAATGTTAGATCAAGTTAAATTTGATGCCATTAGTATGCTAGCTAGGATAAGAATTCAAAGCGAACAAGATGTTGAAAGAATGGAATCACAAAGACGAGCTGAACAATCAATAGCGTTTAATCAAACTGGTGCAATAAAAACTCCCATCCAAGACTCAACAGAAAACCATCAACAGAAAAACACCTCAACTTTTGTTCGCTCAAATAAGAAGGTTGGTAGGAACGATCCTTGTCCATGTGACTCTGGTAAAAAATATAAACAATGTCATGGTAAGTTAAATTAGGGCTCTAATTTGCATGTAATAGAAGTAGCAGCAGGTATATTGATCGATCCAGAGAATCGCATACTTCTTGCGCAACGATCAAATGATAAGCCTTTTCCACTTCAATGGGAATTCCCAGGCGGCAAGTTAATTGAAAGTGAAACTTCAAAAAATGCCCTGAATCGTGAACTTAAAGAAGAGCTTGATATTATTGTTAAAAATCCAAAATTTCTAACTCACATTGAACATGATTATGGATCGATGATGGTCAGAATAGATTTTTTTATAGTTTATTCATGGCTTGGTCAGGTGATAAGTAATGAAAATCAGATATTGAAATGGTTCAAATATGATCAGTTGATTAATATTAATCTTTTGGAGGCAGATATTCCTATTGTTGAGGAATTAAAATTTTTTTTAAGATAATATTAAATTAATCAGCAGATAGATATTTTAAATGAAATGTCATCATGGGTTTGAATGGCTCTCTGATTGATGTCGCACCATTCTAAAAATCTTACTGTGAAACGGTGTTGGTTACCGCTTATTTCAGGAAAGAGATAGCTTTCTTTCGGTAATGTCACTCTCACTAATTGGTCATGAGAGTATGGCGGCATTTTATGCTGATACATGCCATTTACCGCAGATTTTTCCATCGGAGCTGTGCTTTCACGGATAAGCCACAATAGTTCAATCACGGCGTCACATACAGTTTTAATCATTTCAAGCCATATAATAAAATCTTGCCTTCTTCTCTTATGTGATTGTCGTAACCAGTGACTGAATTCTGGTAGATCAAATTCGCATGTTCCACCTGGGATAGTGCTACGATGCTTGATAGCACTGAGAAACTCATTATCTCTTAATGGTTGAATAAAATTTGTTCCAATAGCTCTTAGCCCATCCCTTCTTGAGGTTAAATTTTCAACCATAACTTCTAATCTTTGAGGGTCCACAGTCGGTTGGCTGTGATAACTAGTTAATATCCCTATATGGCGATCTAATTCCTTGTGAACATCACTTCGAATATCACCTCTTGAGAGAATTGCCATCATTTCTAGGAGGCTTGTTATGGCAGCTCTTGATGACCAATCGGTATTAATTTCAATAAAATAATTGTACTGTTGATATAAGAATTCAAGACGTAGAAAAGTCCGCATCCTCTCACTGAGCGGCAATTCATATTCAGGCGATCTTTTTGAGCGAAGATCATTGTGGGTTGCTCTGTTCATCATTTATTTAATTATATTAAAATAATTTAATAATCATATTATCTATATTTTCGCGTTAATGAAATAGTTATTAAAATATAAAAGTTGACATTTAATGACTTTTATTTCTTTGCCAGTCTTAAGTATCGTTCATGAAACTTTTTTACTTGAGGTAAAATTTGTTCAAAACTTGAATTGTTTTCAATAACATCATGTGCGATAGCAAGTCGCTCATTTCTACTTGATTGAGAAGCAATAATTTTCTTTGCGAGCTCACTTGTTACATCATCTCTTTGCATGATTCTAGTCAACTGAGTATTCACGTCACAATCAACCAAGAGAATCCGATCAATCTGATTCCTGAGTGGCGAGGACGTGAGTAAAGGTATAACTATAATTTGATACAACCCTGATGAAGTTGAAAGTTGTTGTTCGACCTCATCTTGAATTTTAGGATGCATAATTGACTCAAGTAACTTTCGTTTAGCAGGATTATTAAAAATTAGGTCACGCATATAAATTCGGTTTAGTTGCTTTGAGTCAGTTAAAATCTCTTTACCAAATGCATCCACAATTTCTTTTAGTGCCATGTTACCTGGTTCTACTATAGTGTGTGCAATATGATCGGTGTCAATAACTTCAACACCTAGTTTGATGAAAATATTACTGACCTTGGTTTTTCCTGATGCAATTCCACCTGTAAGGCCAACATGAAAACCGGAATATTCATTATTTTTACTATTATTCATTCAACTAGTATATAGGATAAATTAATGCTATTGCCGGCCCGTAAAAAAAAGAAAACCATCCTGCTATAGCTAAGAATGGACCAAATGGGATAGGGGTCTCTTTATTGAATTTTCTTCTGTATATACCTCCCAGGCCAAAGATAAGTCCAGTGATAGAGGCTATAAAAATAGTAATGGGTATGAATTGCCAGCCAAGCCATGCACCCAACCCAGCCAGAAGCTTAAAATCACCATAGCCTAAGCCTTCTTTTTTAGTATATATTTTATGAATCTGGTAGACGCACCATAAAATCAGGTAACCAAAAACAATTCCCAGAATGCTTGAGTTTAGATCTGAAAAATTACTTGTTAAATTATAATAATTTTTAATAATACTGAAAAATAACCCTATCATAAGAAGGCTAAATGAGAGTGAGTCTGGAATAATTTTATGATTTATGTCGATGAAGCTTATGGCGATTAATAACCAAAGAAACAATAATGCTCCAAATAGTTCAATACTCAAACCAAAATATAGCCAGCAATGCAATGTTAGTAAAGAAGTGATGCTTTCAATGATTGGATATTGAATAGATATTCTGTTCTTGCAGAAACTGCATTTTCCTTTTAGAAGTAAATAACTAATTATTGGAATATTGTGTTGAAATTTGATGCTTTTATGGCAATTCCTACATTTTGATCTTGGAAAAAAAAGATTTAAATTTTTCTTATTATCTGGATTCGCTAGCATTAACGGGATTCTGTAAACAACTACATTCAATAGACTGCCAATTATTAGCCCGCCCAGAATAAATAGTGCTGTTATTGTGACGTCTAATTCCTGCGTTAACATTTATGATTGCTTAGGTTTGATGAGACTGAATTTAATTCCCTATAACTGTAGCTTGGGAGCGATTTGTATAGTCTTTGTATGCTGGTATAGCTATGGATACCATTATTACAGTGATAATAATTACAACAAGTAGTTCTATTAGAGTGAATCCGTTATGAGGTTTTTTTATCATATCAATTGAAAGTATCGGTAAAAGTTAATATATGAGAGCTTATTATGAACTAGAAGTAAGCTCAAGGTTGTATAATATTATTTATAGTAGTTCCAATTATGATTGCATTATGAAAGAATCCTATTTTGATAATTTAGTTTCTCTAAACATCCATCCAATTTTATTCAGTTATTAAGTGAACATAATCAATGAATTTACATGAATACCAAGCTAAAAAGTTGTTTATAAAGTATGGAATACCCACACCAATAGGTTATACGGCTACAACTCGTAATGAGGCAAAAGAAGCTGCTAATAAGATTGGTGGTGAATTATGGGTTGTAAAGGCACAAGCACATACTGGTGGAAGAGGAAAAGCTGGTGGCGTCAAAATTGCTAAAAGCATTAGTGAAGTTCAAGACTTTACTGAAGAAATGATGGGAATGACTATGGTTACCCATCAGACCGGGCCTAGTGGTTTGCCGGTAAATATAGTTTATATTGAGCCTGGTTCGGATATAGATAGAGAGATTTACTTAAGTATTTTATTAGATCGTGAAGAAGAAAAAATATCATTTGTTGCTTCTGCGGCCGGTGGTATGAATATTGAGGAAGTTGCAGAAAAGGATCCTGAGAAAATTTTTAAAATCTCTATTTCTTCAGCTTCGGGTCTCATGGATTATCAGATAAGGCAACTAGCATTTGGTATTGGACTTTATGGGGATCAATTAAAACAGTTTGCGCTCATTCTGAAAAGAATGTATGCACTTTTCAAAGAGAGCGATGCGAGTTTAATTGAGATTAATCCCTTGATTGTCTCTAGGACTGGTAAAGTAATTGCATTAGATGCAAAAATTAATATAGATTCAAATGCTTTGTATAGGCAGAAAGAAATTATAAAAATGAGAGATCCTTCACAAGAAGATGCTAAGGAAAATGAAGCTGCTGAAAAAGAACTTAATTATGTTTCATTGGATGGCAATATAGCCTGTATGGTCAATGGCGCAGGTCTAGCTATGGCTACGATGGATCTTATTAAATTACATGGTGGAGAACCAGCTAATTTTCTTGACGTTGGTGGTGGTGCAACAAGTGATCGTGTTGCTTTTGCATTCAAATTAATTTTATCAAATACAAATGTTCGTGCAATTTTAGTTAATATTTTTGGCGGTATCGTAAGATGTGATCTTATCGCTCAAGGCGTTATCAGCGCTATAAAAGAAGTTGGTGTCAACGTTCCTGTTATCGTTCGTTTGGAAGGAACTAATGTTAAAAAAGGTAGGGCTTTGTTAAAAGAAAGTGAATTAGAAGTTATTACAGCATCCGATTTAACTGATGCGGCGAAAAAAGCAGTAGCTGTGGCGCTCAAATCATGAGTATTTTGGTTAATAAAGATAGCAAAATTATCTGTCAAGGAATTACAGGTAAGCAAGGATCTTTTCATACTGAACAATGTATAGAATATGGTACAAATATTGTTGGTGGTGTGACACCAGGATCGAAAAATGACTCACATCTTGGGGTGCCAGTTTTCGATACAGCTGAAGAAGCGGTTCGTTCAACACAAGCCAATGTAAGTATGATATATGTTCCAGCACCTTTTGCGGCTGATGCAATTATTGAGGCCGCAGATGCAGGTATAGAACTTGTTGTTTGTATAACAGAGGGTATTCCAGTCTCTGATATGGTCAAGGTTAAAGCAACACTAAAGAGTTATGATTGCTTGCTGGTTGGCCCAAATTGTCCAGGAATTATAACACCAGAGGAATGTAAGATAGGGATCATGCCTGGCATCATTCATCAAAAGGGTAAAATTGGCGTAATTTCTCGTTCGGGCACTTTGACTTATGAAGCGGTCTATCAAACAACACAAAATGGCCTTGGACAAACAACTTGTGTTGGCATTGGTGGCGACCCAGTTAGAGGTATGAATTTTATTGACTGCTTGGAACTATTTCAGGCTGATCCTGAAACAAAAGGAATTGTTATGGTAGGTGAAATCGGAGGCACAGATGAAGAATCGGCCGCTGATTTTATAAAAAGTGAGGTTTCAAAACCAGTTGTCGCCTATATTGCTGGGGTTACTGCGCCTCCTGGTAAAAGAATGGGACATGCTGGAGCAATAGTTGCTGGTGGCAAGGGTACCGCTAAGGAAAAATATAAAGCATTAGATGCGGCTGGGGTAGCTACAGTGAAATCTCCTGCTGAATTAGGTAGTACAATTCTTGAATTAGTGACATAGTCATTAGGTCTTTAATATTGATGTAGTATTGAATAACTCCATAATGAACGAAAAAATTTCTATTGTTTTAGCTCAAATTGATCTAATTGTTGGTGATATTTCGGGGAATACAACATGTATTTTGGAATACTGTGAACGTGTAAAAGTTGAATCTGATGCAGATTTAATTGTTTTCCCAGAATTATCAATATCAGGTTATCCGCCCGAAGATCTCTTGTTACATTCTGGTTTAAAGAGAAGAATTGCCGAAGCCGTGGAGCTCATTAGACAGAATGTGAGGGGAATTGCCGTATTGGTTGGCTTTCCTGAGTATACTCAAGATCATATATTTAATAGTTGCGCTGTATACAATAATGGCAAGGAATTAATCCGTTACCGAAAACATGCACTTCCAAATTACAGTGTTTTTGATGAAAAAAGATATTTCACACCTGGAAATGAAACTGCTGTTTTTGAACTTCACGGCATTAAAATAGGAATTAATATTTGTGAGGATATTTGGTACTCCAAGCCAGCGCGCTTATCTAAATCAGCTGGTGCTCAGTTAATAATTGTTATAAACGGATCCCCTTATCAGAAAGATGGTCAAAATATAAGAGAATCGACAATTAAAAGAAGAATTTCTGAAGTAAAAATACCAATTGTTTATCTGAATTTAGTTGGCGGCCAAGATGAATTAATATTTGATGGTGCGTCTTTTGTCATGAACGAAAAAGGTGATGTGACATATCGAGCGCCTGCGTTTGAAGAGACGATCGCATGTATTGAGTTTGAACGTATACAGAAAACTATAGTACCAATAAGTAACTCAATAGAGCCTAAATTAGAGGAAATAGAGAGTATATATAAGGCATTAGTAAAGGGGACAAGGGATTATATTTCGAAACATAATTTTCCCGGAGTTGTATTGGGTTTATCTGGAGGTATAGATTCAGCGTTAACCCTTGCTATTGCTTGTGATGCGATTGGAAGTGATAATGTTAGAGCTGTGATGATGCCATTTAAGTATACTAGTAAAATGAGCCTTGAGGATGCTCAATTACAGTCTTCAATCCTAAATATTCAATATGATATTTTACCGATTGAGACACTTTATGATGCTGCGAATAATTTACTATTACCTATTTTTGATGGGGCAAAAGTGGATGCCACTGAAGAAAATATACAATCTCGTGCTCGCTGTATTTTACTTATGGCTATTTCTAATAAAACTGGATTAATGCTCCTAACTACTGGCAATAAAAGTGAGATGGCGGTAGGTTATGCAACATTATATGGAGATATGGCAGGTGGTTTTGCACCCATCAAGGATTGCACAAAAACGATGGTAAAAAAATTGGCAGAGTATCGCAATACGCTTAATGAAGTTATACCTCAGCGTGTCATCGATAGAGAACCATCTGCTGAATTAAGAGAAAATCAACAAGACAGTGATTCGTTGCCTCCTTATGATCTGCTAGATCCAATTTTGGAAGCATTTGTTGAGGAAGATCTTTCGGTTTTGGAGATTGTTGAGCGAGGTTACGATAAAGCACTAGTTACCCGTATTCTAGAAATGGTTAAGCGTAATGAATATAAACGCAGGCAGGCGCCTCCTGGTATTAGAATTAGTAATCGTGCTTTTGGAAGAGATTGGCGATACCCAATTACCTCTGGTTATAACTTTCCTGATTAAAAAAGCGACAATTTAGACTATAGCTTCTTTTATTTTATCTGAGCGGATTAAGTGTCTTTAGTTGTTCCCAGATGCTAGGACTGTTTGTATCATCATATTCGATTACAGGGTTAGCATCAGAATAATCCATAGGAGTAACATCAGAATAGTTTTCAGCTAGGATTCGTCTGGTATCAGAGGCTAAATCAAACATCCCTAGTTTTTCATAAGCAAGTATCATGATATCCAGAGATCCTCTATTACTTGGAACACCATTATATTGTTCTAATGCAGTTTTAGCGCGATTAAGAGCTGCAACGTAGGCGCCACTTCTCATATAATAATCAGCAACGATATTTTCGTATGCAGCTAATCTGTTCTTCAGATAAATCATTCTTAATTCTGCATCAGCTGCATATTCACTTGCAGGGTACCTACTGACCAATCTGTCAAGAATTGAATATGCTTTTTCAACATCTTGGGGAGGTCTTTTGTTCATATCTTTACGGAAAGTTTTTTCTAAAATATCAGGCTCTTCATCAAAATAAGATAAAGCTTGGATATATAGAGCGTAGTCGATCCTTGGGGAGGTTGGATTTTCCCTAATAAATGCTTCGGTTTGATCTATAGTTTGTTCTTTTGCATTACTTTTATAGTAAGCATAAATTAACTCTAATTGAATCTGATTTGATAGATCACTGAATGGGAATCGTGATTGAATACTCTCAAAAATACCTATGGCTCGTCTGAAATTTCCTGCCTCTACCGCTGTCTGTGCAGTTTCATATGCTCTTACCAAGTCATTAATGAATTCCTCTTCAGCAGATTCTTCATTATTTGCACATGCAATCAATGTTAATATTATTAATGAAAGTAGTGTATTTTTGATTATGTATAGCATATTCAGTGAGATTTTTTGTTTAAAATGATTGGATTTAATTTTAATCTATTGCTGATTCTAGAGTATAACTCAACATAAATGAATTTTTTAATGGCAGCTTATGACAAATTATTCTAAAAAAATGATTATACCTGATGAGTTAGCAGGTAATAGATTGGATCTATCTGCAGCAAAGATTTTTTCTGAATTTTCTAGAAACAGAATAAAAAGCTGGATTAAAGATGGCTCATTGCTTGTTGATGGTCAACAGTTAAGGCCACGAGATATTATTAATGGTGGAGAAATTATTGAGCTGCAAACTGTTTTTACTGAACTTACTTACAATAAAGCAGAGCCAATCATACTTGATATCAGATACGAGGATGAGCAGATAGCAGTTATTAATAAGCCCGTTGGCTTGGTTGTTCACCCTGGTGCAGGAAATTTAAATGGAACACTGATGAATGGATTGCTTCATCAATGGCCTGACTTAAATGAATTACCCAGAGCAGGCATAGTTCATCGATTAGATAAAGAGACTAGTGGTCTTATGGTGGTTGCGAAGACTCATATTGCTCATAACTCATTGGTTCGTCAGCTCGAAAAACGAGAGGTAACTCGTGAATATGACGCGATCTGCAATGGTGTTTTAACCGGAGGTGGAACAATTAATGAAGCTATCAAGCGACATCATGTGAATCGCAAAAAAATGACAGTGAGAGATGATGGTAAGGAAGCTATAACTCATTATCGCGTGCAACATCGTTTTAGAGCTCATACTCACATTAAAGTCAGTTTAGAGACGGGCAGAACACATCAAATAAGAGTGCATTTTGCTTATCGCAGGCACACATTAGTAGGAGACCCGCTTTATGGGAGATTGATGATTCCGGCAGGATGCTCATCCAAATTAAGAGAAGCATTAAGTGTCTTCAAAAGGCAGGCACTATGTGCCACCAAATTAAAATTAATCCACCCTTTAACTACTGAAGAATTAATTATTGAGGTACCTCCTGCGGATGATTTTAAAAATTTATTAAGCGTTATGCAGGAAGATTTATCATTAAATGAAGAATAAAATAGCTTTTTTGGAGGCGGTTTGGCCGGCACCTGCGAATATAATAGCAGGAACGACTCTAAGGCAATGTGGATTGAGTGGAGGGGCATACACAGCTCTAAATTTAGGAGCACATGTCGGAGATGATGTCATAGCAGTAAGAGAAAATCGTTCATTACTCAAGACATCGCTCTCTTTATCTGAGGAGCCTTGTTGGTTAAATCAAGTTCACGGTACTGAAGTCGCGATAAACCCATGTAATAAAACGACAGTGACTGCTGATGCAAGTATTGCAACCATACAAAATAAAGTGTGTGTTGTGATGACAGCAGACTGTCTACCATTATTGATCACAAACACATCAGGTAGCATGGTAGCGGCTATTCATGCTGGATGGAGGGGCCTGGCTTCTGGGGTTATTGAGAATACTATTGCGGCAATGAATTGCAATGCGAATGAAATATTAGTCTGGTTAGCTCCTGCTATCTCACAATCGGCGTTTGAAGTGGGTGATGAGGTTAGAGAGATTTTCCAACAAGAAAATATAAACTTCTTAGAATGTTTTAAAATTAATAGTCGTAAACGATGGCAAGCTGACATATATCAGTTGGCAAAAATAAATTTAAACGCACTTGGAATTTATAATATATTTGGTGGAAAGGATTGCACTTACAGTGATTCAGAAAAATTCTACTCATATCGAAGAGATGGTGCTTGTGGCAGGATGGCAAGTTTAATATATATGAAAAGTTAAGATCTTTATTTTTCATAGCATAATAAATTTAAATTTATTCAGAATTTTGACCTTCAAGAGTATACTAGTGATTAGTGGAGACTCTCATGCCAATATATGAATATGAATGTAAAAATTGTGCGCATACTTTTGATGAATTGCAAAAGATGAATGATGATCGATTAGTAGATTGTCCTGAGTGTGAGTTACCTGAATTAGCTCGATTACTATCAGCACCAAGTTTTCGTTTAAAAGGTGGTGGTTGGTACGAGACTGATTTCAAGAAAGATAATCAGCGCAATATTTCAAAAAATGATAATGATGTGAATAAAACTAAATCATCGACAACCAATGAAACAAAGGCAAAAAATAAAGAAAAGAGTAAGACGACAACAGTAAAAAAAAATAATAAGAGTAGCTAAAAAAGTGATGAAAAATATACAAAAATACTTAATTGCAGGTTTACTAGTTTGGTTACCAATTGTGGTGACCGTGTTGCTATTTCGTTTTTTGATTTCTCTTATGGATCAGACGCTTATTCTCCTGCCACCACAAATTAGACCTGAATCTCTACTTGGATTTTCATTACCAGGGCTTGGGGTTATTCTGACTTTACTGGTTTTATTGGTGACAGGTATATTTGCTGCCAACATAGTTGGAAAAACGATGGTTGGTATTGGGGAGAGAGCCTTGAAACGTATCCCCGTAGTACGGTCTGTTTACTCTGCGGCGAAAAATTTTTCAGAACTTGTGTTTTCTGAAACAGGTCAATCGTTTAAGAAGGTCTTGCTCATAGAGTACCCAAGAAAAGGAATATATAGTCTCGCTTTTCAGACTTCGACTGCATTAGGTGAGGTGCAAAAGAAAACGGGTTCAGATGTGGTTTGTACTTTTGTACCGACAACTCCTAATCCTACTTCCGGATATATCATTATTTTACCTAAGGAAGATGTTATAGAAATGGACATGAGTGTTGATGAGGCATTTAAAATGATTGTCTCTTTAGGGGTTGTTGTACCTACATGGAGTGAAGAAAATTTAGCTGATTTACCGATAAAGTCATCGTTAGATGATAGATAAATTTATTAAAAATTTTTATATTAAACACAAATAAGGAAAGAATCTTGCAGATGAAATCGTTAATCCGTAGTATTTCGTTTTTTTCTACTTGATAAGAACTATTATGCGAAGTCATTATTGTGGTGAAGTTAACAGTCGACTTGAAGGCAAGGAAGTTTCCGTTACGGGATGGGTGCACCGTCGCCGTGATCATGGCGGTGTAATCTTTGTTGATTTAAGAGATCGTGAGGGACTGGTTCAGGTTGTTTTTGATCCTGATAGTAAAAAAATCTTTTCTGAAGCTGAAAGGATACGTGGTGAGTATGTGTTAGCAATTACTGGCCAAGTTCGCGCGAGGCCAGAAGGAACAAAAAATGCTGGTATGAAAACTGGTGAAATCGAAATTTTAGTAACAGATTTAGTAACCTTGAATGATTCATTGACACCACCTTTTCATCATGATGAAAAGGCAAATGAAGAGCTCAGATTAAAATACCGTTACCTTGATTTACGCCGAGATCACATGCTCGCTAATTTACGTCTGCGTCATGCGGTTACAAGAGAATTAAGATTATTTCTTGATGATGCTGGTTTTATTGATACAGAGACACCTATGCTCACTCGAGCGACACCAGAAGGTGCAAGAGATTACATTGTTCCAAGCAGAACCCACCCAGGAAAATTTTTCGCCTTACCGCAGTCCCCACAGATATTTAAGCAACTGCTTATGATGTCAGGTCTAGATCGTTATTATCAAATTGTAAGATGCTTCAGGGATGAGGACCTTCGGGCTGACCGCCAACCTGAATTTACTCAACTTGATATTGAAATGAGTTTTGTCGATGAAGATAAAGTCATGAGTACAATGGAGGAATTAGTTCGGGTAGTTTTTAAAAAGGTTATGAACGTCTCTTTACCAAAGAGCTTCATAAGAATGCCTTATGCTGAGGCTATGTATAGATTTGGTTCAGATAAACCTGACTTAAGAATCTCACTGGAGTTAATCGATTTATCAGATTTAATGTCGAATGTAGAATTTAAAGTTTTTTCTGGCCCAGCAAATGATCAAGAAGGACGTGTAGCAGCTATTTGTGTACCTAATGGTAGTAAAATGAGTCGTAAAGAGATAGATGATTATACAAAATATGTTGGTCGTTACGGAGCTAAGGGCTTAGCTTATATTAAGGTTTTGGACCTCAAAAACAAAGAAGATGGTTTGCAATCACCAATACTAAAATTTCTTCCTGATAATGTTGTAACAGAAATTATGACAAGAACTGCTGCCAAAAATGGTGATCTAATATTCTTTGGAGCCGATAAAGTTAATATTGTCAATGATTCGCTGGGTGCCTTACGAGTTCGTTTAGGTGAGGATCATGATTTAATTGAAAAAGGTTGGCAACCACTTTGGATAGTTGACTTTCCAATGTTTGAAAAAGATAAAACTTCAAACCAATGGACTTCATTACATCATCCGTTTACTGCTCCTGCAATATCAGAAGTTGATGAATTAAATAATAACCCTGGAACAGTTCTCTCTAAAGCTTATGATATGGTGCTTAATGGTTCTGAAATTGGTGGTGGATCAATTCGGATTCATAACAAAGAGATGCAAGCCAGCGTGTTTAAATTGTTAAATATTAGTGACGAAGAGGCTGAGGAAAAATTCGGCTTTTTATTACAGGCGCTGGATTTTGGTTGCCCACCCCATGGTGGAATTGCATTTGGTTTAGATCGAATGATCATGCTTATGACAGGCGCGGAAAGTATTCGTGATGTAATCGCATTCCCCAAGACTCAATCAGCAAGTTGCCCATTAACTAATGCTCCAGGTCAAGTATCAACCGAGCAACTCAAAGAGACAGGAATACGTTTACGCCCAAAACCAATAGAGTAACTGATGGTCGTTTATCGGAGACCGGAATCAGTTTTAGTCGTAATATATACCCAAAAATCTGAGGTTTTGGTGTTGCAGAGGACTCAACCTTTTTCTTTTTGGCAATCTGTTACCGGAAGTCTTCATAATAACGAATCCAAGAACTCTGCAGCAAGTCGTGAGTTATTAGAGGAAACAGGTCTAACTGATCAAGGGGAACTGATTGATCGAAAGACTGAACGAACTTTTAATATCGACTCGCGTTGGCAAAATCGTTACCAATCATTCGATAAGACTAACTCTGAATATGAATTTCATTATATTCTTGAAGACAAATGTGAAATTAAATTAGATGCGAGAGAGCATCATCAATATCGATGGTTAAGAATTAGTGAAGCTATTGATAAAGTATGGTCTTGGACGAATAAAGAGGCTCTAAAAAGGCTTGCCGTGGAATTAAAAATGTAGTTTTTTTTGATGTTACACTGGATTATTTAAGCTCTATGGTCAAAAAAATACAATTTAAATAGTATGAAAATTCTGCATATAGAAACAGGAAAAAACTTTTATGGTGGTCCACAACAGGTTCTTTATCTCTGTGAATCACTTGAAATGCGGGGACTCCAGAATACACTTATTTGTCCACCTCGAAGTGATTTAGGAAAATTAGCCATGAAAAAAAATATCCGAGTAATTAATCTGACATGCAGAGGTGATTTTGATTTAATTTTTGCTTATCAATTGTATAAATTTTTACATGATTATCATCCAGATATTATTCACTGTCATAGTCGAAGAGGTGCGGATTATATTACTGGAATTATCGCTCAACATTACTCAATACCAGTCGTTCTATCAAGAAGAGTTGATAGTATGGAATCAAATTTTTTTGCCCAATGGCGCTATAATTTATACGACAAGATAATTGCTATCTCAAAGAACATATATGATATTTTATTACCACTTGAAAGTTGTTCTGGAAAATTATCATTAATTCGCAGTGCGGTAGAGAATCAAGATTGTTTAGAGAAAATTTCAAGGGAGCAATTTTTAGAAAAGTTCAAGTTATCAAAAGATGACTTTATTATCGTATCGGCTGGTCAACTCATCAAAAGAAAGCAACATCATTTACTTATTGAAATGATTAATAATTTGAGTAAATCTCACCCAAAATTGAAATTAATTATTATGGGTCAAGGTAAACTAAATGCCTCATTGAGAAAATTGGTATATAAAAATAAATTAGAGGATGTCGTCCTGTTTGGAGGCTTTGATCTTAATCTTGATAAATACTTACATCATTTTGACTTACTGGCGCATCCAGCCAGCAAGGAAGGTCTTGGTGTCATACTTATGAAGGCTGGTGCGGTAGGATTACCGGTAGTGGCTTTTGAGGTTGGTGGTATACCTGAGGTCATTGTAAATGGTAAAACAGGATTACTTGCAAAAACTGGAGATCAATCAACCTTTGAGAAAAATATTGCCTATTTTATTGAAAATCAAGAGTTAAAAATTGGCTACTCAGAAAGGGCTAAAAGATGGATTAAAGATAATTTTTCTGTCACTGAGATGACAGAACAGCACATTCAATTATATGAATCGGTTCGCAATGAAAGAAAAAGACAAATTAATTAAATTATCATCTCAAGTGATTGATTTGGCGATTAAGGCGCGAAGGATGATTGTAACTGTTGAGTCTTGCACAGGTGGTTTAGTTGCGAAATCATTAACAGATATTCCTGGCAGCTCATCTGGATTTTCTCATGGTATTGTTGCTTACAGTAATAGTGCAAAAACGACGATTTTGAATATAAAGAAAACTGCACTCAAAGAACATGGTGCAGTAAGCGAACAAATAGCTATCATGATGGCCAAGAATGCCTTGAATGAGAATTTAAGTCATGTATCGGTCGCTATAACCGGAATTGCTGGCCCAACAGGCGCCAGTAATAACAAACCTATTGGAACGGTATGGCTTGCTTGGAGTTACTATAAAGAAAATCAAATTGTGATTGATACACAGCTTTGTTACTTTGACGGCGATCGAAATAAGGTGCGTCTGGAATCAACTATGATAGCACTCACTGGTTTGGAAAAAAGATTGAAAAAGTTACATTCTGTCTAACTAAATAATTTTAATTGTGAAATAATGAGTCAATTAGTTAACTCAAAAAAAGTGATGTTTTATTATGGATGAAAATCGAAAAAGAGCGCTTGCAGCGGCATTAGGCCAAATTGATAAACAATTCGGGAAAGGTTCAGTTATGCGCCTGGGTGACGGTGGAGTGGCAAGATATTTTGAATCTATTTCGACAGGATCTATTGGTTTGGATGTGGCTTTAGGTATTGGTGGATTACCAAAAGGTCGAGTAGTTGAAATATATGGTCCAGAAGCATCAGGAAAAACAACATTAACACTGCAGGTAGTTGCAGAGGCTCAAAAAATGGGAGGTACTGCTGCATTCGTTGATGCTGAACATGCCTTAGATCCTCAGTATGCGGAAAGGTTAGGAGTTAATGTTGACGAATTACTGGTATCGCAACCTGATACGGGTGAGCAAGCTCTCGAGATAACAGATATGTTAGTCCGCTCAGGAGCCGTCGATATCATTATTGTTGATTCGGTAGCAGCTTTAACTCCAAAAGCTGAAATTGAAGGTGACATGGGTGATTCACATATGGGACTGCAAGCACGATTAATGTCACAAGCGTTACGTAAACTTACAGGTAATATCAAACGATCAAATGCTATGGTGGTTTTTATTAACCAAATCAGAATGAAGATCGGAGTTATGTTTGGTAGTCCAGAAACAACCACCGGTGGGAATGCTTTGAAATTTTACTCGTCTGTGAGATTAGATATTAGAAGAATTGGAGCAATCAAAAAGGGTGATGAGATTATAGGAAATCAAACCCGTGTTAAAGTGGTTAAAAATAAAGTTTCACCACCCTTCAAAATGGCTGAATTTGAAATATTATATGGTGAAGGGATTTCACGCGAGGGTGAGATAATTGACTATGGTGTAGATCAAGAATTAATTGAGAAATCAGGATCTTGGTACAGTTATAAGGAAGATCGTATTGGTCAAGGTAAAGAAAATGTTCGTGAATTTTTACGTACCAATCCAGAGATTGCGAAAGATATTGAAGAACAGATTAGAGCAACATTACTTCCAGCAAAAAAAGATAATGCCAATGATGAATCGTCAGATGAAGAAACTGGCTCCGAGGCAACAGAGTCTTAATTTAAATAATAGTTGTAGTGAAAAAATCTATTAATGAATTAAATGCTGATCTCTTTCACCCGCAGTGTGATAAAAAATCTGTTGACCCGAAAAATGCGCGAAAAAAAGGTATGGATTTTCTTGCTATACGAGAATACGGTCATGAAGAGTTAATTTTAAAATTACAAACAAAAGGTTACTCACGTCAGATTTCAGCTGAGACTGTTGAAAAACTCAAACAAGATGGTTTGCAGAATGACTCTCGATTTGCAGAGAGTTACTCTCGTTCCAGATACAAACAAGGTAAGGGCCCAGCACGAATAATGCATGAACTGGAAGCTAAAAAACTTCCCAGAAAAGTCATAGATTTGGCTTTGGCAGCTTTAGAGGCGGATTGGTTCGATTTGGCGAGGGAGGTAAAAGTAAAAAAGTTTGGAGTAGAATCACCAGTCGAATATAAAGAGAAATCACGTCAAATCCGTTTTCTTCAGTCACGAGGGTTCAATATGGAGCAGATTTCAGCTGCTTTGAAAAATTAAATTTCATAACACTACTGATTGTTCGACTTTAAGAAATATCCTAAAAAGAGAATGTTATTATTTTCTTTTTATCTATACACTATTGATGTATGAAATCCTTTACTAGCAATGATTTACGACAGAGGTTCTTAGACTATTTTCATGATTTGGATCATGAGAAAGTCAAAAGCTCATCACTTGTACCAAGCAATGATCCAACTTTGTTATTTACCAATGCAGGTATGGTTCAATTTAAAGATGTATTTCTTGGGAAAGATAAAAGAAAATATCAACGTGCAGTTACTTCACAACGTTGCCTTCGTGCAGGAGGCAAACATAATGATCTTGAAAATGTTGGCTATACTGCAAGACATCACACTTTTTTTGAAATGCTGGGTAATTTTAGTTTCGGTGATTATTTTAAAGAGCAGGCTATTATTCAGGCATGGGATTTTTTAACTAATAACCTTAAATTACCCAAAGAGAAATTATGGGTTACAGTTTTTAAGGATGATGATGAAGCTGCAGATATTTGGTTAAACACAATTAAGATTGATCCAGAAAGATTCACTAGATTAGGGGAAAAAGATAATTTTTGGTCAATGGGTGACACTGGCCCATGTGGCCCTTGTAGTGAAATATTCTATGATCATGGAACGGATGTAGCTGGAGGTCCTCCAGGTTCTAAAGATGAAGATGGAGATCGTTATATTGAAATCTGGAATCTGGTCTTTATGCAGTTTGAGCGTGGTGAAGATGGCTCAACGACAGCACTTCCAAAACCCTCTGTTGATACTGGAATGGGATTGGAAAGATTGGCAGCAGTGATGCAGTCGGTACATAGTAATTATGAGACTGATTTATTTAAAAACTTAATTTCTGCAACAAAGAAAATATTGGCAATAAAAGACCAAGAATCAAGCTCGTTAAATGTCATTGTTGATCATATTCGCGCTTGTTCTTTTTTAATTATTGACGGCATTATTCCTGGTAACGAGGGTAGAAACTATGTTTTGAGGCGAATTCTCAGAAGGGCGATTCGTCACGGTAAAAAGTTAGGTGTTAAAGACGCTTTCTTTTATAAATTAGTAGCACCATTAGCTAAAGAAATGGGTGATGCATATCCTGAATTGGTGAGTTCAAAGAAAAATATTGAAGATATAATTAAGGCGGAGGAAGAACGTTTTTCTGTCACTTTAGATCAAGGAATGGAAATTCTTGAAGAGGCAATTTTAAGTTTAGAGGGCACTAGGTTACCTGGCGAGATTGCTTTTAAGTTATATGATACATATGGTTTTCCAGTTGATTTGACTAATGATATTGCCCGTGAGCGTAATATATCTATTGATATGGATGGCTTTGAGAAGGCAATGCAGATACAGCGATCCAGAGCTAGAGAAGCAAATAAGTTTACTCAAACTAAGGAATTAATTGCTGAAACAACCACACATTCAGATTTTTTAGGTTATGAATTTATGGATAACGACTCGACTGTCACTGAATTATTTTCACAAGGAGCTCCCGTAGCCTCTATTAAAGTCGGGGAAGAGGGTATGATAGTTACAAATGCGTCTGCCTTTTATGCTGAATCTGGTGGACAAGTTGGTGATACGGGTATTATCGAGACCGAGGATAGTGTTTTTAAGGTGACAGATACACAGAAGAGTGGCGATGCGATCATGCATTTTGGTGTGGTTGATGTCGGAGAAATAGCAGTCGGTAATCAAGTAAAAATGCGTATCAATAACCACCAACGTTCTCGTATCGCTGCTAACCACTCTGCTACGCATCTAATGCACGCTGCTTTGAGAAATATACTTGGGGATGATGTAGTGCAAAAAGGATCCTTGGTCGATGCTAATCGCTTACGTTTTGATTTTTCTCATAATAAACCATTATCTAAGACAGAGCTTTCCAAAATCGAGTCAGAAGTAAATCATCATATTCAATGCAACCACAAAGGAGACACTGTGCTTATGACTTATGATGATGCAATAAAATCAGGCGCAATGGCATTATTTGGTGAAAAATATGCAGATAAGGTAAGGGTCCTACACTTTGGTGATTACTCCATTGAGTTATGTGGTGGCACCCATGTGACGCGAACTGGTGATATAGGCCTGTTCAAAATTATAACTGAAGGTGGAGTAGCTTCTGGTGTGCGACGCATAGAGGCGGTGACAGGAATGGTAGCCATTGAGAGGTTAACATCTTATAAAGACACCATTGAGAATGCAGCGTCCTTTCTAAAAACTTCCTCAGAACAAATATTACCTAAAATTGAACAACTTTTAAGACAAAATAAAGCCCTAGAAAAGGAACTAGCTGCCACAAAACAACAAATGCTAGGTGGTGATTCGATTGATCTTAATGAGCAGGCTATTCAGATAGGAAAGGTTAATGTCTTGATTCAGAGATTAGACGGCTTAGACGCAAAAAGTTTGAGAACAGCCATTGATAAATTTAAAGATAAGTTAGGCAGTGCAATTGTGATTTTAGGATCGATACATGAGGATAAAGTTAAATTAGCTGTAGGCGTGACAAAAGACCTTAATAAGCAAATTAGCGCTGGAAATTTAATTAAATCAATCGCAGAAGTAGTTGGTGGTAGAGGTGGTGGTAGACTAGATTTCGCTCAGGCCGGTGGCCCAGATAAAGAAAAAATAGATGAGGCATTAAAATCAGCACTCAAATTAATAAAAGATGAACTATGAGGAAAATTTTTATATAGTTACATATGAAATGAATAAATTTCAGGTTATTGTTTGCTCATAATATTGATTTGTAGAAGGTTGGTTTATAAATGTTAATACTAACAAGACGAGCTGGTGAGGCACTTATGATAGGAGAGAATGTCTCCATAAAAGTGCTTGGGGTAAAAGGTAACCAAGTAAGAATCGGAATAGATGCCCCAAAAGATGTGGCCGTGCATAGAGAAGAAATTTTTGATCGCATTCAAGATGATGGGGATCATGAGACTGAGTGATTACCATGGAATATGACATCCAGTGTAATCTAAAAAACTACCAGACTGCGATTGCTCCAAGCCATCTATAACTTTAATCATTCCTGAGACACTTGTATTTTTATCAATTAGCCCGTTTGGGCCACCCATATCTGTCTGCACCCATCCTGGGTGCAAAAGCGTGACAATCATTCCCTCATTTTTAAGATCGATGGATAAACTCTTCACGACTGAGTTTAGAGCCGCTTTAGTACTTCGATAGACGTATGATCCGCCACCAGAATTATCATCGATCGAACCCATTTTTGAAGTAATATAGATTAGTTTTTTGACCGATCCGTTTCTTAAATTATCAATAATCAACTGGGTAAGTATTACTGGTGCGATGGTATTAATTCTTAGGGCGGGAATCCAAGTTTCAGTACCTACATGCCCAAATGAAGAGTTTCTTGGTCCATAGATACCCGCGTTATTAATAAAAATATCAATAGGAATATTACCTAATTGTTTCGAAAAATCAGTTAAGGACTTTTCTGAATCTACATCCAAGTTAAACGTCATTAAATTATCATGATCTTCACTCATCTTAATTAACTCAGTTGAGCATGCTATATCCCTGTATGTGGCAATTACATGATTCCCTCTATCAAGATAATGACTGATAAATTCAAGTCCTAGCCCACGATTTGCTCCAGTCACTAATACGGTTACCATTTAATTAATCCTCTTTAATTGCGTTTTTAATTTTTTCATAATAATTTTTTGTATAACTCGTTTTTGGCTTACCATTATCATTATATAGATTTCTTTCAATCCGCTCTCTTACTTCATCAGGAAGAAAATCCGATGACCATAATGGGCTTGATACCTCCCACCAAGCTGATGCATATGGGGTTCCAAGATAATAAGTAGTATCTAAATCAATTTGAGATTTCCAAAATGTATCATCCACGATACCAGCTTCAGCCATTCTATAAAGATTGATCCAGCGATTGATGGGAGAGAATGTTTGTGCTTCCATTATTCGCATTTCTGAAATACTTAAATCTTTTGGATTGAGCAGTGCCTTTTCATATACTGCTGGTAGGTTTTCACCAGCAAAGAGTGTATCGGCATTGATATATGAGTGATAATAATCATTAGTTAGGGTGACTTTTAAAAGATTTCGATCTTCTATCATCTGAAATATAACTGAAATTAATCCGATAATCACACCAAGATTTGTAGCAATAGTAAACCATTTTGTTGAAATTTCTTGTTTCATGTTCTTCTCCTAAAAAATGTATTTTTCTAGGTTACCATTTAAATTAATATTGGAACTACTTAATGACTTGCCTGTTGAATGCTATTATTGATTTATTTGAAGGAGGTAATAATGAAGGTTACTGTTGCAGCAACTCAAATGGCATGTTCTTGGGATATAAAACAGAACATTGAGAAAGCCACAAATATAATTCATAAAGCAGCTGATTCAGGTGCAGAAATTATATTACTTCAAGAATTATTTGAAACTCCATATTTTTGCATAGATACTAAAAATGAACACTTTGATTTAGCTAAAACTATAGAAGAGCAACCTACGATAAAGAGTATGCAAGTTATAGCAAAAGATCGTGGAGTGGTTCTTCCGATCTCTTTTTTTGAAAAATCAGGATTAGTTTACTTCAACTCTATCGTTGTGATTGACGCAGATGGATCGATTGTTGGTCATTATAGAAAAAGTCATATTCCTGACTTTCCACTTTATGAAGAAAAATTCTATTTTAGTCCCGGTGATACTGGATTTCGAGCTTTCGATACAAAATTTGGTCGACTCGGCGTAGGTATATGTTGGGATCAATGGTTTCCTGAGGCTGCCAGATCTATGGCATTAATGGGTGCCGAAATATTGCTGTACCCAACTGCCATTGGTAATGAGTTAGATCAGCCAGATTTTGATAGTAAAGATCACTGGCAAATGACCATGCGAGGTCATGCAGCAGCAAATATTATACCAGTGATTGCATCTAATCGAATCGGAAATGAGTCTAGTGATAATTATTCAATGGAGTTCTATGGTTCTTCATTTATATCTAACCATCTTGGAGAGCTCGTCTGTGAGGCAGATCGCAAGTCAGAAAATATCATCACTCATTCATTTGACCTCAATGAGATATCTCGATATCGGAGAAATTGGGGGGTATTTAGAGACCGACGCCCTGATCTCTATGAGGGTATTCTCTCTTTAGATGGTAATCAAACTAACAAGGCAGATCATGCAAATGATTCCTAATCTGAGAATATTCACGGCACTGTCATTTATTGCAGTCATAAGTATTTATCCAGTTTTAGCTTTACCAGTAATGATAGGAATTTTGATGGACCACGCAGAGATGTCTTCTTTTTCTGCTGGTTGGTTAGTTTCTATTGGAACTCTTGCAACTGCTTCTGCAGGTTTTTTGATGTCCATCAAGATGGATGGTATAAATTTCCAAAAAGTATCAAGAAACGCATTGTTAATAGCGGTATTTATGGATTTATTATCTGCGTTCAGTGCAGGCGCGACAATTATTTTTTTCTTCATTCGAGTAATATGGGGAATTGCAATGGGGGTTAGTCATGCTATTAGCATATCTTCAATTGCACATTATGATAACTACAAGCATGGCTATGGTATTTATGTGGGATTGCAATTTATTGTAAGCGGTATCGCACTCTATATCGTGCCAGTATACTCTGATTTAATTGGTGTTATGGGATTTTTTATTGGTTTTGCGGTACTGGATTTTATGGCATTTCTTGCAACTCAATTTCTCACTGCTGAACACAAATCTTTAGCCAATAATAATAAAACTAAGTCTGGTTTGAGTGCTATTGTAACAGTACCTGCTTTACTAGCTATTATAGGCTTTACGTTATTTGAAGCTGCTAATACTTCACAATTTTCTTATATAGAAAGATTTGGCGTAATATCTAATATCACTGAGCATCAGATAGGATCCGCCCTTCTCGTTGGATCTCTTCTGGGTATTCCGGGTGCACTATCAATCTTTCTGATTGGTGATAAATTTGGATTAATAAAACCATTGGCATTTGGATTGTTACTGCCAGTATTAGCATTAACCATGCTTTTATCATCTAATAATTATTCTATTTACTTTTTAACCAGCTGTTTACTTGGTTTTTTCATGGTCATTTTGCATGCCATTTATCGACTCTTTGTTAGCTAGAATCGATCGTAAAGGGAGAGTAGTAGCGGCCGGTTCGTCAATCTCGTTTTTCGGATCTGCTTTAGGTCCCGGAATAGCCGCAATTGTTGTTTCAGAAGGGCAATATAGTAATTCATTTGTATTGTCTATTGGACTGTTTCTCCTGACATTACTCGTTTTTATGATTTTAGGAAAAAAAATGCAGGCTACCTTATGAGAATATGGGATTTTATAAGTGACCCGAGAGACTTTGGGTATTTTATGCCTGGAGAATGGGCTGAGCATGACTGTTGCTGGATGGCTTGGCCATGTAGGAGTGGTCTATGGTCTAAAAATCAAGAGACCATGCAAGAATATGCAAATGTGGCAAATACTATTGCAAAATATGAGCCATTAAAAATGTTGGTACCTCCAAAGCAAATTGAAAGTGCAACTAATTTTCTCAATCAGAGCGTTGAGATTATCGAGATGAGCATCGATGATTCTTGGGCTCGAGATTCAGGGCCAAATTTTCTTGTTGGCGGAGACAACCTGGCTGGTTCAGCTTGGATCTTTAATGCCTGGGGTGAGAAATATCAACCTTATGATCAAGATGCACAAATGGCAAAAAGAATTCTAGAGCATGCTCATGCAGATATTTTTCCAAGTTGGTTAGTAGCAGAGGGAGGAGGCATCAGTGTTGACGGCGAAGGAACCATTATCACAACTGAATCTTGTTTACTTAACAAAAATCGAAATCCAAAAAGAGATCGATTGCAAATAGAAGATGAGTTATGTCGTACTTTAGGCGGCACAAAAGTGATATGGATTCCTGGCGATATAGAGGAAACTGAAACGGATGGCCATGTCGATGGAATAGCGGCTTTTATTGAACCAGGCAGAGTTTTGGTGGAAGTGAATAGTGATAAAAGTGACCCTCATTACCAAGTAGGCATTGACAATACCAATGCTCTAAAAAATAAAAAAGATGCTAAAGGGCGGCAATTAGAAATTGAATTTATTGAGGAAGGTATTTATCACCTGGATATCTGGAATGGCGGTTGCAGTTCTTATATTAACTCATACTTGGCCAATAATGCAGTTATAGTCCCTGCATATGGTTATGATCGTGATCATTTAGCTGTAGAGACATACTCAAAACTCTATCCAAATCGAGAAATTATTCAAGTTCCTATACATAATATTGCAACTGGCGGTGGTGGAATCCATTGTATTACTCAACAACAACCGAGATTTTAAAGAGGAATTTACCTTGAGTAGAAAACGTCTTCTTTATTTGAATAATGGAACCAGTTTAACCTCCGCAAATAAACTTGATGACCGCTTTAAAAGTTTTGGTCTTAGAGTTGAAAAATTTTGGGCATTCAATAATAAATTTCCAAGCAGCCTAGCTGGTTATGATGGGATATTTATTTCAGGCAGCCCACATGGTGCTTATGAGGATATTCCTTTTATTAATGAGGAGCATGAATTAATTATAGAGGCAGCATCCAAAGATATCCCAATGCTTGGTATTTGTTTTGGTCAACAGCTATTAGCATCTGCATTATGTGGAAAAGAGCAAGTGTTTCGTAGACAATCTTGTGAAGTGGGTTATAAGCATCTCAAAACAACGAAGTTAATAAAGAATGACAATATTTGCTCCCATCTAGATGAAAGTGTCTATATGTTTGTCTGGCACAATGATGAAGTTAAGCCAGATCATCCTGATCTCAATATTATTGCTTATTCTGAAGATTGCCCTAATCATATTTTTCGATATAAAGATAAGTTAATCTGGGGTATTCAGGGTCATCCTGAAATAACCCTAGTAGAATCAAAAAAATGGTTTGAAGAAAATCGTAATGATTTAGAAAAAGATGGTGCCAATGTAGAAACTTTGATAGATGTTGCAGATGAGGTTAAACCAGCTAAAATTATGATAGAGCGATTCGCTAAACTAATCTAAAATCGAATGATATGGATAAAGTAAAATACCTCCCTTTTCGTAAATTGTATTTTATTTTGATATTTACATGTTGCAGTGTGAATGCGAATGAGATTTTCTTTGCAAGTTGGGGTGGGGCATATCAACGTGCCCTAGAAAGTGCTTGGTTGGATCCATTTTCAGAAGCCAGTAATATCGAGATATACAGGGATACAGAGCCTGAAATTGCAAAAATAAGAGCCATGGTTGATACTGAAAATGTTCAATGGGATATCGTGACGGGTGGTGGTGAAACCTTGATGAAAGGCATTGAATACAACTTATTTACGAAAATAACTGCTGAAATGGTGGATCAAACATCTATATTAGATTCAATTAAAAATCAATATGGTGTTCCTACCGAAATTTATTCGACAGTAATTGCTTTCTCTAAAGACAAATTTCCTGATGAAAAACCAAAAACGTTTTCAGATTTTTGGGATATCAATAAATTTCCAGGCAGAAGAACGCTTCCTGATGACCCAGCTGCAGTTTTGGAAGCTGCGCTGCTTGCTGATGGGGTAAATAAAGCAGAAATATATAAATTATTAAATACAGAACAGGGTCTAGAGCGTGCTTTAAATAAAATAAGAGAAATTAAAGATCATATTACTTTTTGGTGGTCAAGTGGCGCACAACCAGTTCAAGCGCTGGGTAGTGGGGAGGTTGATCTTGCACTTGGTTGGAATGGTCGATTTCAGTCAGGGATTGATAATGGATTGAATATAGAAATGGCTTGGAATGAGAGTATTTCTCATGTTGGTTATATGATGATTCCACGAGGAGCTCCTAATCAAAAACAGGCCTTAGAGCTACTTAATTATATTACCCAACCTCAAATTCAAGCAAAAATTAGTAGTTTTATTTCATATGGACCAGCGGGTGAAGAAGCACTTAAGTACATTGATGAAGAGATAATGACTAAGCTACCATCTACTAAAGAACGAATAAACAATACATTATTTATGGATATCTCTTGGTGGGCAAATCATTCAACTCAGGCTCTAGAGAAATATCTGCTAGTGATACAGGAATAACCATTGAATAAAGTCATACCTGAACTGTGGTTTTCTGCAGAAGAATATCAAGCACGGATCTCAAAGATACAGAATAAAATTAATGATTTAAAATTAGATGCATTAATCGTATTTTTTCCTGAGAGTGTGACCTGGGCAACTGGATTTTTTACCAGAGGGTATTCTTCTTTTCAATTTGCCATCATTCCTGCATCTGGTCAATCGCATATTGTCTGCAGAGATGTGGAAGAATTTTACATAAAAAAAACTACTCAATACTCAAGTTACACTCTCTGGAATGATAGTGATGATAAAGTCAGTATTGCTGCAAGAGCAATTGAATCTGTTTTAGGTAAGCAATCTACAGTAGCAATTGAAGAGCATGCTTGGTCATTATCAGTAGCAAAATATCGTGAAATTAGGAATCGACTCACAGGATATAAATGGCAAGATGGATCAGATATCGTCAGTGACCTAAGATTAATTAAATCTGCAGCAGAGATAAAATATCAAAAAAGGGCGGGACATGCAGCAGAGATGGGGATGTCGGCAGCTATTGAGATGGCTATTCCAGGAAACACCGAACGAGATATGGCCGCTAATGTCTGCAGTGAAATGATTATAAGTGGTAGCGATCGAGCCGGCCCGGGAGTTTTATCATCTGGTGAGAGAGCGATGTATTTACATGGTGGTTTTAATGACAGAGTATTTAAGGAAAAAGACAAAATTCAACTAGAAACAACACCGCATGTTAAATATTATCATGCGCGGTTTATGCGACCCATCATGGTTGGCGATGCTACTGATGAAGATTTTAAGTTAGTAGAATCATTGATAAGAATTCAAGATGAAGCTCTAAAAGAGGTAAAACCCGGTATTTTAGCTACAATTCCTGACAGCATATACAGAGAGGCATTGTTGAATCTTGGTATTATGGAAAAATACACAAACAAAACCTTTTACTCTATTGGGCTTTTAATGGAGCCAAATGGTGGTGAACCTTTAGAGGCCCATCCGCTAGCGACATGGAGATTTATGGAAGGAATGACATTCCATACCTATCTCTTAGTTAATGGGTTTGGTATGTCTGAAACAATACATATAACTGAAAATGGTTATGAAAGATTAACAAATTTTCCTAGAAGGTTATTTATTGGTGGAAAATCAATTTAATTGAACTATGTATATAAAGACATCAAAATGGTCATGGCTAGCGGTAACACCAATGATGATATTTTTATTGGGAATATTTGTTTGGCCTGTATTTTCTTTCCTCATGCTAAGTTTTGGCGACAGCTTAAGCGCTCCTTCATTTGTACATTATCAAAAAATTATTACGACACCAATCTATCGGCAAATAATTTTTAACACCTTTAATATCGCACTCTTAGTGACAATTTTTTCTGTCATTTTTAGTTATCCGATTGTGTATTTGCTGGCTAACGTATCTAAGCGTATGAGAAAGTTCCTATTTATTCTTGTATTGCTGCCTTTTTGGACTAGTGCACTAGTTAGAACAACAGCTTGGATTGTGATTCTTCAACGAAAAGGAATTCTTAATGAGATGCTTTTGTTTACTGGTATCTTTAATGAACCAATCTCATTTATATATAATTTTTCGGGTGTCTTAATAGGAATGACGCATGTGTTAATGCCGTTTGTTATTTTCCCTCTCTATGCGGCATACAAAAATATAGATTACTCTCTTATTGAGGCGGCAGAGAGCTTAGGATCAAAGTCTTATCAAACAGTTAAGCGTCTCATCATACCTTTGACCATGCCTGGTGTAATCGCCGGATCTATCATTGTTTTTATGAGTGCGATTGGTTACTACATTACTCCTGCCTTGATGGGTGGGCCAAAACAAACAATGATTGCCATGTTGATTGAAAATAATATCAATCGAACTTTAAACTGGGAGCTAGCTGCAGCCTTATCATCGGTATTATTATTCTCAACACTGATTCTTTTTATTATTTTTCAAAAATATTTTGGATTTGATAATTTATTGAGTAGTAATTCACAAAAAGGTTCGAGTCAGTTCTATAAACGAAAAGAAAAATTTTCTCCCTCAAAGATTACAATGTATTTTTTAGGGGGGCTAGTTTGCGTTTTTCTTATCGCGCCAATTGTTATTGTTTTTCCAATGAGTTTGAGTGCATCACCTTTTCTAGAGTTTCCACCTCAAGAATACAGCCTTAGATGGTATGAAAGTTTTTTTTCGGATAACCGATGGCTAAGAGGATTATGGAACTCTCTTATTGCCGCTGCAGTTACAATTGCTATCTCATTGCCAATCGGAACACTTGCTGCGGTAGGAGTGAATGAAATGAAAAGAAAGACTCGTCTTTGGTTGGAAACTCTCTTTATTTTACCCATGGTGATACCAGTAATAATATTTGCCATTAGTCTATTTTACTTTATTGCCCCACTAAGACTGAATAATTCAGCAGTTACATTAGGTATTGCTCATAGCGTACTCGCCATGCCATTTGTGTTTCTAACAGTCAGTGCATCTTTAAAAAATTTCAATAAAAATTTGGAGCTTGCAGCATACAGTTTAGGGGCATCATGGAAAACTATGTTCTGGAGGATAATGTTGCCCTCCATTACGCCAGGTATCATTGCTGGTGCTATTTTTGCTTTTATCCAAAGTTTTGATGATGTTATTTTGGCGCTGTTCTTAACAAATATAAAATCCAGAACACTGCCTAGGATAATGTTTGAAGGTGTTGCTCATGAAATAGATCCTACGATTGTCGCAATATCAGGATTATTAATAACCTTGACTGTCTTATTATTTGCCATTAATGCATTATTTGCATCGGAAAGAGAAAATGACTCAAACATTTAAGAATACACTCACTATTAAAAATTTAGAGAAGAGTTTTAATGACGTAATGGCATTGAATGATATTTCTCTAGAAGTGCAAGAGGGTGAATTTTGCAGTCTCCTTGGTGCTTCTGGGTCTGGTAAAACCACTTTATTAAGGGTGATAGCTGGTTTTGAATCTCCAGACAAAGGCTCCTTAGAAATAAACGGAAGAAATTTAAACTCTTTACCTATAGCGAACAGGAATATAGGTATGGTATTCCAAAATTATGCACTTTTTCCACATATGAGCGTGAGAGAAAATGTGGCTTTTGGTTTGGAGATGCAGAAATTAAAAAAAATAGATATAAATACAAGAGTGAATGAGGCATTGAAGCTGGTAGATTTAATGAATGAAGCTACGAGATTTCCTAATCAACTCTCGGGAGGACAACAACAGAGAGTCGCACTAGCAAGGGCAATAGTTATCAAACCGTCGTTATTATTAATGGATGAACCACTTGGTGCTCTCGATAAAAATCTAAGGAAAGAGATGCAAGCACAAATAAAAGAATTGCATAAGAATATTAATGCAACCATCATTTATGTAACGCATGATCAGGAAGAAGCAATGTATCTATCTGATCGAATCGTTTTACTTGATCAGGGAAAAATTATTCAATCTGGAACATGCAAGGAACTTTACTCATCCCCAAAAAATAGAATGGTTGCCAATTTTCTTGGTGAATGTAACTTCATTAAATTAGAAGACGGTAGAAATATCACCATTCGTCCTGAATCATTTGAAGTTTTAGACTATAAAACAAGTGAAAACGGTATTGAAGTGACCATTAGAGATCTTGTTTTTCTTGGCAGTTACACGAAACTGATTGGTAGCTATAATCAGCAGGAGATTACAGCTACATTTCGTTCAAGTGATCTAAATCCAAATATTAGAAAGCTTGATAAAGTTCACCTTATCTTCAATAAAGAATGTTTAATTAATCTATAGATTTTCTAAAATCCTTAAAAGTAGAGCTAGAAAATAGAAAAACAAACATCTTGAAAAAAAACTCTAGTCGCTCAAAAAGGAGTGACTACGGAGCAACTCCTATTCCTGTTCCACTACGATTTCTTTGCCAGTTTCTAGCACCTAAACAAGATCTAAATAAAGAACCGTTTACTCTAGTGGCACCAGTTCCAGAAACTGTTCCACCTTGTGTAAATACAAAAACATACACAATTTCATCATCTCCTGCAGCTTCTTGGGCACATTCATAGCGATCTGTCTGTAGTTTTGAATAAGAACCTAGACCATCACCCATCCAATTATAAGTGGGAGGATGTTCTGGTTCAATTTCAAGAAACTCAGCACAGCCACTCAATAGAATTACTACTGATATTAGAATTAGATGTTTCATATTCATCTCCTTTTGAGCAAAGTATCAGAATAAAAGAACCTAATAAACTGGTATCCAATTATTTCTTTTATTTTCAATTAACTTGTTCCCATACCCATCATAGACTCAGCTTAACTCCATCTGATGGATCTATCAAAGCACGTGCTATGCTATTGATATTGGTTACAGGAGAAATAAGATGAATAAAATACTAATGCTAGTTATATTATTAATTGTAAGTACTGCTCAAGCTGAAATTGTTATCGTGGAATCAAGTCCAGTTGAAAGGGCAAATGAAAATACTCCGGTGTCACTGGGCATTACAGTTGTTTGTATTGGTGGTCATATTTTTTTAAAAGACACAACCAGCTTAATACAAATGTATACAACAACAAAATTTTTTACAGAACCTTTTCCAGTGAAGTGTAAAAATTATAAAAAATAAAAGGAGAGATAAATGACTGTAAGTGTATTACTAGAAGGCGTATTAAAAGAGGGTTTAGTAGATGAATTTACTCAAATTTGTAAAGGTGCTTTTCAAGTCACCCGTGCATACGACGGTTGCCAAGGAATTAACTTAACTTTAAATGTTGAAAACCAAAACAATTTCGTATTGACTGAGGCTTGGGATTCCAAAGAGCATTATGAGAAATATCTTGCCTTTAGAACAGAAGATGGAACAGTTGATGCTATTACATCAATGTGTGCTGAAGGTCCAACTATTAGGATATTTGATATAACGGATGCTTAAATCAAGAGTAATAATCTTATTGGAGTTCATTTAATCTCAGCCTTCACAAGAGTTTGTTAGTTGTGTAGGCTTTGTTTATGAATAAAAGCATCTTCTCAATTAACAGTCTTTCCAAGTACAGTGAATTGTTTCAGATAGTTGGTGTGATTGGTCTGATTGCTTCATTAATCTTCGTGGGTTTAGAGTTGAGACAATCACAAGAAATAGCCTTGATTGATCAACAACAAGAGAGAGTTCATCTTGTAGTTGGAATACAACAGAGATGGGCTGAGAATGGAATAGATTTTATTGATTGGTTAGAAAATGGTGTAAATAAGGAAAATAGAGAATTTGTTGTTTCTCTAAAAAATAGTTTTTGGAATATCTATGATCTCGATTACCAGTTATATCGGAAAGGGTATAGAGATGAAACTCAATTTCTTATAAAACTAAATAATGGAATGATACGAAATTTGAATGGGCGTAATAGAGAAGAATGTATAATCGCAAAAAGGATATGGGAACGAAGAAAGGCTGGAATACATCCGGATCTTAGAAAGTTGGTCGAAAACCTGCCCAACACATGTGAATCATTAATGAGTGAAGAAAATTAGGAAATGAATAAAAGTATCTTCTCGATTAACAGTCTTTCCAAATACAGTGAACTATTTCAGATAGTTGGTGTGATTGGTTTGATTGCTTCTCTGATATTTGTGGGCTTAGAATTAAGACAAACACAAAAAATAGCAATAGCAGGTCAACAGCAATCAAGGACAATACTTAGAACAAATCAAATATTATCTACTTATGAGTTTAGCCCTGAAGAAATTGGAGTTGAAAATATAGCGTGGGAGAATCAATCAGAAATTCAGCGTTACAACAGAGAACAACGCCAAGTTTATTATTGGACTGTAAATGAGAATAACTTCTATCAATATAAACAAGGAATGATGGATCAAGTTATTTGGGATAAAGAAAAACAATATACTGAATTACAATGGAATCATTGTCATCTGCGTTATGTCTTTGAAGCACAGATATTTATAGAGCCATTTGAAGATTATGTTAGAAGTCTTCCCGATCTGTGCAATGATGAAAATAATTCAGATGGTTTAATAAAAAGATTTGAATAGACATAAGCATTTCCTAAAAGCCTTCTAGCAGCCATATTTAGCTAAACCAACACCTAGTCTTCACAAGAGTTTGTTAGTTGTGTAGGCTTTGTTTATGAATAAAAGTATCTTCTCAATGAACACGTTGTCTAAGTATGGTGATTTTTTTCAGATTATTGGTGTGATTGGTATAATCTCATCGTTAATCTTTGTAGGTCTTGAATTAAGACAATCTCATAAAATTGCTATGTCTGATCAGCATCTAGCAAGAGCCCAAGTTTGGGTTAGTGTTTATAATTCAGCAACGAGCCGTTCATTAGCCCATCAGTACGATCAAGATCACTATAGTGATTATGACATTTATGTTCATAATTCATTTAATGCGATGTGGAATATATATGAAGCAGACTATTTGAGATACAGACTTGGACTTATGACAGATGATGCTTGGCAAGGAAGATTAAATTCTATAAATAGTATTAAAAAAAATGATAATTCTTTTGATTGTATGATAAGAGATAGAGTTTGGAACGATAATAGACTTATTCTTGATTCTGAATTTGTAAAACTCGTCGAAGAAATACCTTTTGAAGATTGCAAGAAACTCTAATCTACTTAACAGCCAATCTGGCTAAAAATGTTCAAGTACTAGATATATATCCCGCCTACCCGGTATGGCACTCTGCCTACCCACTTAGCAGCTATGTGTTTCTTGCAATAGAGAGCTGGCTTGCGTCAGAAAAAAAGTAGGGCAACTAATGAGTGACTTGCAGATAAGATGAGTTGTATAATCACCGACCAGATAATTTTTGAAGTAGCGTTCAATAGATAATTATCGGGGAGAAGTAGAGGGTCTTTGCTATACAATAGCTATACAGCTCATAGGTAAGAAATAATCTATCAGGCTGAAACCCTTACAATTAAAGGTATGGAGAGCTGGCTGAGTGGTCGAAAGCGCTCCCCTGCTAAGGGAGTATGGGTTAATAGCCCATCGAGGGTTCGAATCCCTCGCTCTCCGCCACACTCTTGTATTAATTAAAAATAAATTTAAACCCAATCTAACTACCTCTACTTCACAAAACTCTGCAGGTTCTGTAGTCTTTAGTGATTATGAATAAGAAGCTAGTTATTTTTGCTCTCATTTTTGCAATAAGCGGAGTATCTATGTCTGCTGATTATGATACTGGTGGAAAAAATCCCGAAAATGATAATGTTATCTATTACTTTGGTTATGGCTCAAATCTTGATGAAGATTATATGCGACAGTGGACGCCGAGTTTAAAATTTGTTTCGCTTGCCAGATTACCAAATTTTGAGATCCAATTTAGGAAATACTCCACAGACTTAGAGGGTGGGATAAGCAGTATCATTGAAAAACCAGGTGGAATGGTTCAAGGCGTTATTTACACGATTGAAAAATCAGAGATGGAGGAATTGGATGTTTTGGAGGACGTTCCATTAGGAATATATAAACGTGAAACATTCAAAGTCATAACAGAAGATGGTATTTGGTATAATGCTGATTTGTATCGTGTTGTCACTCCAAAAGGTCCATTTATTCCATCTATTAAGTACCTGGGATACATGATAAAAGGCGCAAAAGCACAAGGTATAAATCAACCTTGGATTGATTACTTAGAAGCGTTACGCACAGAGATTATCCAAGCTAATTAACCAACACTTATAATTTTTTATGGACAAGGATTTGGTCCAGAACCCTGTAGTGTTTCCCTTAAATCTTGACTCGAATATGATAATGCAAATCTAGTGACCTCTTTGTATTGGCACATGCCATATATTGCTCGCATAGAGGTTAATTTAGCTTGCCATACATCTTCATCCATTAATCCCAGTTTATGTTGGAGGTGATCATTCTCATATATCATCCACACTCGATACATATAGGTCTCAGTGGTAGCACGATTATTCTTATCATCCATATCTATAGTTTGATTTAGAAAATCTAAAAAGCTTATGGGTGGATTGGCATCTGAAAATGTGCCAATTACTTCTGTAATTAAGGCCGCTCTTTGTTGTTGTTGAGCAGCTAGAGCAATTTGTTGAGATTGTCTCAGTTCCATCCCGACAAAAACAAGTGAGCCTATGATTCCGATTATACCAAGTAAGTTGGTTACTCCAGTAAATGAAATTGTTACAGGTAATTTTGTCATTGTATTCTCCTGAATCTAATTAATTATGCATAACGATTGATTATGAGATCAGCAGCTTTTTCAGCAATCATTATGGTTGGTGCGTTAGTATTGCCGCTGACTATTTGAGGCATGATTGACGCGTCCACAACCCTAAGGTTCTGAAGACCAATTACGCTTAATTCTGGATTAACAACTGCCATGTCATCGATACCCATTTTGCAAGTACCCACTGGATGATAAACAGTATCTGACTTATTTCTAATAGCTTTTTCTATTTCTTTATCACTGTGATCAGGAATTTTATCGATAGGATTTCGAGTATATTTAGATAGTGGCTCTTCATTTAAGATCGTTAGCATTTCTTTATATCCTTGTATCATTTTTTTCATGTCTTCATTCTTAGATAGAAAATTTGGATTAATTAAAGGCGGATCTAATGGATTGCTTGAATTCAAGGTTACCGTACCCACTGATTGAGGTCTTAATAGACATACATGGCAGCTTATACCGTGCCCCCAAAGTAAAGTTCTTGCATGATCTACTGTCATTGCTATACCAAAATGAATTTGCACATCTGGAGTGTCTTCTTCGAGAGAGGTTTTGATGAACCCACCTGCCTCTGCGACTGATGAGGCAAATTGACCTTTTCTGCCTATGATATATTTGAGAAATTCGAGAGGAAACTTGTATAAAAATGATTTTATTGAGAATCCAATGGCATCTAATGAATTATATTTATATGACTGAACGAAATCGATGTGGTCCTGAAGATTGTTTCCTACACCTGGAAGAACTTTTTCTATCTTTATGTTGTGTCTTTTTAGTTCGTTAATTGGACCAATACCAGATCTGAGTAATATTTGTGGCGAGCCAAATGCTCCAGCGGAGAGAAGAGTCTCTTTTTTAGCATAAATGTTGCATACACTGTTGCGTTTATCAAGATAGGTAACACCCAGTACTTTCTCATTTTTAATAATTAATTTATCGACAGTGACATCGGTTATTATGGTTAAATTGGATCTACTCTTTATTGGATCAAGATAAGCTTTAGCTGAACTCCAGCGCTTCCCTTTTTTCTGTGTTACCTGGTAGTAGCCTATACCTTCCTGATTTCTACCATTAAAGTCATGATTGTAGTTATGAATTTTTGAGCCTGCCTTGATGAAAGCTTCCGTAAGATCATTCTTATTTCGAATATTACTTACATTGAGAGGTCCGGTGTTACCATGAAATTTATCAAAATGAACTTCGTTTGCCTCTGCTTTTTTGAAATAAGGTAAAACATCATCATATGACCACCCTTTATTACCTAAGTTTAACCAATTATCATAGTCAGCCTTTTGACCTCTAACATAAAGCATGGCATTAATGGCGCTCGATCCTCCAAGCGTTTTACCTCTGGGTTGGAATCCTCTCCTATGTTCCTCGTTTTCTATACTGGTTTTATGTAAATCTCCAATTGAATCGACAAGATAAGATGCTGCTTGCGGGAGAGCAACTTTTCCAAATGCGAGTTGTGGCTCTGTCTCATAACTCCAATTGTATTTACTATTTCGTCCGACAATAAAAGGAAATCCCATGGGTGTACTGATACGGATATCATTATTTTTGGCCCCTGCTTCGAGGAGACATACCCTATTGCTTAAAATTGCACTTAATCGATTTGCAAGTACGCATCCAGCTGAACCACCACCAACAATAATGAAGTCATAGTCGGCCATTATATTGCCTTTTTTCAGTAATAAATAATATGCTATTAATTAACAATCTATATAATTCTCTTTGATTTCACAATCTTCAACAATTATGCCCACAGCCTGTCTAAAATCATAATCTTGGCTTAAATCAAAACCGTTCATGCCAGCGACTTTAGCATTGGCTATTGGAGTATATATTTTTACTGTGATTAGAATTAAGCAAACCATTATGATTGAAAGTATTGAGTTTTTCATATTTTCTCCTTTAATTTCTTATTAGTGCATTGTTGATTTCATGGGTAAGAAGCCAGATTCGATCTCGGCCCCAACTGGAAAAGACTTCATTTTGAGAAGCGTCGAGCAAACGAAAGCTCGGAACACCCCAGAGACCTGATTTGATAAGTTGTCGCCTATTATCTTCAATTGATTCTTGCCAATCAGGGTTATCTAGATGAAGTTTGGCTTGATGCCAGTCCAATGAAATATTCTCTATAGCTAATCTTAAGTTTTTTTCGCTATTCATATCTTTTCCTTTTGCCCAGACAAGACGACAGAATTCCAAAAGATATTCGATTGATTTATTTTGAGCCAGCGCATAAGGATAAAGTGAATAACCTCTTAAAACTGCATTCCCAAGTGGATCATTAATTGTACCGAAGGGTATACTAATTCGGTTTGCTTCTCGGTTTGCGTCCATGACGATGTAAGCAACCTTATTTTTTGGTACAGCCAGACCTCTCATCACCATTGGCATTACTGGTTTTATAATCGTTTTAACAGGATAATTTTTCTCAAATTCAAGAATTTCAGGAAGTGCTAGATAGCTGTAAGGACTTCTAATGGAGATAAAAAACTCAACAGTAAGGGTTATTGGTTGAGTATATTCAATCTTCGAACAATTTTTTTTAAACCTAGAGATTGCTACTTTAGGATTCTTAGCTACTCCAAGGGTGCTTAATCTTTCCTCTAAGTAGGGCAAACGATCTATCCCCCAATACCATTCGCCAGCATAATAGAATGTGGCACTCAAGTAATGACCTAGTTGGTTTCTCAGTGAGGTACCTTTATTAATGATAGCCTCAGTCTCAATTTCTGATGCAAGTTTTTGATATTTTGAAGGATCAAATCGATTACCCCAGAGTTCCCGTCCAATTAGCACGCAATCAATTAATAGATCATCAGAGACTACTAAAGCCCGCTGTGCTATGGATATTTGCTGAGCTGATGGGAATCTTACATTATCAGCAAACTCAACATCATGAAATGACGCAATCTTTTTTGCGTCTTTTAGAGAGAAGTTAGCTAACTCCTTTTTCTTTGGTGCAGCCTGATCATCGGGCGCAGCGACCAAATGAATATTAATAGTTACGTTATAATTATTTTTAAATTTTTCCAACAGTTGTGACACAAGAAAACTATAAGGATCATCTACCTGAAAAAAGAAGTGGATCTCGTGAGGTTGGTCAAGTAACTTTCTTTTTTGCTCATAAAAAAATCGTCTTGTATTGGCTAATCTTGAGCTAGTTAGGATTCTTGTAGCTAGAGGACTTATAATTTTTTTTAAACTCATTCTGTATATTAAGCATTAATATGGTGGATTTGGAATATTAAAGATAAAATCTTAATTATTATTCATAGTATTCTTAGTGATCTCTCAATATAATTGTAATAACTTCGTTCATAAATGCGCCCGTAGCTCAGCTGGATAGAGTACCTGGCTACGAACCAGGCGGTCGGGAGTTCGAATCTCTCCGGGCGCGCCACATAATTACCCCCACTCATGTGGGGTTTTTATTTTCTCTTTAAGGCGATAGTATTATTCATAGGATATTGCTGAGGTCATTGAATTGAAATTAAAAAAACCATACGTTTTATTTTTAGGTGATGTTGAAGATGATTTGGCTGCTAAAGTTGCCCATGGTATAGCTGATTGGCGCCCGAACGATTGTGTTGGTCAAATTAAATTACCTGGTTGTAAAGCTTCAATTGCGCTTCCATTATTAACTGTTGAAGCCGCTATTGAAAGTGGCGCTAAAACTCTAATTGTAGGTGTGGCAAATCGTGGTGGAGGTATCTCTGAAAGTTGGCATGACACCTTAATAAAAGCAGCAAAACTGGGTTTGGATATCGCCTCAGGTTTACATCAATTACTTTCGAGTGTACCTAATTTATCAAATATGGCTGCTAGTAATGAGGTTACGTTATATGAAGCGAGAATTCCAAGCTGCCCAGATGTAATTGCCACAGCTGAACCTCGCGCTGGTAAACGTTTATTGACCGTAGGTACAGATTGCTCGGTCGGTAAAATGTATACAGCACTCGCAATTGAGAAAGGCTTGAAAGAAAGAGGGTTGTCTGCAGATTTTCGAGCTACTGGCCAAACAGGAATATTAATTAATGGCAGTGGTATTCCGATTGATGCTGTCACCGCTGATTTTATGAGTGGTGCTATTGAACAATTATGTCCAGCTAATGATGCTGAGCATTGGGATATAATTGAAGGTCAAGGATCATTATTCCATCCGTCTTTTGCTGGGGTCAGCCTTGGTTTGTTGCATGGCGCTCAACCTAGTAACTTAATCCTATGTCATGAACCAACTCGCAAGCATATGCGAGGATTACCCAATATGCCTTTGCCATCTATTAATGAGTGCATTGAAGCAAATTTAAGAGCTGCTGAGTTAGTTAATGCTGAGGTACGTGTTTCTGGGATTGCGATTAACTCAGTTGCTTTAGATGAAAAAGAAACATCAAAAATAATCGATGAGCTTTCTCAAGAGTTCAACTTGCTGACGTTTGATCCAATGAAGCATGGTATTGATAATCTGCTTGAATCTATAATATAAGGTTAAGGTCAATGAGAACTTTATCAATAAAGCATGAATCTTGGGCCTTGAGAAAGATTTTCACCATCTCAAGGGGCTCAAAAATATCTGCAGATGTCATCTATCTAGAGATTCAAGAAGGGGATTATATTGGCAAAGGAGAAGCTGTTCCCTATAAACGTTATGGTGAATCTGTGGCTAGTGTTATCTCCCAAATTAAGGCAATCAGTAATGATCTCGAAAATGGATTAGATCGTGAGGAGTTACAGGGCACTCTAGAACCCGGAGCGGCAAGAAATGCAATTGATTGTGCCTTATGGGATTTACAAGCGAAAATTGATAAGACACCACTTTATAATGAACTCAATATAAATCTCTCGAATGAAATAACTACTGCTATGACTTTGAGTATGGATAGCCCAGAGAAGATGGCAGCAGAGAGCTTTATCTATAAAACATATGACTTATTAAAATTAAAATTAGGAGCTAAAGATGTATTAGAGTCTATTCGTGCCGTTAGGGAGGCTGCCCCCTATCCAAAATTAATCATCGATGCTAATGAGGCGTGGACTCTAGAGCAAATCAAACTTTGGCAAGAGGAGCTCTTCTCTTTGAATGTTTCACTCATTGAACAACCATTGCCCGCTGGAAAAGATTCGTCTTTATCTAACTTTGAGCATATGGTGCCTATTTGTGCTGATGAGTCATGCCATACAACTGATGATATAGCTCGTTTAGCTGATATGTATGACTACATCAATATAAAGTTAGACAAAACAGGCGGACTGACTGAAGCATTGCGATTGAAAGAGCAAGCGCATAGGCATGATTTAGGTCTTATGGTGGGTTGTATGGTAGCGACCTCTCTATCGATGGCGCCTGCATTATTATTAACTGAAAATACTGAATTTATCGATTTGGATGGACCTTTTTTATTGGATAAGGATAGGTCGCCTAGTTTAATGGTAGGACCAAATTCCCTTCGTTATAATTCAGATATGTGGGGCTAGTCATGCGGTTATTAATTTTTTCAATTATCTATCTGACGATCACTAGTTGTGCCTCTCAACTGAGTGAAGTTTCTTTACCGAAACCTTTTATTGATATCGGTAATTACATACCTGAAATAATCATTGATGCTAGATACGCATCAGCAAATAATTTCACAGGAAAGCCAGTGGATGGTTATTTTGCTAATAAATGCTTTTTAACAAAAGATACTGCGCTTGCCTTGAAAAGGGTTCAAGAGGCACTTCTTGAAAAGAGGATGATTTTAAAGGTTTTTGATTGTTATCGACCTCAGCGAGCTGTGGATCAGTTTATTGCTTGGACAAAGGACTTAACAGATCAAGAGACCAAATTGGAATATTATCCAAATATTGGAAAAGATAAATTATTGGGTCCATATATAGCCGCACAATCTGGCCATAGTAGAGGAAATACCATAGATTTGACTATTATGGTCTCTGATAATGGTGAATATTATGATTTAGATATGGGATCAAACTATGATCTATTTGATCCAAAGTCACATACCAAGACAGAACAGATTGACTCGCTACAGCAAAAAAATAGGCTTTTATTAAAAGATGCCATGGAGCAATTTAATTTCGTCAATTACGAATTGGAGTGGTGGCATTTCTCATATCAATCAGAGGTATCTTATCCATACTTTAATTTTCCAGTACAATAGATAATGAATTTATTTTTTACGTGCTATCTAAGTGGATATGGGTTAGCGTGTCATTAAATTAAACTATTTTGAATTACAGTAGGGGAAAAAAATGACCAGATCTCTCAATCTAATAATTGTAGTAATTACATTATTAACAGCTGGGTGTGCTTCAAACTCAGGAGAATATCCTTCGTCACGGACACCTTCATCAGCTCCTAGCTCACCAAATAAAACCTTAAAGTGCAACGCAAATGAAGTACTTATATGTGAAACACGCTCACCTCATAGAGTGAGTGATGGAAGGTATGGTAGGAAAAACAATAAAAGTAAGAAGTGTTCATGTCAGCCCGAAACGGATCTTAGTAACATGATGCAAATTGATGTTTTAGGTGAAGGTTAATAAATATCATTTATAATTAAAATCTGTCTATTTTTCCTTTTTCTGATCAAAAAGGTGTATAACATTAAGTGGAGATCAGAATAAAGGTGAGAAATGAATACAGTAAAATTAGTTATTTTACTCGCAAGTTTAAACATATTTGGACACGTAAATGCTATTGAGCAAGCATTAGATGTTGTCAAAGTTGGTGCTAAAATTCCAGAGTCATCAGATAAATCAACTATAACTGTTGGAGAATTAACTGACTTATTGAAAATGACAGCAAAGGATCTTTCAAAGCTTTTAATGGCGGCAGGTATCACCTCAACCGATGTAGATGATGTTATTGATGATGAAGAGAAAATTAAATTAGTAGAATTTTTAAGATCGGAGATCGCAAAACCTGAAGCTGATAATAGTGATTGCAAAAAAGGCGAAATGTTATTTTGTGAAACCGAAAGACGTGTAAGTGATCGCCGTTTTGGTCGAAATAAGTTAACTGATGATAAACGCTGCGCTTGTGGCCCAATGTTTGGTCGATTTTAATAATTAATATTAAATAATTACAATTTTAAAACTAAAGATTTATTTTAAGTAGGGCAGAAAAATGAATAAAAAAAAGTTTTGGCTATTTGGAGTGGCCCTATTTTTGTTTGGCTGTGCTGGCTCTCTAGAGCAACCTGAGTATCCATCGGCAAAAATACCGTCAACAGCGCCTAACTCACCTCAGCAAGAAATAAAATGTAATGCGGGAGAAACTTTAGTTTGTTTGACTGAGAGAAGAGTTAGTGACCGCCGTTTTGGTCGAAAAAAAATGGCCGCTGGCTACTGTTCTTGTAACCCCGATCTGACTGGAAGATGGTAAGCTAGAACGAATTAAATTAAACAAATTATAAAGCATAGATTCTCATATGACTTTTCTAAAAAAATTAATAAACCTTGACGTAACTGCTCAGATTGCAATAGGTATCTTTGTTGCAGTTATTGTTTCTCTAGTTTCCCCAGCATGGGCTTCTTCACTAGCTTTGTTTGGAACCTTATTTGTCCAAAGTCTTAAAGCTGTTGCTCCAATTTTGGTTTTTTTCCTTGTGATAAGTGCGATAGCTAATCAACCACAAGGGCAAGATGCAAAATTACGGCCAATATTATTCATGTACATCATTGGTACACTCTGTGCTGCTTTACTAGCAGTAATTATGAGCAAATTATTTCCCACAAATATCCAACTGGACGTAACTAATCTTGAGTTAACTGCTCCGCAAGGTATTGGAGAAGTATTAAATAATTTATTATTTAAATTGGTAGATAATCCGGTTAACGCCCTCATAACTGGAAATTTTATTGGTATTCTGGTCTGGGGAGTGGCGGTTGGTCTTGGCTTAAGACACTCCTCTGCCTCTACAAAACTGGGTTTCCAAGATTTATCTCATGCTATTACTCAGATTGTCAGGGTGATTATTAGATTGGCCCCGCTTGGTATTTTAGGTTTAGTGGCAGGAACTTTGGCCGAATTCGGTATTCAAGTACTGAGTCAATACGCTAAAATTCTTCTGGTCTTATTAAGCTCAATGTTGATCATGGCTTTATTTATTAATGCTTTAATTGTATGGATTAAAATCAGAAGCAACCCTTATAGTTTGATTTTTACTGCTTTAAGAGAAAGTGGCATAACAGCCTTTTTCACTCGAAGCTCAGCAGCAAATATCCCAGTTAATTTAAGTCTTTGTGAAAAGCTAGGTTTTCAGAAGAATATTTTTGCGGTGTCTATTCCACTTGGAGCTACCATTAACATGGGTGGAGCCGCAATTACTATTACTATTCTCACCCTCGCAGCTACAAATACACTTGGTATTAATGTTGATTTTTCAAGTGCATTACTTTTATGTGTAATTTCAGCACTCTCTGCTTGTGGTGCTTCAGGTGTAGCTGGTGGAAGTTTATTATTAATTCCATTAAGTTGCAGCCTATTTGGAATACCCGATGATATAGCAATGCAAGTTGTAGCAGTTGGTTTTGTTATCAGTGTTCTGCAGGATTCTGCAGAAACAGCTCTTAATAGTTCTACAGATGTCGTTTTTACCGGCGCTGTCAGTATGTCAGCTAAAGACGAATAGGATATTTGCGAGTAAGGTAATTACTGTAAGCATGACGCTGATAAAGTGAAGTAGTTTGAATTTTTTCGTTTCGTTGTTATCTTTTGCTGAATTCGTCACTGGAATAAGGAAATAGCAGATTGATGGCAGTATGGCATTGACGACTCCAACCGCAAATGTTTTGTTTAATCCTGGGTTGAGATACCCACCTACTAGGATAAAACTAAAACCTATAAAAGCCAGGAGTAAGAAGAATTTTGGAAAAATTGCACGGAGAAATATTTTCGTACTTTCTTCATCAAGGTGATTAAACACAGTGCGTGTAATGAAGCCAGTATGAAAAAGAATAATTCCAATAATCAGCCCTGATAATGTATTTAAATAATGCATTAGATATTAGTCCTTATGCTGTAATGTTAATAAAATGATCTAAAATTATCTGGGCAACACAACCAGTTAGCTTTTTTCCTGTGTCTATATCAAGAAATTCATTTGGGCCATGGGCGTTAGAGTTTGGTCCAAGTAGACCTGTGACAAGAAATTGAGCCTTCGGGAATTTTTCTCCCAGCATTCCCATAAAAGGAATACTGCCACCTGTTCCCATATATAAAGAAGGCTTGTTGAAGTAGTTTTCAGATGCTATTTGCATTGATTTTTCGAGCCAGGGTGCTGTTTCAGGAGCATTCCATCCCCCCATAGCTGATTCAATATTAAAATGTATTTGACAGTTCTCAGGTGGATTTTTTTCAAGTATATTTTTTATTTTTTTTGCGGCAGATTTAGGTTCTGTTGTAGGCGGTAATCTAAATGAAAGCTTTAGCTTTAACTCCGGTAGAGTGACATTTCCAGCAACTTTGTTTTGAGGTAATCCATCGGCCCCAGTGACACTTAGAGCTGGACGCCATGTGTTATTGAGCAATAATTCATAGGGGCTTTGATCTGATTTTTCAGGGCAATTTACCCATGGGTATTTTTTATAAACTGAATCTGCAAGCACCTCGGCAGCAATTTTTGCTTGTTGTTGTCTTTGTAGTGGGATGTCTTTGTGAAGCTCATCGATAAGAATATCACCGGTGTCATGGTCCTCAATGCGACTTAATAAGCTTCTTATTATGCGAAAACTTGAAGGGACGATGCCACTGGCAGTTCCCGAGTGTACACCTTCGGTTAATACTTTAACATCAAGTGTACCTACTAAATTACCTCGCAATGAAGTAGTGCACCATAACTGATCATAATTACCACTCTCCGCATCAAGACATATAACCAATGAAGGGGTGCCGATTTTATCCTTAAGTGCATCGATGTAATAAGGCAAATCAAAACTACCACTTTCTTCACAACCTTCAATAAGAATAACGCAATGAGAATGCGGTAAGTCTTGTTCCTGGAGTATCCTTATTGAGGTGAGTGAGGCGAAAACAGCATACCCGTCGTCCGCGCCACCTCGACCATATAATCTATTCTCTTTAATGACAGGTTTCCATGGATCAAGACCTTTTTCCCATCCATCAAATTCTGGCTGCTTGTCATAATGACCATACAAAAGAATTTTATCGTTTGCTTGACCAGGTATATCAATAAATAATAGTGGTGTTCTGCCATCGAGTTTAATGATCTCAACCTGCATATCTTTGATAGGTTGTTTTTCGCACCAATCTTTAAGTAAGCCAATAGCCTCATCCATATGACCGTGATTTTCCCAATGAGGATCAAAAGCTGGTGATTTATTTGGAATCTTAATGTAATCACATAGCTTTGGAATTATTGAGTCATCCCAAATTTGGTTTATTGATTGTTGTGCATTCCTGATTTGCATATTCTAGATAAACTATCTGAAGGTTTTTATAAGTTCTGCACACTGATTTTCACAGTTAGGGCCCATAAGATGAACACCACTTATACCTGGCATTTGCATGAGTTTTTCAATTAATTCCTCACAAATCCTCTTGCCTTCATTAAGTGGATTTGCTGCCTGATCTAATCTTTCTATGATTGAGTCAGGAATTTTCACTCCATAAAGATTTTCTCTCATCCATGTGGCTTGCTTTGCAGATTTAAGTGGCCCTAAACCTATCAAGAAATTGGTACCTGATAATTTATTATCCATAATAAAATGAGAATATTTTTGACACAGCTCTAGGTCATAACAATATTGTGTTTGTACGAAATTCACCCCTAAATTTACTTTTTCTTTAAAAAATTTTGAGTGCTGATCTCTCACAAAATGATCATGAATACTATCAGCACAACCAGAGATTAATTGCATGGGTTCTTTAATTTCTGCCCCATTAATTAATGTCCCGTTGGACATTCTCTTTAACAAATTGATGAGGTTCGTGCTATTCATTTCATTGACTGCTTTCGGTCCGTTTTCAGGAGGTTTATCTCCAGATAGGCATAAGACCTTATTAATACCCAGAGACAAAGCTCCAAGTATTTCAGATTCGAGTGCAATACTGTTTCTGTCTCTTCCAGTAATTTGAAGAATAACCTCTAGACCACTTTTTTGTATCTCTCCAGCTACTACTAAACTGCTTAATTTAGGCTGACAATTCGGAGCATCAGTAATATTTATGGCATCGGCTACGCCGATTAGACTTTCAACTTTTAGGATATTTTTCTTCAAATTTGTGGATACAGCAGGTGTAGTTTCTGCGGTAAAGATGAAAGTCTGATCATTATTTTGAAAAAGACTGTTTGCCATTATTATCTAATCCTTATTTTATTAAATTAAAAAATATAAAACTGACTTGACAAGCTACTATATTAGTTAATATATTAATAATTAATATATTAACTAAAGTCAATATTTATGGCAATAGAAGAGTTCCAAACTTCTTTACCGATGATGCTCATCAGAGCATTAGATCATATAATGCCCAAATTTCGTACCATTTTTAAACAGTTTGGCATTACAGAACAACAAGCTAGAGTAGTGAGAATTTTATGGCAATATAAAAAAGTTTCATTTACAGAATTATCATTTTTAACGTTAATTTCTCCTCCAAGTCTAGTTGGTATTGTGGATCGAATGGCTGAAAATGATTTAGTAGTGAGAACGATCTCAGATATTGATCGACGCATAATTATTATAAGTTTAACTAATAAAGGTGAAGTATTAGAGTCACAAATCATACCAAAAGTTGAGGCTGTATATGATGAAATAGAATCATCGATGGGAACTAAAGATCTCAATGAGACGCTCACTTTGCTTAGTAAATTATCTTCAATTCATGAACAAAAGGAAATTAAATAAATGGTAGCGAAATTAAGTGAGAATACATTAACCCTAGGTAAGGGTGTACGCTCAGGAGCTGAGTATCTAGCTGGCCTTAATGATGATAGAGATGTTTGGCTGGAAGGAAAAAAAGTATCCAATGTTGCCGAGCATCCTGGCTTGCGTCGTGGCGCTGAAACCTTGGCTGGTTTTATGGATAAACAGTCAGAGCAAAAATATAAAAAAATAGTAACCTTTGAAGAAGATAATCGAGATATAGCGATGTCCTATTTAATCCCAAAATCAAAAGAGGATGTGGTTAAACGTGGTGCTGCTTTTTACGAGTGGGCTACCTGGTCTAATGGTATTTTTGGCAGAACTCCTGATTATAAGAATGCATCTATCATGGCTTTCACCGCTGCCGCCAAGTTCCTTGAAGAAGGAAAGATTGAATTTGCAGAAAATATGCGCCGTTATTATCACTATGCTGCAACTAATGATAAAGTCTTAACGCATTCTCTCCTTAATCCAACAGTAAATTTTGCTGAAGCTAAGGCTGGACGATCCAGTGCGGATGTTACCTTGAAAGTTGTAAAAGAGAATGACGCGGGAATATTTGTCAGTGGTGCACGGCTTTTGGCAACATTGGGTCCACAAGCTGATGAAGTGGAAGTGTTCCCTTCTACCCTTTTAGATCGTCAGAAAGATGAGCACTTGGAGTATGCATTCGCTTTCATGGCGCCAGTTAATAGTCCGGGTTTGCGGATGATTTGTCGTGATAGTTATGATCATGGTAAATCTCATTATGATGCTCCATTATCCTCACGTTATGAAGAGATGGATGCGGTGGTCACTTTTAAAAATGTATTTGTGCCTTGGGAGCGAGTATTTATTTATCGAGAACCATTATTGTGTAATCGTGCTTTTGCAGAGACAAATGCTGTCACTCAGATGATGCATCAAGTGATTTGTGGGAAACTTGCAAAAGCAGAATTTATTGTTGGTTTATTATGTGCCATGGCTAAAGCTTCTGGAAAAGATAAAGATATGGCAATTAAAGGGCAAATTGCAGAGGCAATGTTTATCACTGAGACTATTCGAGCGTTAAGATATTCAGCTGAACAGCATGCGCATGAAGATGATTTTGGTAATTTTATACCATTGCGACGTCCTCTTGATACCTCTCGTAATCTTTTTCCTAAAATGTATCCAAGACTCATAGAATTAGTTCAGTTACTGGGCTCAAGCTCGTTAATGGCAACCCCTAGTGAACTGGATTTAACAAATGATATTGCTGGCGATGTAACACAGTACTTTCAATTATTAAATCTTGAGAGTAAAGATCGGATTGCCTTGTTTCGGATGGCTCATGATTTGTCGGTATCAGGTTTCGGTGGACGTCAAACTTTATATGAGCGTTTTTTCTTTGGACCCCCAAATGTGATGGCCTCTATTTATTATGACTTATATGATAAGGATGACATGATTGATCGTGTAAATAACCTACTCGGTCAGGCTTGAATTAATTCTTATTTATTTTGGTAGAAAATTCTATCAGCAAGGTAATAATTTCTTTAAATTTATCAGCACCAAATAGAGATTCAATCTCTTGATATAAATTTTCAGTTTCAGGGGTTATATCCATTATAATTTTCTTGCCTTTTTTTGAGAGACAAAATACTGAACGTCGAAGATCATTAGTGTCACCTGTTCTTATTATGATATTCTCAGCTTCAAGATATTTTAAAATTCTAGTTAGGCTTGGAGATAATAGAAAGCTCTTCGCAGCCAACTCACTAGCATCAATTTTGTTATGCTCATGAATGGCACGAATCACTCGCCATCGTTGCTCGGTTAGGCCATGATCCCTCAACATTGGACGGAATCTAGACATCGCAGCTTCACGGGCCTTCAAAAGTTGCATAGGCAAAGATTGATCAAAGCTTCTTATGGATAATTTAGTCGACGGATTCTTTTTCATACATTTTAGACGATTTCTGTAGCAATATTATTTGATAAGACTCCTACCCCTGGAACTTCAACATCAACCACATCTCCTTGCTTGAGATATTTTGGCGGTTCAAAACGAGCACCAGCTCCATTTGGAGTCCCTGTAGCAATAATATCACCAGCCTTTAAATGGTAAAATGTTGATAGATAGCTGATTAGATAAGCAAATGAAAACATGAGATTATCAGTGTTATCTTGTTGTCTTATCTCGCCATTTACACGTGTTATTACTTCTAGTTTTGAGAATGGATTGATTTCATCTGAGGTGACTAAATAGGGGCCTAAAGATCCAGATTTAGCAAAATTCTTACCTTGAGTAACATTAAATTTTGCGTGCCGAAGAAAATCTCTTACGGACCCTTCATTCATGCATGTTAGACCGGCAACATGCTCATGAGCATTATCTTGAGAAATTCTTCTGCCATCTTTGCCAATAACTATTACAATCTCACCTTCATAATCAAGTTGATTAGATTCTGGTGGATCCATTATATTTTGTTGGTGGCCAACTAACGATTCTCTAGATCGCATAAATACGCTAGGATATTTGGGTGGTTCAGAGCCATCCTTATATTCCGCATTTCGATCAGTATAATTTACACCAATACAGATGATTTTTTCTGGATTGGTAATAGTGGGAAGGAATTCAATATCATCTTTATCAAGATTTGCCTCGAGAGATTCACTTTGTTTGATTAATTCTGGGAGGCGTTCTTTTTTAATAGCATCCCTAAGATCTATTAGATCGGGGTTTATGTCACTTAAATTGATAATCTTCTCTCCTGCTAGAGAGCCAAAACAGCATTTATCATTATGTTTAAAACTAAGAAATTTCATTGTAACTTTCCTTATATTAGGCTCGCTCTCTCCAAAACAGCATCGAGACGTTTTTCTAATTCTGGCGTTGCGGCTTCCATCGGCAATCGATGCTCATTTGAAGGCATAATACCAAGTTTTTTCATCATATATTTTATAGCAATTGGATTAGTGTCATAGAATACAGCCTGGTTAATTTCCAATAAATTTTGATGAAGTTCACGGCCTTTTTCTAAATCACCTTCCCATATTGCTTCACACATCTCTGAGAGGATTTTAGGCCTTAAATTACCTACGGCATTCATAAGCCCACAGGCACCAATAGTCATCATTGGGAATGAGAGTTCTTCTAGACCCACAAAAATTTTAAAATCATTCCCCAAACTTCCCAAACATTCTGTAACAAAACCTAAATCATTTACCGCATGCTTCATTCCAATAAAGTTGGAGGAGCGTTCTTTTAGCTCCTTCATAGAATCTAGAGTGACACTCACCGCTGTTCGCCCTGGAATATGATAAATCATCCACGGAACATCAGTATTTTTTGTTAGTTCTAGGTAATAGTTGATCAAACCTCTTTGCGGCGGTTTGATATAATAAGGTGTGACTATTAATAAGCCATCAACTCCAGCTTTGATTGCGTGATCAGTTAATATTTTAGTCTCAATTAAAGATTGTGAACCAGTACCAGCAATGATTGGTATTTTATTACCAACAACTTCAATGGCTACATCAATTAATTTATTGCGCTCTTCGATAGACAGAGTTGATGGTTCTGCAGTGGTTCCATTCACTAAAATACCATGAGAGCCATGATTGAGCTGATACTCTACAAGATTAGCATAGGCGTTATAGTCAACCTGTCCATTGCAAATTGGTGTAATTATTGGAGGGATAGAACCTTTGATTTTTTCCAAGTTTCTCATGTGATTTTCCTTAACTTAAATCTTGAGCAGAGGCTTGACGTTAAATTTTAAGAAAGTATACTTAACATGTTAAATTAATTCAAATCAAGATAAGGATAGCGATGCCACATTTGACAATTGAATATTCCAAAAATGTTGAAGACAATATCAATGTTACTGATTTAGTAAAAGTTATGCATGAGACTGCAGCTGATATAGAGGCATTGCCGTTAGGTGGTTTGAGAACACGCGCTGTATCAAGACAAGATTACCTTATAGCGGATGGTGATAGTAGTAATACATTCGTGAATGTAGCCCTAAGGATAGCTCCAGGAAGATCTGCCGAAATTAAAAAAGATGCAGGAGAGCGTTTATTTTATGCACTAAATAATTTCTTCGAACCGATTTGGAGCTCATTTCCAATAGCATTATCATTTGAAATACAGGAATTAGATGCTGATTTACGTTGGAAAAAGAGTAACCTTCGTGAACATATGAAAAGAAGGCATGAATATAAATAATAAAAGAGCTACTACTGGAATTAGCATCTCTTGAACAAAATATTAATAACTGAGTAGGTATTATGAAAAAAACCTTTGAAGATAATTTAAAAGAAATTGAGGCTTTTTTAGCCTCTTATAAAAGAAATACGCTACCTCATTTTATAAATGGAGCTACTGTATATAGCCAATCTGGAGAAACATTCAATAATTCTTCACCAATTGATAATCAAGTTATTGGAGAAATTGCTGCGGGTGATATTACTGATATTGATGTCGCATGCGATGCAGCTCAGCAAGCTTTTGATGAATGGAAAGTAACTTCAGGAAAAATTAGAAAGAAACTACTTCATAAAATTGCTGATGGCATAGAGGCCCGTGCCCATGAAATTGCCTTAATAGAGAGTTATGACTCGGGTCAGGCAATTCGCTACATGAGTAAAGCCGCGATTCGCTCTGCGGCTAATTTTCGTTTCTTTGCTGATTTGGCACCAACTGCAGCAGATGGAAAATCACTTTTAGCTGAAGAGCACATGAATTATTCTATGCGTCAAGCAATTGGCCCAGTGGGTATAATTACTCCTTGGAACACACCATTTATGCTTTCTACATGGAAGATTGCTCCAGCACTGGCAGCTGGATGCTCAGTTGTTCATAAGCCCGCGGAATGGTCACCTTATACCGCAATGATACTAGCAGAGATTGCTCATAATGCTGGCTTGCCTGATGGAGTACTAAATGTGGTTCATGGGATGGGAGAAACAGCTGGAAAAGCTTTAACAGAGGATGAGCGCATCAAAGCCATTGCTTTTGTTGGTGAATCATCGACAGGCTCTCAAATAATGAAGCAAGGTGCAGATACTCTCAAAAGAGTTCATTTTGAACTTGGTGGAAAGAATCCAGTTATTGTTTTTGATGACGCAAATCTTGAAAGAGCTCTTGATGCAGTTGTTCTTATGATATTCAGTCTTAATGGTGAAAGGTGCACCTCATCGAGCCGTTTATTAATCCAAGAATCGATAAAAGAGGAATTTCTTGAGAAGTTGCAGCAACGTATTTCGAAGTTAAAAGTTGGACATCCACTCGATCCAGAAACTGAAATAGGGCCACTAATTCATAAGAAGCATCTTGATAAGGTATTAAGTTATTTTGAGTGTGCAACTGAGGAAGGGGCAAAGATAGTCAAAGGTGGAAAGATAAGTAATACAAGCAGTGTTGGCAATTACGTTGAACCGACTTTATTTATCAATGTAGACAATAAGATGAGAGTAGCTCAAGAGGAGATATTTGGACCGGTGTTGAGTGCTATCTCTTTTGTTGATGAAGATCATGCTCTTGAAATAGCAAATGATGTAAATTATGGCTTAGCTGCATATTTATGGACCAATGATGTGGGGCGAAGCGTGAGATTATCACAACGCTTGGAAGCAGGGATGATATGGATAAACTCAGAAAATAATCGTCATTTACCCGCTCCTTTTGGTGGTATGAAGGACAGTGGTATTGGTCGTGATGGGGGTGATTATAGTTTTGATTTCTATATGGAAACTAAAAATATATGTACTGCATTTGGTACTCATGCTATACCTAAGTTAGGAAAATAATGAGTCTTTATCATCTACAAAAATTTTTATATGAACTAAATCGAGATGAGATAGTTCAATCCAGTTATAAACAGGATATTGACCTTTTAGTTGAAAATTACTCACTTTCAGACGAAGAAAAAGTTGCACTTAAGGATGGTGACATCGGGCTTCTTTATGTGCTTGGTGTTAATGGCCAGATATTAATGCATTATGCGGCATTCCTTGGTATTGAATGGTTTGATTATCTAGAAATGATGCGTGATGGAGTGCGCAAGCATGGTCCAGTTAGAGATGGTGTGTATGCAATGACCGGTGGTGGTGAGAGTTTTACAACCGAAGAGAAAAAACAATGAGTTTAGTTTATTCAGGAGTACTTAGTCATGCGCCAGGGATAACTGGGCGAGCAAATTTGGTGGATAATACAGATAAACGAGATGAATTCTATGCTGCACTGCAAAATCAAAGATCAGAAATTACTGCCAGTGGTGCTGAGGCGATAATAGTAATAGCAGCTGAACATTTTGCTAATTTCTTTATGAATAATATGCCTGCCTATTGCATAGGTATTGGTGAAAATTATACTGGACCAATTGAGGATCCAGCTTGGTTAGGCATTGAAAAAACTTCAATTCCCGGTGCTCCAGATCTTGGTAAGAGACTTACAAAAAATATTATGCAGACCGTTGATGTAGCATATTCTGAGGAATGGAAATTTGACCATGGAATAATGGTACCACTACATTTTTTAACTCCTCATTATGATCTACCCGTTGTACCAGTTAATATTAATTGTCAAGGCCCCCCGTTAACTCCATTGACTAGGGCATGGAAATTTGGCGAAGCTCTTCGTCGAGCTTGTGATGAAGCTCCTGAAAAAATTGCACTAGTCGGAACTGGAGGTATATCACATTGGCCTGCTACACCAGATTCAGGGAAAATTAATGAGCCTTGGGACCGTGAATTTCTTGATCGACTAATGCGTAATGATAAAGAAGCACTATTAAGTTATAACGATGAAGAGACTTATAGAGATGCAGGACAAGGTGGATTTGAGATACGAACTTTTATAACAGCTGCTGCAGCGGCTAAAGGTATTGGTGATCTTCAATTTTATACAGCAGAGCTGCCAATATTTGCAGTTGGGTGTACAGTAGCTAGATTTAAAATAGAATAATTAAACTATTTAAGGTCGCAAAGGAGGGGTTTTATGCCATTTATGAAGCCATTATCGCTGGATAAGGTTCCAGAGGATATTATGGAGCGTTTTACTCATTATCAGAAGACTCGTGGATTTACTCCTAACAGCATTCAAACAATGGTTAGACGTCCAAATATTGTGCGCGCATTTATGCAATTAAATCAAGCTGTACTGTATGAGGGTTCGGTAAAAGAAGAACTAAAGATGCTGGTAAGTCTAATTGCAAGTCAGGTTTCAGGTTGTCAATATTGTCAAGCACACATGGCTAATCTATCCAAGATTTATAAGGCTTCTGGAGAAAAAATTAGCCAAGTATGGGATTTTGAATCTAGTGAACTATTTACAAGTGCTGAAAAAGCAGCTTTAAGATTAGCGTATCATGGCGCAATGTCCCCAAGTCAATCTTCTCAAGAGCATTTTGACGAACTAAATAAATTTTATGATGAGAGTGAGATTATTGAGATTGTTGCAACGATTTCATTATTTGGTTTTTTGAATCGTTGGAATGACACGATGGCAACAGAAATCGAAGAATTACCAGCTGGTGTTGCAAAAGAAACTATAGGCCAATCTTTTAATTGGGATGTTGGTAAACATAAATAAGTAAATCTATTTCAAAAGATGAATCTTTGTCGTTAATGGGTGATTAAAAATTATGGCATATAAATTATTAGGTAAAAATTTTATACCGCCAGATATAAAAGCCAAAGTTACGGGTAAAGCCAAGTATGCGGAAGATTTTCGAGCTGATGGAATGGCCTATATAAAATTACTTCTTAGTCCTGTTCCGCATGCAAGGATTACGAATATTAATATTTATGATGCTTTAAAAATGCCAGGTGTTTTGGGTATCCTGACAGCAGATGATCTTCCTCAACCAGAGGGTATAAGACAACCAATACTGACAAATAATCCACATTATGTTGGTGATCCGATACTTGCAATAGCTGCGGTTGACGAAAAATCAGCAGCAGATGCATTAGAAAAAATAAAATATGATACAGAATTATTAGATTTTGTAATTGACCCTATTAAGAGCTTACATCCAGATGGTTCTAATGCCAGGGGGGATACTAATGTTGCTAATTGGGGTATACCCGCACAACAATTGAAATGGAAAGCAGAGGATTTTGATGAGATTGAGAGCGGTCAATTACCCTTGACAGGTCGCGCTGCTACAGAATGGAGTTACGGAGATTTGAGCGGTGCTTTTAGTGATGCAGCACTAGTTTACGATGAAACATTTGTAACTGGCAGTAATGCACATCATAGCTTGGAACCCAGAACGGCAATGTCATATTGGCAGAATGGAAAGTGTTATGTTTATGGCTCAACCCAGAGTCAAAGTTTCATTATTCCAGGATTAGCAAAGCTAATCGGGATTGAGCCAAAAGAATTGGTCTACATAGCAGAGTACTGTGGTGGTGGTTTTGGTTCAAAGGGAACTGCCTACGCGATAATGGCATTACCTGCTTTTATGGCAAAGAAGATTGGAAGACCAGTTATGATGCGAATTACGAGATCTGAGGAATATTTCTTAGGTTCTAATAGAGGGGGTTTTCAAGGTCGTGTGAAACTTGGTTTTGATTCTTCAGGAAAAGTCACTGGTGTTGATCTATATATCATACAATCGTGTGGTCCAGCATATGGGTTTCCTGATTTTAACAGTGCAGCAGGAGCCGTATCATTATGTTATCAACCAAAGGCAATGAGATATCGTGGCATCCCTGTTCTAACTAATACCCCTCCTGGGGGTGCTCAAAGAGGTCCAGGACAAAATCAGATTGCAATGATTATAGAGCCATTATTAGATAAAGCTGCTAAACAACTAGATGTAGATCGTTTAACAATCAGAAAAATTAATGCGCCAAATAATGACTCTCTTTATGACGGTAAGCAAGGTTCTGTAACTAGTGCCTATTTGGTAGAAGCTTTAGATAAAGGTGCTAAAAGATTTAACTGGAAAGCAAAACATAACTTAAGCAAAAATCAAAAAGGTTCCAAAGTAATAGGTCTTGGTATTGGTCAAGCTTATCATTCTGCTGGTTTTACTGGATTCGATGGATTAGTAAGGATTTTACCGAATGGTAAGATTCACATTCACTCTGGAGTGGGAAATCTGGGTACATATTCATATGCTGCAACTTCACGGGTAGTGGCAGAGGTATTAAAATGTGATTGGGAGCAATGCATTATTGAAAGAGGGGATAGTCGTAAAAATCTCCCTTGGAATATTGGGCAATTTGGAAGCAATACATCTTTTACGATGTCAAGAAGCAACTATGCTGCTGCAATGGATCTAAAACAAAAATTACTTTCAATTGCTGCTTTAGCATATGGTGGTGAAATTAAGGATTATGCAATTGACGGTCAAAGGGTATACAAAAAAGCGAGTCAGTCTGAAAGCATGTCTTATGCTGAAGCTGCTGTTCGTGCGATTGAAATTGGTGGGAAATTTGATGGCCATATAATTCCTAGCGATATAAATGATATGACTCGTAACTCTGTCGATGCAATTAAAGGTTCAGGTTTAATAGGAGTTGCGAAAGATAATTACCCTATCAATGGAACACCACCAGCATTAGCTGCTGGCTTTATGATGATCGAATTAGACAAAGAAACAGGAAAGTTTGAGATTCTAGAATATAACGGAGTTATTGATTGTGGAACAGTAATTCACCCGATGGGATTAGCAAGTCAGGTAAAAGGAGGTGCTGTTATGGGTATTGGACTTGCACATCTGGAAAGACTTGTTTATGACCCACAGAATGGATTACCTGCGAATATATTTTTATATGAATCAAAACCTCCTACTTATCTTGATGTCCCATCAAAGCTTGGATCTGATGCTGTGGATATCCCCGACCCTCAAAATCCTGTGGGCGTCAGAGGGATGGGCGAACCAGTAATGGGTTGTGCTGCCGCAGCTTTAATTTCCGCTATATCTGACGCGCTTGGAGGCCACTATTTTAATCGAACACCTATTTCAAATGACATGATATTAAATGCTTTACATAATCAGAGACAATCACATGATCCACTTCAGGTGTATACTTTTTAAATATAGATAAATAAATGGGAATATTACGCGAATGAATAACTCAATAAGAAATATGAATGAACTTATAGATCAAGGTTCTGTCTCGTCTCAACAAATATTGGTGGTGATCTTGTGCTTCATATTCAATATGCTTGATGGTTTTGATATTACCGCAATGGCTGTGGTTGCATCATCGGTTTCGCAAGATTTAAATCTAACTGATGCTTTGTTAGGCTGGATTTTTAGTTTTGCTCTAGCTGGAATGATGTTTGGTGCCATGGTACTTGCTCCTGTAGCAGATATCATAGGAAGGCGTGCGCTTATAATCCTGAGTCTTATATTGGTGGGTGTATCGATTTTATTAACCGCGAGAGCTGATAGTCTGACTTTATTTATAATTTTACGTTTTATAAGCGGTATGGGTGCAGGCGCACTTCTAGCTTGCCAAGCTTCGTTGGCAGCAGAATACAGTCCCGAGAAATATCGAGCTCTCTCAGTAGCCTTGGTTACAGCTGGTTATCCGACTGGTGCAATGATGACATCGGTTATCGCTGGGCTTATATTGCCAGATTATGGTTGGCGAAGTATGTTTATCTTTGGCGGTTTAATTACCCTGGCCATGGTCTTAGTAGCCTGGTTAATGATTCCAGAGTCTTTGAAATATCTAATAGAAAAAAGACCAGTAAATGCTCTCCAAAAAATTAATAAAATTCTGCGAAAACTAAAACAAAATCCAATTGATGTTCTACCTCAATTGTCAAATACTGATTCAGTTAAAGCCAGTCTTACAGGAAATATGAGGATGCTTTTATCGCCGAAATATCGCAGATTGTCACTGACTTTATGGACTTCATTCTTCTGCGCATTTGCTACTTTATATTTCCTGATGAGCTGGATTCCAAAGTTAATGGAAAATGCAGGATATGATATGGCTGCTGGAAGAAATGCATTTTTTCTTTTCAATATGGGGGGTGTTATCGGTATCTACTTACTGGGTTATTTATCTGTTAAGTGGAAATTAACTAACTTAATATTTAATCTTTCTATAGCCTCTGCCGTTAGTATGATTGTTTTTGCTCTAGCTCCAAATGAGTTAAATGTTCTATTAGTTTTGATAGTTATGATTGGTATTTTACAACAGAGTGCTTTTACTGGGTTATATGGTGTAGCTGCAAAAGCTTATCCAACTGAGATTAGAAGTACAGGAGTTGGTTGGGCTATTGGATTAGGGAGAACTGGTGCTGTTGTTGGACCTGCATTAGCTGGATATCTAATACTTGCAGGTTATGATATGTCGGCTAATTTCATTTTCTTTTCAGTTCCAATGATAGTTTGTGGTTTCATAGCTTATCGCCTCCATGTTGATTAAATGAAATATAGGGGAATTTTATGTTCGAATGGCTAGAGTATTCTATCTTATCAGTTTGGGTTGGGGAATCTCTCTGGGGATATCCAATAATGCTGAGTTTTCATGTGGTTGGGTTAGCGATTGTTGTGGGCATATTTACGATTTTAAATTTTCGACTACTTGGTTTCTTTGGTACTGTTGAATATTCTGGATTCTTAGATTTGTATAAAATTGCCTGGGTAGGATTACTTGTAAATGTGAGCTCTGGATTTGCACTATTTAGTTCTCAAGCAACATTTTTCATAACTAGCATTCCATTCATCACTAAAATCTCAGCAATAGTGCTAGGTTCGATTATAGCTTATTTTATACAAATAGAACTTAGATCAAATGCCAGTGGATGGGATCATAATGAGGAGCAACCAGCAAGAAAACATGCTTATTTGGCTTCTTTCTCTTTATTATTATGGCTGACTGCAATTTTTGGTGGTCGGTTGATTGCTTATTATTCGTAATAGGGGCGAGGGATGATAGAAATATTGGTTCAATCATTAGAAGGAAGCTTTATAAATAATTGGATTTTATCTAAGGCCTGGATTTGGCCGACTCTAGAGATTATACATTTCATTGGTTTGTCATTATTACTCGGTGCAATGCTGGTAATTGATTTACGATTGGCAGGTTTTTTAAGAAATTTTAATATGCAAGTTACACATCGCTTACTTCCTTTTGCCGCAATAGGGTTTTTCCTTAATCTTGCTACTGGTTTACTTTTCTTCATTGGTGATCCAGCTAGATACTCAGTAAATATAGGTTTTCAGTTAAAAATGCTTTTAGTTTTTATTGCTGGTTTTAATGCGCTTTGGTTTGCATTAAAAATAAATCCTCATCTAAAATCTATGGACCCATATGCCGATACATCAAAATCTGCAAAAATGACTGCTTATATTTCACTCATAGCATGGTTCGGAGTTTTACTTTTAGGCCGTTTAATTCCGTATGTGGGAACTGGTTGATTGCTCAACAAATAAATAGTGATAAAAGTTAATAATATTCTTTAAAAATTTTAATGAACTCAATCAATGAATCGGCTTTTTCAAGTCAAAATTTTCGTGTTTATTTTTATGGAAATATATTGTCCGTTGTTGGAATATGGGTGCAACGGTTATCGCTAGGTTGGCATGCCTGGCAACTAAGTGAATCGGCTTTTATAGTCGGCTTGATAGCAGCAGCGCAATATTTACCTTTATTGCTACTAACTCCTTTTTTTGGTGTATTTGCTGATCAATTTCAGCCAAGGTTTAGTGCAGTTATTATGCATATAATTTTGATGTGTATCGCAATGATATTGAGTTTCTTGACTTTTATGAATCTTATGGATGTGAGTTATTTATTTGTTTTAACTTTATTTTATGGCATTGCAAATAGTGCGTACTCACCGATAAGATTATCCCTCATACCTGTTTTGGTGCCTGCAAATCAATTTTCAAGTGCAGTAGCTGTCACTTCAGCAGGGTTTAATTTGTCTCGATTTCTAGGTCCAGGTATAGCAGGATTTATTGTGACGTTTTATGGATTGGGCTTCGCATATCTAATAAATGCAATAACATTTATCCCAGTAATTATTTCATTATTACTGCTGAAAATTCCTATAATAAGTAAGCCATTGAATTCATCTGATGGTTACTTCCAGCAGTTACACCAGGGATTTCATTATACTTTAAATCATAAAGTAATTAGAAATGTAATTATAATTGCAGGAATTAGTAGTTTCTTTGGAAGGGGTCTAATTGAACTATTGCCAGCATTTACTGCTACAACATTTGGTGGTGGGAGTGCAGTTTTAGCAGAATTAATGGCTGCCTCAGGATTGGGTGCAGTTGTTGCTAGCTTTTTATATATGACAGGTAAGCTTGATTTTAAGTTACATAAAGCTGTTTTGTATGGTAGCTATGGGATGGTAGTCTCATGTTTGTTATTTGCATTTGTAGAATCCATTATCTTTGGGATTGTTGCAGTTACTATGATTGGTTTTTTTATCACTTTTGTTGCCGTAGGCTCTCAATCTCAAGTGCAAGTGCAAGTTGCAAATGAACTCAGAGGAAGAGTCTCAAGTTTATGGACGATTATTGTGCTTGGTAGCCCAGCACTCGGAAGTCTTCTGGCGGGAATAATGTTCAGTAAATTTGGTGCAAGACCAACCGTAATTACATTTTCATTAACTTGCCTGGTGTTATTGGTAATAATTAATTGGTTTCAGTCGAAAAACCAATAAGAGATTGTTTAATCGCCGTGAATAATTCCTGCAGCGATACCAATTTCAGGAGCAACGGAATAGAAATCTAATTTTGGCTTGCTACCACCAGCCGCTTTATGTGCTGCAGTTGCAGCAATCCATGTATGAAGTTCCATTGAACCTATACCTGCCTCTTGGACAAGTTGTTTCTGATCCCAGCTATCAAAGTCATTGAGCTTGAAGTTTGTTAGTACTTCTAAAAATCGCATATCAGCTTCTTCGTTTAAACGCATATCAGCAGCTGTCCTTTCTCCTCTTGCGATCATTTCAGCGCCCTCGTGATGCATTTCTTCAAGACGTTCTATCCATTGTTCAGAACTTAATGATGAATCATCATCACCCCCCGAATTTTGCCATGCGTTAACTTCTTTTGGTCCATGATCAACTTCTGGATAATAGCGTCTTGGGTGATGTGACATTCCACCTGAAGCTAACAATAAAACTCGTTTTTTGGATGACCGTATATAGTTACCAATTGCTTCCCCCATTAATCTAGAGCGACGAAATGGTACAAACGGTTCGCATATACAATTTATAAATATTGGGATTACAGGTTTCGCACTTAGGCTCCCACACATGGTATGGATGGTTTGTGAGAATGCATGATCGATTTTCATATCTGTCGAGGTTGCTGGATCAATATCATGATTGCGAAGGAAATTTGTTATATTGATTGCTATTTCAGGTGGAACATCCAATTTTCCTGGAAAACCACCAATATCATTGGTAGCTGTTGCATTGATACCAATACAAAAAGATGGCATAAGCTTTAAAAAAAAACCATTAAAGTGATCTGAACCGAAAGCAATAACTAAATCAGGATTATATTTTTTTACTGCTTTTATTCGCTCTTCATAGGCGAGCTGAAGTGCATCCCAATCTTTAGGTTGTTCCGCATAGCAATAAAGAAGAGGACTATGAGATGCACATACAAGGGATGATGTCATGTTATTATTCCTTAATACTTAGAAATATTAATATTTTATAAAGTTATTTATTAATTCAATTAGACCTTATTAGGAGGGCGCTGTCATCTTATGAAGAAACTGAATTTTACTGTCAAGCAACACAATATAGTTATATTTATGTGTCTTTATGTATTTTTAGTACTACTCTTAAACACAGTTCAAGCGCATGGTATATCTGGTAAAGATGCTCATTTCCTGCAAGAGAATAATGGTCAGGCAATAGGAGTTTTCATTTATTTAGGCGCTAAACATATGATCACCGGCTACGATCATTTGTTGTATTTATGTGGGGTTATTTTCTTTTTGTATAAGCTCAGGGAGGTAGCATTATTTGTCTCACTTTTCGCATTAGGGCACAGTATTACGCTGCTTTCTGGGGTATTGATTGGATTGAAAATTAACCCATATATTATTGATGCAATTATCGGGTTATCAGTGGCTTATAAAGCATTAGAGAATCTTGATGGTTTAAAGTCGATTATCAGTAAAATACCAAATCCCAAATTAGCGGTATTTATCTTTGGATTAATTCATGGATTAGGCTTGGCAACCAAAATTCAGGACATGACTTTGTCTGATGATGGTTTGGTTACAAACATACTCTCTTTTAATTTAGGTGTTGAAATAGGGCAAATGATAGCGTTATTAGGTGCTTTAGTTGCTATTAATTTATGGCGAACACAAGGAGGTTTTTATAAGCATGCCAGAATGTTTAACTATTGCTTAATGTTTTCTGGCTTTATGCTAGCTAGTTTTCAAATAAGTGGATATTTCTTATCTTTTGCACTTTTATAAACAATCAACCTATAATAAAAAAATGACAATGAGTCACGTCTAATTTAAGTTTACAATTTTTAGGTATTAATTTAATTCTACAAAGAGTGTTTTATGGGCGATAAAAACGAAAATAAGCTTTCATTTTCAGGGATTATGGGAGTTTTATTATTAGCAATTATTATAGTTGTAATGTTTATATTACCTGCTGAATATGGCGTTGACCCAACTGGAGTTGGAAATAAATTGGGATTAATAAAGCTTACGGATAAAGAAGCTCCTTCAGAACAAAACACGGTAGTGAGAGTGATTAGTGGTGACTATCCAGCAATTCCCGAAGAATTTGACTCATGGGAGCCAGATGTTATAGGCGCTCCATTCTCAACAACACAGTTGAATTCTTTTTCTAGTGATCAAATTATAATAAATCTTGATAGCGGTGAACAACTCGAATATAAGGCGCTCATGCAGCAAGGTGATGTTTTGGTTTATTCATGGTCAGTTAATAAAGGTGTGGTTTATACAGATTTTCATGCTGACCCTAAGCAAGATGTTCAACTTTATCCAGATGATTATTTTATTCGTTACAGGGAGAGTGAAACATCCAGTAGTGCAGGCTCAATTGTTGCTCCATTCGGTGGTAACCATGGATGGTATTGGTTGAATATTGAAGAGCATCCAATTGAAATTACCTTAAATGTATCTGGTTTTTATTCTGAGTTAATTGAATTAGGCCGTTCATTTCAATAGTAAATAAGATGGATAATTTTATTTATATCGACCATATCCAATATCCTCGTTGACTATAGCTACACCATTAACTTCAGCGTAACCATTCCAGTCATTGATCATTTTCTCAAGAAGGTTGGCGTGGCTTTTTGAAAGATCATTACTTTCAGTAGGATCCTCAGATATATCATAGAGCTGCCATTCACCAGTGCCCTCTGGAGGCCAGATAAGGACTGCTTTATATTTATTTTTTATCAATGCACGATTCCCATATAATTCCCAACCAATAGGTTCATCTCCATGTATTGTTTCTGATTGATCAGTAAGATAATTCAATGCTGATTTACCAGTCATGGGGATCAACTCTTTCTCAGATACATGCGGGTGCTTCAGATCTACTATATCAAGGATGGTTGGAGCAATATCCATAACTGACATAACTGAATTTTTGATTCCATTATTAAATCTATTTTTAGTGCTATAAAATATAGCTGGAGTTTTTATGCCACCCTCGGTTGTATAAGATTTATAATTTCGAAAAGGTGAGACCATGGCGTGAGCCCATCCAGCTCCCAACCATACATAAGAATCTCTTTTTCCCATATTCTCTATCCTGTTATCAAAGGTAGCAGGAATCCAGTATTTATTATCACCAACTGCACCAATATCATTTCCTTCAGCCCCATTATCAGAAACAAAAATTACGATAGTTTCTCTATCAATGTTGTCAGTTAAAAACTCTATAAGTCGACCTATATGAAGATCCATTAATTCGATCATTGCGGCATGCAGTTCTGCTCGCTTGATTTCTGTTTGTTTTTGAAAAGTTGGTAGTGAGTCCCAGCTCTTTACCGCACGATTTAGAGGGGTTAACTGAACATCTGGATTTAGCAACCCAAATGATTTCTGTTGTTCAAAACGTTGCTTACGAATTTCTTCCCAACCTTTATCGTAAGTCCCTTTATATCTATCTATCCATGCATCAGGTACCTGAAGCGGCCAATGAGGCGCGGTATATGCTAAGTAGGCAAAGAAAGGTTTGTCGTCCTGAGGCTTATTCTTTATATAATTAAGAATTCGATTGGTATAATCTTTTGTTGAGTAGAATTCTTTATCTAGTTTTGTAACTTTCTTACCATCTTCAAAATAAGCTGCAATTTGTTGACCAGCAAATGTTCCTCGACCATCACTAAAATGACTGCCGCCGCCATCAGCTATTCCAAAATATCGATCAAATCCCTGATCTGTTGGAAGCTTTCCTTTTGTTTTCCCCAGATCCCATTTCCCAGCCATAAATGTATGATAACCAGCATCATTTAAGATTTTTGAGAACGGCATTACACGGTCATTCAAAAACCCCTCATAACCTGGTAATCCCCTCAACTCAGGAAGTCGCCTTAACGCAGCTGCATTTGTCCCAAGGCCAGCACGATGATTATCGACACCAGTCATTAGCATGGCTCGGGTTGGTCCGCATGTTGGACCAGTATGGTAATTTGTTAATTGAATACCATTTTTTGCCATATTATCTAAATTAGGTGTTTTTATTTCACTACCATATACACCCAGATCTGAATACCCTAAATCATCTGCAACAATTAATATTATATTAGGTGGTTCTGATTCATTCGCATAGAGATACGAGCCAAAACTCAAAAAAGGGATTAATAAAATTAATTTGAATATTTTGATTTTTAGAGGTTGCATTGAATTAATTCCCTTTTTAAATAATATATTAAAACTTATTTAGTATAAATATCATGATTTGAGTTAATTTAACATGTTAAGTATACTTTCTTATGAATTCATCTTTATGGTGTTATTAGTTATAGCATGTAACAATCGTACCCTGAATTTATAAAGGGTCGTTAGTTTAAATGATAATAAAAAATTAGGAGTTTGAGAATGTCTGATTATGGTCTAATTATAAATGGTGACAAAATAGTCACTGAGAAAACATTTGCTGTGAAAAACCCAGCTAATGAAGAGGTGGTTGCGAATTGCCCAATCGCAACAAAAGATCATTTGAACAGTGCCGTGAAAGCAGCTTCTGATGCATTTATAACTTGGTCAAAAGTTTCAGATGATGACAGAGCTGCTGTTTGTGGAAAAATATCATCAGCAATTGCATCACACTCAGAAGAGTTGGCTAAATTATTAACTCAAGAACAGGGTAAACCTCTTGAAGGGGCCGGCTCAAGATTTGAACTTGGTGGCGCAGCTGGATGGGCAGGTTATACCAGTACATTAAAGCTTCCTGAAAAAATTATCCAAGATGATGAAAATGCAAAAATCGTTCAAACCAGAAAACCAATAGGTGTTGTTGGTTCTATACTCCCTTGGAATTGGCCGCTTATGATTGCGGTTTGGCATATTGTACCGGCTATTAGGGCGGGCAATACAGTGGTAATGAAACCCTCACCATATACTCCCTTGAGTTCGCTGCGTATGGCAGAAATTATCAGCGCTTGTTTACCAGCTGGTGTGCTTAATTGTGTTACAGGTGAAGATAATTTAGGTCAATGGATGACTGAGCATCCCAATATCCAAAAAATTATTTTTACAGGATCTATTCCAACTGGCAAAAAAGTCATGAGCAGTTCTTCTGCGAGTTTGAAAAGATTGACGCTCGAACTTGGCGGTAATGATGCGGGTATTGTTCTTGATGATGTTGATCCAGCCGCAGTTGCACCGGATATAATTCAGGGTGCATTTCTGAATAATGGTCAAACATGTGCTGCTTTGAAAAGATTATATGTTCATGATTCGATTTATGATGATTTATGTAAAGAGTTAGCTAATGCTGCATCTGGTATCCCAATGGGAGATGGTCTTGATGAGAATAACTTACAAGGTCCAATTCAAAATAAAATGCAATATGACAAAGTTGTAGCTTTATTCGAGGATGCGAAAGAACAAGGTGGTCGCGTTCTTTGTGGAGGAGATATACCTAATGAGCCAGGATATTTTATGCCATATACGCTGGTTGCTGATGTTAATGATGGAATGCGGATAGTTGATGAAGAGCAGTTTGGACCACTATTACCGATAATCAAATACTCAGATTTAGATGACGCAATTAATAGTGCTAATGCCCTTGAGACGGGTTTGGGCGGTTCTGTCTGGTCCTCTGATACGGAGCGAGCTGCAAAAGTTGCTAGCCAATTGGAGTGTGGTACAGCATGGGTAAATGGTCATGGTGGAATTGCTCCAAATGTTCCATTTGGCGGAGTCAAATGTTCTGGAATTGGGGTAGAATTTGCTGAAGAAGGCCTCCATGAGTACACGAATATTCAGATCGTAAATGTTGCAAAAGCGTAATTGAATGAACAAAATTTTATCACGTGTTGGGCCTGGTCTAATGCTTGCAGCAGTTGGTGTAGGTGTTTCCCATTTGGTTTATTCAACGCAAGCAGGTGCAGATTATGGGTTATCTTTGTTATGGCTCATAATAGCGGTGACATTGATAAAATACCCAGCATTCCGTTTCGCTGTAGATTATGCCAATGCAACTGGTGAGAGTTTAGTAAAAGCTTATGGTGAGATAAGTAAGTTAGCCCTTGCTTGGCTCTTGGCTGGTTTTATAGTAGATACTTTCATTGCCACCAGTGCCGTTTCAATGGTTACTGCTGGTTTATTTATAAGTGTCTTTGATTTATCTTATTCCGCACCCTATGTAGCAATTATTATCACTATATTTTCAGCACTCATATTAATGAATGGTCAGTATGGAAAAGCAGAAAATATTGTTAAAATTCTGGTTATAGTATTCTCACTTTTAACTTTAGCAGCTCTTTTGTTTGCACTGCCTCTATTGGGAAGTAATGGCAGACCTATATTAGCTGATGTATCCATTGATATGCCGCTATCTCTATTTGTAATAGCGGTTGCAGGATGGATGCCTATGCCCACTAATGGAGCTATTTTATTTTCCAAATGGGTGGTCGAAAAAAGGAAACTTGATGAAGCTAATTTTAGTGGTGAAGATGCAATTAGAGATTTTAAGATAGGTTATTTTTTAACATTATTTTTAGCGGTATGTTTTGTCGTAATGGGTACAGCAGTCCTATTTGGGACAGGTAGAGAGGTCCCAGTTACCCCACCAGAGTTTGCCGCTGAATTATTTCATGTCTTCACAGAGACAATAGGCAAGTGGTCTTATCCTGTTATTGCCAGTGCAGGCCTCGCAGTTATGTGGTCTACTCAAATTGCATTAATGGATGTAATGCCTCGTTTAACTGATCGCTTAGCTGGTGTGATAATGAAAAGACCTGTTCATTTACCAGATCGATATAAGTTATTTTCATGTATTCAAGTTATTGGGATAATTATAATATTATTATTCCTATTGAGTAGTTTCAAAGCGTTTTTGTATTTCGCGACAAGTGTTGGGCTAATTGCTGCACCTACGATTGCTTATTATAATTATTTGGCTATTACATCAAAAAAAATTCCAACAAAGTACAGACCTAATAAGATACTAGTTATTTGGAATTGGTCATGTATTTTAATTATGACTTTATTTGCAATAGGTTTTATATATACAAGGATAGTAATGTGAAGAAATTAGAAAAAATGTCAGGTGGTGAAGCCATGGTTAGGGCGGCACAAGCCAATGGTATTGACACAGTTTTTGGTTTGCCAGGAGCTCAAACCTACCCAATATTTGATGCTTTATATAAGCAGCCTGATATTAAAACGGTAATTACACGACATGAACAGGGTGCTGGTTATATGGCCTATGGTTACTCTAAGGCAACGGGTAAACCTGGAGCTTTTTCAGTCGTACCTGGCCCCGGTGTTTTAAATACTACAGCTGCATTGTGTACAGCGGCTGGGGGTAATGTACCTCTTTTATGTATGACAGGACAGGTTCCTTCAGAGTTTCTTGGCAAAGGCAGAGGTCATTTGCATGAATTATCAAGTCAAACCGCAACGTTAGAGACAATTATCAAATATGCCGGACACATTTCAGATCCGACTGAGACTCCTGCTTTCATGAATCAAGCATTCAAAACCATGCAAAGTGGGAGACCTGGACCAGTTTCTGTTGAAATGTGCTGGGATACAATGGCGCAGTTATGGGATGTGGAATGCCTTCCAGGAAATATTGAGATTGATAAACCCTCAATTAATGATGACGCTATCAGTCAAGCGGCAAATCTGATAGCAAAATCAAAGAATATAATGATTATGTCTGGAAGTGGAGCACAGCACGCGAGTGCAGAGGTAAGAGAGTTATCTTCGCTGTTAGGTGCCGCCTCTACTGCATTAAGAAGTGGTAAAGGAGTTGTAAGTGAAGATAGTGAAGTTGGTGTGTCAAGTGCAGCAGCGAGAAAGTTATGGAATGATACAGATCTGTTAATCGGAATTGGTTCACGCTTAGAAATGCAATATATGCGTTGGTTGTCAATGATGAAGTACTATGATCGATCACCTCCAGGGTGGGTTGGGTCTGTATACGCAAATGCACCGAAATTAATTAGAATAGATATAGACCCTGAAGAAATGACTCGCTTAAAGCCAGATGTGGGTATTGTTGCTGATTCTGTTGACGGTGTTAGTGCATTAATCAATAAAATCAATAAGGTTGGTTTTAAGGCGGGAAATATTGACCGAATCACTGCAGCTAAAACAAAAATGGGTGTTGCTATAGAGAAGATCCAGCCACAAATGTCATATTTAAATGTGATTCGAGATGTACTTCCGAGAGATGGGTACTTTGTTGAGGAGTTATGCCAAGCAGGTTTCACTTCTTATTATGGATTTCCAACCTATGAGCCAAGAACCTATGTATCATCTGGATATCAAGGAACATTGGGTTATGGATTCCCAACTGCTTTGGGAGTAAAAGTTGCAGCACCAGATAAGCCAGTTGTATCAATAATTGGGGATGGCGGATTTTTATTTGCCATGCCTGAATTAGCAACTGCAATACAGCATAATATCGGCTTAATAACTATTGTATTCAACAATAGTTCATTTGGTAATGTGCGACGAGATCAAAAAGACAGATTTGAATCACATATTATTGGTGCTGATTTAACCAACCCAGATTTCTTAAAAATTGCAGAATCATTTGGTGCTGACGGATATCGATTAAATTCACCAAAGGAACTGAAATCCACATTAGCAA